>NZ_JBEPTH010000005.1:0-559844 GCF_040549385.1 Bradyrhizobium sp. LB11.1 | reverse complement strand
CGCTGCGATGATCAAGCCGAAAACCGAAGAGTCCGACGAGGTCTAACCGTTAACTGGACAGATCAGCGCGCTTGCGGCCTACCGCGCATGGTTACTGAGGGCCTCCGGTTGGTTGTTATGAACTAGTCCGAGTTTCTGGCTGCACTCACTGCTCAGAAGTAGATACGGCCGAGACAGGCAAAAGGCAGGGGGCGCTCGGCGGGCGGGCTGAGCGAGCTAGGCGGCTTGCTGCTGTGCCATAAAGGTTTCGCGGTCCGCCTCGTTCACGAACGCCAATAGCTCACGATACCGAGCGTCGGCCTCATCATTGACAGTGCGGAGCGCGGCGTTCTCCTCTGTCAGCCGGTCGACCTCGGCTTGCAGCCGCTCTTTATCGGCCTCAGCAAACATGGCGCGGCTGGTTGCATCCCTCACCTGCTTGACAGCAATCTCCGCCCTACTCTCTTGGGACTGCCGCTGGCCTTCCTTCTCCTCAAGCTGCTCTTTAGCTTTGGTGAGCCGCCTCTGCAGCAACATCGTGCTGCTCGTTGCTGCATCCATCACACCGGTCACTACCGTCGTAAGCGCCGCCACCGACGATGCCTCGGCTTTTTTCTGCCTCCAACCCTTGATGGCTACGACTTGCCCGCTCGGAGTGTCAGCCCTGGCAGCGGCTAGCAGTGCAGACCTGTTATCATCGAGGCCGGCTTCTTTGGCTGCCGCCTTTGCCTCCGGTGACAGGGCGGCTACCTTCATCGCGCGAACCGCGTCGGTACGCTCAACACCAAGTTCTCGGGACGCTTCGCTGAGGCCGCCCTTATTGCCGCGCCCACCGGAAACCTGCGCAAGCTGCACGGGTTTAGCATCGTCACCTGATATCTCGGGCTTGATGGTGGTCAATTCGATCCAACGGGCGATCTGCTCGTCTCGCTGAAGGGCAGTCAATTCGGCGCGATGAAGGTTCTCGGATATCTCAGTAAGCTCGGCTGCGATGTCGCTGATGTTGAGCGCGACGCATGTGATCCACATATGTCCAAGGCGGCGCATTGCCTCAAGTCGGTGGCGGCCGGCGACGAGAACCGGCCAGCCGTCGCACTCCTCGCCGTCAATCATCACGGTTGCGAAGCGGATGGACGGCGGTGACTGTAATCCGATGCGTTCAATCGACCGCATCAAGTTGACTACGGTGTTCTCGTCCAGCGTACGCCGGCCTGGAAGGATATGGATGTCGTCGATTGCCTGGATAGATAGTGTCTCCGTCGCAAGGCGGCGGCCCGAAAGAGAGAATATTTGTGCGCCTTCCGCCTTCTTACGAAGGCGCACGTAGGCACGTTCGAGCCGCTTGTGTTGATCGGCATTCATGCCAACGTTGCCCACACGATGATCATGCAAGGCCAGTTCCTTGTCGCTCATCGCGTCGAAGTCGGGCGCGGTCCCGCACTCAGCGCCGAGCAACTCGATCACACGCGGATCATCAAGGGAAACCGGGCCATCCTTATCGTGCGCATACTTGGGCACGCCGCAGGCCGTGGTGATGACCCTGACCGCGCCACCCTGGATTGCCTCCACGTCGTCAAGATGGCCCGCAACGCCATCCAGCCCCTCAACGCCGGTGCGCTCACCATCTATTCCGATCAACCAGTACTCGGTCCCGTGCTTGTCGATCTTAGAGTACCCAAGCGCCTTGGCCCGAGCGCGCAGTTCATTGATGTCAGCCGTCACGCCGCCACCCCCTTGCGGGTGTTATCGTTGGCGGCACGCGCAGCAATGCGAGCGACGATCCATTCCGAGACCTCGGACTTAACGAACGCGATACGCTTGTCGCCAAGCGGCACGGCCGCGGGGAATCGTCCCTCGGCGCGGTAGCGGTTCAACATCGTGCGGCTCAGACTTGTGAGTGCGCACGCGGTCTTAAGCGAGACGAGACAAGGCTCGTCCGAGGACGGATTCATGGACATGGGAAAGTTTGATTTCGGTCGGACGCCGGAACCAGCCCCTGTGGGGTCCTTGGCTGCGTCGAGGAAACCGATAGCACTCGCTGCCCAGTGGGCCGATCGTGCTTGCGACTGAGTCGCTCAGGTGTGGCCAATATGGCCGCCAAAATCGCCATTGACAATAGCGAAACCGTCTGAAACTGCTTTTTTTATTTTTCGCAGCAGTACACTAAATTCGTCGACAACGCGCTCCCCGGCCTGTCGGCTTTTACAGTGTGAGTCGCCGCGCTGGCGTTGATGGGGCGTGCCCCCTAGAGGCGCGATGGTTTAGGAATCAGATTAGGAACGGGATGCCGGTATTTCCAAATAGACTTATAATATCAAGCAGTTATCCATGGATTCTGGCGGAAGGGGTGGGATTCGAACCCACGGTACCCTTGCGGGCACGCCGGTTTTCAAGACCGGTGCCTTAAACCACTCGGCCACCCTTCCAAGTCCAGAATGGCAGTCGCTTAACGTAGTCCGCCATGCAAGGCAACGCGAAGTTGGACCGCTCGCGGCACCCGTCCTTCCTTTTCGCGGGAACGGGACCTGTCAGGCGAGCGTCAGTGTGGTGCTTTAACCTCGGTGAGGACTGGCGACACCTCCCAGGGCGTCGCCGGTCGCGAGGCCCGGTTGGATTCGACTCCATTTCCGGGCCTCGCTCGCACAAGAAAACGCGGCGCCCTTTTGGGGCACCGCGCGAAGTCTGTTTGTTGCGTTCGTCTCTTGTTGCGTCGGCTCAGTAGCCGCAATGGCCGCAGCTCGGCTGCACCGGCGCGTAATAGGAATAGCCCGGCGAGACCATCTCGGTGCGCTGGCGCGTGGCGTATTGCGGCGGGATGCGCTCGTACTGGACGCCCGGCGGCGCCACCATCACGGTCCGCGGCACCATCACGGTGCGATACTGCGCCGGCGTGCGATGCGCGACGGTCGCACCGGGCGACACCATCACGTTCTCCTCGACGGTGCGGTATTGCGGCGCGACGTATTGCTGCTGATAGCAGGTCGTGCACGGCTGCGGCGGCGCGTAACAATTATAACAGCCGGCGGAGGCAGCAGTCGTCATCGAGATCGCGGCGACGACTGTCGAGAAAACGACAGCAAGAGTACGAGACATTGTGGTGGCGCCCCAGTTGCCCAAAATGGATTTGCGAAGGTCGCAAGCAGTATACGCCGCAAAATCCAGAGCTGCCGAAGTTCGTCGGGGCATCCTTAATGCGAACGGCCGGCTTTCGCCGGCCGTTCAGAATTTGTTGACCATGCACGTCGCGTGACCGCGAGGTTCGCGATCGCGCCTGCGCAAAGTCGCGGCTACTTCGTGCGCCGCTTCACTTCGCGCACGGCGCCGCGCGCAGCACTCGTCGTGAGCGCAGCGTAGGCCTGCAGCGCGGTGGAGACGTTGCGCTTGCGCGGAGCGGGCTGCCAGGCGGCATCGCCCTTCGCCTCCTCCGCCGCGCGGCGATTGGCGAGCTCCTCGTCGGAGACTTCGAGGTTGATGCTGCGGTTCGGGATGTCGATGGCGATACGATCGCCGGTGCGGACGAGACCGATGTTGCCGCCTTCGGCCGCTTCCGGCGAGAGATGGCCGATCGACAGGCCAGACGAACCACCGGAGAAGCGTCCGTCGGTGACGAGCGCACAGGCTTTACCGAGGCCCATCGATTTCAGATAGCTGGTCGGATACAGCATTTCCTGCATGCCGGGACCGCCGCGCGGGCCTTCGTAGATGATGACCACGATCTCGCCGGCCGTGACCTTGCCGCCCAGAATGCCTTCGACGGCCGCGTCCTGGCTTTCGAACACGCGCGCGGAACCCGAGAATGTCAGGATCGAAGAGTCGACGCCCGCGGTCTTCACGATGCAGCCGTCCTGCGCGAGGTTGCCGTAGAGCACGGCGAGCCCGCCATCCTTGCTGAAGGCGTGCTCGAGGTTACGAACCACGCCCTTCTCGCGATCGCTATCGAGCTCGTCGTAGCGGCGTTCCTGGCTGAAGGCGACCTGGGTCGGGATTCCGCCGGGCGAAGCACGGAAGAAGGTGCGCACGGACTCGCTCTTGGAGCGCTTGATGTCCCAGCGCTCCAGCGCATCATTCATGGTCGGCGCGTGCACGGTCGACACCGAGGTGTCGATCAGGCCGGCACGGTCGAGCTCGCCCAGAATGCCCATGATGCCGCCGGCGCGGTGCACGTCCTCGACATGCACGTCGGCGACCGAGGGAGCGACCTTGCAGAGCACGGGCACGCGGCGCGACAGCCGGTCGATATCCTGCATGGTGAACTTCACCTCGCCTTCATGAGCGGCGGCGAGCAGATGCAGCACGGTGTTGGTCGAGCCGCCCATCGCGATGTCGAGCGTCATCGCGTTCTCGAACGCCTTGAAGTTCGCGACGTTGCGCGGCAGCACCGAGGCGTCGTCCTGCTCATAGTAGCGGCGCACGATATCGACGATGGTATGGCCGGCCTCGACGAACAGGCGCTTGCGGTCGGCGTGGGTTGCGACCACCGTGCCGTTGCCGGGCAGCGCCAGGCCCAGCGCCTCGGTCAGGCAGTTCATCGAGTTGGCAGTGAACATGCCCGAGCAGGAGCCGCAGGTCGGGCACGCCGAGCGCTCGATCACCTTGACGTCCTCGTCGCTGACCTTGGAGTCGGCCGCGGCGACCATGGCATCGATGAGGTCGACCGCCTTGGTCTTGCCCTGCAGCGTGACCTTGCCCGCCTCCATCGGCCCGCCCGAGATGAACACGGCGGGAATGTTGAGCCGCAGCGCGGCCATCAGCATGCCGGGCGTGATCTTGTCGCAGTTGGAAATGCAGACGAGGCCGTCGGCGCAATGCGCGTTGGCCATGTACTCGACGCTGTCGGCGATCAGCTCGCGCGACGGCAGGCTGTAGAGCATGCCGTCATGGCCCATGGCGATGCCGTCATCGACCGCGATGGTGTTGAATTCCTTGGCGACGCCGCCAGCCTGCTCGATTTCGCGGGCGACCAGCTGGCCGAGGTCCTTGAGATGGACGTGGCCGGGCACGAACTGGGTGAAGGAGTTGACGACCGCGATGATCGGCTTGCCGAAATCGCCGTCCTTCATCCCCGTCGCGCGCCAGAGGCCGCGGGCGCCCGCCATGTTACGGCCGTGGGTGGTGGTGCGGGAGCGATAGGCTGGCATGGCGGTTTCCGTCCTCGGGTTTGGCCGGCCGGCGGAAAATATCGAAGCCGCCTCAGGCCTTTGTGGCCGGATAGCGCACGGGGTGGGTTGGCGCAACGAGAACTTGATCCCGGCAGGGCTCCCCTGCTCCCGGCGCGGGCTACTGCAGGGTCGGATCGAGCCGGTCGCGGAGCCAGTCGCCGGCGCCAGCATGATCCAGGGTGCTCGCGTCAGGTACTCGCGGCCATAGCCGACCATGTTGCCGAAGCCGGTCATCGGCGGCTGCAGCGGCAAGCGCAGCGAATGCAAGCACATGGATCTGCGCGCGAAATCAAGCGCGTTTAGGACCGTAGTGATCCGGAATGGAATCCTATTTCGATCTCGCGTACATCGCGGACATCGATCGGCGGCCTTCCAAGGGCATCACCTTCTGATCGCGCACCACGGGGTTGGGGGACCATCTGGGGCGGGGCATCAAGGGCTGGGGCAAGGTGACGAGGTCCGGACTCCTAGGCACTCCGGACCTCGTGCTTTCCAAGGTTGAACGTGATTTCGCGCCGCCGGCTTGATCAGCCGTGCGGCGCGACGTCGTCTCGAGACGCCCTCTTCGCTTATTTCGGCACGTTCCGCTCGAGATCTTCCAGCCATGCCGCCGCGCTCGAATCCGACGGCGCACGCCAGTCGCCGCGCGGCGACAGCGAGCCGCCGGCCGAGACCTTCGGTCCGTTCGGCATCGCCGAGCGCTTGAACTGGCTGAAGGCGAAGAAGCGGCGCAGGAACACCTCGAGCCAGCGGCGGATCTCCGGAAGATCGTACGCCTCGCGCTTGTCGGCCGGAAACGCCGGCGGCCATTCGCCCTTGGCAACGTCCTTCCAGGCTTGCAACGCCATGAAGGCGATCTTGGACGGCCGCATGCCGAAGCGCAGCGTGTAGAACAAGTTGAAATCCTGCAGCTCGTAGGGCCCGACAGAGGCTTCCGTGCTCTGCGGCTTCTCGCCCGGCTGGACCGGAACCAGCTCCGGCGAGATTTCGGCTGACAGGATCGAGGTGAGAGTCGCGTTCACATCGCCGCTGAACTGCTTTGAGGCGATCACCCAGCGGATCAGATGCTGGATCAGCGTTTTCGGCACGCCCGCGTTGACATTATAGTGCGCCATCTGATCGCCGACGCCATAGGTGCACCAGCCGAGCGCAAGCTCCGAGAGGTCGCCGGTGCCGATGACGATGCCGCCGTGGTGGTTGGCAAGCCGGAACAGATAGTCGGTACGCAAGCCTGCCTGCACATTCTCGAAGGTGACATCGTAGACCTTCTCGCCCTTGCCGAAGGGATGGCCGATATCCTTCAGCATTTGCGTGGCCGTGGTGCGGATGTCGAGCTCCTGCCAATTGGTCTGCAACGCTTTCATCAGCGCCAGCGCATTGGTCTTGCTCTCGCTGCCGGTGGCAAAGCCGGGCATCGTGTAGGCGAGGATGTTGTCGCGCGGCAGGCCGAGCAGGTCGACGGCCTTGGCGGCGACGATCAGGGCATGGGTGGAATCCAGACCACCGGACACGCCGATCACGACGCGCTTGGTGCCGGTCGCGCGCATGCGCTGCACGAGGCCGGCGACCTGGATGTTGTAGGCCTCGTAGCAATCCTGCTCGAGCAGGCTTTCATCGCTCGGCACGAACGGGAAGCGCTCGACCTTCCGCAAAAAGCCGATATCGGCGGCTGGCGGCTTCAGGGCAAAAGTGATCCTGCGATAGCGGCCCTCGCGCTGCCGGCGATTGTCGTCGAACGTGCCCATCAGGGCGCGCTCCTGCCTGAGCAGGTCGAGATCGACGTCGCCGAGCGTGATCTGGCCGTCCTGCCGGAACCGCTCGCCCTCGGCGAGCAGCACGCCGTTCTCATAGATCGAGGTCTGGCCGTCCCAGGCGAGATCCGTGGTGGATTCCCCAGCGCCTGCGGCGGAATAGACGTAGGCCGCGAGGCAGCGGGCCGATGTCGACTGGCACAGCAGCGCACGCGCGCGCGCCCGGCCGATGGTGATCGGGCTGCCCGAGAGATTGATCAATACGCTCGCGCCGGCCAACGCGAGTTCGGACGCCGGCGTCACCGGGATCCACATGTCCTCGCAGATCTCGACGCCGATGGTGAGCCCGGGGACGTCTCCGGCTGCAAACAGCAGGTCGGTGCCGAACGGCGCGTGCAGCCCGCCGAACGCGATCGTCTCCCCGGCGATACCGGCGCCTGAGGCGAAATGGCGCCCCTCGTAGAATTCGCGATAAGTCGGCAAATAGCTCTTGGGCACGACGCCCAGAATGCTGCCGCGATGGATGACGGCGGCGCAATTGTAGATGCTATTGCCGAACCGCAACGGCGCCCCGACGATCAGCACGGTCATCAACGTCGCGGAGGCCTCGACGACGGAAGCGAGCCCGCGCTCGACCGCATCAAGCAGCGGATCCTGCTTCACGAGGTCCTCGATCGCATAGCCGGACAGGCACAGCTCGGAAAACACGGCGACCGCCACCGACTGCGCGTCGCAGCTTTTTGCCGCCGCCATGATCGCCTTCGCATTGGCTGCGGGATCGGCCACATGGGAGGTGGTGACGCAGGCCGCCACGCGCGCAAATCCGTGGGCGTAGATCGAGTGGAAGCTCATCGCGCAAAGGACCCTTAATCTCGTCGGACCGGCCGCAGCCGGCTCTCGTCTCTATCTAACCCATCGATAGGGCCTCGTGCAGGCCATCGGCCAGCATGCATAACGGAATTGCAGCTTCGGAGGCCCCGCTCAGGCGCTACGCGCCAGTACGCCGGAGAGGTCGCTGCGCAGCCACTCTGCGATCCGTGGCCAAGCCCGCATATGGGTCCCCGCCCCCATGAACAGGCCGAGATGGTTGCTGGGCTCGGAGCTTGCTGCGACGAAGGCCGGCGGCGTACCGAGCAAACCGGCGGTGGCGAGCGCTTGCGCGGCCGGTACGACATCGTCGTCGAGCCCGGCCAGCAGGAAGACCGGCGCCTTGACGTCCTTCAGGTCGATCCGGCGGCCGAGTGCCGTGAAATGGCCGGTGGCGATCCGGTTCTCCCGAAAGATCCAGTTGACGATCTGGAGATAGTAGGTGCCCGGCAGGTTGAGCGGCTCGTTGTTCCAGCGGTCGAAACGCGCGAGCAGAACCGCGCCCTCCTCGTCCGAGAGGTCTTTCTGCAGCGCCGCCGCGATGTCGTCACGGTCAGGCGTCTTCGACCAGACACGCAGCATCTCCTCGCCGCTGACATTGCCGCCGCCGCGCACGACCAGCTGGTCGTAGACCATCTCGGGCGCGTTGCGGGCGAGCTGCGACAGCCTGGATTCGACCGAGAGGTCGACTGGCGCACCTGCGAGCACCAGCCGCCGCACCTTGGCCGGAAACCGCGCCGCATAGATCAGCGACAGCCAGCCGCCCTGGCACAGACCGACCAGATCGACGGGCGCGCCGATCTCGTCGATGGCGACGTTGAGATCACCGAGATAGCTGTCGATCGAGAGATAGCGCATGTCTGGCGTCGCCGAGCGCCAGTCGGTGAGATAGATCCGATCGATGCCGCCGTGTTGCAGGGACTGCACCACGCTGTGGCCGGGGACGAAATCGGCCAGCAGGGCCCGATGCAGCGCATAGGGCGCGCAGACCAGGGCCGGCTGGCCGGATCGCGTCCGCGAGCAATCGCGCAGGCGCATGGTGGTGAGCTCCAGCGCGACGGTGCCGGGCGTGGTCCAGGGGAGTTCGTCGTCACCCTGCTCCACCGGCCCGCGCTCCAGCCACCAGAAGCAGGCGTCCATGGCGAGCCGGGCCGCCGCAAACGGCCACAGCATGGGCTCCTCGGGGACATGCCCCGATCCGGCTGGCTGTTGGCCGCTCTTCCCCGCCACCATCACCGCGTGATCCTCACAGGAACGCCTCCAGGCTGACGATGGAAATGCCGAGCTCCCCAAAACTCCGATGGGTCGCGGCGATCGAGCCGTCGAGGTCGATGCCGCGGCAGGCGTCCTCGATGACGACAACCTCGAATCCCGCCTTGCGCGCGTCCTCCGCGGAAAAGCGGACGCAAAAATCGAGCGCGAGGCCGGCGACGAAAACGTTCTTCAGCTCGCGTTCGCGCAGATAGCCGAGCAGGCCGGTCGGCGTCTTGTGATCATTCTCGAACAGCGCCGAATAGGAATCGATCCCGCGGCGAAAGCCCTTGCGCACCACAAGGTTCGCGCGGAAGACCTCAAGCTCCCGGTGGAATTCGGCGCCGGCCGTGCCCTGGACGCAATGCCTCGGCCAGAGCACCTGGGTGCCGTAATCGAGCTCAATGGTCTGGAACGGCTCGCGTCCGTGATGGTTCGGCGCGAACGAGACGTGGTCGCCCGGATGCCAGTCCTGCGTCAGCACTACATTGGCGAATTTTTGGGCGATCCGGTTGATGGCGGGGACGACCTTCTCGCCGCCGGGGACGGCGAGCGCCCCGCCGGTGCAAAAATCGTTCTGCACGTCGATGACCAGCAGCACGTCGCGATCAGCTATCTTCATCGCAGATCCATTTCATCTGCCGAGCGCGATGGGCGCCGGCAGTTCTCGTCAATGTCGATCTTCCCGCGCGGCTTCGCAACCACCGTCCGCGATGCAACGCTTTGGCGTCGTTCGTGTTGACTAGCCGCAACCAAGGGCGGATTCTCTGGTATCCGCGACTTGCGGATCGGTCGAAAGAGTGGAGGCAAGGGTTCCCGATCGCCTGCGAGGCGACGGCAACCAGATAATCATGAGTAGCGGCAAGACAGGAAACATTCTTCTCGCCGATATCGGCGGTACCAATGCGCGCTTCGCGCTGAGCAATGGCGAGCAGATCGGGGCGATCGACTATGTGAAGGTCGCCGACCATCCGACGGTCCGCGAAGCGATCGCTGACGTGCTGCGGCGGGCTGACAGCGAGAAGCCGGTCCGGGCCGTCCTCGCCGTCGCCGGTCCCGTCACCAACAACCGCTGCGTCATGACCAACAGCCCCTGGGTCATCGACGGCAACGAGCTCCAGCCGGCGCTCGGCTTCAACAGCGTCCACGTGCTCAATGATTTCGAGGTGGTGGCCTGGTCCCTGCCCGCCTTGCAGCCGGCCGACCTGATTCCGCTCGGAGGACAGGACGGCATGTCCGGGGAGCCGCTGCTGGTGGTCGGGCCCGGGACCGGTTTTGGCGTCTCCTGCCTGGTCGAGCGCCACGGCTCCCGGCTCGCCGTCGTGACTGAGGCCGGTCATGCCACCCTGCCGGCGGAGAACGAACGCGAGGAGCGCGTGATCGCCGCCATGCGCCGGCGCTTCGGCCATGTCTCCATTGAGCGCGGTGCCCTCTCCGGCTCCGGGCTGCAATCCCTCTACGAAGCGATGGCCGAGGTCGATCAGGCCCAGGTGCCGCAACGTGATGCGGCAGCGATCACCAAGGCGGCGCTGGACGGTACTTGCGAGCTCAGCCGCGCGACGCTGGAGATGTTCTGTGACATCCTCGGCTCGGTTGCCGGCAATCTCGCGGTAACCTTCGGCGCCAGGGGCGGCGTTTACATTGCCGGCGGGATCGTGCCGCGCTTTCCGGAGTTCCTCGCGGCCTCCACGTTCCGCGCCCGCTTTGAAGCCAAGGGACGTTTCCAGGACTATTTGCGCAATATCCCGACCCGCCTCGTCATAAAGCCCGATGCAAGCTTCGTCGGCCTGAAGATGTTCGCCGACCACAATCTGGATTGAGGCGCGCCCGCTCTCGCGGCGCCGGGTTAACTAATTCACAGCTGATTGCAGCGCACGCGCAGTTCCACGCAGGATCGTGCTTGCCCGTTTGTTTCCGATCGGAAACAATTCGCGTGTGTGTGTGGCGTAGGCACGAGGGGGGCGTAACATGCGTAAGCAGGATGTGGGCTTCGACTTTCACCGCTATCACCGGCTGCTGACAGAGGCGGACGATGACGACAAGCGAATGGCGCTGATCGAATTGTTGATCGAGGAGAAGGCCCGGGACCGGTTGGCCGCCCAGCGCGCCTCGGACCGCGCCGCCATGACGGCCCACACCATCGCCACGGTGCTGAACGCCGGCCGCAACTAACACTTGCAGGACCTCCTGCCGCACGGCGAGGAGTCAGCGATCGATTGCGATTCCGTTAAGGATCTCTCGCAAGCCTATGTCAAACTTTTTGCTCTAAGAGTTTCCTCACCTGATGCAATTCAGGATCAACACAAAGGGGGGAATGAACATGAGCATGATTTCGCTCGCCGAAATGCCGGCTGCCATCCAGACCCGGTCGACCGACTTTTCTCTTAAAGCCATTGTCATCTTCTGCGGCCTGGGACTTCTCGCCTCGTTCAGCCTGATGGCCCACGGCGTTGACCTCAGCACCGGCCTGATGTGAAACACTGACTGACTTTCCGTCCTAAATGGCCGCCCCTCTCGGCGGCCATTTTCGTTGACGATGTCTCGATCGATGACATGTCAGTGGCGGCTTGTCAGTGTGACGGCTTGGCGGGCGCATCCGGAAACAGCGAGTCGATCATGATCTTGAGCTGGTCCATCGCAATCGGCTTGCGCAGGATCGGGCGGCGCCGGAGCAAGGATGGCAGCAATTCCGGCCCGTAGCCCGTCGCGAACAGGAACGGCTTGCCGCGGCGCTCGATCAAATCGGCGACGGGATCGACGTAGACGCCCATCAAGTTGATGTCGAGGATCGCGAAATCGTAGTGCGCGGTCATCGCAAAGGCGCTCGCATCACGCACATTGTCCGCTTCCGCGACGACATGGTGGCCAAGTTCCTCCACCATGTCAGCCATCATCATCCGGATCAACGCCTCGTCTTCGACCAGGAAAACGGAGAGCCCGCCCGCCATATCAACCTCGCAGCCACCTTGCGAAGCTAAGCATACCCGATCTGCGAGAAGGATTCACGAATTCGTGGCCCGTCAATTCCCCGAATGCATGCAATCCAACTCAAGCTTGATCAATCCAGGCCGCGCTCGTGGCTGAGGCGAACCATCTCCTGGATGAACACGCCCTTCTGTTTGTCGTCGAGGCTGGAGTACAACGGTTCGGCGGCATCGGCGACACTGCGCTGGTCGGCAGCGCGATCGATCAGGAACTGCGACTCGTTGCGCATTTGCTCGATAATGTCGTCCGGCGGATCGCGCTTGGCCCGCTCAATACGCAGGTTCAGCCGCTCCGCGCCATTGTGCCCGAGATAGTGCATGGCGCTGGAGAAGCCGAACCAGTGCTTCTCCTGATCGGGAGTCAAGTTCAGCTCGGTCTTGATGCGCTCGATATAGGAATCGCTGTTGGCGACGATCTGGTCGGCGGTCAGCTGCGGCCCGCCGGGCTGGGTCAGGACCGTGACGTCCTTATTCTCCTTGTTGTCCTCCTGAGGCGCGTTCTTGGCTTCCTTGGTCGCCTTGGCGCCCTTGCCGGCCTTGGCGTTCTCCCTGGCGTTCTCCTTGGCGCCTTTGGCATCCTTAGCGCCCGGCTGCTGCTTGGGGTCCCGGGATGCGTCTTTGCCTGCATCCTTGCCCGGATCCTTGCTCGCGTCTTTGGCGGCCGGCGCCTGGCCATTATTGTTGTTGACGCCGAGCACACCGGTGAAGACGCCGACCACACCGCCGATGGCGCCGCCGAGAACGCCACCGACAGGGCCTGCCGCCTTGTTGCCGGCCGCGGCTCCGTCCTGAACGCCCTTGACCAAACCTTGTGCATTCGCAACCGCAGCCGCACCAATCATCACTGTCAGCACGGAGCCGAGCGCGAGCCAGCGTCGCAGGCCAAGCCGCGCAGGCGGCGCCGGGGTGATCATTTTGGTCTCCATCTCGATCTGCTTGCCCTCTAGGCAACGGCAGGCCTGCTGCCGGTTGCAACTCTACCGTTTTCGCGACACCGAGGTCTAGGCGCGGACCATCGCTGTCCCCGTTTGAAAGGCCTTTGGCGCGAAGCGGTTATGCAGACTCATTCGGAACTGCGGCGTAATTGCGCACGGATCGCGTCTCCAGCCGTCGCACTCCGAAGTGTGCGTCGCAATAAGAGCAGCCGTAGCCCGTGCTCGGCGCATGCCGCGGCCTTCCGCTACACAACGTTAGTTCTAGAGAGCGAGGCATTCGGCTTTCTCGACAGACGCAATCAATCATGATCTGATCGCGCTACCAATTTGTCCTGCCCCGCGCGTGATTTACCGCCCGGGACAACGACGCCAATAAGAAACGCCAACAAGAAACGCCAACAACAAAATCAAAAACAAACTCAGGAAATTCAGAGGAAACGACAGAACAATAAAACACACCAAGGCGAGGAAACGAGATGTCACGCAAGACACTGACGCGACGTCAATTTGTGGCTGCCACTGCATTGTCCTCCACGGCGCTGATTGCGGCGCCCTATGTCCGAGGCGCTTACGCCGCCGGTAAACTCTCGATCGGCTTCTGGGACCATTGGGTGCCCGGCGCCAACGACGCCTCCACCGCGCTCGTCAAGGAATGGGCCGACAAGGAGAAGGTCGAGGTTTCGATCGACTACATCACCAGCAACAACAAGAAGATTGAGCTGACCGCAGCGGCCGAAGCGCAGGCCAAATCCGGTCATGACATTCTTCAGATGCCAAGCTGGTGGCCGCACGCCTATTCGGAGAATCTCGAGCCGCTCAACGACGTGATGGAGCCGCTCATCAAGCAGAACGGCGAGGTGAACGGCACCGTCAAATATCTGGGACAGCTGGACGGCAAATGGCTCGCGATACCCGCCACGCCAGGAAGCCAGATCAAGGGCCCCTGCTCCCGCATCGATCTCATGAAAAAGCACGCAGGCATCGACGTGCAGGAGATGTATCCGGCCGGCAGCCCGCCAAAAGACGACAACTGGACCCTGGACACGTTCCTGAAGGCGGCGGAGGCCTGCCAGAAGGCCGGCTTCCCGTTCGGCATCGGTCTCGGCGAGACCACCGACAGCGTCGACACCGCGGGCGCGATCTTCCAGTCGTTCGGCGCCGAGCTCGTCAATGCCAAGGGCGACGTTACGGTCAAGACCGACGAGGTGCGGCAGGCACTTGAATACTACAAAAAACTGATCGCGGTGCTACCCACGGATGCGCCGTCCTGGGATGACGCCTCCAACAACAAATGGCTGATCTCGGGCCGCGGCGCGCTGATCCTGAATCCGCCGAGCGCCTGGGCGGTCGCCAAGCGCGACGCGCCGCAGGTCGCCGAGCAGTGCTGGACCCACGGCATGCCCTCTGGCCCTAAGGGACGCTTCGCACCCTTCCTGCCTTATTTCTGGGGCGTGTGGAGCTTCGGGAAGAACAAGGAAGCGGCCAAGAGCCTGCTCATCCATCTGTCGTCGCCAGCGGCGGTTGAAAAGTTCGTGGTCGCGAGCGGCGGGTACGATCTCCCGGCCTACGCCAACCTGACGAAGTTCAAGACCTGGGCCGAGGAAGGGCCGCCGAAGGGCACGCTGTTCAGCTATCCAGATCCCTACCATCGTCAGACCCTGTCGATTGCGGCATCACCAGCGCCGCCGAAGATCGCCCAGCAGATCTACTTCCAGGCGACGCTGACCAAGATGGCGCTGCGCTTTGCGCGGGGCGAGAAGATGGAAACGGCGCTCGCCTGGGCCGCGGACGAGTGCGAGGGCTTCATGCGGACCTGAGCCGGGTGTGTGCCATGGCGGTTCATGCTTTCGGGCGTGAGCCGCCAAGGTTCGTTCCAGGTGCGTCCGCCTGCCAACGAAGCCGACCGGTCGCCGGCTTCGCCGTTGAACCTCCGCAGGGAGGCTTGATCCAGAAAGCTTGAACCATGGCTGATGTCGTCGTTGAGCAAGGCCGCCTCGCCCGCGCTGCCAGTGCGCGCAAGAAAGCAAGCCTGCGCAATGTGCTGGGTCGAAAATCGACTATGGCGTTTTTGCTGACGCTGCCGCTGATCCTCCTGATCTTGCTGCTCGTGCTCTATCCGGCCTTCTATTCGCTCTATTTGGCGACGCTGAACAAGGCGATGACGAAATTCGTCGGCCTCGGCAACTTCACCTTCCTGTTCAAGCGCGAAACGTTCTGGATGGTGGTGAAGCAATCCTGCATCTTCGCCGTCTCCGCTGTGATCTTCAAGGCTCTGATCGGCTTCATCGTCGCGCATTTCGTGCACAACATTCCCGGCAAGAAGCAGCGCAAATGGCGCGGCATGCTGCTGGTGCCCTGGGTGATCCCACCGGCAATGAGCACACTGGCCTGGCTCTGGCTGTTCGATCCCTCCTACAGCGCCTTCAATTACACACTGTCCTTCTTCGGCGTCGGTCCGATCCCTTGGCTCGGTGACACCTTCTGGGCGCGCTTCTCCGTCATTCTCGTCAATGTCTGGTATGGCGCGCCATTCTTCCTGATCATGTATCTCGCAGCGCTGAAATCCGTGCCTGACCAGCTCTATGAGGCGGCGTCGATCGACGGCGCCAATTGGTGGCAGAAGATCTGGCACATCACCTTGCCGATGATGCGCAACATCATCGCCATCACGACACTGTTCTCGCTGATCGTCACCTTCGCCAATTTCGACATCGTGCGCATCCTCACCTCTGGCGGACCGCTGGATACGACGCATCTGTTCGCCACCTGGGCGTTCCAGGTCGGAATCCAGAGCAGCGACATTCCGCTCGGCGCCTGCGTTTCGCTGTTCATGGTGCCGATCCTCGCCGTCGCGGCGGTCTTCATCCTGCGCGATGTCAACAAACGTGGGAACGAGGCCTGATGAGCACGCTCGCAATCGACAAGTCTGGCCCTTCCCGCAAGGTCAAGCTCAACAGCATGAGCCGGGACCGTACCTGGGCGCTGCGCTGGTCCTATTTCTTCCTGGTGCTGTTTGCGATCTTCTTCCTGACGCCGCCGCTTTATATGGTGATCACCTCGCTCAAGAGCAGCGCGGAGATTTCGGCGGCAACCAATCCATGGTGGGTGTTTCATCCCACCCTGTCCAACTACGTCGAACTCCTGAGCTCGAACCAGTTCCTGCGCTTCTTCTGGAACTCGTCGATGATCTCGATCATCGTCGTGATCGTGACGATGCTGATCAGCATCCCCGCGGCGTTCGCATTGGCGCGGATGAAGTTCTGGGGCTCGGCGACGCTCGCGACCGGCGTCTTTCTCACCTACCTCATCCCGGACAGCCTGCTGTTCATTCCGCTGTTCAAGATGCTGGCGGTGATCCAGGACTTCACCGGCATCACGCTGCTGAACCGCTGGTACGTGCTGGTGTTCATCTATCCGACGCTGACCGTGCCATTCTGCACCTGGATCATGATCGGCTATTTCGCCTCGATCCCGAAGGAGCTCGACGAGGCCGCGATCATCGACGGCGCTTCCTGGCTGCAGACCCTGCTGCGGATCTTCATTCCGGTGGCGCTGCCCGGGCTGATCGCCGCGACGATCTTCGCTTTCACCGTCTCCTGGGCCCAGTTTCTTTATCCGCTGGTATTCACGACATCCATCGATCAGCTGGTGCTGCCGGTCGGCATCACCACCACTCTGATCAAGGGCGACGTTTTCAACTGGGGGCAGATCATGACCGGCGCGCTGCTTGGCGCTGCCCCGCCGCTCGTCATCTACGCCTTCCTGATGGACTACTACATTGCCGGCCTGACCGCCGGCGCGACAAAGGGTTGAGATCGAAAGGTTGAGGTTTCATGGCTGACGTAGCTTTGCGGAAGGTGGTCAAGCGTTACGACGATGTCGAGGCCGTGCGCGGCATCGACCTCGATATTGCCGACCATGAGTTCATCGTGCTGGTCGGCCCCTCCGGCTGCGGCAAGTCGACCACGTTACGCATGATCGCAGGCCTCGAGGACATCAGCGACGGCGACATCATGATCGGCGGCGACGTCGTCAACGACGTGCCGCCGAAGGACCGCGACATCGCCATGGTGTTCCAGAACTACGCGCTCTACCCGCACATGACGGTCGCCGAGAACATGTCGTTCGGGCTGCGGCTGAAGCATTATCCCAAGGCCGAGATCAATGCGCGGGTGACGGAAGCCGCCCGCCTCCTCGACATCACCGATTTGATCAATCGCAAGCCGAAGCAGCTCTCCGGCGGCCAGCGCCAGCGCGTCGCCATGGGCCGCGCCATTGTGCGCAATCCAAAAGTGTTTTTGTTCGACGAGCCGCTGTCCAATCTCGACGCCAAGCTGCGCGTGCAAATGCGGATCGAGATCAAGAAGGTGCACCAGAAGGTGCGCACGACGACCGTCTACGTCACCCACGACCAGGTCGAGGCGATGACGCTGGCCGACCGCGTGGTGGTGATGAACAAGGGCCGCATCGAGCAGATCGGCACGCCGAACGAACTCTACCACAAGCCCGCGACGCGCTTTGTCGCGGGGTTCATCGGATCGCCCGCGATGAACTTCATCCCGTGCCGGCTGGAGGATGCCGGCGGTACGCTCCAGATTCGCCTGACCGACCGCATCGCCTTTGCGCTGCCGCCGGCCCGCGCCGCGCGCTACAACGCACTGCCGCGCACCGATAAGTTGCTGCTCGGTATCCGACCCGAGCATCTCACCGAGTCGCATGCACATCTCGGACCGGGGGTCGAGACCTTCGACACCGTGCTCGATGTCACCGAGCCGATGGGGATGGAGACCCTGGTCTATTTCGGACTTGAGGGCACGCCCGTCTGCGGCCGCGTCGATCCCAACGCCGGCGCTACGGACGGGGCTCCCATGCGTTTGGCGATGGACCTCAACAATATGCACCTGCTAAACGATGAGACCGGCGCCGTGTTGTGACGCTGGTTCAAGAAACGCAAGCAGGCGGGGAGCGATGACGACCAACAACAAGAAGATTTTCGTTACACAAACTTTGTCGCAAGGGGCACGCGCCCTCCTCACCCAGCGGGACGATATCGAGCTCGTCGAGTTTCCGAACCTGATCTCCGCCAAGGATTTCCAGGCCTTGCTGAAGAGCCATGCGCCGGTCCACGGCGTGGCGCTGGGCGCCACTGCCTTCGGCGAGACCGAGCTCGAAGCGTCCAAGGACATGAAGGTGGTGACCCGCATCGGCGTCGGCTACGACGCCGTCGACGTGCCCGCCCTGTCCCGCCGCAAGGTGCCGCTGATGGTCGCAGGCAGCGCCAACTCGCCCTCAGTCGCCGAGCAGGCGCTGTTCATGATGCTGACGCTCGCCAAGCGCGCGAATGAAATGCACGCCTGCGTCAAGGACGGCCAATGGGCCAACCGCCTCGGCATGCTGCCGTTCGATCTCTACGGCAAGACCGTGCTGGTCATCGGCTTCGGCCGTATCGGCACCCGCACCGCCAAGCGCTGCCAGGCGATGGAAATGAACGTCCAGGTCTATGACCCCTACAAGCCTTCCGCCGATATCAAGGCCGCGGGCTGCGAGCCGGTCGCCGATCTCGACGCAGCGCTGCCTAACGCCGACTTCGTCACCATCCACTGCCCGAAGACGCCGGAGACCATCGGCCTGTTCGATGCGGCGCGGATCGGCCGGATGAAGCCAAAGTCCTATCTCATCAACACTGCCCGCGGCGGCATCGTGAAGGAAGCGGCGCTGTACGACGCGCTGACTTCCGGAAAGCTCGCCGGCGCCGGCATCGACGTGTTCGAGGTCGAGCCGCCGCCGGTCAGCAATTCGCTGTTCGCGCTGCCCAACGTTATCATGGCCCCGCATGTCGCCGGCGTGACCGTCGAAGCCGTGAGCCGCATGAGCGAGCAAACCGCGCGCAATATCCTGAGCGTGCTGGACGGCGATCCGATCCGGCAGAACATCATCAATCAGGACGTGCTGGGCTGAGGACAATCCGAAGGCGGCCAATCGGGCCGCCTTCGGATGGCCAGAATGCGTCCCATTTTGGTGCAGATCGGGCCCCAACTCAGCCTTAATCAAACCCGCGTAATGTATCCGGCCGCGGCGGCAGTGGGACAGACTTGCCGGCCGCGTCGAGCTGGAGGATGGACCCTTGTCAGAGATCGACCCGACCGACCAAGCGCTGGCGACCATCGCCAGCATTTTCGAGCATCCCGAGCCCGTTCTCGTCATCCGCGACACCGAGGCGGAAACTGTGGCTGCCGACGACTATGCGGTCGCAGACGAGCATTATGCCTCCGACGATCATCAAGCCTCTGGCGAGCATCAGGCCTCCGATGAGCATCCGGTGGTCGAGGAGCAGCCGCTGGTGCCGGACCACACCGACGCCGACGGCTACAGCAAGGTCGGTCCCGGACCGATGGTGGCGATCCGTCTGAAATGGACCGTCCATCGCGGCGATGACGGCCAGTACTACGTGCACGAGACCATCGGCGAGCAGTCCACGCCCGTGATCAGCGGTCCGATGACCAGCGAGGCCGCAGTCCATTTCGTCGACGAGCACGAGGACGAGGCACATAAGCGCTTCGAGCTGCTACGCAGCGAGATCGCCGGCCGCAGCTCGCTCGCCGACTACGAGCGCAAGGGCGAAGCGTAATTACTTCCGGCCCAAAAAGTCCTTCTTCACGAGCTCGACGCCCGCGTGCCGCAACAGGTCATACGCGGTCGTGACGTGGAAGAAGAATTGCGGGACGCTGTTGGTGAGCAGCAGCGTCCGCCCGGTGAAGGGCAGCTCGGTCCCGTTCTTCAGCCTGAAGAAGACCTTCAGCTCCCCAGCCGGATCGATCTCGGCGCGCGGCAGGCTTTCAATGAATTCGATCGAGGTGGCGATCCGCGCCTGTAGCCCGGCCATGTCGTGCTCCAGTGCTGGCAGCGCGACGGGTTCGCATTGCGCCAGCAGTGCCGGAGCAACGGTCGCGTGGCGGCAAGCCTCGCCGATCTGCTGCGCCAGATCGTACATGTTTGGCGCCATGCGCATGCCGAGCAGAACCGTCGGGTTGAATTTGCGCGCTTCCGCGTAGGCGACGCCCTTGTCGAGCAGGACGGACAGGTTGCGCAGATAAGGCACGAAGAGGCCGACCGAGGCCTCGTACATCGAAATCGTCACGTCTGGATTCCCTTCAATTCCGGCTCGCCAGAGACTGGCATCTGGTCTAAATCCACGTCTCAAGAGCTGTACAATGACAGCTCGGGCATGGGTGGAAAAGAGATGATCGTTCGAATGACTGTTCGAATCTTGGCGGCTTTGGCCGTGGTGTTGCTGGCAAACCTTTCGGCCCACGCGCAGCAGGCGGCGCCTTCACGCCTCGATGAGATCATGAAGCGCGGCACTCTGCGCGTCGGCATGACCGGCGACTACAAGCCCTTCACCTATCTCGACAAGGCCACGCAGCAGTTTTCCGGCTTCGATGTCGACATGGCGGAAGCGCTCGGCAAGGCGCTCGGCGTCAAGGTCGAATACGTCGCCACGGCATGGCCGAAGCTGATGAAGGATTTCGAGGCCGACCAGTTCGACATTGCAATGGGCGGGGTCTCGGTCACGCTGGACCGCCAGAAGAAGGGCTACTTCACGATGCCGATCATGCGCGAGGGCAAGACGCCGATCGCGCGCTGCGCCGATGTCGGCAAGTACCAGAGCATTTCCGATATCGACAAGAAGGGCACCCGCGTCATCGTCAATCCCGGCGGGACCAATGAGCGTTTCGCGCGCGCCAACGTCAAGGACGCTGACATCACCGTCTTCCCCGACAACACCGCGATTTTCGACGAGATCGCCAAGGGCCACGCCGACCTGATGATGACGGACGCCTCCGAAACCCGCTACCAGCAAAAGCAGCACTCAGGCGTGCTCTGCGCGGTGCATCCGGACAAGCCGTTCGACTTCTCGGAAAAGGCCTACTGGCTGCAGCGCGACATGGCGCTGAAGGCCTTCGTCGATCAGTGGCTGCACATCTCCATGGAGGACGGCAGCTACAGGAAGATCTACGCCGCCTGGTTCGATTAGAGCGTTTTCCAGCGAAGTGGGTACCGGTTCGCGCAAAGAAAACGCGTCAAAATTAGAATCTGAAGTCCCGTTCCGAACGGGACTTTAGCCCCGCGTCCTCCTGTCGCTTGCCCCGGTCAAACTTTTGGCTGGCTCCCGGTCTATTGAACCCGGAACCGCCGGAAGACGACTCATTCCGAGAAACAGTGATCTAGATCACTTCTTGCGATCGGGCCGGGGCGTAAGCGTCGGTGCGGGGACCACCTGCTCAGGAGATGGAAATGAGGAAGCTGTTGGCCACGGCCGCATTCCTTTTGGCGAGCACCGCCGCGCAAGCGCAGTACAGCTTCGAATATGGCGGGCGCACCATCCGCATCGATCCCGACCGCGGCACGGTGCAGATTCCCGGCGTCTACGACAACACGGGTCAGGGCAAGGCTAAGAAAGCCAAGAAAAACGAGACGCAGCAACCGCCGCAGCAGGCCAAGGTCGATCCGCAAACACCGGCCAATCCAGCGCCAGCGCCCGCCCCTGTCGCCGCGCCTCCGGCGGCCGAGCAGGCTCCCGTCCAAGCTCCCGTGGCCGTGGCGCCTGCCCCGCCGGCACCGCCGGTCGCCACTGCAAACACCGCTCCAGCCGAAGATGCGATGGTGCCGCCGCCTCAACCCGCTCCGAGCGCTGCCCCGACGGCGGCCGCGGTACCGCCCGCGCCGCCGGCTCCAGCTCCGGCGGCTGCCTCCGCTCCCGTCCAGGCTGCCGCCGTCGCGCCTCCGGCACCCGCAGCCGCGACGGCGCGCGATCTCAATTCACCGCTCGGCGTCTGGCTCACCGAGGAGAAGGAGGGCAAGGTCCGCATCGAGCAGTGCGGCAATAACCTCTGCGGTTATTCGGTTGACAGCAAATCGAACCAGAACGGCGAGCAGGTCCTGATCAACATGAAGCCCGGCAAGGAGCAGAAATGGTCGGGCCGAATCCTCGACCCCAACTCCGGCTCGACCTACGATTCGACGATCTCGCTGAAGGCAGGCGACCGCCTGCGCGTGCAGGGATGTGCTTTCGGCGGCATGTTCTGCGGCGGCCAGACCTGGACGCGCGTGAACTAGAATTGAAACCGACGATGCGGATGTAAACTCCAGGCCGAGGATCGGAGCGCATCGCCCCGAGGCGATGCGTCTTGTCGGAGATCGGAAGCTAGCCCAACGCCGCGCCGTACTCGGCGTCCGTGACCGGCTCCAGCCAGGTCGAGAACTTGCCGTCGAGCGCTTCCTGCATGGCGATGTGGCACATGCTGTTACCGGGCGAGGCGCCGTGCCAGTGCACTTCACCCGGCGGGATCCAGACGGTGTCGCCGGGACGGATTTCCTTGACCGCGCCGCCCTTGGTCTGGACGCGGCCGACGCCCGAAATCACGTAGAGCGTCTGCCCGAGCGGATGGTGGTGCCAGTTGGTTCGGGCGCCCGGCTCGAACGAGACGCGCGAGACGTTCAGCCGCGCCGGTGCGGGCGCCATGTTGATGGGGTCCTGCAACACGGTGCCGGTGAAATTTTCCTTTGGCGCGCGGCGGGTCGGCCGGGTGCCTGCGAGCGTAATGTCCATGGGGTCCCTCGTTTCCTGTTACTTCTTGCTGGCGGCGTAGCGCGCCTTGGTTTCGGCGTTCATGGGATAGAGGCCCGGCAGTGCGGCGCCGTTGTTCACCTCGTTGACGATCCAGGCTTCCATCCGCTCCTGCTCGACGCCCTCATTGAGCACGTGCTCGAGCATCGCCTGCGGGATCAGCACACAGCCGTCCTGGTCGGCGACGACGACGTCGTTCGGGAATACGGCGACGCCGCCGCAACCAATGGGCTCGCCCCAGCCGACAAAGGTCAGGCCTGCAACTGACGGCGGCGCGGCATAGCCATCGCACCACACCGGCAGGTTGGTACCGAGCGTGCCCTCGACGTCACGCACGACGCCGTCGGTAACGAGCGCGGTGACGCCGCGCTTCATCATGCGGGCGCAGAGGATGTCGCCGAAGATGCCGGCGTCGGTGATGCCCATGGCATCGACCACGGCAATGCAGCCTTCCGGCATCGCCTCGATCGCGGTGCGGGTCGAGATCGGTGACGACCAGGATTCCGGCGTCGCCAGATCCTCGCGCGCCGGCACGAAGCGGAGCGTGAAGGCCGGTCCGACCAGGCGCGGCAGGCCCGGGCGCAGTGGACGCGCGCCGCGCATCCACACATTGCGCAAGCCCTTCTTCAGCAGGACCGTGGTGATGGTGGCGGTGGTGATGCCGGCGAGGGTCTTGCGGGCTTCGGGGGACAGCGACATGGAAACAGACGAGCTCCGGATGGGCGGGAAAGAACGCGCGCATCTTGCGAGCCGGGCGCTTGCCGTCAAGGCCCAAGAATGCGGCCCAGCCGGGCTGTTATGCGACGCGATAACAAGGCTTTATCGACTGCCCTTGCATTAATTTATTGGACTTGCGGGCACATTTACGCGAAGCAGGGTGACGCGGAACTCAAGGACGAGCCCGCGTTTCTCCAGAAGCCTGACACCGACAAATCATGGCCGCGACGCTCCCCCCGCCCCGCCTTTTGCCCAGTGGCGACAGCGCCGTCACGGTCGAGTTCAGCCGCACCATCGACGACGCCGCCAACGAGCGCGTGCTCGCGCTCGGCAAGGCGCTTGCAGCAGCGCCGATCGACGGCATCTCCGAAACCATCCCGACTTACCGATCGCTGCTGGTGCATTACGATCCCGGCAAGATCGGTTTCGACGCGCTCTGCGAACAGCTGCTCCCGATCGCCTGCCAGCCGCTGCCGCCATCGACCAAGGCGCGGCGCTGGCGCATTCCCGTCGCCTATGGCGGCGAGCACGGCATCGATCTCGAGGACGTCGCGAAAGCGCTGAACACCACGCCCGACGATATCGTCGCCCGTCACTCCGGTGGCGACTACCGCGTCGCCATGATCGGCTTCACCCCGGGCTGGTCATATCTCAGCGGCCTCGAGAAATCCCTGCACATGTCGCGACGGCAGAGCCCGCGGCTGTTCACGCCCGCCGGCACGATCTCGATCGGCGGGATCCAGGCCGGGATCCAGTGCCTGGCCGCGCCGAGCGGCTGGCACCTGCTCGGCCGCACGCCGGTGCGGACCTATCAGCTCCACCGGAATCCGACCTTCCTCACCGAACCCGGCGATCGCGTGACGTTTTTCGCGATCGACCACAAGACGTTCGAGGAACAGGACCGCGCCGCGGAAGCCGGCGAGATCATCGCCGAGCAGGTGACGGCATGAGCCTGCTCATCGTCGCCAGCATCGGGCCTGCAAGCTCCGTCCAGGACGGCGGCCGCCACGGCGCGCAGCGCTATGGCCTGACGGTCAGCGGCGCGATGGACCGCCTGGCGCTCGCGACGGCGAACACGCTGGTCGGCAACGAGCCGTTCGCAGCCGTGGTCGAGATCGGCCCGTTCGGCGCCACGTTCACGGCCAGGGACGGTGCGGTGCGCGTCGCTCTTGCAGGCGCGCCCCGTAACGCTGACATCGCCGGGCGGCCGGTGACGATGGATACATCCGTCACGCTGAAGGACGGCGAGACGCTGACGCTGGGTTTCGCCCGCGGCGGTGCGTTCACTTATCTGGCGATCGAAGGCGCCATCAAAGGCGAGCTCGTGTTCGGCAGCCTCGCGGTCAATGCCCGCGCCGGGCTCGGAAGCCCCTACCCGCGGCCGCTTCAGGCCGGCGACGAATTCACGGTCGATGCCGCGAGCGGTGCGCCCGAGTTGCGGATCGAATTGCCGAAGCCGGTGAGCGGTCCGATCCGTGTCGTGCTGGGTCCGCAGGACGACGAGTTCGACGACACCAACAAGGCGCTGTTTCTCGATAGCGAGTGGAAGATCTCGGCGACCTCCGATCGCATGGGCTATCGGCTCGACGGCCCCGCCATAAAACATCTGCACGGCCACAACATCGTCTCCGATGGCACCGTCAACGGCAGCATCCAGGTCCCCGGCAACGGCGCGCCGATCGCACTGATGATGGACCGCGGTACCTCCGGCGGCTATCCCAAGATCGCAACCGTGATCACGGCCGATGTCGGCCGGCTCGCCCAGACATCGGCGGGAACAGCATTCCGCTTCAAGGCCGTCACCATGGCCGAGGCGCAGGACGAGGCGCGCAAGTTTCAACAACTGATCCGCACCCTGCCCGATCGCCTGCGTTCCTCCGACACGGTTGAACTCAACGTCGAGGCGCTCAGCGATGCCAATGTCGCGGGCTATGCCGTGAGCGCGATGGATGCCGGGACGTGGCAGGTGACCGCAGAGCCCTAGACAACAAGACCAAAGGCGGAGAGCAACCATGAAGACGATCGATCTCAATTGCGACCTCGGCGAAGGTTTTGGCGCGTGGGAGATGGGCAACGACGCTGCGATGATTGACCTCGCGAGCTCGGTCAACGTCGCCTGCGGCTTCCACGCCGGCGACCCCGACATCATGCGGCGGACGGTGGAGCTGGCGAAGGCGCGTGGTGTCTCGGTCGGCGCCCATCCCGGCTACCGCGACCTGCACGGTTTCGGCCGACACCCGATCTCGGGCCTAAAGTCATCCGAGATCGAGAATCTCGTCGCCTACCAGATCGGCGCGCTGCAGGCGATCGCCACCGCGGCCGGCCACAAGGTCACCCATGTGAAAGCGCATGGCGCGCTCTCCAATGTCGCCTGCGAGGACGACATGACGGCGAAGGCGATCGCTGCCGGCATCAAGGCGGTCGATCCAAGCCTGATCTTCGTCGTGCTCGCCAATTCGAAACTGGTGAAGGCCGGGGAAGCGGCCAATCTGCCGCTGGTGCACGAGGTGTTCGCCGACCGCGCCTATGAAGACGACGGCAACCTGGTCTCGCGCAAGAAGCCCGGCGCAGTGCTGCACGATGCCAAGGCGATTGCCGATCGCGTGGTGCGCATGGTGCAGGACGGCGCGGTGGTCTCGGTGACAGGCAAGGTCATCAAGATGCGCACAGACACGGTGTGCATCCATGGCGATACGCACGGCGCCGTCGACATCGCGCGCGGCTTGCGTCAGGCGTTGAAGGATGCGGGGATCGAGGTCGCGCCGTTCAAGCGCGCGTGAAGCACATCAGGTGCCAAGGGTGGGCAAAGGCGCAACACGCCGTGCCCACCATCTCCGGATGATCGAGACAGGCTGTGAGCACGCTTCGCTTTGCCCACCGAGAGAGCTGTGAAGCTTCGTTAGAACGGGTGCACCGACAGCGTACCGAACACGATCGCGGCGATGACGGCGAAGGCGCTGTAGAGCCCGATGTGATGGGCGTTCGCCGCGGTTCGACGGGAGAGCGAGCGCGCGTAAAAGTGCAGTCTGGCTTCCGCCGATAGTTCGCGCATGGTCGATCTCCAACGCCCCATTTGCGGGATTATGAGGGATCGACCGGGGTCGCAGGCAAGACATCGGCAGAAATAGCGATGCGCCTTCTCTGGAGGCCGCCATTCGCAGGCGCAGATTCTTTTCTCGCCCGGGTTCCCAGAATCATATTCGTTAAGATCCGAGCCAGCTGGAACCGGCCCGGATGACGGTGGGATGACAGCCGACGCGGCTTAGTAGACGTCAGCCTGGAAGCGGCCGTTCTTCTTGAGGTCGGCGACAAAACTGACGGCCTCATCGGTCGAGCGTGCGCCGAACTGGGCGACGATGTCGACCAGCGCACGCTCGACGTCCTTGGCCATGCGCTTGGCATCGCCGCAGATGTAGAGATGCGCGCCCTCGGCGAGCCAGGTCCAGACCTCGCGACCGAGCTCGCGCATGCGGTCCTGCACGTAAAACTTCTTCTCGCCGTCGCGCGACCAGGCGAGCGACAGCCGCGTCAGAAGGCCTGAGGTCTTCATCGCATTGAGCTCGTCGCGATAGAAGAAATCACAGTCGCTGCGCTGGTGGCCGAAGAACAGCCAGTTCTTGCCTTGCGCGCCGGTTGCCTTGCGGTCGAGCAGGAAGGCGCGGAACGGCGCAATTCCGGTGCCGGGGCCAATCATGATAACAGGCGTTTTCGCATCCTGCGGCAGGCCAAAGCCGTGCGCCTTCTGTACATAGACCTTCAGCTTGTCGCCCTCGTTGATGCGCTCGCCGAGGAAAGTCGAGGCGACCCCGACGCGTTTGCGCTTGCCGATGACATAGCGCACGGAATCGACCGTTAGCGACAGCTTTCCCGGCGTCGCATTGTGCGACGAGGAGATCGAATAGAGCCGCGGCTGTAGCGGTTCGAGCGCCTCAACGAAGGCCTCGGGATGCGGCCGCGTGCCGGAAAACTTCTGGAGCGCCGCCATCACGTCGAGGGTCGCGGCATCGCCATCGGGATCCTCGCCCTGCGCCAGTGCCCTTGCCTTTTCGCGCTGCGCGCCGCCGGTGATGAAGGAGAGCAGTTCGAACAGCTTGTCGGGCGCCGGCGACAGTGAGACGTCCTCGACCAGCGCCTCGCGCAAGGTCTTGTTGTTGACCTTGGTGGTGTGGGAGGCGCCAAGCAGCGCGATGATCTGGTCGACGAGGCCGAGATCGTTGCGCGCGAACACGCCGAAGGAATCACCGACGACGTAGTCGAGCTTGCTCGCGGAGAGGTCGAACTCAACGTGATAGGTTTCCTTCTCTGAAGCACCTTTGTTGAGCAGCTGCCGCGACACGAATGTGGCTTCGGCCGGATTTTCGCGGGCACGGCCGAGCTCGGCTTTGACCTCCGGCGCAGCCGATGCGCTTGTAGCCACAGCCGCCCCTGCCGCAGGCTTTGCCGCCGGCGCCTTGTCGACCTCCTCGAAGAGCTGCTTGAGCATCCGCGCAGTCTCCTTGCCGCCGGGGGCGCAGAGGTTGAGGCGCGCTTCGCTCTTGTTGGCGATCGAGTCCGAATAGTCGGCGCAATTGTAGCCGCACTGACCGCAATCCTGTTGCGCCATCGCTGCCATCATGCGGCGGCGAAGCGGACGTCCTTCCGCAAGCTTCATGCGATCGGCGATCACCATCGCCGGATCGTGCCACGGCGCTTCCCCGTCATCGCCGTCACCTTGCGGCGCCAGCATGACGCCGTTCTCGATCGGCGACAGCGCTGTCGAGCCGTCGAGACCGAGCATGCCGACGAGAAACCCGTTCAACCACAGCCGCTGGCCTTCGCTGAAAGGCGCACTGGCCGGGATGATCTCGATTGTGGGAGGCAGGGTCATCTGGGTCATGCTGCTACTTCCGCTTTGGCGAGCTTGCGCAAGGCTTCCCCGTCATGGCGACGGGAGAAGGTCAGGAACGTCTCTTCGGGCGTGGTGCGGTTGGCGAGATAGGCCTTGAGCAGGCCCTCCACGGTCTTCGGCACATCCTCGGCCTTCACATCGTGAAACACCTCCTGCCCGATATCGGCATCGGGCCCGAAGCCGCCACCGGTAAAGAGGTGGTAGCCCTCGACCTGGTCATCTTCCGTCGCACCCGGAACCTTGGCCGCGATCAGGCCGATGTCGGAGATGTAGTGCTGCGCGCAGGAGTGATGGCAGCCGGTCAGATGGATGTTGAGCGGCGTGTCGAGATTGACGCGTTCATCGCACCAGTCGCCGATCGCGGCGGCATGGCGCTTGGTGTCGGAGGCCGCGAACTTGCAGCCGGCATTGCCGGTGCAGGCGATCAGACCGGCGCGGACGTTCGAGACTTCAGTGGCCAAGCCGAGCTTCTCGACCGCGGCGGTGACGAGCGCGACGTTCTCGTCGCGCACGCCTGAGATCAGGAGGTTCTGCCAGACCGTGAGGCGGATATCGCCATCGCCGAGATCCTGCGCGATCTTCGCGATACCTCGCATCTGGTCGCAGGTGAGCTTGCCGACCGGCAGCGCCACGCCGAGCCAGTTGAGCCCGGCCTGCTTTTGCTTGTGCACGCCGATATGAGCCATGCGGTCGGACAACGGGCGTGGCAGAAGCGCTTCGGCCGGCACGCGCGCGAACGGCTTCTTGAGGAGTTCTTCGACCAGCTTGAGGAAGCCGTCGTGCCCCATGTTGTCCAGCACGTATTTCAGCCGCGCCTTGTTGCGGTTGGTGCGGTCGCCATGCTCGATGAAGACGCGCACGATGGCGTCAGCAACAGCGGTCGCGTCCTCGGGGCGAACCACGATGCCCGAATATTTTGCAAAGTCCTTGTGGCCGGTGATTCCGCCGAGGCCGAGCTTGAACCAGACGCCAGGCTCGACGCCAAAGCCGTCCTTCACCTCGACCGCGGTAAAAGCGATGTCGTTGGTCTCCTCCAGCGCGGCGATCTTGCCAGCGCCGTCGAAGGCGACGTTGAACTTGCGCGGCAGGCCGAACAACGAGCGATCGTTGAGGATGTGGTAGTGCCACTCGCGCGCATAGGGACGTGTGTCGAGCAGTTCCTGCGGATCGATGCCGGCCGTCGGCGTGCCCGTGACGTTGCGGATGTTGTCGGCGCCGGCGCCGCGCGAGCACAGGCCGATGTCCTGGACGCCCTCGATCAGTGCGACCGCGTTCTTCGGCTCGATCTCGCGGATCTGGAAGTTCGCGCGGGTGGTGACGTGGGTGTAGCCGCCGCCGCAGCTTTCGGCGATGTCGGCCAAGCCCGACATCTGCCAGTGCTTCAGGATGCCGTTGGGGATACGCAGGCGCGCCATGTAGGAGGTCTGCGCCGGCGCCACCCAGAAGATGCCGTAATAGCGCCAGCGGAAATTATCCGCAGGCGTCGGGTTTGCGTTGTTGCGCGCCTGGTCCTTCAAGCGATCATAGGCATCGAACGGATGCATCTCCCGCTTGAACTTCTCCTGATCGGCGAGCTTCTTGCCCGCCGCCGTGAGCTTGTCCTGCGCCTTGATCGCCGCAGCGTCCGGGCCGGTTGGTTCGGCAGGAGCGCCGGCAGCAGGCGCGCCACCGGCTGCAAAGGTGCGCCCGACGCGTCCGACCTGCATGCCGGACATGAAACCTTCGAGATAGCGCTTCTGCTCGTCGGAGAAATCGGCCGTGGGTGCTGTATCGAGTTTCATGGGCTGGATGGACCTACTCTGCTGCCTGGACCGCGACCTGCGCGACATCGGCCGTGGGCTTGGCGGGCTTGTACGTCGCGTAAAGCGCGAGGCCGGTGAAGACGAAGCCGCCGACGAGATTGCCGAGCGTCACCGGGATCTGATTCCACAGCCACCAGTCGGAGAGGCTGACCTTGGCGCCAAGCAGCATGCCGGTCGGGATGATGAACATGTTGACGACAGCGTGCTCGAAGCCGAGCGCGAAGAACAGGAAGATCGGCAGCCAGGTCGCCGCGATCTTGCCGACCGTGGAGGTCGAGGTCATCGCCATGACGACGCCGAGGCAGACCAGCCAGTTGCAGAGGATCGCCTTGACGAAGACGGAGACCAGGCCGGCGGTGCCAATCGCGGCATTGCCAATGGTCTTGGCTTCGGCAACCGCAACGATGCGGGCGGCGACGCCGGCGACCTCGACCTTGCCCATATTGGTGAGCGAGATCGCGATCAGCGCGCCGAACGCGAGACTGCCGAGCAGATTGGCGACGAAAACCCAGGACCAGTTGGCGATCACCGCATTCCAGCTCGCCTTGCCCTCGAGGCGCGCGAGCGGAACGATGGCAAAGCTGCCGGTGACAAGCTCGAGCCCGAGCAGCACGATCATCACGAGGCTGACCGGGAAGATCAGAGCGCCGACGAGGGGCTGGCCGGTCGTGAGAGCGCCGCTGAAGGCGAGCGTGGTGGCGGCACCGAGCAGCGCTCCGGAAATCGCGCCGCGGATCATGATGTCGCGCGGGGCGAGCGCCAACTTCTTCACGCTGGCATCGACCATCGAGGCCACGACATCAGAGGGTTTCGCGTAATCCATATCGAAGCTCCAGCTTGCCGCGCGAAGGCGACGTCAACGGGTTGAACGGACGTTGATCGCCAGGAGCCGGTTGCGGGCGCACATGCGCCTCGCCGGAGCCCGGAGCGATCCGATCAGCTTCGTTGCTGCGGAAATCCACCATGGACTTGGAGCCGTCGGCGCCCACGCCGGGCGGCTTGCGTTGCCTTTATTCAAGGAGTGTGCCAACGCAGCATAAACTGCAAAACTACATGAAATCAGCTGCTTAACATTGTGTGCGGTGCATGAAGTGGATCGCAATTCATGCCGCTTCGGGCAGCAATAGCCCAAAGATTAAGCTTCGAATCGATGTGATTAAGATTTAAGCAGCCTTATGGAGCCTGCCGTCCAACTTCAAACGAGGCCAAGTACCCGCTGAGATCGGCGGGATCGAAGGCCGGTCCGGCAAACGCGCGGAACGGGGTGCTGGCCTGACCGTCTCCGGCCCGCCCCAGGGCAGCGTCATAGAGATCGGATCGGAACACAGCCATGGCCGTTTTGAGCGCCTCGGTGCTCAGCGCCGTCTGCCCCCAGCGCACCATCTGGGCGTAGAGCCAGGCGGCCTGGACTGGGTCCGGACGCCCTGCCCCTTCGCGTCCGACCAGCAGGTAGTGGCCGCTCTCGCGCACCACACCCTCGGGCGAAATCTTCAGCCGCCCGGTGAGCGAGCGCTGGATCACCTCGGCATCGACACCGATCCGCTCGGGTTGCGCCAGGAACTGCGCGGCCTCAGCGAGATTTGCGGGCTGCTCGATAAACTCTGCCCCCTTCACCGCCGCACGCACCAATGCCGCAACGACGTCCGGGTGCTTGTCGGCCCAAACCTGGCGGACCGCCAACACCTTCTCCGCTGCACGTACGAGAATGTCGGAAGCGAAATGCAGGATGTGGCCGATGCCGAGATCGACCGCGACCGAATTCCAGGGAGCGCCGACACAGAACGCATCGACATGGCCATTGGCGAGGCTGTCGACCATGTAAGGCGGCGGCAACACCACGAGACGCACATCCTCGTCGGGATCGACGCCGGCCGCCGCCATCCAGAACCGCAGCTGATAATTGTGGGTCGAGAACGGAAACGTCATGCCGAACGTGAGCGGATCGGCCCCTGCCTTGCGTCGCTTGGCGACGACCTTGGCCAACGCCTTGGCGGTCGCGAGTGGATCGAAGCGGTCGCCGTCGATCTCTTCCATCAGCGCGGTGTGGAGGCCCGGCGACACCGTGATCGCATTGCCGTTGATGCCGAGGTTGAAGGGCGCCAGGATCGGCACCTTGACGTGACCGAGCCCGAGCGACGACGCGATCGCCACGGGCGCGAGCAGATGCGCGGCGTCGAACAGGCCGATGTTCAGCTTGTCGCGCACGTTGGACCAGGACACCTCGCGCACCAGCTCGACCTCGAGCCCTTCGGCTGCGGTAAATCCCTTGTCGACGGCGACGATCAGGGCGGCGGCATCGACCAGCGGAATGAACCCGATGCGAAGCGGAGCGGTCATTTCAGCATCTCCGACGCGGTGATGATCGACTGGGCTATCTCGCCGATTTTCTTCTTCTCGCGCATGGCGGTGGAGCGCAGCAGCACATAGGCCTCGTCCTCGGTGAGGCCCTTGACCTTCATCAGGATGCCCTTGGCCTTCTCGATGATCTTGCGGTCCTCGAGCTGCGACTTGGTCCGCTCCAGCTCCTCCTGAAGTTTTGCGAAGGCGTTGAAGCGCGACACGCAGAGATCGAGGATCGGCTTGATGCGCTCCTTCTTCAATCCGTCGACGATATAGGCGGACACCCCCGCTTCCACAGAGGCCTGGATCGAGGATGAATCGCTCTGGTCGACGAACATCGCGATTGGGCGCCGCACGGCGCGACTGACCTGGAACATCGCCTCGAGCACGTCGCGGCTCGGGTTTTCGAGATCGATCACGATGATGTCGGGATCCACCGCATAAATACGGGCGAGCAGGCTTTGCATCTCACGGATATGGACGATCTGCGTGAATCCGGCCTCCCGCAACCCTTCCTCGAGGATCGCAGCCCGGATCGGGCTTTCGTCGACAATCACGATTTTAGGCGACTGTTCGGCGCTCATAGCTCACTCACGTCGGGCGATTCATCCATAGCATGCCAGAGGGCCATGCAAAGGGTTGTAATTATGGGCAATTGGGACTAGCTCAAGCCTGTCAATCAGGCAGATTTGGATATGGATCAGACGGCTGCGCCCAAGGTCAGCTTCGTGTCGCTCGGGTGTCCCAAGGCATTGGTGGATTCCGAGCGCATCATCACGCGTCTGCGCGCAGAAGGCTATGAGCTCGCCCGCAAGCATGACGGGGCCGACATCGTCATCGTTAACACGTGTGGCTTCCTCGACAGTGCCAAGCAGGAATCGCTCTCGGCGATCGGCGAGGCCATGGCCGAGAACGGCAAGGTGATCGTGACCGGCTGCATGGGCGCCGAACCCGAGCAGATCGAAGAGGCCTATCCCGGCGTGCTCTCGATCACCGGCCCGCAGCAATATGAGAGCGTGCTCGATGCCGTGCATCGCGCGCTGCCGCCCGCCCACAATCCGCATCTCGATCTGGTGCCGCCGCAGGGCATCAAGCTGACCCCGCGCCACTATGCGTATCTGAAGATTTCCGAAGGGTGCAACAACCGCTGCACCTTCTGCATCATTCCGAAACTGCGCGGCGACCTGGTCTCGCGTCCGGCCAACGACGTGCTGCGCGAAGCCGAGCGCCTGGTCGACGCCGGCGTGAAAGAGCTCCTGGTGATCTCGCAGGACACCTCGGCCTATGGCGTCGATCTCAAATATGCCGAGAGCCCGTGGAAGGATCGCCAGGTCCGCGCCAGATTCCTCGACCTCGCGCGCGAGCTCGGCGAACTCGGCGCCTGGGTCCGCCTGCAATATGTCTACCCCTACCCGCATGTCGACGAGGTCATCGCGCTGATGAACGAGGGCAAGGTGCTGCCCTATCTCGACATCCCGTTCCAGCATGCGAGCCCCGAGGTGCTGAAGGCGATGAAGCGCCCGGCCGCGCAGGACAAAACCCTGGCGCGCATCAAGCGCTGGCGCGAGGAATGCCCCGATCTCGCACTTCGCTCGACCTTCATCGTCGGTTTCCCCGGCGAGACCGATGCCGACTTCGCCTATCTGCTCGACTGGCTCGATGAAGCCGAGATCGATCGCCTCGGCTGCTTCAAATACGAGCCGGTTGCGGGGGCGACTTCGAACGCGCTCGAAGGGGCTGTGCCCGCCGAGATCAAGCAGGAGCGCTACAACGCGCTGATGGCCCGCCAGCAGAAAATCTCCGCGCGCAGGCTGAAGCGCAAGGTCGGCACGCGCCAGCAGATCATCATCGACGAGGTTGGCCCGACCGTCGCCAAGGGCCGCTCCAAGGCCGATGCGCCGGAGATCGACGGCGCGGTCTATCTGTCGAGCCGCCGCCCGTTGCGCGTCGGCGAGATCGTCACCGCCAAGATCGAGCGCGCCGACCAATACGATCTGCACGGCAGCGTCGCGGGGTTCTGACGCACTCCGTGGCGGCCGTCAGACCAGCCATTTCGGCACCCAGCGCTCCGGGCGCGCGGCGCGGGCGAGATCGGCCTTGGCTTCGGCGAGCAGTGCCGGCTCGCCGTCGATGGTCGGGCGCACATCGTATTCGAAATTCGGCATGACGCGGCCGTCGGCATAGAGGCCGAATTTCATCGCGTACCACAGCCCGAGCTCGGGTTGGGCGCGGCGCATCTCTTCGCGCAGGTCGCGCAGCAGGGATTCGATCGACGCGGCTTCCTCGAACGGCTGCGGTCCGCGCGACAGGACCCGCGCCTCGTATTGCTTGCCGACGATCGCGATCTCGAAATGAGTCTTGTCCCAGGCCTTCTTGCCCTTGGGCAGATGCGCAGCCAGCCGCCAGCCGAGCTCGGCCATCAGGCGATGATTGGCCCAGTATTCCTCACGGTCGCGACTCCACTTCTCGACGAAGCCGCGGAAGTCGGGCAGCTCCGATGCGCCGTCCTCGCACGGCACCGGCTCGCCGCTCGGGCGCCTGGCGAGCCACTGCGCAAGCTCGACCGTCTGAGGCGCGACCTCGTCGTGCGGCCGCAAATCGTGCCACGCCTTGTCGAATTGCTGCGACGTCAGTTTTTCAAGCAGCGCGTCGAGGGACGGCGCGAGCAGCTCGTAGTCGCCCTCCGAGCCCAGCCCCACGATCGGGGGATCATCGCGGTCGAGACCCGCACCATACCAGCCGCCGACGGCGGAGCCGTCAGGCAGGCGCATAAACAGCGCGAAGCGGTCGCGTAAGGGACTGCCGTCGAAGATCGGCGCCTGGTCGGAGAACTGGCCCTCAAGGGAGAAACAGCCGACGCTGCCCCAGGCGCGCCCGTTCAGCCAGCCGGCAAAATCCAGCAGCAAAGGAGGCGCCTCGATGCCCGGCGGAAACGCGCCGCGAATGCTGTCGAGGTCGATCGGATAAGGCGTTTCGGACAAGGCTGAAAACTGTCTGGTTGGTCCCGTCCCTCTTGGTCTGTCCCGGCTTGTGTCGGGTTCGAACCAAGTGGCGTCCCGAGATCACAAACGCGCTAGACGCCTATTGGTTTCTGCGTAGCAAACAAATGATGTGTAATCACGAGATTGATATCCGGCTCGGACCGCAGCAACCCCCGCTTGACAAGCCCTGCCATTCAGCTGTACGGACCCGTCCGATGATCAATTCTCGGACCCATCTGCGCCAGGCCATGCGTCGTCGCTCCCGCGACGATGACGGGTTGCGCCATGTCCGACGACGCCGCTGAAGCATTAGTTCAGCACAGTTTTCGAGAAGGCCGCACCCGCAAAGTGCGGTCTTCTTGCGTTTCGCGTCCCTTTTTCACCCGCCCCGAATCGTCCCTGCCACAAGTCTTCCCTACCCCAAGAGGAGTTCGACATGACCACCGCCACCCATCCGTATGACGCGCTGATGGATATCACCGCACGGCCCAAGGCCGTGTTCGTCCGTGGCGCGGGCTCATACCTCTGGGACGACAGCCGCAAGCGCTATCTCGATTTCGTGCAGGGCTGGGCCGTGAACTGCCTCGGCCATTCGCCGCCAGCGATTGCGGACGCGTTGGCTTCACAGGCCAAGCGGCTACTCACGCCGAGCCCGGCGTTCTACAACGGGCCGAGCCTCAAGCTCGCGCATGCGCTCGTCACCAACAGCGCTTTCGACCAGGTGTTCTTCACCAATTCCGGTGCGGAAGCCAATGAGGGCGCGATCAAGCTCGCGCGCAAATATGGCAGCCTGCACAGAGGCGGCGCGTTCGAGATCATCACGTTCGAAGGCGGCTTCCATGGGAGGACGCTGGCGACGATGTCGGCCTCGGGCAAGAAGGCCTTTGAACCATTGTTCGAGCCGAAAGTGGCCGGTTTCAAAAAGGCAAAGCTCAACGACATCGCTTCGGTCGAGAAGCTGATCAGCACGAACACCGCCGCCGTGATGCTCGAGCCGATCCAGGGCGAATCCGGCGTGTGGCCGGCGACCGATCAGTTCCTGCGGGAGCTGCGCGCGCTCACTCAGGCACACGGCCTGCTGCTCGTTTTCGACGAGATCCAGACCGGCATGGGCCGGACCGGAAAGCTCTTCCACTATGAGCACACGGGGATTGCGCCCGACATCATGACGCTCGGCAAGGGCATCGGCGGCGGCGTGCCGCTCGCGGCCCTGCTTGCGACCGAACGCGCCTCCTGCTTCGAGCACGGCGACCAGGGCGGCACGTTCAACGGCAATCCGGTGATGTGCGCGGCTGGCCTGGCGGTGCTCGATGAGGTCGGCAAGCCGGAGTTCTTGAAGGCGGTCACCGAGACCGGACGTTTGCTCGAAAGCGAGCTGCAGAAAGTCTCGACACGGCACGGCCTCGGCGGCGTGCGGGGACGCGGGCTGCTGCTCGCGCTCGACCTCAAGCTGCCGATCGCGCCCGGCATCGTCGCACAGGCGTTCGAGGCCGGCGTGCTGCTGAATGCACCGCAGCTCGACGCGCTGCGCTTCATGCCGGCGCTGAACGTCACGAAGGCGGAGATCGCCGAGATGATCGATTGTCTCGACGGTATTTTGACCAGGGCCGGCGCGGCGAGACGGGTGGCCTAGGACTCGTCATTGCGAGGAGCGAAGCGACGAAACAATCCAGACTGCTCCGAGGAGGGATTTCTGGATTGCTTCGCTTCGCTCGCCATGACGGCAGAGCTACGGCTTCAAGATCGAAGCCCCCGTCGTGTTGCGGCTTTCAAGATCGATATGCGCTTTTGCGGCGTCCTTCAGCGCATAGGCGTGATTGATCGGCACATGCAGCTTGCCGTTGATGACTGCGGAAAACAGCGTATCGGCACCTTCGAGCAGTTCCTTGCGTGTACCGACATAGTCATTGAGTTTCGGCCGCGTCGCAAACAGCGAACCGTGATTGTTCAGCTCGGCGATCGAGAACGGCGGCACCGGACCTGAGGCATTGCCGAACGAGACGAACATGCCACGCGGCTTCAGGCAGGACAGCGAGCCCGGGAAAGTCGACTTGCCGACGCCGTCATAGACGACGTCGCAACCTTCGTTGCGGCTGATTTGCTTGACGCGCGCGACGAAGTCTTCTTCGTTGTAGAGGATGACGTGGTCGCAGCCATTGGCTTCCGCAAGTTCAGCCTTCTCGCGCGAACCGACGGTGCCGATGACGTGGGCTCCGAGCGCGCTCGCCCATTGACAGGCCAAGAGACCGATGCCGCCGGCTGCGGCGTGGATCAGCACGCGATGATGTGGCTCAACCTTGAAGGTCTTGTGCAGAAGGTACCAGACGGTCAGGCCCTTGAGCATCAACACGGCGCCCTGCTCGTGGGTGATGTGGTCGGGCAGCTTGACAAGCTTCTCCCAGGGGATGTTGCGCTCGCTCGTGTAGGCGCCGAGATTGTGGTAGTAGGCGACGCGGTCGCCGGGATGAAAATTCGTCACGCCCGGCCCGACAGCCAAAACCTCGCCCGAGGCCTCGTTTCCGGCAATGAAGGGCAGACCCGGCGCCTTGTAGAGGCCGGTGCGGTAATAGACATCGATGAAGTTCAGACCGACCGCATGCTGGCGGATGCGCACCTCGCCGGGGCCTGGCGCCGGGATGTCGACGCTCTCATAGACCAGGGCCTCGGGGCCTCCGACCTTGTGCACACGGACGGCTTTGGTCATCACCTGACCTCCTCTTCGCTCGGCTCAGCGAAAGACATCGCGCCTGCCTTGTCAACTTGACCCAAGTTGGAACGGTCAGACCGAGGGTTTGCCGACCTTCCTGCGATTGCGCTTGGCCAGCACGTTGAAGAATTCCACCGCCGCAGAGAACGCAATTGCGAAATATATATATCCGCGCGGAATGTGGAATTTGAATCCGTCCGCAACCAGGGCGACGCCGATCAGCACCAGGAACGCCAGAGCCAGCATCTTGGTGGTCGGATGTTCTGCGACGAATCGCGCCACCGGTCCCGACGAAATGTACATGATCAGGCAGGCGATCACGACGGCGGCGATCATGATCTCGAGGTCCTGCGCCATGCCGATCGCGGTGATGATCGAATCCAGCGAGAACACGATGTCGATGACGACGATCTGGGCGATCACCCAGAAGAAGGCGTTGCGGCTGGATTTGCCCTCGCCCTCCTCGTCGTCCGCATCCACTTCGGCGTGGATCTCATGCGTCGCCTTCGCGATCAGAAACAGGCCGCCGCCGATCAGGATGATGTCACGCCAGGAGAAATCGTAGCCGGCGAACGAAAACACCGGCGCGGTCAGGCCGATCAGCCAGACCAGCAGGCTGAGCAGGATGACGCGGAAGATCAGCGCCAGCGCCAGCCCGATCTGGCGGGCGCGGCGGGCCTGCGGCTCGGGGATGCGCGAGACGATCACCGATAGGAAGATGACGTTGTCGATGCCGAGCACGATCTCGAGCGACGTCAGGGTCAGCAGCGCCGCCCAGGCCTCGGGGCTGGTCAACAAATGCATCATGCGAAGGATCTTGCCATGCGGATCAACGCGTCGCTGAACGCAATCCAGAGCGCGATCGCGCAGAGCGCTATCGTCACGCCGGTGCCGACGCGAAAATCCATCTCCAGCACGTAGAGCCCGAGCAGCGACCAGATCGCAATCAGCGACATCGTCAGCCAGCGCAGCCGCACGACGCGGACCGGATGCAGCACCCGGAACGGCACGAAGGTCAGCACCACCAGCGCCGCGACCAGCAGCGTCGATGACAAAGGCGGCCAGTGCAGCAGGAACAAATAGAATGCCGCCGCATTCCACAACGCCGGAAAGCCGCGAAAATGATTGTCGTCTGCCTTCATGCGCAGATCGGCGAAGTATAATGCGCTGGTGACGATGATGGCGATGCCGAGCAAGGGCGCCGCCACCGGCAGCAACAGGCCGCTCGCCACGATCGCATAGGCCGGCACGAAGACATAGGTCACGAAGTCGACCACGAGGTCGAGCACGTCGCCCGACCAGTTCGGCTGCACATCCTTGACGTTCAGCCTGCGTGCGATGGGCCCGTCGATCGCATCTATGATGAGGGCCACGCCCAGCCATCCGAACATCGCCGCCCAGTGCTCGCGCACGGCTTCCAGCATCGCAAGCAAGGCGATCGCCGCGCCAAAGGCGGTGAAGATGTGCACCGAAAACGCCGCGGCACGGATCGCGGGCTTCGGCTTGAGGGAATCCCCTTGGCTGTCCATGGCTTCTGCTACCAGAACGGGACCGGTTTGCACATCGCCGTCGCGGCATTGCGCCGCGCAATTCGTCATAAAATCAGGCAAAACAGGTGGGCTTGAATTTACCGCGGGGCGTGTCAAATGTTGTTCCATGACAGACGCCTCGACACTCTTTGACGCAGCCATTATCGGCGGCGGACCGGCAGGCCTTGCGGCAGGAATTGCATTGGCGCAGGCCGGCGCGCGGGCCGCGCTGGTGGCGCGACGCCTGCCCTATGCCGACAATCGGACCAGCGCGCTGTTGGGTGGCTCCGTCGAGCTGCTGGAGAGCCTCGATGTCTGGCCGCGCTGCAGGGACCAGGCGGCGGCGCTCGAGGTGATGCGACTTGTCGACGATACGGGCCGGCTGTTCCGCGCGCCGGAGGTCAGGTTCTCCTGTCACGAGATCGCGCGCGACGCCTTCGGCTACAACATCGACAATCGCTCGCTGATGCTGGCCCTCGAAGCACGTGCGGCCGAGCTGCCCAACCTCGTCCGTTTCGACGACGAGGCCGAGAACGTCGTCATCGAGGCTGACGATGTCGCGATCCGCACGGCTTCCGGACAATTTTTGACCGCGCGGCTCGTGGTCGGCGCCGACGGCCGCCACTCGCTGTGCCGGGAGGCCGCCGGCGTTGCGGTAACGCGGCGCGAGCTGGCGCAGACGGCGCTGACCTTCAACGTCAGACATGCCCGACCGCATCGCAACGTCTCGACCGAGTTCCACACGCAGCAGGGTCCCTGCGTGTTCGTGCCCCTGCCCGGCAACCGCTCCAGCATCGTCTGGGTCTCGGCCCCCGCGGAGGGCGAACGGCGTCGTTCCCTTGGCGACGAGGACCTCTCCGCCGCGATCGAGAAGCAGTCGCATTCCATCCTCGGCCGGATGACGGTCGAGCCCGGCCGCAACCTGTTTCCGCTCACGATCGAACGGCCAAAATCCTTCGCCCGCGACCGTATCGCGCTGGTCGGCGAAGCCGCCCATGTAGTTCCCCCGATCGGTGCCCAGGGCCTCAATCTCGGTCTACGGGATGCTGCCGATATCGCCAGACTCGCTGGCGAGGCCATCGCATCGGGCCAGGATCCCGGCGCGGACGACGTGCTCAAGCGCTACGACCGGGCGCGGCGTCCGGACATTTTGAGCCGGACATTTGCGATCGACATCGCCAATCGCTCGCTGCTCAATGATTTCCTGCCGCTGCAACCGGTCCGTGCCGTCGGCATGCACCTGCTCGGCGCCATCGGCCCGCTCCGGCGCTTTGCCATGCGCGAGGGACTGACGCCGACGTGGCGCAGGTAATTTGGCGCAAGCAATTTGGCGCAGGTAATTTGGCGAAAGTAGCGCTCACGGAAACGCCAGCCGGCCGGTCTGGAGCAACCACATCACGGTGGTCAGCGTGACCACGGAAGCAAACGTTCCGAGCAGCACGGCGACGGAGGCGGATTCGATCCACGCATCGTTCTGGCGCGCGATCACGAACACATTCAGCGCCGGCGGCAGCGAGGCCATCAGGATAGCGGTCGCCGCCCAGGGCTGCGCGAACGGACCGAACGCCAGCATCAGGCCAAACGCCGCGAGCGGATGGAACAGCAGCTTCACGGCGATCACGCCCGGCACCTCCCAGGGCACGCGATTGAACGGCCGCAGCGCCACGGTCACGCCGAGCACGAACAACGCGGTCGGCGCGGCAGCGTTCTGGAGGAACGTGATGGTTCGATCGAGCGCGACCGGCAGCTCAATATGAAGTGCGGCGACAGCCGCGCCAAAACAGGCCGACATGATCAGCGGGTTAAGCACGATCTGCTTCAGCACCACGCCGAAGGCATGCCCGATCGAGGGGTGATCGCGGTCGGAGAGCTCGATCAGGAGCGGCACGATCGTGAACAGGAAGATGCTGTCGCAGCAGAAGATCAGCGCCGTTGGCGCCGACGCCTTCGGCCCGAGCACGGCGAGCGCCAATCCCGGCCCCATGTAGCCGATATTGCCGTAGCCGCCGGAGAGGCCCGCGAGCGTCGCCTCGCGCAGCGTCAAGCCGCCGAGTACCTTGCCGACGACCAGCGCCAGCGTGAACGCGGCGACCGTCGACAGCGTGGTCGCAACCAGGAACGGCGGGTTGTTCAACTCCGAGAACGGCGTCTTCGACATGATCGCAAACAGCAGCGCCGGCAACGACACGTACAGCAAAAAGAAGTTCATCCAGGCGAGGCCTGATTCCGGCAGTGACTTGGCCTTGCCGCAGGCGAAACCAACGAAGATCAAGCCGAAATAAGGTAGTGCGAGGTTGAGGATATCGACCATTGATGAAGTGTTTTCTGAAGGCTTGGGGGCTATCTGCCCCCCGAGCAGACATTAATTGCAAATGAGGGCACTAGCATCGGCCACAATCCTGGTCTATCGACGGAGCATGATTAAAACGCGGACCGCCAAATTCCAGATCGGACAGGTCGTTCGCCACCGGATCTTCTCGTTCCGGGGGGTGATCTTCGACATCGATCCGGAATTCAACAACACCGAGGAGTGGTGGCTGTCGATCCCCGAAGAGGTGCGGCCCCACAAGGACCAGCCGTTCTACCATCTGCTCGCGGAGAACGCGGAGTCCGAGTACGTCGCCTATGTCTCCGAGCAGAACCTGCTGCCGGACGAGTCCGGCGAGCCAATCCGGCATTCCCAGGTCGCCGAGATCTTCATCAAGAGCAAGGATGGCGGCTACCGCCCTCGCAATCCCTCGCTGAACTGAGCAGTGCTCTCTGCTCCAGGTTTCGCCCGCCAACAAGCGGCCAGAAAAAAGGCGCTCGAACCGAGCGCCTTTTTCATGTCCGGGATTGAGTCCCGATTACTTCTGGCCGGCAGGCGGGGCGCCGGGAGGCGTGCCCTGCTGCTCGAGCTTCTTGCGCTGCTCCTCGGCCTTCTTCTGAAGCTCTTCCTGGAGCTTCTTCTGAGTCTCTTCGAACACCTTCGGATCGGTCGGCGGACCGTCATAGGCCTTCTGGAATTCGCCGGCGAGAGGCAGCGGCAGCGTCAGCGGCGCACCGTTGGCGTTGATCGCCTGCACCACGAGGTTCTGCCCCTTCTTCATGTTGGCGATGAGCTCGGGCGTTGCCTCGTAGTCGGACATACAGCCGTTCTGGAAGCAGATCACATATGGGCTCTGCAGCGGCGGGTTGTTGTCGACGATGATGCGGGTGCCGTGCACGAGCTGCATGCCGAGCGGCAGCGTCACGCGCAGGATCTTCTTCGGCTCGCCTTCCGGCTCGATGATCACGGCTGCGATGACCGGCTGCCCCGATTCGATGCGGCCGTCCTTGCCAGTGAAGCAGACCTGTTTGGCGTTGGCGTCCTGGCCCTTGAGGCAGAACTTGGTCCAGGGGGCGTAGATCAGCTGGATTTGCTGGTCCGGGGGCTGGCCGCCCTGCGCGGCCGGAGCGCCCGGCTGGGCCGGAGCCTGCTGGGCCTGGGGAGCCGGCGCTGGAGCGGCAGCCGGAGCTTTGGGGGCAGCCTTGGGAGCGGCTTTCGGGGCTGCCTTTGGGGCGGGAGCCTGAGCCTCAGCGGCAAACGGGACGACCAATGCCGTCGCCGTCAACAGGGCGAGAACTCGCCCGCGCAGCCGAACGGACGCGGCCAAATAACGAAAATTCATTGCAGAAAACCCTTTCTGAACGGGAAGTGCCCGAACCGCTCCGAAGCGCCGAACCAAGCCGCCTTGGGCGCGGCTCTCTTCCCGTCAAATGAGGCGGATGCGTGACGGGCTCGGCGCTCGTGCGCGATTGCGTGCCTTCTTAACGTGGCCGACGGAAAGATCAATGCCGACAAGCGTCTTTGGCCACATCCGGCCGGGCGCCCAGTGAAATCCCTGTGATAGACTTTAGGCCCGCCGGCCCTCGAATCAACGTGTCCGAATGTTCATGTTCCAGCGCCTGCTCGAGGGCCCCCGTCTCCGCCTTTGCAGTCTTGCTTTGGTCCTCGCCATGGCGCTGTCGGTCAACGGCGCGCAGGGCGAGGAGACCTACGCGATCGCCATGCATGGCAAGCCGGCGCTGCCGGCCGATTTCACTCACATGCCCTACGCCAATCCTGATGCCCCCAAGGGCGGCAGGCTGACCTGGGGCATCCTCGGTAGCTTCGACAGCCTCAATCCCTTCATCGTCAAGGGACTGGCCGTGCAGCCGATCCGGAACTACGTCTTCGAGAGCCTGCTGGCGCGCGGCCAGAACGAGCCGTTCACACTTTACGGCCTGCTCGCCAAAACGGTGGAGACCGACGACGAACGGAGCTATGTCACGTTCCGCCTCGATCCCCGCGCCCGCTTCTCCGACGGCAAGCCGCTGCGCAGCGAGGACGTACTGTTTTCATGGCAGCTGCTGCGCGACCATGGCCGTCCCAACCTCCGGCAATATTACGCCAAGGTCGCCAAGGCCGAGGCACCCGATCCCCTCACCGTTCGCTTCGACCTCACCGGTGCCAACGACCGCGAGTTGCCGCTGATCCTCGGCCTGATGCCGATCCTGCCGAAGCACGCCGTCGACGTCGCGACCTTCGAGGAGACCACGCTGAGCGGGCCGATCGCCTCGGGTCCCTACCGCGTCACGGCGGTCAAGCCCGGTGCCAGCGTAACGCTCTCGCGCAATCCCGATTATTGGGGCCGCGATCTCCCGATCAATCGCGGGCTCTTCAATTTCGACGAGATCCGGCTCGACTATTTTCGCGAGGCTAATGGCCAGTTCGAAGCCTTCAAGCGCGGCCTTTATGATTTCCGCGTCGAAAACGAGCCGTTGCGCTGGCACGACGGCTACGATTTTCCGGCCGCCAGGAACGGCGACGTGATCCGCGACACCATCAAGCCCGGCGTGCCGCAGCCCTCGGAATTCCTGGTGTTCAACACGCGCCGGCCGATCTTCGCCGACATCCGCGTGCGCCAGGCGCTGACGCTGCTGTTCGATTTCGAGCTGGTCAATCGCAACTATTTCTTCTCGCTCTATTCGCGCGTCGCCGGCTACTTTGCAGGCTCGGATCTGTCGGCCTATGCCCGTCCCGCGGATGCGCGCGAGCGCGAGTTGCTCAAACCTTTCGCTGCGCAAATTCCGCCAGACATCATGGATGGCAGCTACCGTCTTCCCGCCACCGATGGCTCGGGACATGACCGGACGACGCTGCGCGCAGCGCTCAAGCTCCTGTCCGATGCCGGCTACGATCTCGACGGCACCGTGCTGCGCAACCGCGCGACCAAGGCGCCCTTCACTTTCGAGATGCTGGTGACGACCCGCGACCAGGAGCGCATCGCGCTCGCCTTCCAGCGCGACCTCAAACGCGCCGGCATCGCGTCGAGCGTACGCTCGGTCGATCCCGTGCAGTTCGACCAGCGCCGGTTGGCCTACGAGTTCGACATGATCCAGAACCGCTGGGACCAGTCGCTATCGCCCGGCAACGAGCAATATTTCTACTGGGGCAGCGCCGGAGCGGACAATCCGGGCACCCGCAACTACATGGGCGCCAGGGATCCCGCGGTCGACGCCATGATCAAAGCCCTTCTGGAGGCCCGTGATCATACGGATTTTGTCTCCGCCGTGCGGGCACTCGACCGCGTTTTGATCGCGGACTTCTACACAATCCCCCTGTTTAACGTATCCGAACAATGGATCGCGCGCTGGAATCGGATAGAACGACCATCGACCACTGCGCTGTCCGGCTATCTGCCGGAGACCTGGTGGTCGAAGGGTGAGCCTCAAGCCAGTCCAGCGAAGTGACGCCGTGAACCAGCAAGCCGTATCGCCGACGCTCGACACGCTGTTCCAGCGGACGCTGATGCGGCAGCCGCACGCGGCCGCCCTGCTCGATCCCCTCAACAAATCCCGCATCACCGGACACCAGCCGCGGCGGCTGACCTACGCCGAGGCCGACACGGCTATCGAGGCGCTGTCGGCGCATTTCGTCGAATCGGGCCTGCCGGCCAATTCGGTGATCGCGATCCAATTGCCTTCCACGGTCGAGTTCGTGCTGACGGTGCTCGCCGCCCATCGCGCCGGCCTCGTGGTCGCGGTGCTGCCGCTGCTGTGGCGGCAGGCAGAGCTGGCCGCCGCGCTCAACCGCACCGCGGCGCGTGCCATTGTCACCATGAGCAAGGTCGATGGCGTCAGCTATTCCGACCTCGCGATGCACGCGGCCGCCGAAGCCTTCTCGATCCGCCACGTCTTCGGCTTCGGCGCCGATTTGCCCGAAGGCATGGCCTCGCTCGACGAGGTGCTGGCCCGCCCGCCCGGGACCACGCGCGCAGTGATCCAGGATGGCCGCAAGGCGGCGATGATCTCCTTTGACGTCACAGCGGAGGGCTTTCGCCCGGTGCCGCGGCCACATTTCAGTCTGATCGCGGGCGGGCTTGCGATGTCGCTGGAAGCCGACATCCAGCAGGGTGCGACCGTGATGTCGGCGTTCACCCCGATGTCGTTTGTGGGCCTCGCCTCCTCGCTTGCGGTGTGGCTGCTCTGCGGCGGCACGCTGGCGCTGCATCATCCGTTCGAGAGCGAGGTGCTGGAGCAGCAGATCAACGAGCACGCATGCGACGTGCTGATCGCACCGGCGCAGCTCGCGCTGCGGATTGGCGATTCCAATCTCGCGGCGCGGCTGCCGACCTTGCGCAACGTCATCGGGCTGTGGCGTGCGCCGGAGCAGGTCGCCACCAGCGAGGCCTGGATCGCGCCGCATGCGCCGCTCACCGACGTCTACCTGTTCGGCGAGGCCGGCTTGTTCGGCGCCCGGCGCGGCGAAGACGGCGTGCCGGTGGCGGTGATGCCCGGGCCACATGGCGCTCCGCGCGAGCAGTCGGGCTCCTCGATCGCGGGCGACATCCTGCTGACCCCGAAGGGCACGCTGGGCCTGCGCGGCCCGATGGTGCCGATCGCGGCCTACGCACCGCCGCAGCCGGTCGGCGAGACCCTGACAGCGCAGCCGCCGCGCGACTACGTCGACACCGGCTACGCCGCGCGGATCGACCGTGCCAACGGGGCGATCTGCATCACGGCGCCGCCCTCCGGAATCATGGCCGTCGGCGGCTACCGCTTTCTCTCCAACGACCTCCAGGAATGGGCACGCCGGCTCGGCCAGGGCGCGCTCCTGACGGCCCTGCCTGACCGCCTCTCGGGCCACCGGCTGGCGGGGCGGGCCCAGGACAATACCCGCGCCCGCGAGGCGCTTAGCGAGCTCGGCCTTAACCCCCTGATGGTCGAGGCTTTTCGCGACCGCTCCGGGCCGGTTTGAGCGCAGTTTCGACCCATCCATTGACGCTGCATTAAGGCAACTCGACTAGATTGCGCCGCATCGTTTGCGTGATCAGAGTATCCCATGTCCCAGGCGGGCCCGATCCTGTTTGTGTCCAACGCCGAGCGCCCCGCCTTCATAGCGGCGCTGGACGAGGCTCGTCTCTTTCCGGTCATCGCTAGCGATTGGGCGAGCGCGTCGCGCGCCGTCGAGCAGGTGCAGCCGGCCGCAGTCCTCGCCGCGATGTCCGGCGGGCACGAGCCGCATATGGCGTTGCTCGCCAGGAAGATCGCCGATCAGCCGCTTTATCTTCCCCTGGTCGCGCTGGATGCGCAGGTCCCGCTGCCGCACAACGCCCTGCCCTTCGCCACACGCGTTGGCGCTGCCGAACGCCTGATCGCGCGCTTGCGCGCCGCGATCCGCATCCGCACGCTGCATGCCACGGTGCTGCGCCGGCTGCCGGAGGCGAAAGTCGCACTGCCGGAGAGCGATCCGGTGCGCGATGCCATCGTGCTGCTGATCGGCCGCGGCGCCGCTTACCCTGCGCTTTCCGTCGCCCTCGGCGAACGCACCGGCGTCGTCGGCGCGCTCTCGATCGAGGCCGCCGCAAAGCACCTCAACACCCGCGACGTCGACGGCGTGGTGCTCTCTGAAGGTTTCACCCCGCGTGTCACCGACGCCTTCCTCACGGTGCTCGCGGAGGATACCCGCTTCCGCAACCTGCCCGTGGTCGTCACCGCGCAACAGCTGACGCAGAGCTACGATCTGCCCAATCTCGAGCTGATCGCGGGCGAGCCCGCAAAGGTCGCAGCCAATGCGCTGCCGTTAATTCGCCAGCGCGCGATGGAAGCGCAATTGAGCCGCACGCTGCGCTCGATCGATGCCGGCGGCTGGCTCGATCCGCGCAGTGGCCTGTTGACGGTGGACGCCTTTGCCCGAGATTTTGCCAAGGCGGTCGAGCAGACGCTCGCCCGCGGCGGCGGCCTGTCGGTGGCACGCTTCGCCTTCGATCCCGGCAATCCCCGCGCACAACTGGATGCCGCGCGGATCCTCAGCCGCCTGATGCGGCAGATGGATTTTGGCGCGGCACAGAAGGACGGATCGGTGATCGTGGTGTTCGCCGAGACTGACTTCCGCACGGCGCACATGATCGCCCGCCGCCTCTCGGCGGTGATGAAGCACACGTCCAATGGCAAGCACGAAATGCGCAGTGATCCCGTGGTCAGCGTGGATTCACTGTCGCCGTCGGATACAGCACGGTCGCTGCTCGGGCGATTGTCCGCCGACGCGTCGCGGGCGGCATCTTAGCTTTCTGGCGCGCTGTCGCAACAATCACCCGTCATTGCGAGCGCAGCGAAGCAATCCAGACTGTCTCCGCGGAAAGATTCTGGATTGCTTCGCTGCGCTCGCAATGACGTGGAGAAAGCGGAGTCCTACGCCGCCTTCTTTTTCTGCGCGAGCTGCGCCAACTGCCGCATGATCTCCGTCGTGCCGGCGAGGCGTTCCTCCGGAGTCTCCCAGTCGTGCAGGAACACCACCTTCATGTCGGGCCGCACCTTGGCGGCCTGGCCATGGCTCTTGATGAACGACACCAGCCGTTCGGGATGGGCGAACGAATTGTCGCGGAAGGTGATGACGGCGCCCTTTGGGCCGGCGTCGATCTTGCCGACATTGGCCTGGCGGCAGAATGCCTTGATCGCGGCGACCTTGAAGAGATAGCGCACCTCGTCCGGCAGCACGCCGAAGCGGTCGCGCATCTCGGCGCCAAAATTCTCGATCTCCTCCTCGCTGTCGAGATCGGCGAGGCGCCGGTACAGCGACAGCCGCACCGAGAGATCACCGACATAGTCCTCCGGAATGAGCACGGGCATGCCGATGGTGATCGTCGGCGACCAGCGGTCGGCGGCGGGCTCGGAGACGCCGGCCTTGAGGTTGACGATCGCCTCCTCCAGCATCGACTGGTAGAGCTCGAAGCCGACCTCCTTGATGTGACCGGACTGTTCCTCGCCGAGCAGATTGCCGGCGCCACGGATGTCGAGATCGTGCGAGGCGAGTTGGAAGCCGGCGCCGAGCGTCTCCAGCGATTGCAGCACAGTGAGGCGCCGCTCGGCCTGGGCTGTGATCTTCTGCTGCGCCGGCAGCGTGAACAGCGCGTAGGCCCGCAGCTTGGAACGGCCGACACGGCCGCGAAGCTGGTAGAGCTGGGCGAGGCCGAACATGTCGGCGCGGTGCACGATCAGCGTGTTGGCGTTGGGGATGTCGAGCCCGGATTCCACGATCGTGGTCGACAGCAGGATGTCGAACTTGCCGTCGTAAAACGCGGTCATGATGTCCTCGATCACCGCGGGCGGCATCTGCCCGTGCGCGACCGCGACCTTCATCTCGGGCACGTTCTTGTCGAGGAAATCCTTGACCTCGGCGAGATCGTCGATGCGCGGCACCACGTAGAACGCCTGGCCGCCGCGATAGCGCTCGCGCAGCAGCGCCTCGCGGATCATCAGCGGATCGTGCGGGGCAACGAAGGTACGCACCGCAAGACGATCGACCGGGGGCGAGGCAATGATCGAGAGCTCGCGAACGCCGGTCAGCGCCAGTTGCAGCGTGCGCGGAATCGGCGTCGCCGACAGTGTCAGCACGTGGACCTCGGAACGCAGCGCTTTCAGCCGCTCCTTGTGGGTGACGCCGAAATGCTGCTCCTCGTCGACGATGACAAGGCCGAGGTCGCGGAATTTGATGGCCTTGCTGAGCAGCGCATGAGTGCCGACGACGATATCGACCCCGCCGTCGGCAAGGCCCTTCTTGACGAGATTGAGCTGCTTGGTGGGGACCAGGCGCGAAGCCTGTGCCACCTCTACCGGGAATCCTTTGAACCGATCGGTGAAGGTCCTGTGGTGCTGGCGCGCGAGCAGCGTGGTCGGCACCACGACCGCAACCTGCTTGCCTTCGAGCGCAACGGCAAAAGCCGCGCGCAGCGCCACTTCAGTTTTGCCAAAGCCGACATCGCCGCAGATCAGCCGGTCCATCGGACGGCCGAGTTCGAGGTCTTTCAGGGTGGATTCGATGGCCCCTAACTGGTCCTCGGTCTCGTCATAGGGGAAGCGTGCGCAGAACTCGTCATAGAGGCCCGGCTGCACCGGCAGCCTGGGAGCCTCGTGCAAATGGCGCGCGGCCGCAATCTTGATCAGCTCGCCCGCGATCTCGCGGATGCGGTTCTTCAGTTTTGCCTTGCGGGTCTGCCAGCCGGAACCACCCAGACGATCGAGTTCGACCGTGGTCTGGTCCGAACCGTAGCGCGACAACAGCTCGATATTTTCGACTGGCAGAAACAGCTTCGTCTCGGCCGCGTAATGCAGCTCGAGACAATCATGCGGCGCACCGGCGACGTCGAGGGTCTGCAGGCCGATGAAGCGGCCGATACCGTGGTCGACGTGGACGACGATGTCGCCGGCGGCAAGGCTCGTCACCTCCGAAATGAAATTGTCGAGCTTGCGGCTCGCCTTGCGGGGCCGCACCAGGCGATCGCCGAGAATGTCCTGCTCACTGATCAGCGCGATCTCGTCGGTCTCGAAACCGCTTTCGAGGCCGAGCACGGCGAGCATGGTCTCGTTGCGCGGGGTCGCCTGCACCGTGCGCCATGCGTTGACGCTGGTGGTGTGGGTCAGCTTGTGGTCGCGCAGCATCGAGATCATGCGGTCGCGCGAGCCTTCGCTCCACAGCGCGATCACGACTTTCTTGCGGCTCGCCTGCAGGCCCATGACGTGGCTGACCACAGTCTCGAACACGTTGACCGTGGTGTCATTGCGCTCGGGCGCGAAGTCGCGGCCTTTGCGGGCGCCGGCATCGACAACACTCGTGCCGTCGGTGGGCACCGAGAATGGCGTCAGCCGCGCTAGCGGGATGTCGTCGGTCCGCTTGCCCCACTCGTCCTCGGTCAGATAGAGCCGATCAGGTGGAAGCGGCTTGTAGATGGCGCCGCCGGCCGGATGTTCCATCGCATCGCGGCGGGCCTGGTAGTAATCGAGGATCTGCTTGAAGCGCTCGCGGACGGCATCCTCGGCCTGCGGCTCGATCGCGACCGCGGCCCCTTGCAGATAGTCGAACAGCGTGTCCATCCGGTCCTGGAACAGCGGTAGCCAGTGCTCCATGCCGGGATGGCGGCGGCCTTCGCTGACGGCCTCGTACAGCGCATCGTCGCGCTCAGGTGCTCCGAACTCGGCGACATAGCCCATGCGGAAGCGGCGTATGGTGTCGGTGACGAGCTGGAATTCCGAGATCGGCACCAGGTTGAGCGCGCGCATGTCGAGCAGCGTGCGCTGGGTCTCGGCGTCGAAGGTGCGGATCGATTCCAGGCTGTCGCCGAAGAAGTCGAACCGGACCGGCTGTTCGAGTCCGGCGGGAAACAGGTCGAGAATGCCGCCGCGCACGGCGTATTCGCCGGGCTCCCGTACGGTCGAGGAGCGGTTGTAGCCGTTGTGCTCGAGCCAGGCGACGATGGTGTCCATCGGCACGACATTGCCCGGTGCGACCGACAGCGCCTGCGCGGCGACGAGCTCGCGCGCGGGCACGCGCTGTACGACGGCATTCACCGTGGTCAGCACGATCAGCGGTTTATCACTGCCGGTGAGTGAGGCCAGCCGCGCCAGCGTGGTCAGGCGCTGTGCCAGAACGCCGCCATGCGGCGAGACGCGGTCATAGGGCTGGCAATCCCAGGCCGGGAAGGTCAGCACCGGCAGATCGGGCGCGAAGAATTGCAGCGCGCGTTCGAGCTGCTGCATCCGCGGCCCGTCGCGACAGACCACGGCCACGCTGACGGCCGGCTTCTTCGGCCGTGCCGCGATGGCGCGGGCGAGATCGGAGACAACAAGGCCCTCGGCGCCTTCAGCGACATTGGCAAGCGTCACTGCGCGGCCGGGCGTCAACAGCTCGGCCGGTGACTTCGAACCCGGTTTCATAAATCGCCGTCCGTGATCGGATAGGCCTTGATCCGGGCAAACAGCGCACCGGTGACATCAGCTGGCAGCACCTTGTCGCCGGTGATGGCGGCATAGAGATCGGGATCGGACTCTTCGAGCAGGGTCTCCAGCTCGGTCAGCTCGGCGTCGGAGAGGTTGGCGATCTCGGCATCCGCGAAGCGGCCGAGGATCAGGTCCATCTCGCGCGTGCCGCGGTGCCAGCAGCGGAACAGAAGCCGCTTGCGGCGGTCGTCCAGTCCGTTGCTCGATCGTGTCGTTCCCGTCATGTCTCAAATCCAGTCAAACGCCGAAAGCCCGGACGTGCCGGGCCGGGGTGATATAGCCACTCGAACCGGGCGTGTCAGCCCTCGATTTGGCATGGCTTGATGCCCGCTTGCGGACATGAAAAAAAGACGTGGATGCCCAGCATAAAGGCGGGCATGACGGGCCGAAACGATCCTAGATTCGCCCGATGCGCCCCAGCCTGCTCAATCCGCTGTTTGCTGCCGTGACCAGCCTGCCCGGCGTCGGTCCGAAGCAGGACAAGCTGCTGCAGTATTTGCTCAGCCGCAACGAGACGCCGCGGTTGGTGGACTTGCTGTTGCATCTGCCGAGCCAGGTAATCGACCGCCGCGCCCGGCCAAAAATCCGCGACGCCGTCCACGGAACCATGGTGACACTGGAGGTCACCGTCGATCGCCACCGCCCGCCCCCGCCGCGCAACGCCCGCGCGCCGTATCTCGTCTATGCCAGCGACGATACCGGCGACGTCGTGTTGACCTTCTTCCGCGCAAGACCCGGCTATGTCGAAAAGCTCTTGCCGATGGGCGAGAAGCGCTACGTCTCCGGCACGCTGCAGATGTATGACGGCATCCCGCAGATCGTGCATCCCGACCGCGTGCTCGACGAGGAGGCGATTTCTAAGCTCTCAGGGATAGACCCTGTCTATCCCCTCACCGAGGGCCTCGCACTCGGCTCGCTCCGCCGCGCGGTTGCGCAGGCGCTGCAGAAGCTACCGGCCCTGCCCGAATGGATCAGCCCGGAAGTGCTGCGCCGCTGCAATTTCCCGCCGATCACTGAGGCCCTCAATCGCGTGCACCAACCGGTCGAGCTGACGGACATCCTGCCCGACCAGCGTTACTGGTCCCGCCTCGCCTTCGATGAGCTGCTCGCCGGCCAGCTCGCGCTCGCTCTGATCCGTGCGCAATTGCGACGCCCGGCCGGCGTGCGTAATGCCGGCGACGGCCATTTGCGCCACAAGATCATCGACGCCCTGCCCTATGCGCTCACGTCCTCCCAACGCGACGCAGCCGCGGCGATCGCGAACGATCTGCAACAGCCGGTGCGCATGCTGCGCCTGCTCCAGGGCGATGTCGGCTCGGGCAAGACCGTGGTCGCACTGCTGGCGGCCGCCGCGGTTGCCGAAGTCGGCAAGCAGGCCGCACTGATGGCCCCGACCGAGATTTTGGCGCGCCAGCATATCAAGACCATCGCCCCGCTCGCCGAGCGCGCCGGCGTGCGGGTCGCGATCCTCACGGGCCGCGAAAAGGGCAAGGAGCGGCGCGAGATCATCACGCAGCTGGCCGAGGGCAAGATCGATCTCCTCGTCGGCACCCACGCGCTGATCCAGGACGACGTGATCTTCCACGATCTGGCGCTCGCCATCGTCGACGAACAGCATCGTTTTGGCGTGCGCGAGCGCCTCGCGCTGACATCGAAGGGCGAAGCCGTCGACGTGCTGGTGCTGAGCGCAACCCCGATCCCGCGCACCTTGGTGCTGACCTATTTCGGCGACATGGACATCAGCGAATTGCGCGAAAAGCCGGCCGGCCGGCAGCCGATCGACACCCGCGCCGTCGCCATCAGCCGGCTCGGGGAGGTCATGGACGGCGTCGGCCGCGCGCTCGAGTCCGGCAAGCTGGTTTTCTGGATCTGCCCGCTGGTCGAGGAATCCGAGGCCGAGGGCACCGAGCACCTCACCAATGCCACGAAACGTTTCGAGATCCTGCAGAAGCGCTTCGGCGACCGCGTCGGCCTCGTGCATGGACAGATGAAAGGTACGGAAAAGGATCGCGTGATGGGTCAGTTCGCGGCCCACGAGATCGGTCTTCTGGTCGCGACCACCGTGGTCGAGGTTGGCGTCGACGTGCCGGCCGCAACGATCATGGTGATCGAGAACGCCGAGCGTTTTGGCCTCGCCCAATTGCACCAGCTGCGCGGCCGCATCGGCCGGGGCTCCGAGGCCTCAACGTGTATTCTGCTCTACAGCGAGCCGCTTGGCGAGATGTCGAAGGCGCGGCTGAAAGTGATCCGCGAGACCAGCGACGGATTTCGTATCGCCGAGGAAGACCTGAAGCTGCGCGGCGAAGGCGACGTGCTCGGCGTCCGCCAGAGTGGCCTGCCCGGCTACCGCATCGCGCGTCCGGAGGTCCACGGCCAGCTGATCACGCAGGCCCGCGACGAGGCGCTGCGCATCATGAAGGATGATCCAAAGCTGAAAGGCGAGCGCGGCGAAGCGCTGCGCTGCCTGTTGTATCTCTACGAGCGGGACGAGGCGATCCCGCTGATCGGGGCGGGCTAGCTCGCCGCTTTTTGACGCCCGATTTCATAAGCGGCCACATGCGCCCGGGCGAGATCGAGCACGGGTGTTTCGATGCCGAGTGACCGGGCCCGGTTGGCCATGTCGCCGAGGATGTGCTCCGCCTCCGTGGTCGAACCGCGTTCGATATCCCGCAGCATCGACGCCTTGAGCGGAGAGTTCGCGGTGGTGAAAAGCTTGCGGTCGAATTCGATGAACGGTGCTCTCGGTTCGAAGCCGGAGGCGGTGGCAACCGCGCAGCATTCCCTGAAGAGGCCGAAGATCGACGCCTCGCCGTTCGGGACGGTCAGGATATCGCCGATGCTGGCGCGCAACAGACAGGTGATACCGGCAAGCGTGCTCAGCTGGACAAACTTCTCCCACATGTCCTGCATGATCGCTTCGCTGGCGCGCACGTCGATACCGGGGACATGGAGCAGCTTCTCCAGAGCCAGCACACGCTCACTGAGCGAACCCTTGGTCTCGCCAAAGATGACGGTCTGGTTCGCCATGAACTGAACCACACGGCCATCCGCATCGAGCCCGGCGCTGACATTCGCGAGCCCACCGAGGACGTGCTCGGCGCCGAACCGCATGGTCAGGGCGTCGATGTGTTTCAACCCGTTGAGGATCGGCAGAATCATCGTGCTCGCGCCGACGGCCGGGGCAAACTGGCTCATCGCGTCGTCGAGCGAATAGGCTTTCACACCGACGAGCACGATTTCGAAGGGATCCTTGAGCTCGGCTGCCTGGAGGATCTTCGGCTGCACGGCGAAGTCGCCGTGCGGGCTCACGACCCTCAATCCATCCCGCCGCAATTGCTCCGCCCGCGCGGACCGCACCAGAAACGTCACGTCAGCGCCCGCTCGGACCAGGCAAGCTCCGTAATAGCCTCCGAGCGCTCCCGCGCCGATCACCAGCACTCTCATTCCAACTCCCGTGTCACGTTGGCGATATTCAGCCATCACCGCATTGCAACGGCAAGCGGATTCAGATTCTAGTCTTGTGCCGCATCATGCAAGCCGCAATGCGCGGGATGTTCGAAATGGCTGCCGACTAGGCTTTCTTCTTCGCGACATTGGCGGCAAACGCCTTCAGCAGCGACGCGTCGACCGCCTCGCCCTTGGCGTCCTCCGCCAGATGCTCGAACCACTCGGCAAAACCTTCATAGATCTGGCTCGCCGGATGATCCGGCCCGAGGAAGCCCGAAATCTCCCGCATCTCCGCGACCCAGCGAAGGGCCTTCGGGAGCATGTCCGGCAGCGCGGTCTCGAGCCGCGCCAGGATCGCGGGCTGGCTGAGTGCGAGCTCGTCGCGAAGCGCATCTGCGGCCCCAGCGTTGGTCGCAGCGACCACCATGGCCGAGCTAATCCCGGCGAGACCTTTGACGATGCCGGCGTAGGACATCTTGAGCGCAGAAGCCGCACCCACCGGGCCTTCGACGATGCGCATGTCGAGCCCGAGCTCCTTCAGCACCGCGACATCCTTGGCATGTTCGCCCGACATGTAGAACGCCGGGCTCTTGCCGCCCGGCTGCGGCGGAAAGCCGATGATGCCGCCGTCGACGAACGGCGCTTGCGCCGAGCCGATGATCTCCTCGATCCGCTTCACCGTGTCGACATTGACGGCGTTGCAGTCGACCACGACGGGCTTTTTTGCTCGCTTTACAATCAATGCGGCCAGCCGCTCGGCCAGCGCCACCGCCTCGCCGGGTGGCACGATCGAGAGGATGATGTCGGCGTCCGCGATCGCCTCGTCCTCGGCGCCGACCATGCCGGCATCCGCCGCCCGTTTCAGCGTCGCCTCGCTGCGCCCCTTCAGCGACGTCAGCACGCGCGCGCCGTTCTCGCTCAGGCGTCGCGCCACCGCGCTGCCCATGGCGCCGGGAGCGAGAATCGCAATGGTTTTTGACATCGGGGCACTCCAGCTCGAATTCCGAGCATTGACGCTCAGTCCGACCGGAACATTAGCAGAGGATGCGAACGCCCGCGTGACCCGCGGCCATCCCGCCTCGGAATGGCCCTACTCCACCTTCGCAGGCTCGGGCTGCAGCGCGGAGGCGTTTGCGATACGCGCGGCATTGGCCATGCCCGCGAGCGCGGCGGCCTTCTTCGGGTCAGGCGCTGAGCCGGGCTGCACCACGCCGGCGGACATGATCAGCGTTGCGGCATCCTCGGCGCTGAGGTCGACCTCGATGATCTTGCTCCTGGGCACATAGAAGAAGAAGCCGGTGGTCGGGTTCGGCGAGCACGGCAGAAACACCGAGACATGTTCTTCCTGCCCCGGCAGGCTGCGCGCGACCTCTTCGTTCGGCGATTGCGAGATCAGCACGATCGACCACATGCCGGGCGAAGGAAACTCGACGAGGCCGACCTTGCGGAAGCTTGAGCCCTTGCCCGAGAACAGCGTCTCGAACACCTGCTTCAGGCCGCGATAGATCGCGCGCACCGCCGGGATCCTCCCGAGGAAGGTCTCGCCGACATCGACCAGCGTTCGGCCGATCAGGTTCGCGGCGAGGAATCCGACCAGCGTCAGCGTGAAGAATGCGACGACCAGTCCCCAGCCGGGAATGACGTAGGGCAGATAGGTTTCAGGCCGATAGGCCAGCGGCACGAACGGCCGCACCACGCCATCGACCCATGTGACGAACCACCAGACCAGATATAGAGTGATCGCAATCGGCCCCGTGACGACGAGGCCGGTGAGGAAATAGTTGCGGAAGCGGCCCATCAGGCCGGTATGCGGTTCCGGCGCGGGATCAAGCGGCGCAGGTGCGTCGTCGCGGGTGGTCATTCGGGTTCCAGGTCGGTCGCTGCACTCAAGCTAGGGGCTTCTAGCAGGTTTTGGAAGAGCGCGACCTGATCCCTTCTGCCTATTCCACCGTCACAGACTTGGCGAGATTGCGCGGCTGGTCGACGTCGGTGCCCATCACAACCGCCGTATGGTAGGCGAGCAGCTGCACGGGGACAGCATAGACCATCGGCGTGAACGCCGCGGCCATATCGGGCATGACGATGGTGATGAGCGAATCAACTGTGGCCTCTGCCGCACCCTTGGCGTCGGTCATCAGGATGATGTTGCCGCCGCGGGCGGCGACTTCCTGCATGTTCGATACGGTCTTCTCGAACACGCGGTCATAGGGCGCGATCACGACGACCGGCATGGTCTCGTCGATCAGCGCGATCGGGCCGTGCTTGAGCTCGCCGGCGGCATAACCCTCGGCGTGGATGTAGGAGATTTCCTTCAGCTTCAGCGCGCCTTCGAGCGCCAGCGGATAGCTGGTGCCGCGGCCGAGATAGAGTACGTCTCGGGATTTGGCGATCCGGTGCGCGAGCTTTTCGATCTGGGGCTCGCTGGTGAGCGCATCCGACATCAAACGCGGGACCTCGACGAGGCCGTGAACGAGCTTGGTCTCATCCTCGGCGGACAATTCGCCGCGGGCCTTGCCGGCCGCGATCGCCAGGTTTGCCAGCACCATGAGCTGGCAGGTGAAGGCCTTGGTCGAGGCGACGCCGATCTCGGGGCCGGCCAGCGTCGGCAGCACGGTCTCGCTTTCGCGCGCGATGGTCGAGGTCGGCACGTTGACGACGGCAATCGTACGCGCGCCCTCGGCCTTGGCATAGCGCAGCGCAGCCAGCGTGTCGGCGGTTTCGCCCGATTGCGAGATGAAGATCGCGAGATCGCCCTTGCGCAGCGGCGCTTCGCGGTAACGGAATTCGGAGGCGACATCGACCTCGACCGGCACACGCGCAAAACGCTCGAACCAGTATTTTGCGACGATGCCGGCGTAGCTGGCAGTGCCGCAGGCCGTGATGTTGATGCGCTGGATGTCCTTGAAGTCGAACGGCAGCTTGACCGGCAGCGAGACCCGCTCGGTCGCCATGTCGACATAGCGCGCCAGCGTGTGGCCGACGACTTCCGGCTGCTCGTGGATTTCCTTCGCCATGAAGTGGCGGTAATTGGCCTTGTCGACCAGCGAGGTCGAGGCGGCGTGCTTGATCTTGTCGCGCGCGACTGCGTGGCCGTCCTTGTCGAAGATTTCAGCGCTCTTGTGGGTCAGGACGACCCAGTCGCCATCTTCGAGATAGCTGATCGTGTCGGTGAACGGGCCGAGCGCGATCGCGTCCGAGCCGAGATACATCTCGCCGTCGCCATAGCCGATCGCCAGCGGCGGACCGTTGCGGGCGCCGATCATGAGATCGTCGTCGCCGGCGAAAATGAAGCCGAGCGCGAAGGCGCCGCGCAAGCGCGCCAGGGTCAGCTTCACCGCTTCCACCGGCTTGTTGCCGCGGCTCAGCAGATCGTCGACGAGGTGCAGCACGATCTCGGTGTCAGTCTCGGTGTGGAACGCCGTGCCCTTCTTCTCGAGCTCCTCGCGCAGCTCGCGGAAATTCTCGATGATGCCGTTATGGACGACAGCGACGCGCTCGGTCGCATGGGGATGGGCGTTGTTGACGGTCGGTTTTCCGTGCGTGGCCCAGCGGGTGTGACCGATGCCGGTCGTTCCCTTCAAGGGCTCAGCTTGCAGCCGCCTCTCCAGATTCTTCAGCTTGCCCTCGGCGCGGCGGCGCTCGAGATGCCTGCCTTCGAGCGTGGCGACGCCCGCGGAATCGTAGCCGCGATATTCAAGACGTTTGAGCGAATCCACCAATTGCTCTGCAACCGGCTCGCGCCCGAGAATGCCGACAATCCCGCACATGCGGATCAATATCCCCCAAATCGTCGAAAAATCGCCTAAACGACGCGCTCGGTTCTTAGCGAAATTCCTAAGGAACCAGATACTCAATAATTATGACGGATTGCGACAGCGTCCGATGACGGCGATCCTTCACCCGCATCGATGTGGCCGGCTTTAACCGCGCAGATTAACGCGTTGTCAACAAATTTGGCCAACGATTCTCCCTCTGGGAGATATGGCCATGAAAGGCTCGTCCGACCGCAAGGGTCTGTCATCGACATTCATTCGCGCCAGCGAGAGCACAGGCACGCACCTTGCGCATTGGCCGCCGCCCCAGCGCGCCATGGAGCGCGGCAAGGAAAGCAAGCCTGTCCTCGTCACGCAGGCTGCCGGCGAACCGGCAAAGCGCGCCAGGTCGCGCGGCTGGCGCTTGACGCGCGCGATGTTCTCGGACGTCGCCGACGACGATTAGCGTCGCTCACTTCTCGGGCGTCTTCTCGACCTTCTTGCCGCGCGTCTTCATTTCGCGATAGCGCGCAGCGCCACCCTCGCGGATGGTCTGCGGGCTGCGCTCCAGCGCCATCGCATCGTCAGGCACGTCGCGCGTGATCACCGAACCCGAACCGATATAGGCGCCGTTGCCGATCTTCACCGGCGCGACCAGCGACGAGTTGGTGCCGACGAAGGCGCCCTGCCCGATCTCCGTCTTGTGCTTCTTGAAGCCGTCGTAGTTGCAGGTGATGGTGCCGGCGCCGATGTTGGAATTGGCGCCGACGGTGGCGTCTCCAATGTAGGAGAGATGGTTGACCTTGACGCCGGCCTCCAGCGTCGCGGCCTTGGTCTCCACGAAATTGCCGATCCGTGCGCCGTCGCCGAGCGAGGTGCCGGGACGGAGCCGCGCATAGGGACCGATCGAAACCTTCTTGCCGAGCGTGGTCTCGACGATATGTGAGAAAGAATGGATCACGGCGCCGTCGGCGATCGAGACACCCGGTCCGATCACCACGAACGGTTCGATGGTGACGTCCTGGCCGAACACGGTGTCGGCGGCGAGATAGACGGTCTCAGGAGCGATCAGCGTGACCCCGGCTTCCATCGCAGCCTTGCGCAGTCGTGCCTGCATCACGCCCTCCGCTTCCGCAAGCTGGGCCTTGGTGTTGATGCCGCGCACCTCGTCCTCGCTGGTCTCGATCACTACGGACTCCCATCCATTGTCGCGGGCGACGCCAACCGCATCGGTCAGGTAGAATTCGCCCTTGGAATTCGCATTGCCTATTCTGTCCAGGATCGCGAGCGCGCGGCGGCCGTCGATCGCCATCACGCCGGCATTGCACAGATCGATCTTGCGCTCGTCCGCGCTGGCGTCGGCATGCTCGCGGATCGCGACCAGGCGCTCCCCCTCGACGATGAAGCGGCCATAGCCGGTGGGGTCGGCCGCGCGAAAACCGAGCGCGGCAATCGTAGCGCCTTTCGCGAGCGGCGCACGGAGCCGCGCAAAAGTGTCGGCCGAGATCAGCGGCGTATCGCCGAACGCGATCAGGACATCATCCACGCCAGGCGCAATCGCCTCCCGCGCCGCCAGCACCGCGTGCGCGGTGCCGAGCCGCTCCGCCTGCACGAAGATGAGCGCGTCGGTGCGGATACGCTTCGCCTCGTCCGCGACCACCTGGTGATCGGGGCCGATCACGACCGCAAGAGCGGTGCCGGTTCCCCGCGGTGCGGCGCCGAGCACATGGGCGAGCAGCGTCTGCTGTGCGACCGGATGCAGCACTTTCGGCAGGCTGGAGCGCATGCGCATGCCCTCGCCTGCGGCGAGCACGATCGTGAGGCTTGAGCGGGCGGTCATCGCAATCCTGTCAAATACGGCCGAATCGATCATCACATCGACGGGCGACCTGCCAATGTCGCCCGAGCTTGCCGCCTTGCTACCCCCGCAAACGACCGGAGTTCAAGTGCGAGTGGGATTTCCTGTTAATGTTCCCTGATTGATTCGGGGAAGCCAGACAGGGCTGGGCACTAAACGTTCATGGCAAAGGATTCCGACCCACTGGCGGATGCCTTCGGCGACAAGGAGACCGGCGGGCTGTTCTCCGGACTTTTGGCCGAGGAAAGCGCGTCCGATCGTCGTATGCTGTGGCGGCTGGGCTCGTGGGGCGCGGCCGCCGTTGGCGCCGTCGTGGTCGCCGTGATGGCCAACCAGGCCCAGCTTGGCTGGCGGCGCGACCAGGTCGCCTCGGCCGATCTCGTTCGCCAGTCCGACCGGCTCCAGGTGCTGACCAAGGAAAGCCAGCTCGAAGCCCGCCGCCTCACCTCCGCCATCGATACGCTGAACACCGATCGCGACCGGCTCTATTCGCGCGTCACGGTGCTCGAGCAAGGGCTCGATTCGGTCACCGGCGCCATCGCCAAGCAGAGCGCTGCGCCGGTCACAGCGCCGCAGGCCTCGGCAGCGAAACCGCAGGACGCGCCGGCATCCGACGCACAGCCCGCGCCTGCAGCGCCGAGCATCGCGCCGGTCGCCTCAACGCCGGCTCCATCCCGCGACAAGCAGCGCGCGGCAGCCGCAAAGGAGCAGACGAAAGAGCCCCCAAAAGACACTGTGAAGGAAGCTGCGAACGAACAGCCGAGCCCACCGCCGCAGACCGCAGCGGCTGCCTCGCTCGTCCCGCTGACGACGTCGGCCACCCCGATCCTTGCGCTGGCGCCATCGAAGTCGATCTTGGCACCGCCTGATCCGGCGGCGTCGAAACTGATTCAGCCGGAGTCGACTGAAAAGGCCCCTGAGAAGACACCCGAGGCGACGCCCGCTCCCACCGAAATCGCCGCGGCACCGGCCAAGCCGCCCGAGGCAACCGAAGCCGAGCCTCCCGCAATCGCAGTCCAGCAAACGCGCTTTGCGATCGATCTCGGCGGCGCGAATTCGGTCGACGGTCTGCGCGCACTCTGGCGCGGCCTGAGCAAGTCCAATCCGGAGGTCGCGGTGCTGCGGCCGATCATCATGATCAAGGAAGGCAACAATGGCCTCGGAATGCAGCTCCGTCTGGGTGCCGGCCCCCTGATCAATGCGGCCGCCGCCGCCAAGCTCTGCGCGGGCCTTGCCGAGAACGACCGCCATTGCGAGACGACCGTGTTCGACGGCCAGCGCCTGTCGATGCGCGGTGGCTCGGACAAGAACCAGGACAAAGGCCAGGAAAAGAAACAGGATAAGGGCCAAGATAAAGGCCAGGACAAGAACGCCGAAAAGAGCCAGGACTCTGTGCCACAAGCGGAGACGACCCCGGCGCCCGCGCCCGCCGTCAAGCCAGATAAGCACCGTCGCAGCTACTCCTCCAAGCGCTCGTCAAGGCGCGAGGAGCCCGCGCCGGCGCCTGCGCCACAGCCGGCCGCTCAGGCCAAGCCGGAGACGGTGTCGGCGAGTTCGACGATATCGTCGTTCTTCAGGCGGTAGGACCATTGCCAACCTCGCTCGCATCCTCGCAGTCGCGCTCTTGAACGACGTGACCTGCTCCTGATTGGATTTGCGATCACGCCCACGCCTCAAGTCGGTTGTTGGGCGACGTTGGAACTCTCGCGAATCCGTATCGCGACGGTTCCGAGGGGCTTGCCACAAGGAAGAGTGCGACGGCTCGAGCGACGCCCCCGGTGTAAAAATCTCCCGCCCCTGTTGCTCCGTTCCGCCATCCCGATCATATTGCCCGCATGACAAAAAAGCCGTTTCGCCTCACGCCCTATCAGGTGCAGTTTCTCATCGTCGTCGGATTCGTCACCGTCGGCTGGGCGCTCTATGTGCGCTATTTCGCGATCGAGTTCTCGCAGGTGGCGCTCGCGTGCGACGCCGGCTTGCAGACCATGATCTGCAAGGCGCGCTCGGTATCGACGTCGCTGTTCAAGAATTCGGTGTTCGGCATCGTCGCGCTGGTGATCGCGACGCTGAACCTGATGCGGCCTTCGATCGTGCTGCTCACGCTTGGCGTGGTCGCAGCCGGCCTCGGCATCGTCCTCTACAACATCGTGCTGTCGGGCCTGGCGATCGGCCTGCTCATCCTTGGCTTTGCTCGGCCCGCGCCCGCCACAGCGTGAGTGCGAACAAGAGATAGATCGCGCAGGTCCACATCGCCTGCCAGTTGTCGCGGCCTTCGTTCAGGATCACGTAGACCGCGGACAGCGCCAGCAGCGCTGCGAACATCGATTCCGCGATCGGGCGCACGCCGATCTGCGGCCGGTTCAGCATCAACAGCGCGAACGGCACCACCGCCATCGTCAGCGAGGCATAGGGGAAGTCGCGGTAGCGCGGGTCGAACACGAAGCCGAGCGCGGTCTCGGCCGCGATCACCGCCGTCACCGCCAGGGTCAGGACGAGCACGGCGGAAAGCTTCGACCATTTGCGTCCCTCGCGCGGACCGAGCAGGTCGAGGAAGCTTGGCAGGCCGCGGCCGATCACGAGGGCCTGCGCACAGAAGATCGGCGAGAGGATGCCGGCCAGCAGCAGCATGCCCCATTGCAGCCAGCCGCCCCACCCGTAGCTCTCGTAAAACATCTTGTCGGCGGCGATCCCGAGCAGGATGCCCGCCGTTGTCGCGGAGATGCCGACGCCGAGCCAGGCCGAGACGCGCGGCGTCCAGGGCCGGCGGCGCAGCGTGATGCCGGCGACCGCAAACACCAGCACGCTGAGGAGCATGCCGGCGCCCATGTACCATTTCCAGAACGGGAAATTGCTGATCGGTTCGCCCGGCGGATATTTCAGCTGGCGCCGCACGGAATCGATCAGGCCCCAATAGCCGCCGACGGTGCCTTCGAGCCGCCGCTTCCACGGCTGGTCATAGGCCTCGATCAGGTTGACGCGAAACTTCTGCGCTTTCGCGAGCCCCAGGATCTCCGAGACGACGCGCGCCTGGTTGGTGCGTGACGGCAGCGCGCCCGCGCGCATCCGGCCTTCGCTCGGCCAGCCGGTCTCGCCGATCAGAATTTCCTTGCCGGGGAATGCCACCGCCATGCGCTCGCGGATCGCCTCGACATGGCTCGCCGCGAACTTCGCCTTCACCGGCACATCCTCCCAATAAGGCAGGATGTGAATCGTGACGAAGTCGACGGCGTCATAGACATCGCGGTTCTTCAGCCAGTATTCCCAGACGTCGGCATAGGTCACGGGCACGGTGACCTGCGCCTTCACCGAACGAATGATCGCGGTGAGGTCCGACGTCGTCATTTCTCCGCGCAACAACACCTCGTTGCCGACGACGAGGGCGGAGATGGTGTCGGGGAATTCCTTGGTGAGGCGGACCGCGGTCGCTACCTGCGCAAAATTCTTGGCGCGGTTGCTGCCGAGCCAGATGCCCTGAATCACCTTCAGCCCGCCGACCTTGGCTGCGACCGAAGGCACCTGGTCGAGCCCGTTCTCAATCGAGTAGGTGCGGACGCAGTCGGTGATCTGCTTGAGCTGGCGCAAATCCTGTTCGAGCTGGTCGGCCTCGATATGGGTCCAGGCGTTCAGCGGCGTCTGCTCGCCGCGGAACGGCGCGTACGATACGCATTGAACCTTGTCATTCGGATCGATGGGAGCGCGCGCGAGCGTGATCGGCGTGGCCAGCCACCACCACACCGCAGCAATCGCACCCAGGGAGACCAGCAGGAGCGCCAGTGGCGTACGAAGAGAAATCGGTTCCGTCCTCCGCGAAGGGTCCGTCGATTACCTGCTCGCACGCCATCTGCCAAGGGGGTGACGCCTGCGAGGCGCTTGCTCTCCCCCGGCGAATTGGGCTGCGGCCGTTCGACCGGGCCCCAGGATCGTGACTTTACTGGACAAAAATCCAATTACTTGTCATTGGATTCCGCGGGACATTTCCGCCCCATTGGAGACCCATTTGGACGCCATCACCTCAGCGTCCGCGAGGTGCTCCCCCGCGGGCGGACGGCTGAGCAATTGGGGAATTCATGCGGCGACGGGTGTTCGAGTTACGAAATGCGGTCCTGCGGCAGTTCGCCGCCACCTTGGCCGTGACCTGCCTTGTCCTCCTGGTTGGCCTCGGTGCCGCCTCCGCCCAGAGCGGCGCGCCCGCCCCTGACCAGGGCAAGGCTGCGAGCCAACCCGCCGACGCCGCCAAGGAGGCGGCCCAGAACCAGCGCCGCACTGACGAGTTCGCGGAAGCCGCCCAAGTCATCAACGGCCCGGCCGGCAACCCCGAATGTGTCTGGCTCGGTCGCCGCGTGGTGCGGCTGATGTACCGCGACGACCTCGACACCGCTTTCCGCCATCTCGACCTCTATGACCGCTTTGGCTGCCCCGGCGGTCATATCCAGGCGGCATTCCGCTGCCTGACCCGCTTCGTCGCCCAGATCGATCCCAAGGTCGCCGATACCCTGGACAGCCGTGTGCACGCTTGCTGGATCAATCCGGCCGCCCAGCCGCAGCAGGCGGCCGCCGCGACCTCCCAGCCGGCGGCGCCGACCACCGGCAATTCGCAAGCGCCCCAGCCGGCCGCAAGCCCCTCGCCGGCGGCAAGCCCCTCGCCCGCGCCCCAGAAATAACCGCGATCGTTTCAGCCTGCGTTCAGGAACGATCGGCGATAGCAATTGTTGGCACTGCCGCGCGCTTCGAACACGGCCATGCCCTCGTCTGGACATGAGGCCATGACAGTTGTGAAACCGCGCGGCAGAGGTATGCTCCACTTGCCGCGGACTCGGTCGGATCTCGGGGTCGGATCCGCTTCCCTGCCATTTCAGCCCCTTTTGGTTTAGCCGCGATGCGGGTTGTCGCCGCCGTTCTGTTGCTTGTGTCCGTGCTCCACGCCGGCCTCTGGGGAGTCTTGCGCGACAAGGAACCCGCGCCCGACTTCAAGGGCCTGTTGCCCAGCCTGTCTTATACGCCGTTCGAACCGGGACATATTGTCGACAACAACGTCGACCCCGACAAGATACGCGCCGATATGAAAAAGCTCTCGACGCTCACGCGCGCCATCCGATCTTACTCGGCGACCGAAGGCAACGAATTGGTGCCGCCGATCGCCGCCGAGTTCGGGCTCAAGGTCACGGTCGGAGCCTGGATCGGCAAGGATCCCGAGCGCAACGAGCGGGAGATCAAGGCTGCCATCGCGCTCGCGCGCAAGAACAGCAACGTGAACGGCGTCGTCGTCGGTAACGAGGTGATCTATCGCGGCGAGCAGAAGGTCGAAGACCTCATCGAGATGATCAAGCAGGTGAAGGGCGCGGTGCGCGTTCCCGTCACCACCGGCGAGATCTGGAACATCTGGCGCGATAACCCCGATCTCGCCTCCAACGTCGACTTCATCGCCGCCCACGTGCTGCCCTATTGGGAGAACTTCCGGTCGGACCAGGCGGTCGACCAGGGCGTCGACCGCTACAACCTTCTGCGCAATTTGTTCCCGGGCAAGCGCATCGTGATTGCCGAGTTCGGCTGGCCGAGCGCGGGCTACAACTTGCGCAACGCCGACCCCGGTCCGTTCCAGCAGGCGCTGACGCTGCGCAATTTCGTCAGCCGCGCCGAAGCGCTCGGCATGGAATACAACATCGTCGAAGCCATCGATCAGCCCTGGAAGTATTTTGAGGGCGGCGTCGGTCCGTACTGGGGCATCCTCAATGCCAACCGCGAGCCGAAATTCGCCTGGACCGGCCCGGTTGAAAATCCCGACTATTGGAAGCTGATGACGATCGCGCTGCTGGTCGGCATCCTGCTGTCGCTTCCGATCCTGCGGCTCCAGCAACCGACCGCCAAGCAGGCGTTTTTGCTGTCGGCCACCGCCAACGGCGTCGGCGCCTGGGCCGCGACCGTATTCGCGTTCTGGAACGGGCATTATTTTATCTTCGGCTCGGCTTTCGCGCTCACGCTCGGCATGATCCTGCTCGTGCCGCTGGTGCTGATCGCGATGGCCCGCATCGAAGAGATCGCGGCCGTCGCCTTCGGTCGGGCGCCGCAACGCCTGCTCGCCAAGGGCAAGCCGGTCGAGAACGTGCCCGAGAGTTACTACCCCAAGGTCTCGATCCACATCCCGGCGTATTTCGAGCCGGTCGAGATGCTCAAGCAGACGCTCGATGCGCTGTCTCGGCTCGACTATCCGAACTACGAGTGCGTGGTCATCATCAACAACACGCCGGATCCCGCCTTCTGGCAGCCGATCCAGGATCACTGCCGCGCACTCGGTGAACGCTTCAAATTCATCAATGCCGAGAAGGTGCAGGGCTTCAAGGCCGGCGCGCTGCGTATCGCCATGGACCGCACCGCCGTCGATGCCGAGATCATCGGCATTCTCGACGCCGACTATGTCGTCGAGCCCGACTGGCTGAAGGACCTCGTGCCGGCTTTCGCCGACCCGCGCGTCGGCTTGGTGCAGGCGCCGCAGGAGCACCGCGACGGCGATCTGTCGATCATGCACTACATCATGAACGGCGAATATGCCGGCTTCTTCGACATCGGCATGGTTCAGCGCAACGAGCTCAACGCCGTCATCGTGCACGGCACGATGTGCCTGATCCGCCGCGCCGCGATGGACATGGCCGGCGGCTGGTCCAGCGACACAATCTGCGAAGACTCGGACCTCGGCCTTGCGATCCAGGAGCTCGGCTGGACCACCCACTACACCAACCATCGTTACGGCAAGGGGCTGCTACCCGACACCTACGAGGCCTTCAAGAAGCAGCGTCACCGTTGGGCCTATGGTGGCCTTCAGATCGTGAAGAAGCACTGGCGGCACTTCCTGCCCGGCCGGAGCCGGCTGACCCCCGACCAGAGGCGCGAATATGGTCTCGGCTGGTTGAACTGGCTTGGGGCCGAAAGCCTCGGCGTGGTCGTGGCGTTGCTCAACCTCGTCTGGGTGCCGATCGTCGCCTTTGCCGACATCGCCATCCCCGACAAGATTTTGACGCTGCCGATCATCGGCGCCTTCATCGTCTCGCTCGCGCACTTCCTGTCGATGTACCGCGCGCGCGTCGCGATCAAATCGGGCCAGATGCTCGGCGCGATGATCGCCGCGATGAGCGTGCAATGGACGGTGTCGCGCGCGGTCGCGCAAGGCCTGATCACCGAACACATCGCGTTCGCGCGCACCTCCAAGGGCGGCCTGTCGAGGATGTCGATCGAGTTCCAGGCGTTCTGGGAGGCAGTGATCGGCGCCCTGCTCCTGATCGGCTCCGGCGTGCTGATCGCCTCCAACAGTTTTAGGCAGATCACCGAGATCTACATCTTCGCCGGCGTGCTGGTGCTGCAAAGCCTGCCGTTCCTGGCCGCGGTTGCGATCGCGATCCTCGAGCTCAGCCGCATCAACTCGTTCCAGTTCTGGCGCGACAGCGCGATCCGCACCGCCGAGTTGATCGGCCTGCGCCCCGTCGCCCTGCCGACGCCGGGCAACGCGCAGCCGGTGCCGAGCGAGGTGCGGCGGGAGGCGAACTGATCCGGGGCAGATTTCGGCGCCCAGGACCCCGTGATTATAAAGTCACGAGGTCCTTGGGCGTGGATGATGGCCCGCCAATCAGGTTTAGAACCCCGGTCTAAGCGCCGGAAGCGGCAAGCAAATCCTCGCCACCGCCGCATGTTTTGGCAGACACCCCTGCTATTGACCTCAGCGCCCCATCCCCCTACACAGCGCGGGCCGAAAGCATGATCCGGAAACAGCCGATTTTCTCCGCAGCGCGTCAGTCAAACGCGGCGGCAAGAAACGCGGCGGCAAGACATGCTTTTCCAAATGACCGAAGACGATGGCGATCGATCGTAAAGCCATCAGCGGCCATGGGAGCGCGTAGCTCAGCCGGTAGAGCACGTGACTTTTAATCACGGGGTCCTGGGTTCGAGCCCCAGCGCGCTCACCAACAAAATCAAGCGCTTAGCGAGCTGCACGATAAGCTGGCTACAAAATTTATAGCCACCTTGTAGCCAGCCAGATAGCAAACCCGCCCCAGCGTTGCGGCTGGAGCGGGCCGAACGGGGTTATTCAAACACCTAACAGCACGCGTCGCCCATCACTCGCCGGTTGGGCGGCCAGCACGGAACGCGCGTACGCCTACAGCCTGATGACTTATCGGCTGTCGACAGTTGAATTGCAGAGCAGGACGATGCGCAAACGAGACCGGAGGCCATCCGGACGCTGATGCGAAAAGGGCTAGGCAGCGGCAAATGACGGACGCCTCGCCAACCAACAAGGTCGCGCGGACCTTTCCTAACTTGGAGTCTCGGATATCTAGAAACGGTCGCTGGTTTGTCGCTGTGACAACCGGTGTCGGTCCCATCTCCCATGTTGGGGATTTCGGTAGCGCCGCCGAGGCCAATAACTGGATTTCGGCTAAATCGAAGTACTGGCCGAGTAAACCGGACGCGACCCTCAAGAGTTAGCCGCAAAAATCCTAGTTGCCCAACCCTGCATCCGCGCCCTACAGTTGCCGAGGGTCTGAGGGGGAATTCAAGCATCAGGGAGAAGCGCAAATGTTCTTTGCTCAAGAGGGCTTTACGTATCGAAACTTCTTGATGGACATGATTGCGATATTCGCATTTGTGCTCTGGTTCTGGCTGCTCATTGTCATTTACGGAGACATCTTCAGGCGCCACGACATCTCCGGTTGGGGAAAGGCACTGTGGGTTATTGCGCTGGTTCTATTCTCTTACCTCGGCATCTTAGCCTACGTGATCACCCAAGGGAGAAGCATGGCTGAGCGGAATGCTCAGCGGGCTCAGCAGGCGCGCGATGAATTGCGCAGTATCGTTGGCTTTAGCGTCGCCGATGAAATAACAAAACTCAATCAACTAAAAACGTCTGGATCAATAACCGAGGTGGAGTACGATCGCCTTCGTGCCAAGCTGATCTAAACCGCCCCTTTTTCCGCCGCAGATGACGGCGCTGAGTTACGGTGACAGTGCACCAAACTAGGCGCCGACATTGACGAGCTTCCCCGATCCCAAATTCGGGGCGAAAGACTCGTCTGCGTAGACCAGCGAGCCACGTCGGTCCTGACATCGCCCGAACGCGTTTTCAGCTCTCGGGCGCTGCAACCGTCACCGGCGCAGTCAACGGAGCTCCTCCGACCGAAATCGGCCCGATAGATTTCGACTGCCGATCCATCATCCGCTTGCGCATCGCTGGGGACAATCCATAGCGAGCATGCGCTTTTCGAATGGACGATGTGACGTCCGACGTCATCGTACTTTGCAGCGAGTCGATCTTCGCAATCAGCGTGGAAAGCTGCGGCGATATCTTCTTCACGTCGCCCCGTTCGTCCGTGATGCTCTGCCGGAGAGACACGAGGACCGTGGAATCCTGCTGCTGCAGAACCGCATTTTGCTGCAAGGCGGAATTGATCTCCTGCAGCGCGGCGGCCTGCTGCTGCTGAGCCGACTGGATGTCCTTCAGGGCAGCGACAATCGGATCCGGTTTTGCGACGGACTCTTGCTGGCGCGGAAGCAGCGCAGCCAGACTGCCGATGTTCGGCGATGGCAGATCAAACGGCAATGTGTAGATGGCCGCCGCGCCATTGATGGCCAAGGCACACACCGACAGTGCCAGGACCGATTTGCGGCTGGACGGTTTGCCCGGTGCCGGAGCTGGGGATTCGTGTTCGGGTTCGAATGCTGCGGCTGCAAGTGCTGCGGCGTCGAGGTGTTCGGCGAAGCCCGGCGTTTCGGATGTCGTGGTCATGCGCATTGACCTCATGAGCGAGCAAAAGGAGGCCGTCGCCGGAACGTCCTCGCGACGCCTCCCTTACGCAGCACCCACTTACAACTGCCTAAAATTATGGACTTTTCGGATTAATTCCACGTTAGCGACGTGGCCGCCAGGCGTGTCCATCCGCCCCGGTCGACTACGGGGCTATGCGATGGAATTGCGGGGGCAGACCCTACGTTCAGTTCCAGCCGCCCTGCCAAAAAAAGCCAGGAGACAACCCGCTGGAAAGGTGTAGGATTCGATCAAATGGGAGCAGCGGCATGTTTGAAATCACCGGTTTCGACACGGCAGGCGTCGTCAACCTGAAGCGCGAGTCCCTCGCCGCCGCCCTCAAGAAGGCCAGGGAGCTGATCGCGGACGGGTGCCGGGACGTTCAGATTGTCGATCCCAGAGGTCAAGTCTACACCTCGTTTGAAGAGCAGGCAGCTTAGCCTCCCACCTCCGTCGTCTCCACCACGCAAGCGACTTCGATTGTTGGCCGCCCCGGCCGAAGTCCGGCGGGCGTTGTTCAGCCAGCGCTGCGCTGCGTCATCGCGCCACCGGAGATAGCGAAGCGCGTCCGAGAATTCACATCCGCGCTCGGACGCCCCACCGCGTTGCCAATCAACTCTTTTGGGAGCACGCTCACGTCAGGCGCGCAGACGCCGCACGGGGAGAGACACATGAAGGAACCGGGCCTGGATGGTCGCCACCGGGACAAGGATGGCGCGATCAGCAAGAAGCACGGCAACACGCTGGTTGGCACATTGCGCAAGATCTACGGCAAGAGTTTTGCGGCCGGCTATCCCGATGCGACCCAGCTCAGCGAGGTCTTGCATCAGTTGAACGAGACGTCGCTGAGCCAGCTGCGTCGCGACCACGACACCGGGCATTTGGGGCACAAGATCGACCACGCCCCGAAGTGACGGGCTTCACTCGGCCAGATTCACGACGTCAAACCTGACAGCCGGCCTCCAGCGACCTGGGTCGGTCAGGCCGGGCTATTGATCGGCCCCATCACACTTGCCGTTTGAGCCTTCCGAGACCAAGCGCTAGGATGAGCGCTTTTACGGAGGCTCATTTGAAACAGTTCATTATTGCTGCAGCCATCGCGCTGCTTGCCATTGCGCCTGCCCGATCCCAGGGCCTGGTCGATCCCGGCAAGGTTGCTCCCGAATACCGGGAGGCTGCGGAAAAACGCCGCGCCGAGCAGATCCGTCAACGCGAATGCGCCCTGAAGGCGGACCTGGAAAAGGTGCTGCCGAGAGATCGGACCGACTATCTCAATCACTGCCTGGCTGCGATGGCGGCGAAACAATAGCGGCGCGCAGCTGGTTGCGCCGCAAGACGTGCGGGAAAGTCGCAATCGGCCTTCAGGCTTTCTTCAGGTATCCGGCTCACCGTGACCGCCGATTTCCAATAGCCATTTGTTGTCGGCGCAATGAGTTTCGTCCAGATCCAGTGCACGCGTTGCAAGACGATGTTTCGCGACCGCGCGGGACGGCTGCAGGACGGCTATTCCAGGCAATGTCCGGGTTGCGAGGTGGTGTTGTTCTTCGCCGAGGACTCGCAGCACCCCTTCATCAAGCGCGCCATGCGCAGCGCGCGGAAAGCCCGGAAAGAACAGTACGAGGCCGCGGCAGCCCGGCGTTCTGCCCCACCCGAACCGCTTGTCGCTCCCCGGTCGCGGTCGTCCATCGGACGGACGCGGGCGCAGGAACGATCGGAATAGTGCCCAGGCAGCCGTTTACGTCGCCTCGATCCAGATCCCGGCATCGGAATGCGCGCGGATGTGATCGACCAAGAAATCCGAAAACACCCTGATCTTCGCCGGCAGCCGGACGCGGTTCTGGTAGGCCACGTTCATCGTCAGCAGCGGCAACTCCCAATCCGTCAGGACCGGCACGAGCTTGCCGGCCGCGATGTCGCTCTGCACGATGTAAAGCGGCTGGATCAGGATGCCGAGCCCTGCGCGCGCGGCACCGCAGATGATCTGGCCATCATTACTGTCGAGCGTCGGCGCGATGCGGACGGTCTGCGTCGTGCTGCCCTTGCTCAGTCGCAACGAATAAGGATCGTTGGCGAGGTTGTAGACCAGCATGTCGTGGCGCGCGAGATCGGCGGGATGCTCAGGAATACCGTGTGTCGCGAGATAGGACGGTGCGGCCGCCAGCACGCGGCGCATCTGGCCGATGCGGCGGATGATGATGTTGGAATCCGGCTCCTGCTCGCGCGTGCGGATCGCGACATCGATGCCGGCCTCGATGAAATCAGGATAGCGGTTGGCGGCGATGATCTGGACATCGAGCTTCGGATAGAGCGTACGAAAGGCCGGCAGCATCGGCGCCATGTAGATCATGGCAAAGGACAGCGAGCTTGTGACGCGCAGCATGCCCTTGGGCGACAGCGCGCGGTCACTGACGGCGTCTTCGGCTTCGGCAAGTTCGTTCAGCAACGTGCTGCAACGCTGCAACAGCTCCTGCCCGGCCTCGGTCAGCCATTGCCGGCGGGTGTTGCGCTCGATCAGCCTGACCGCAAGCCGCTCCTCCAGCGCGCTCAGATGCCGGCTCGCCGCCGCGTTCGACATCCGCAAGGTGTCCGCCGCCTTGGAGAGGCTGCCGAGTTCGGCCGTCCTGGCGAAAACCTCAAGCTGGAGCAGGCGATCCATTCTTCCTCATATCGGAAAAGAGACTTACGATTTTTTGCCTTTATTTCCGATTCCCGCAAGGCAAAATGGCCCCAACAAATAAGAGGCAGGTGAGGAATTCTGGGAAATGTCGGGTCCGATCAAGCACATCGTGATGTGGCGGCTGCGCGGGGAGACCCAGGCCGAGCGCTTCGCCGCCCGGACCAAGGTTAAAACTCTGTTCGAGGGCCTCAAGGGCCGAATCGACGGCCTGACCCATATCGAGGTCGGCGTCGATGTCAGCGATGTCGATTATGCTTGCGACGTTGTCCTCGTCTCCGAGTTTACCGACCACGCGGCCCTGAAGGCCTACGCCACCCATCCGGAACATCTGCGGGTGCGGGAGGAGCTCGGCGACTTGCGGATCGGGCGCTTCCAGGTTGATTATCCCGTCAAAGAGACCGGCGCATGATCGGTACGTTCACCTTTGAAAACCTGCCTTGCCGCGTTGTGTTCGGCAGCGGAACGCTTGGCGCGGCCAAGGCCGAGGTCGAGCGCCTCGGCGGCAAGCGCGCGCTGGTGCTGACCACGCCGCAGCAGGAAGCACAGGGCAAGGCACTCGGCGCTGCACTGGGCTCGCTCTATGCCGGCATCTTCGCCGGGGCCACCATGCATACGCCGGTCGACGTGACCGAGCGCGCGATCACGGCGATGAAGGCGTGCGACGCCGACTGCGTGGTCGCACTCGGCGGCGGCTCGACGACCGGCCTCGGCAAGGCGCTGGCCTTGCGCACCGGCGTCAACCAGCTCTGCATCCCCACCACCTATGCCGGCTCGGAGATGACGCCGATCCTCGGTCAGACCGAAAACGGTCTGAAGACCACAGTGCGCGATGTGGCCGTGCTGCCGAAGACCGTGATCTACGACGTCGATCTGACGCTGTCACTGCCGGTCGGACTCACCGCCACCTCCGGCATCAACGCCATCGCCCACGCGGTCGAAGCGCTTTATGCACGCGATACCAATCCCGTGACTTCGCTGACGGCCGAGGAAGGCATCCGCGCGCTGGCGCGTGCCCTGCCCGCGATTACCGCCAAGCCCGACGATCGCGCGGCCCGCAGCGATGCGCTCTATGGCGCCTGGCTGTGCGGCGTGTGCCTCGGCACCGTCGGCATGGCGCTGCATCACAAGCTCTGCCACACGCTCGGCGGCACGTTTGACCTGCCGCATGCCGAGACGCACACGATCGTGCTGCCGCATGCGCTGGCTTACAACGCCCCCGCTGTGCCCGACGCGATGACGCGGATCGCGCGCGCGATCGGTGCGGCCGATGCAGCGCAGGGTCTCTACGATCTCGCCAGGCGATTGGGCGCCAAGGTCGCGCTGCGCGACATCGGCATGCCCGAGAGCGGCATCAACAAGGCGGCTGACCTCGCCGTCACCAATGCCTACTGGAATCCGCGCCCGCTCGAGCGGGGCGCCATCCGCGACCTCATCGCGCGCGCCTGGGCCGGCGAGCCGCCGGCCGCGACCAAAGCAGCGGCCTGACCCTGATGAAGCGCACCCTCCTCCAGTCGGCAACGATCATCAGCATGGACGATCGCATCGGCGATCTCGGTGTTGGCGACGTGCTGGTGGAGAACGGTCGGATCGCCGAGGTCCGCCCGAATATCGACCTCGGCAGCGGCGCCGCAGAGACCGAAATCGTCGACGGTCGTGGGCGCATCGTCATCCCCGGCCTCATCAATGCGCATATGCACACCTGGCAGACCGGCTTGCGCGGCTTCGCGGCGAACTGGACGCTGCTCGAATATTTCCGCCGCATGCATGCCGGGCTCGCGACCTTGTTCGCCCCCGACGACATCTATATCGCCACGCTCGTCGGAGCGCTGAACCAGATCAATTGCGGCGCCACCACGCTGGTCGACTGGTGCCACAACAACCCGACGCCCGCCCATACCGATGCCGCCGTGCGCGGCCTGATCGAGAGCGGCATCCGCGCCGCCTTCTTCCACGGCTCGCCAAAACCCGAGCCGAAGCCGGGCGAGCCGCACTTCTCCGAGGTGCCGCATCCCCGCCGCGAGGTCGAACGGCTGCTGGCAGGTCCCCTCGCCGACCGCGATGGCCTGGTCACACTCGGGCTTGCCATTCTCGGTCCGCATTATTCGACGCTCGACGTGTCCTTGCATGATTTCCGCCTGGCTCGGGAACTCGGCCTGATCGCCTCGATGCATCAGGGCGGCGGGCCGGCGAAGACGCAAGGCGGCTGGGAGAGATTGATCGAGGCCGGCCTCGTCGGTCCCAACGTCAACATCGTCCATGGCAACGATCTGCCCGATGATCTCCTGCAAAAGCTGATCGATCTCGGCGTTACGTTCTCGGTGACGCCGGAAAACGAGATGATCCAGGGCCACGGCTTTCCGATCACGGGTCGGCTGCTCAAGCGCGGCGTCCGCCCCACCGTCGGCATCGATCTGGAATCCGTGCTGCCGGGCGATCTCTTCTCCGCTGCCCGCGTCGCACTGTCGATGCAGCGCGCGCTCGACAATGCGGAGATGCGCAAGAGCGAGGGTACTATTCCCGCGACGACCACGATCCCGGCGCGCGAGGCGCTGGCATGGGTCACGACCGAAGGCGCCCGCATGCTCGGCCGCGAGAGCGAGATCGGCTCGCTGACGCCAGGGAAACGCGCCGATCTCGTGATCATCAATGCCGACGATCTCAACCTCTTCCCGGTCCACGATCCCGTCGCCACCGTGGTGATGCAGACGAGCCTCGCCAATATCGAGGCGGTGATGATCGGAGGCCGCTGGAAGAAGCGGAACGGAAAGCTGCTGATCGACGGGTTGGCGCAGAAGAAAGAGCTGCTCGCGCAATCCGGCCAGCGGCTTGTGCGGGACATCGAACGACAAGGGCACGCCGCGGGATAACGGCCAACGGACAACAAGAAATGACTGATACAAGCAAACAAATCGCCTTCATCGGCATTGGCAAGATGGGCCTGCCGATGTCGCTCCTCGTCGCCAAGGCCGGTTATGACGTCACCGCCTTTGACCAGAGCGCAGCGCGTCTGAGCGAGGCGCGCGAGCACGGCATCGCTGTCGCGGGCTCGCCCACTGATGCCGTCAACAGCCGGCCTGTGGTCATCACATCGCTCCCCGACGACGCCGCACTTCGCGCGGTGATGCTCGGCCCGACCGGATTGATCGGCGCGATGGCGCCGAAGGCGGTGCTGATCGAGACCAGCACGGTCAGCGCCGAAGCCTCGGCCGAAGTCGATGCCGCAGCCCAGGCCCGCGGGATCGCCTATCTGCGGGCGCCGGTCTCCGGCAACGCCAGCATCGTGCACACGGGCGCGCTGAGCTGCTTCGTGTCTGGACCCAAGGATGCCTTCGAGAGCGCCAAGCCGCTGTTTGCGAGTTTTACCCGAGCGCAGACCTATCTCGGCCCAAGCGAGGAAGCGCGCTACGCAAAGCTCGCGGTCAATCTCATGATCGCGGTCTCGGCGGCGATGATGGCCGAAAGCCTGGCGCTGGCGCGCAAGGGCGGCATCGGCTGGCAGGACATTTTGAAAGTGCTGGATGAGAGTGCAGTCGCCTCCCCCATGGTTAAATACAAGACCGCACCGCTGCGGACCCGCGACTTCGTCTCGAGCTTCTCCTGCAAGCAGATGGCCAAGGATCTCGACCTCATCCTCGGCGCCGGCCATGCCGTCGGCGTGCCGCTACAGCTCGCAGCCCAGGTGCGCGAGACCTACGGCGCGCTGATCGCGCAAGGCGCCGGCGAGACCGACTTCATCGCGACCGTCAAGCATCTCGAACGGCTGTCCGGTCTTGACGAGCCCAAACTTGGCGAGCCCAAACTCTGATCGACGGAGGCGAATGTGCGTCATTTCAGCGAGACCAACATCACCGGCGCCGTGCGCGAGCGCATCGCCAGCACGACCGATCCGCGTATCAAGCAGGCCGCAGGCAACGCACAGGCGGCCTAGGCCGAACGTAGAATCGACGGACTGACAACAGTCCGCGACAAGTACGGACGACAGGGAGAGACGATGGGACCGCGGGTCAGCAGTGCCGCTTTGGCTGAACGCCTCGCAGGCGTGATCGGTCCGCGTGCGACGATCGCACGCGGCGTGCTCGACCAGCATGGCCAGAGCGAGTCCTATTATCGTACCCTGCCCCCCGACATCGTTGTGTTTCCGGAGACGACTGCGGAAGTCGCCGAGATCGTCAGGCTCTGCGCCGGCGCGAACATGCCGATCGTGCCATTCGGCGCCGGCACCTCGCTCGAAGGCAATGCGTCCGCGGTCGCGGGCGGCGTCTGCATCGACTTCGCGCGCATGAACAAGGTGCTGATGGTGCACGACAGCGACATGAATGTCGTGGTCCAGCCCGGCATCACCCGCAAACAGCTCAATGCGGAGCTGCGCGGCACCGGATTGTTCTTCCCGATCGATCCCGGCGCGGATGCCTCGATCGGCGGCATGACTTCGACGCGCGCCTCCGGCACCATGGCGGTACGCTACGGCACCATGAAGGACAACGTCATGGCGCTCGAAGTCGTGCTGGCCGACGGTCGCGTGATCCGCACCGCCAGACGCGCCCGCAAATCCGCGGCCGGCTACGATCTGACGCGGCTGTTCGTCGGCGCCGAAGGCACGCTTGGCGTTATCACCGAGATCACGCTGAAACTGCATCCGCTGCCGCAGGCGATCTCGGCTGCGGTGTGCAGCTTCGATACCCTGCACAACGCCGTCGATACCGCGATCGGCATCATCCAGGCGGCCATTCCGGTCGCGCGCGTCGAACTGCTCGACGATGTCATGATGCGCGGCATCAACGCCTACGCAAAACTCGGCTATCGCGAAGCGCCGACGCTGTTCTTCGAATTCCACGGCTCGGAGAGCGCGGTGGCCGAACAGGCCGAACTGGCACAGGCGATCGCCGCCGAGCATGGCGGCCTCGGCTTCGAATGGGCCAAGGCGCCGGAAGACCGCAGCCGGCTCTGGCACGCCCGCGACAACACGCTCTATGCCGGCCTGGGCCTCCGGCCCGGCGCCCGCGCCGTCATCACCGATGTCTGCGTGCCGATCTCGCGGCTCGCCGAATGCCTTACCGACACCCGTCGCGACGCCGACGAACACGGCTTCACCGCGCCCATCGTCGGCCATGTCGGGGACGGCAATTTCCACATGCTGATCCTGGTCGATCCCGCCAAGCCGGAGGAGATCGACGGCGCCAAGGCGCTCCAGGCCCGCATGGTCGGCCGCGCCATTGCGATGGACGGCACCTGCACCGGCGAGCACGGCATCGGGCTCGGCAAGATCGGCTATCTCACCGATGAGCTCGGCGAAGCTGTCGACGTGATGCGCTCGATCAAGACCGCGCTCGATCCCCAGGGATTGATGAACCCCGGCAAGATCTTTGCGGGAGCAGCACGGCCATGAACGCTCCCGGCGAGCCCTCAGCAACCCCGCTGCTCGAGCTCCGCGGCATCAGCAAGGCATTTCCGGGCGTCAAGGCGCTGGACGACGTGTCCTTTGCGCTCTACGCGAGCGAAGTGCACATGCTGCTCGGCGAGAACGGCGCCGGCAAATCGAGCCTGATGAAGGTGCTGTGCGGCGCCTACAGCGCCGATTCCGGCGAGTTCTTCTACAAAGGCGAGAAGGTCACGATTGCGTCCACTGCCGACGCGCAAAAACTCGGCATCGCCGTGATCTTCCAGGAATTCTCGCTCGTCCCCTATCTCGACATCGCCCAGAACATCTTCCTCGGCCGCGAGCCGAAAGGCCGCATTCCCGGCACCATCGACCGCCGCAAGATCCTGGCCGACGCCAAGCGCCTGCTCGACACGATCGGCTTCGACATCGACCCCTCCATCACCGTCAACACGCTCGGCGTCGCCCAGCAGCAGATGGTCGAGATCGCAAAAGCCATCAGCCAGAACGCGCGCATCCTGGTCATGGACGAACCGACCGCCGCGCTGTCCGACCGCGAGACAGAGCTGCTGTTCGCGCTGATCACGCGGCTGAAGGCCGACGGCGTCTCCATCGTCTATATCTCGCACCGCATGGCCGAGGTGTTCGCGCTCGGCGACCGCATCACGGTCCTGCGCGACGGCCGCCGCATCGACGGCGTTCGCCCGGCCGACGTCACACCCGACCAGCTCGTCCGCATGATGGTCGGCCGCACCGTCGACATGACCTATCCGCGCAATTTTGCCGACAAGCCGGGCGAGTTGCTGCTTCAGGTCAAGGGCCTGACTTCACCGACCGGCATCGCCGACATCAACATCGAGGTGCGCCGCGGCGAGATCGTCGGCCTCTGCGGCCTGGTCGGATCCGGCCGCAGCGAGGTCGCGCGCGCGATCTTTGGCGCCGATCCGGTCGCCTCGGGCGAGATCGTGTTCGACGGCAAACCGATCTCCGGCGAGCCGGACATCGCCGCCCGCCGCGGCATCGCGCTGATCCCGGAGAGCCGCAAGACCGAAGGGCTCGCGCTGCTGCGTTCGGTCGGCGACAATCTCGTGGTCTCGGCGCTGCGAAAACTGTTCCCGAGCGGGCTGTTCGATCCACGCAGCGGCCAGCGCACCGCCGATAGCCTGATCCGGCAGCTCCGCATCGCGACTCCGAGTGCACGCCAGACCGTCGGCCTGCTCTCGGGCGGCAACCAGCAGAAGGTCGTGATCGGCAAATGGCTGGCGGCCGGTGCAAAACTCTTCATCTTCGACGAGCCGACGCGCGGCATCGATGTCGGTGCCAAATCCGAGATCTTTGCGTTGATCGACCGGCTGGTCGCCGAAGGCGCGGCCGCGCTGATGATCTCGTCCGAGCAGGTCGAGATCTGCCACGTCTGCGACCGCGCCTATGTGATGCGCGAGGGCCGCGTCGCCGGGCACCTGGCGCGCAACGAGCTGACCGAGGAGAATATCGTGCGATTGGGGATGCATCATGCGTGAGGCCGCGGTCGTTTCACAACCCAATCCGCTGCAGCGCATTCCCGGTGTCGCCATCGTGCTCGGCGTCCTGATCGTGCTGTTCGGCGCAATCGCGCCCGGCTTTCTCACCCCGGCCAACCTCTCCAACGTGCTGGTGCAGTCGACCATCCTGACCATGCTGGCGCTGCCGATGACGCTGATCATCATGACCGAGGGGCTCGACCTCTCGATGGGCGCGGTGCTGACGCTGACCTCACTCTGCGTCGCCATCGTCTCGCTCGCGACCCAATCGATGCTGCTCGGCCTCGGCGCCGGCGTGCTGGTCGGCGCGGCCTTCGGCACTGTCAACGGTTGGCTGGTTGCAATCCTGGGCATTCCGCCGTTCGTCGCGACGCTCGGCACCCTCGGCATGGCGCAGGGCCTGTCGCTGATCGTCTCAGATGGCCAGAGCGTGGTCGGCATTCCCCACAGCGTCCGCGACATTTACTCGGCGACGCTGCTCGGAATCCCCATCCCGATCGTGGTGGCACTCGTGACTTACGCAGCCTTCCACGGCCTGCTCTATCATACCCGCTTCGGCAGCTACGTGTTCGCGCTCGGCGGCAATCGCGAGGCGCTCCGCTATGCCGGCCTCTCGCCCAACAAGCTGCTGATCGCAGTTTACGCACTCGGCGGCACCATGGCCGGCATTGCCGGCCTGCTGATGACCGCGCGCATGAATTCGGGTCATCCGACCGCGGGCCTCGGGCTCGAATTCGATGCGATCGCAGCGGTCGCGGTCGGCGGCACCTCGTTCGAGCGCGGCAATGGCTGGCTGCTCGGCACCCTGCTCGGCGTCATCGCCGTCGGCGTGCTGCGCAACGGATTGAACCTGATCTCGCTGCCGTCCTCGGTGCAGGTCGCAAGCGTCGGCGTCCTCGTCATCGTCGCGCTGTTCCTCGACGGCTTGCGGAGCCGCACATGAGCGACATCACCAAGGAGGCCCTGTCGCCGCCGCGTTCTTTCCTGTCACAGGATGCGATCCAGCTGTTCTATCGGCTGCTCGCGGTTTTCCTGATCTGCGCCGTGCTGGCGGTGCTGAACGATTCCTTCCTCAGCCTCGGCAACATTCTCAACGTCCTGCGCCAGGCGAGTCTCACTTTCTTCATCGCTTCGGGCCTGACGCTGGTGGTGCTCACCGCCGGCCTCGATCTCTCGGTCGGCGCCAATGTCGCGCTGTCCGCTTGCGTCGCCGGGACCGTGATCCACACCACGGGATCGCCGACGCTCGGAATCCTGACCGGGCTCGCCTGCGGCGGCATCGTCGGGCTCCTCAACGGCATCATGGTGACGGCGCTGCGCATCCCCTCCTTCATCGCCACCTACGGCATGCTCTGGGTGCTCAACGGCGTGACCTATTGGTACATGGCGGGCGAGACCCTTCACGGTTTCCCCGCGGGCTTCCGCCAGATCGGCAGCGGCTATCTGTTCGGCCTGCCGATTCCGGTCTATCTGCTGCTGGTGTTCCTCGGAATCGGAACGCTGTTTGCACAACGCACGATCTGGGGACAGGAGATCTATGCGATCGGCGCCAATCCGGTCGCCGCCCGCCTCTCCGGAATTCCGGTCACGCGCCGGCTTCTGCTGGTCTACGCCGTGTCCGGCACGATGGCCGGGCTCGCATCGATCATTTTCCTGTCCCGGCTCAACTCCGCCGAGGCTGACATCGGCGAAAGCCTGACGCTGCCGGCAATCGCGGCCGTGCTGATCGGCGGCACCTCGCTGTTCGGCGGCGTCGGCACTGTGTTCGGCACTTTCATCGGTGCGCTGATCCTGACGCTGGTGCTGAACGGCATGAACTTGTTGTCGGTCAGCGCCAATTGGCAGCCGCTGGTCACCGGCATCATCGTCATTCTCGCGGTCTGGCTCGACATGAAGACCCGCCGCCGCGCGCAATGAGTTTCTCAGCAATCCAACAAACCAAAATGGGGATGGAGACGACATGAAACAGAGACTGGGCTATTTCACACTGCCGCTCATGATCGCGGCTGCGTTCACGACGCAGGCGCGCGCCGACGGCGAGACCATTGCCGTGTTCACCAAGAACCAGACCAACCCGTTCTTCCAGACGGTGCGGGTCGGTGCCGACAACATGGCGAAGACCCTGAACGCCAAGACGCTGCAATACATTCCGACCAAGCCCGACAGTATCCCCGAGCAGCTCAGCCAGATCGAGGACGTCGTGGTGAAGAAGCCGAGCGCGATCGTCTTCACGCCGGTCGACTACAAGGCGATGGTGCCCGGCGTCGAGAAGATCAACGACGCGAAAATCCCCGTCGTCAACATCACCGACCGCTCGGCCGGCGGAAAATTCCTCTCCTTCGTCGGCGCCGACGATTACAGCCTTGGGCTCGAGACCGCGCGCTTCCTGCTCAAGACATTGGGCGGCAAGGGCAACATCGTCATCATCGAGGGTGTCAAGGGCTCGCTCACCAATGTCGATCGCGTCCGCGGCTTCAACGATGCGCTGAAGGAAAATCCGGGCGCCAAGCTCCTGGCTTCGCAGCCCGGCAACTACCAGCGGCTCCAGGCGCTTCAGGTCATGGAAAACCTGATGCAGTCGAATGCGCAGATCGACGGCGTGCTCGCCGCCAACGACGCCATGGCGGTCGGTGCGATCGAGGCGCTCGACGGTGCCAACCGCAAGGCCCAGGTGATAGGCATCAACGGTACCAAGGAGGCGATCGACGCGATCAAGTCCGGCAAGCTGCTCGCAAGCGGCGACTACAACGGCTTTTACCAAGGCTGCCTCGGCACCATGATGGCGGTCCGCAGCTTGCGCAACCAGCCGATCATCAGTGAGATCGTGCTGAAGCCGACCGTCATCACCAAGGACAATTACCAACCGTTCGACCAGCCGCTCGAGCAGCGCACCTGCCCGACCTTCGAAGAGGCTAGCAAGCTCGGCGCGAAGTAACCGCCGCCTGTTCTGATCAAACAACGGGACGGCTGGGATAGCAGCCGTCCCTCGAAATCCCTGGGGCGATCGCATATGAGAGCGATTGCCCTGTGGCCATCCTTCGAGACGCCCGCCGTTGGCGGGCCCTCAGGATGAGGACCGAGTGTGCGGCAGCGGTATTGACGAGCATCGATGCCGCTTAGCCTCATCCTGAGGAGACCGCCACCGGGTCCGCGCAAAGCGCGGCCCGATGACAGGCTCCGCGGTCGTCTCGAAGGACGAGGCGCGCACTCAGGTCATGCAGAATGCCATATGCGATTGCCCTGCAGAAATCCCGGAGACATCATGCTGTTTGCCATCCATGCCATCGACCGTACCGGCGCACTGCCGACGCGGCTTGCCAATTACGACGCCCACAAGACCTTCCTCAGCGACACCTCGCGCTTCGGCGTCAAAATCGTGATGTCGGGACCGCTGGTCTCCGACGACGGCGCCACCATGATCGGCAGCCTGTTCCTGATCGAGTCCCCCGGTCGCGCCGAGGTCGAGGCCTTCAATCGTGCCGATCCGTTCGCGGCGGCCGACATCTGGGAGAAGGTGACGATCACGGGGTTTCTGCGGCGGCAGGGCTGATCAATTCGGCATGCCCGCTGGATGCGAAAAACCCCAGCGCTTTAGGCACTGGGGCGTTTCAATGAAAATGGATTGGTAAGGCAATGACGCATCTGTAGCAGTCCTCTCCGCGGCAGCTTGTGAACTGGTTCACATATGAGGCGAGGGGCGATCGGACTATTTGTCACACCCAGGGCGGCCTGAGCTCAGCTCCGCGGCCGCGGCTTCCTCGGAAACAGGCGATCGCGGATGTAGCGCGAGGTTGCGGTCAGGCGAATCCCGCGCGGCTTCTGCCAGGCGGCGCGGTCGAGCTCCTTCTTGTCACCGATAGCGAGCCGGCCCTTGGCGCTCTTGGCGATGAAGATCGCGTCGCTCATCTTGCGGCCCGAGCGCTTGTTCTTGGCCGTCACTTCCTTCCAGAGGCTGATCCGGCCAAGCTTCAGCTTGGGCAGCTCTTCCTTGATCTCGCGGCGCAGGCAGTCCTTATCGGACTCGCGCGCGCGCTTGCGGCCGCCGGGGAACATCCACAGGCCGTCCGATCGTCGCCTGACCAACAGAACCTTGCCGCGCCTGGCGGCAACCAGCTTGGAAGACTTCGCCATTTACAACTGTCGCAAACCGAAAACAGAATCGCGCCATGGTAACTTGTCTATTTCATTAGACAAGTTCGGCGACCGCCCCGGATACCGTTGGCTCCCATCGTTGTCCACACGCATGCGAGGTGCGGCAAACGTCCGGGTAACCTGCTGGAGCTGCCCGGCTAGCCAAACTCGTCGGCGGGCGGGATCGCCTTCGGCTTCGCAGCCGCGGCTCGGTCCTCGGTCCGGATCCACGCCGCCGCCATTTCCCACGCCACCGACAGGATGATCGGCCCGATGAACAGGCCGACGATGCCGTGGGCGAGCGTGCCGCCGATCACGCCGACGAAGATCACGATGGTCGGCGTGTTGAGACCACGTCCCATCACGAGCGGCTTCAGCATGGTGTCGAGGAAGCCGACCAGGACGAAGAACACGGTGAACACCAGCGCCGTGGTGACGTCCTTGGCGGTCCAGATCCAGATGATCACCGGCAGCAGCACGAGGAAGGCGCCGATCTGCACGATCGACAGCAGCAGCACGATGAAGGCGAGCAACCCGGCGCTCGGCACGGCTGCGAGCTTGAAGCCGATGCCGGCGAGCAGCGCCTGCACGATGGCGACGCCGATCACGCCCTGCGCCACGGCGCGGATGGTGGCGCCGCCCAGCTCGAGAAAATGCTCGCTCTGCTCCGGCACGATGCGCGACAGGAAACCGCGTCCGGCCGCAACCAGCCGGGGTCCGTGCGGAAACAGGAAGCCGGCCACGAACACCGAGACCAGGAACTGGAGCGTGCCGAGGCTGGCATCGCCTGCGAGCACCAGGAGCGGTCCTGCCAGCGGCTGGAGATAGGGCGCGACCTCGCGCAGCACCGCGCGGATATTATTGTAGGCCTGGTCCCAGAGCTCGTAGAGCGTCGGGCCGATCACCGGCCATGATTTGATCGACTCGGGCGCCGTCTGGAGCGCGAGGTCACCGGTGCCAAGCTCGTGTGCGAGCTCCCTCACCCCGTCCACGGCGCTGAGGCCGAGCCAGGTGGCGGGACCGAGGACGATGCCGAGCGTGATCAAAGTGAGGATCGCGGCCGCGGTCTTGGGCCGCCCGCCCAGGATTTTGGCGACCCAGCTGAACGCTGGATAGAACGCGACCGCGAGCACGGAGCTCCAGGCCAGGATCGGCACGAACGGCCGGATGATGAGGAATGTCCAGATGATCAGCAGCGCCAACAGGCCGAGCCGGATCACAAGCTGGATGACGTCATCGCCCGTCAGAAGCTGGCGCAGACTTTTCACAGGCACGGCTTTCCTTGCGGCATCAACGCGGGTTCCGGCACTTGCGCGGGCTTGGGTTATTGCGAGCAACGAGCCGGGCGTCAAGACGACCGGGTACGCGCCCGGCCCTTCAGAGGCCGGCCGCGTCGTGCTTCCAGATGAAACCGCTGTGACGAAGGCGGCCGGACGCCCTCAGAAGTGATAGTTGACGCCCACCGTGCCGGTCTGGATGTTCAGCTTTACGTTCGCCGGCGAGGCCACCAGATTGCCCGTCGTCACCGGCTGCTCGTTGATCGCGGCAAAGCCCATGTAGTTGTATTCGGCCCGCACCGACCAGTTTGGCATGAACATCCACTCAGCGCCGCCGCCGGCAAGCCAGCCGGTGCGGTGGAAGCTGCCGTTGGCCGAACCGGCAAGCGCGCCAGCCAGGCCGTTATTGGCGCTGTATTTATCGCGGGTGAAGGCCGCGCCGCCCTTGGCGTAGAGCAGCACGCGGTCGAAGGCGACGCCGAAGCGCCCGGCGACCGTCGCGATGTAGTCGTTCTTCAGCGACAGGTTGAAGCCGGCGCCGCCGCCGAACGGGCCGCCGGCGTTGAGCGTCACGCTGGACCAGGCGCCGGTCCCCTCGAGGCCCACCACGAAATTGCTGATCTGGTAATTGCCGCCGATCTGGCCACCAACCACGCCGCCGCTGGCGGTCACCGAACTCCAGCCGGCCGCCGGGTTGGTCGGATCCATACCGCTCCATTTGCTCCAGGCGCCGCCGCCATGGGCGCCGATATAGAAACCGGTCCAGGTGAAGATCGGAGCCGGCGCGACCGGCGCCTTGACCACCGGTGCAGGTTCGATGATGTCAGCCGCAAAGGCCGGCGTTGCCAGCGACAGCAGCGCGATCGTCAAAATCAGCTTCTTGCCCATGATCTCCCCCCCAAATGACACCGCCCTTCCCGACAGGGGCGCCGGGTTGAAATCTAGCTGCCCGATCAAGGACGCGCTTGGACCGACCGGCGGCGCGATTTGGACTGATCGGCGCTGCAAATACCGGGAAAATCCTGCAATATCCGCGGCCGGAGCCCCGTTTGGCTAACGACGATTAACCGGATTTGAGCGGCACGGTTTACGCCGATGCAAAGGCTCGCACCTACGCTTTGCGTGAGGATTCCAAAACGAATTGCGGTGCAATGGCCAACAGTCTCTGGACGATCGAAGAATTCACCTGCCCCGGTTGCAGCATGAACTATACCGCGACAAGGGAAGAGCACGCCGAGCTGCATTCAGGTCACTTCAAATGCAGCATTTGCAGCGGCGAGGTGCACAGCTGGTCGGGGAAGCATCATTTCTTCGGCTGGTCGCCGGTGAAGACCAAGCCGCCGGTGTTCGGACGGCGATGGGCCGGGGTCGGGTGGTAGGCGCTCCGATATCCGCCGCGGGCCAACAATCTCCAATGTCACTCACTGCGATCACCCGACGCGCTTTCGACCCGCGAGCCCCGCAAAAATTGAAAAGAAGAGAACGTTGTAGAAGACTCCGAACAGTATCTGCACGCATACCGCGGTTTTGGCCCATCCGGATTTTGGCGAGATATCGCCATAGCCGGTGGTCGTCATGGTCACGATGCTGAAGTAGATTGCGTTGGCGAGATCGAGGTCGACCGAGAACGCGCTCGTATCCCGCCGCATGATAAAGAGATAGAGCACCGCAAAGCAAAATGCCGCCAACAAATAGGCGGCTGCGACTTGAAGAAAGATCAAGCGCAAAGGCGTGAGCGTGAGATACCGGTCGCTGTCAGGGCCGTAGATGCCCCGAACAATACCGACAATCCTCAAGACCAAGTAGAGCCAGATCACAAACACGCCGGACCTGGCGGCTCCTCCCACATAGGTCGTGAAAGCCGTTTCCGGCAGAAGATGCGGTACGGCAGCCTCAATCAGCAAGCCGATAACGCAATAAGCACAAAGGATGAGAACAAGACGACGAAGCCACCTGTCGTTTCTTTCTTTGTCGCGACTCATTATCTGGCGCTCGCTCAAGAAGGCGCCGATCCAGGCGGCAGCACGTAGAGTGTCATCGCAAAGACGGCGTACAGGGACAGGAGCATCACGCCCAAGAGCCAGGCAGAGCGGCCGCCGCTGGAAAGAAAAGCAGCCACAATGGTTGCCGCCAACACCATAACCACCGCACCAGGCCAGAATTGCAGATCCATCGGTTCCGGCCCGATTGCGTAGCTGAGGATGACAAGCACAGGCGCGACGAACAGTGCAATTTGAGACGCGCTCCCAAGCGCTATGCTAACGCTCATATCGAGGCGGTCCTTGCCGGCCGCGGAGAACGCCACGGCCATCTCGGCCGCACCTCCGACGGGCGCGACCACGATGAAGCCGATGAAGGCCGGACTCATTCCCATATTCTGGCCCGCCTTCTGTACTGACCCGACGAAGATCTCGCTCACAAGCGCGACCAGAACCGTGACAACGACGAGCGTTCCGACCGCAAGGCTGATCGGCCAAGCTGCTTCCGTGCGTTCGCCATGATCCTCCGCGGCGAACAAATCCTTGTGCGTCCGCAGCGAAAACAGCAGACCGAATGCATAGGTCGCCATCAGGAGCACAGCCAGGCCCAGGCTCAGGTGCTTCATAACCGTCGTGCCTCGCACTTGGTCGAGATTCGCCACGGCTGCCGGAACGACAAGCGCGATTGTCGCCAGCAGCATCAGGCCTGAATGAAGCCGCGCGCCGGCGCGATTGAACTCCTGTAGCGGATAGCGCAATCCGCCTAATAGAAAGGAGCCTCCCAGCATGAAGAGCGAGTTGGTGACGATGGCGCCGACGATCGAGGCCTTCACCAGCAAATACTCGCCCGCATGGAGAGCCGCCAGAGCGATGATGAGCTCCGTCAGATTTCCCAGCGTCGCGTTGAGCAATCCACCGACGGCATCGCCCGTTTTCGCGGCAACACTTTCGGTCGCATGGCTCAGTAACGCGGCCAGCGGCACGATCGCGGCTACCGCCAGCAAAAATAGCGCCGTGTGCGCCGAAGGAGCGATCAATTCGGTCCCGAAGACGGCCGGAACAAAAACCAGCATCCATAAGAGCGGGCTGCGACGCACTTCCTGAAGCAGAGGGGTCATGGTCCGTCCCCGCGATGAATCGAGCTCGAACTTGACGTGGCGCGTCGGTCGAGTGGCTTGAAAGCGGTATCAATGGCCGCTCAGCACCAACGTCTTGACCGGCAATAGGAGCGCTTGAATCCGTAGCAGAAGAGCGTGAACGAGCCCCGTCGCGTCAACGACATGCAGGGCAAATCCCCTGAGCGCGCTGGTTTTCGGGTCGGCTATCGCGTCGTGATTGCTCGTATAGGCATTGACGATGCAATTCGAGCCCGGCGTGACGCCTTCAAGGCCACCACTATAGAGCGGCTCCAGAAATGCGAGAATCGTGCCCGGCTGCCGCAGATTTTGCGGATCGACAAGTTACTCGCCCGAACGAAATTGACCGGCCGCGATGTAGTCCTGCACGCCGGTGACAACCAGCGGAATAATCACCCAGGGCTTGGAGATACAGGTCACCTCGGCAAGCATGCCCGGTCTCATGACCTGCGCCTCGATCTGACCGAACCCGGCCTGCAAGGCCCGCCGGCCGGCGCCCTCAGGTATCAAGATTCCCGCGGGCCGCATCATCTGGTTGACGACATCGCCTGAGCGCAACAGGAATTGCTCGACCCGGCCATCGACGCCTGCGCGAATGTAGGTCTTGTCGAGGTCAACCTGCGCCTCCGCCATCGCAGCCTCGGCGCTGGCCTTCTCGGCGGGTAGAAGCGTGGAAATGCGCAAGGCCGCGACTTCCCGGGCAGCGCTGGCTGAATCAATACCCGCCTGTCTCTGCTCGACCGCGACCTGGAGCTTTTCGATTTCGCGTTGCGGCACGATCCCGGGATTGCGGCGCTGTAACTCGCTCTTGGTATCGAGTTCATCCTTGGCTTGCTGCCAAGCAGCTTTCGCCTCACCAATCTGGGCTTCCGCCTTGATGACATCAGCTCGCGCACTGGTCAGCGATGCGTCGATCTCGGCCACCTTTCGTCTCGATGTCTCGAGCGCGGCCTGCTGCTTCGCGCTGTCAAGCCTGAACAGAACATCGCCCTTCTTGACGGGCGCACTGTAGTCGACATCGACCTCGGCCACGCGGCCGGCCACTTCCGGCACAATTGGAACGGTGCGGAAGTAGAGCACCGCCGACGTCGTCGAGGGGTGATAGTAGAAAATCATGGTGATCAGCGCGACGGTCAGCATCAGGCAGCCGGTGATACCCCATCGCAGCTCGTACCAGACTGAGTAAAAAGTGATCTCCTTGCCGAACCGCTTGCCCTGCCGATAGTGGCGATAAAGGTAGTCCGGAAGGATCGTCACGAGCGAACACAGCAGGAGCTCAAGCATGGCCTTGAATCTCCCCGCCCTTGGCGCTTGTGGCTTGCGGTTGGTCGGGGGCCTCGGCTTGGGACGGAGATGGCGGGGCACCGGGAGCGGCATCCGCGATCCGTTCGACCGAGCCCGCAATGGTGCGCAACGGTGTCGAGAAGTCCGGCAAGTCAATCATCGCGAGCAGCAGGCCCGCCACCCAAAAGATGTGCATGTGCGTAAACAGCGAGATCAATCCAAGGACTGCGACAATCTCGAACTGCAACTTTTGGGACTTGTGCGCCATGCGCTCGGGAAGGCTGTGCAGCTTCCAGTACAGCGTACCAACCCACAGAATGACAATGATCAGGAAAATCGCCATGATCACCATCAGGGGGTCCGTCCCATCCGGACCGGGCACGAAAAATGGCAGGTGGTGAGGCGCTGCCGGATGCATCTGTCCGCTCAAGCTTGTCTCCCCCCAGGCCAACACGGTTGCAATCGTTCCCCAAGGCGAGAACGCCACCAATCCAAATTTGCAGCCGGATCGGCAGAAATCATCTGCATGCGCTGCGGCATGACGAAGCGATCCGAAGTCCGTGCGCGGAAAGGGCTCTCGATTTGGTCGCCTTCGCGCTTTCAGTTGGGAGCGCCAATGACAACTCGTCGAAATGGTGCCGCATTTTGCATCGCAGGGCTTGGGGGCAATGTTCTGCTTGTCGGGCAAAACACACAAATTCCTCTTCGCGCCTGTCAATCCCTCGCCGCAACACTCCGTCATTGCGAGCGCAGCGAAGCAATCCAGAACCTTTCCGCAGAGGGACTCTGGATTGCCTCGCTGCGCTCGCAATGACGAATCCATGGAAACAGTGCCGCCCCAAAGTCCCGCGGTGTACGCGGGCCCAACTTCCAGGCAATGCTGTCTGCCCAAACCGCGGCTTCTGCTAAGCTGCGACACCGGATAGACTCCCCCTCCCCGCAACTGAAGTCGATACACAATGACCGCTCCTTTCGTCCCGCAGATCGCCCTCTATCGCAACTGGCTCGCCGAGCAGCGCGGCCTCACTTTCGCGAATTACGAGGAGATGCGGCAATGGTCGGTGCGCGATCTCGACGGCTTCTGGCGCAGCATCTGGGATTATTACGATCTGCAATCGCCGACGCCGTTTGCGGCCGTCATCACCGAGCGCAAGATGCCCGGAGCGGTCTGGTTTCCCGGCGCGCAGGTGAACTATGCGCGGCAGGTGTTCCGGCATGTCGACTCTGCGCATGCCGCCGGCCTGCCCGCGATCGTCAGCGGCGGCGAGGACGGCAAGCTTCACGAGACCAGCTGGCCGGAGCTCAAGCGCAAGGCGGCCGCGCTCGCGCTGCATCTGAAGGACAAGGGGATCAAGCCCGGCGACCGCATCGCGGCCTATCTGCCCAACATCGCCGAGACCATCATCGCATTTCTTGCCAGCGCCAGCATCGGCGCGGTCTGGAGCGTCTGCGCGCCCGACATGGCTGCGCCGGCCGTGATCGACCGCTTCAAGCAGATCGAGCCAAAAGTGCTGATCGCCTGCGATGCCGTCACCTATGCCGGACGCAGGCATGATCGCAAGGACGTCATCGCCGAGCTGCGGCGATCGCTGCCGAGCGTCGAGCACGTCATCCTGCACAGCGAAGCTGCCGTTCCCGCCGCACCGGACGCCCTGCTCTCCGACATCACCGCAACGACTGGCGTCGCGATCGACGCGTTCGAACCGATGTGGCTGCCGTTCGATCATCCGCTCTGGATCGTCTATTCCAGCGGCACCACCGGCCTGCCGAAGCCGATCGTGCACGGCCATGGCGGCATCGTCATTGTGGTGCTGGCGCTGCTGGGGCTGCACAACGACATCGGCTGCTCCTATCACCCAAACTCGTTCGGCGAGCGCTATCACTGGTACTCATCGACCGGCTGGATCATGTGGAATTCCCAGGTCGGCGGCCTGCTGAGCGGCACCACTTGCTGCATTTTCGACGGCAGCCCCGGCGGCACCAAGGACAAGCCGGACTGGACCACGTCGTGGCGCTTCGTGGCGCAATCGAAAGCGACCTTCTTCGGCGCCGGTGCTGCGTTCTTCGCCAACTGCGCCAAGGCCGAGGTCGATCTCACCACCGCCGGCGATCTGTCACGGCTGCGTTGTCTCGGCTCGACCGGCTCGCCGCTCAGCGCCGACACGCAAGCCTGGTTCAACGACCGCTTCGCTGGTTTGTCGAAAACCAACGGAAGCAAGGCGCAGGCCGACATCTGGTGGGCGAACATTTCCGGCGGCACCGATTTCGCCGGCGCCTTCATCGGGGGCAACCGCGAATTGCCGCAGACGCCGGGCGCGATGCAGTGCCGCCTGCTGGGAGCAGCGGTGGAAGCCTTCAGCGAGCAGGGCCGCGCCGTCATCGACGAGGTCGGCGAGCTCGTTTGCACCGAGCCGATGCCGTCGATGCCGTTGTATTTCTGGAACGACAAGGCCAACGCGCGCTATCTCGCGAGCTATTTCGAGACCTATCCGGACAATTTTGACGGCAGCGGCCGCGGGCCGGTGTGGCGGCACGGCGACTGGCTCAAGGTCAATCCAGACGGCTCATGCGTGATCTACGGCCGTAGCGATGCCACCATCAATCGGCACGGCCTGCGCATGGGCACGAGCGAACTCTATTCCGCGATCGAGGCGTTGCCCGAGGTGCTCGATAGCCTCGTGGTCGACCTCGAATATCTCGGCCGTGACAGCTACATGCCGCTGTTCGTGGTGCTGCGCGAAGATACAGCCTTCGACGGTGCGATGCAGGCGAAGATCAACAAGGCGATCGAGGCTGGTCTCTCCCGCCGCTTCCTGCCGAACGAGATTTTCGCCGTCGCCGAGATCCCGCGCACGCTCTCGGGCAAGAAGCAGGAGCTGCCGATCAAGAAGCTGTTGCTCGGCCAGCCCGTCGAGAAGGTCATCAACAAGGAGGCGATGGCCAATCCCGCCTGCCTCGACTGGTATCTCACCTTCGCCCGCGACTATCTGGCGCGGACCGCGGCCTGAATCAGCCACCACCGAAATTGAACCCGGCAGATCAGCCCAATTGCACCTTCGCCGTTTGCACTCCGTTCACCGATCGCCGCTAGACGTCAGGACCCCAGCAACGAACAGCAGCCATGGCCGACCTCAACGCCGTCCTCTCCAGGCTCAACGACCGCCTGCTCCGCCTCGAAGGCGAACTGTTCGTGCTGCGCTCGCTGGCGCGCGCGACGCTGACGGCGGGTGACGACCACGCAGTACGCATGCGCAAGCTGGTCGAGGCCGCAAAAGTCGCGCTCGACGACGAGGCCAAGCGCGAACTCGACAAGCCGACGCGCAAATACGTCGATGCGGCAACGGCGCTGGTGGAGGAATTGCTGGTCGAACCGACCCCGGCGCGGCCGCTCTTCACAGTGATCGATGGCGGCCGGCGCGACTGAACTCTGTTAGCGGAACCGCGTCGCACCAGGCTCGAGCGCATCCGCCGCCAGCCTGGCCAATCCGGCCTCGATGATGGCGATCTCCTCGTCGATCTTGCCGATCGGCAGGCTGAAATCGAAGCGACCTGACTTGCTCTTGAGATCGACCGCGAGCCGCTGCCTGTGCATCATCAGTTCGTCAAGGCCACGGCGGTTCTTCAGCCGCACATAGGCGTCCACGATCTGCTCAATTGCGTTCGGCATGCATCGGTCCCGGCAAAAATACTCGCGCGGCGCACCCGCGCCGGCGGGACATGGTGTCGCGGTACGCAATACAAATCCGCGACGGATTCGTCGATACGACAGCGAGGTTGAGAACGCGTTACCGTTTGATGATTTCGTGATGGCCGAGATGAAAAAGCCGCTGGCGATTATGCCAGCGGCCAAAGCCGGGTTCGAAAACGGATCCGGAATGAAATTTGGCCAGCCCCGGTGGGTGCACGTTCTAACGGCTCAAGGCGGATTCGTTTGTTAAAAATGAAACACAGGAACCGGCGCGTCGACGATTTGCCGCTCGGTGGTGCCCAGCGGCAACGCTTAGTCCGTGACGCAGACATATTTGCGAGGCCATTTGCGATAGGCGCTGTAGCGGTAATACGGCCGGTAGGCATAGCCGCGATAGAGCGCCGGCGGCTCCTCGCCGTAATAGGCGCCGTGGTAGAAATTGTAGATCGTGCCTTCAGCGCAGCGATAGGCATCCCAGATCGGGCCGATGAAGGGCGCTACCCCGTTCTCGGGCGGAACTGCCGGGTAAGGTCCGCCGGCATGGGCCTGAGTGGCTGCAATCAGGACAGCGAAAAGAACAAATCGCGCGCACTGCATGCGCTCGCTCCAGGCAGGTCGCAATGCGACCATGGAAGCACCGGAACGGCGGGCAAGGCAATCGCCGAGTTCATCGCCCCGGCGCGCCGTGCGCACTGTTGATAACCGGCACAAACGCCGCGCGGGTGGTGACAGGACGACCTGACGTGTTATCGGGGGATGACGCATCTGCGAGACGGATCAAACACCCATGCGCATTACCCTCGTCGGCTCCCGCCATTTCGGCGTGACCACCCTGAACATGCTCCGCGAGCACGGCGTCGGGATCGTGCGGGTCGTGGTGGCCGAAGCTGAGGACCGCCTGGCCGCAACCGCCGCGGCTGCCGGCATCGAGGTGGTGGTGCAGGCCAATCCCAAGTTGGTGGTGGCCTCCGAGATCGCGCCCGACACCGATCTGATCATCACCGCCCACAGTCATGCCCGGATCGGCAAGGATGCGCTGGCCGCGGCGAAGCTGGGCGGGATCGGCTATCACCCGTCGCTGCTGCCGCGCCACCGCGGCAAGGCCGCCGTCGAATGGACCATCAAGGAAGGCGACCCGATCGCCGGCGGCACGATCTATCACCTTGCCGACCGTATGGACGCCGGCGCGATCGCCGCCCAGGACTGGTGCTTCGTCAAAAAGGGCGAGACCGCCCGCGAACTTTGGGAGCGTGCGCTGGCCCCGCTCGGCCTCAAACTGCTGGCCGATGTGATCGATTACGCCAAGGTCCACAACGCCCTTCCGTCCAAGATTCAGGACGAGCAGTTCGCGACCTCGGCGCCGAGTCTCTCCTGACGTTAACGATTAACGTGAAGGGGCATTGATTCCGCTTCGAAAATTGGCGCCAGAAACGCAAATAAACCATTGTTTCTACAGGAACAATTTTCGGTTTGGCATGGCAACAAATTTCCGTCACATTTCGCCCGAATAACGGTCAGCATATCAGACAGATTCAAGGACGAAATTCATGCGTTTTGCTCGCATTGCGGCGTTCTGTGCCGCCTCAATTTTCATCGCCACCCTCGCCGCTCCCGCCTTCGCACAGACCCCCTATGACGGCAACTGGCAGGTCACCATTGTGACCAAGACCGGCACCTGCGAACCGAGCGCAAGCTCTATGCTGACGGTTGCCGACGGCAGGATCAGCGCTCCGGGCGCTAACGTTTCCGGCACCATCGGCAGCGGGGGTCTTGTTAAAGTTTCGATCAATGGTGCATATGCTAACGGTCAACTCAGCGGCAACGCCGGATCGGGGAAGTGGAATGGAGCATCTGCAGGCATACCATGCAGCGGGCGGTGGGAAGCATCGCGCCAATAAGCTATTCGGAACTGACCTTCTCAACCGGCGGCTGCTCATGGCGGCCGCCGTTTTGTTGGTGACAGCTGTTGCCAGCTCCGAAAGCAAGGCTCAGTCCGGCCCCTTCGCGGCGCTGGCGGGCAGTTGGAGCGGCACCGGCATCGTCACCCTGGATGACGGCTCGACCGAGCGGATCCGCTGCCGGGCCAAATACGCCCCAATCGGTCCGACCATGGAGATGTCGCTGACCTGCGCAAGCGATGCCTACAAGTTCAACCTCGGCGCCAACGTGAGGGCTGAGGGCGGCGCCATCGCCGGCAGCTGGAGCGAGACCAGCCGCAACATCAGCGGCGCGCTTCAGGGCAGGGGTGCCGGCGGAAACTACGAGCTGGTCGCCTCCGCTGCCGGCTTCAACGCCAACATCTCGCTCAAGACGTCCGGCAACAAGCAGAGCGTCAGGATGCGCGCGGACAGCCAGTTCCGCGGCGCTGACATCACGCTGTCGCGCTAAGACGAGTCAGACCTGAAGACAATCGACCCGGCGGTCTCGCCGGGTCTTTTTTTATGCGCTGGGAATGAATGCCGTGACTTCGATCTCGACCTTGGCGCGGTCGTCCACGAGGCCGCCGATATAGAGCAGCGTTGATGGCGGGAAATTGCGCCCGAGCGTTTCTTTCCAGGCGGCGCCGATGCCGGCACCCGCGGCCTCATATTCGCTGCGGCTAGTCAGATACCAGGTCAGGCGCACGATGTGCTCGGAGCCGGCGCCGGCCTCCGCGAGAAGCTTGATGATGCGCTTCAGCGCGGTCGCAACCTGCGCTGCCATGTCAGGCTCGTAATTGCCGGCCTCGTCGCCGCCGGTCTGCCCGGCCAGCACGACCCAGCGGCCCGGCCCCTCCGCCACCACGCCATGTGAAAAGCCGCGCGGTTTTTTCCATTCGGCCGGCTGCAAGATACGCATGAGCGGAGATCTCCCGATTTTCTTGTTGATCCGTGCTTGGCTTAGCACGACGCCGTGCATCGCTGCACCGGCAGATTTGGCCGTTGCAAACAGCCGTGATGTCGCCGATACCCACCCTCCCCCTCAGGATTCCTTTTCCCCCATGAGCCCGACACCATCCAAACCGATGGCCGCACTGTGGATGGCCGGCTGGCTGTCCCTGATGCTCGTCATGGCTGTCGCCGGGCGCGAGACCACGCGCGACTTGAACGTCTTCCAAATCATGGAGGTGCGCTCGCTGATCGGATTCACGCTGCTGCTGCCGATCATCTATCGGGCCGGTGGATTCAAGTCGGTTGCAACCAAACGCTTGCCCCAGCACCTCGCACGCAACGGAGTCCATTATTTCGCACAGCTCGGCTGGTTCTACGCACTGACGCTGATCGGGATCGGCCAGGTCGTCGCGATCGAATTCACGATGCCGATCTGGACCGCGCTATTGGCTGCGACATTCCTGGCCGAGCGCATGACCACTTGGAAGATCGCCGCCATTGCACTCGGCGTCGTCGGCGTCGTCATGATCGTGCGACCGGCCACCGGCGAAATCAATCCGGGCCAGTTGATCGCGCTCGGCGCCGCAATCGGCTTCAGCATCTCCATGATCCTGGCGAAATCACTGACGCGGACCGAGAGCGCCTTGTCGATCCTGTTCTGGATGATCGTAGTGCAGATGGTCGTGGGCCTGCTGCCGACGCTCTATGTCTGGACCTGGCCGTCAACCACCCTCTGGGGCTGGCTCGTCGTCATAGGTATCTGCGGTACTTTCTCGCACTACTGCCTCGCAAGCGCGCTGCGCTATGCGGACGCAACCATCGTCGTCCCCATGGACTTCTTGCGGGTTCCGTTGACTGCGACCGCCGGCTGGCTGCTTTATTCCGAGCGGCTCGACGCCTGGACCGTGCTTGGCGCGGCCCTGATCCTGTGCGGTAATCTGCTGAATTTGAAGCCGGCCGCCCCGGTTCCCGCCCGCGCGCAGTGAACCGGCGCGCTGCCTGACGCGACAAATCAGAGTGGTCGAGCGTGATTTGGATCACGTTGGAAGGGCATTCCATCGTGCACACTCGGTCACAGAGCAGCGGGTTGGGTCGGTTGGGTGAATCGTCGTTTTGCTAGCGCGAGGGCGGGTGCTTTCGTGTAGGTTCGCCCCCAATTTGTTGCTGCCTGTCATTCGATTCTGTTGGGGATTTCTGATGCGCACTCTCACCATCATCGTTTCGCTGATGTGCATCGCGCTGTCGGTCAGCGCCGCAAAGGCCGACCGCCGCGTCGCTTTCGTCGTCGGCAACGGCGCCTACAAGAACGTCGCGCAATTGCCGAACCCGCCGATCGACGCCAAGGCAATGGCGTCGACGCTGCGCAACGTCGGCTTCGAGGTGATCGAAGGATCAAACCTCACCCGCGACCAGATGACGGAAAAACTTCTGGATTTCGGTCGCAAGGCGCAAGGCTCCGATGTCGCAGTGTTCTACTACGCCGGTCACGGCATTGCGGTCGGCGGCAGCAACTATCTCCTGCCTGTTGATGCCGACATCAAATCGGAAATGGACGTCAAGCTGGGAGCCGCCATCAACATCGACCTGACGCTCGACCAGACCATGGGCGACGCCAAGGTCAAGCTCGTGTTCCTCGATGCCTGCCGCGACAATCCCTTCGCTGCCAAGATCAAGTCGAACTCGGCGACCCGCAGCGTCAACGTGCAGAGCGGCCTAGCCGAGATGAAGTCGGGCGAAGGCACGCTGATCGCGTTTGCGACCGGCCCGGGCCAGACTGCGCTCGATGGCCAAGAAGGCAACAACAGCCCGTTCACCCGCGCGCTGATCGACAACATCACCAAGCCCGGCGTCGAGATCCAGCAGGCGATGACGTCGGTGCGCGCCCAGGTCAACGAGGAGACCCACAAGGGCCAGCTGCCCTGGGGGCATACCAACCTGATCGGCGCCGTCTATCTCAATCCGGCACAGCAGACGCAGCAGGTCGCCAACGCCGCACCGACCGCGTCGAACAACGCGCCGGCGGCCGCGGCCAGCGGCAGCTCCGACGGCGTCGAGCTCGAGTACTGGCGCTCGGTGAAGGAAACCAACAAGCCGGAAGAGCTCAACGCCTATCTCTCCACCTACCCGAACGGCCAGTTCAAGGCGCTGGCGCTGGCGCGGCTCGCGGCAATCCAGAACGGTCCGTCGACCACCACCCGCAACCTCAATGCCGGCGTCGATCCCGCCACGTTCACCGATGACGCCAGCCAGCTCACTGAGGACCAGATCGGCCTCGACAAGGGTCAGCGCCGCGACGTGCAGCGCCGCCTCAACGGGCTCGGCTTCGACACCAAGGTCACCGGCGCGTTTACCGACGACACCCGCACGGTGCTGAAGCGCTGGCAGGCCGCCCGCGGCTATCCATCGACCGGCTTCCTCAACAAGCTCCAGCACAAGGCCCTGCTTTCCGAGATCGTGGCGTCGACGACGACCGCCAGCGATGACAACCCGAAGCCGGGCCGCCGCGCGGCTCCGGCTCAGAGCGCACCGGTTCAGCATCGCGGTGGCGGCGGCGATGCCGGCGCGGCCTTCATGGGCGGCGTGGTCGGCGGCATGATGGGCGGCATGTTCCGCCGCTGAGGCGAGACCTGATCGCGAACACAAAAGCCCGGCTCGCGCCGGGCTTTTTCGTCGGTAGCTCCTGACCGTTGCGAAGCAAGCGTCTCGAAGGATGAAGACCCGGATTGCAGCAGCGGGGCATTCATAGTTCGAGACGGCGCTAACGGGCCCCCTCACCATGAGGGTAGCGCCTACTTCCCCGCCGCCTTGCGCAGCGCCTCGTTGATGCGGTCCTGCCAGCCAGGGCCACCCTCCTGGAAGAACTCCAGCACCTCCTGATCGATGCGCAGCGTGACCTGCTCCTTGATCCCCGGCGCGACGTTCGGCTTCGGCGGCGCTGCGGCGACCTTGGCCGTCACCTTCTTGAACGCCGCCTCGGCCTCGGTCCTGGCGTCGCCAAGCGTGCGCGGGCGCCTCGGTGTTTGATCCGCCATGTCCTAGATTCCCTCAAACAGAACCGTCGAAAGATACCGCTCCGAGAAGGACGGCACTATAGCCAGGATGGTTTTTCCCGCAGCTTCCGGCCGCTTGCCGACCTCGAGCGCGGCCGCGATCGCGGCACCGGAGGAGATGCCGCCCGGGATGCCCTCATGCCGCGCTAGCGCTCGCGACATCTCGATAGCGGTGGTCGAATTGATCTTCACAATCTCGTCGATCACGGAGCGGTCGAGAATGTCGGGCACAAAGCCCGCACCAAGGCCCTGGATCTTGTGCGGCGTGTGCTGGCCACCGGAGAGTACCGGGCTCTCTTCGGGCTCGACCGCGACCACACGCAAGGAAGCCTTGCGGGGTTTGAGGACCTGGCCGACACCGGTGATCGTGCCGCCGGTGCCGACGCCGGCGACGAAGTAGTCGATGTTGCCGGCGGTGTCGTTCCAGATCTCCTCCGCCGTGGTGCGGCGATGCACCTCGGGATTGGCGAGGTTCTTGAACTGCTGCGGCATCACCGAATTCGGCGTCGTCTTCAAAAGTTCTTCGGCCGCTGCGATCGCGCCTTTCATGCCTTGGGCTGCCGGCGTCAGCACCAGTTCGGCCCCGAGGAAGGCTAGCATCTTGCGCCGCTCGATCGACATGGATTCCGGCATCACCAGCTTCAACCGGTAACCGCGCGAGGCGGCGACGAAAGCAAGCGCGATGCCGGTATTGCCGGAGGTTGGCTCGATCAACACCGTGTCGGGCTTGATGATGCCCGCCTTCTCCATGGCGATGATCATCGCCGCGCCGATACGATCTTTCACGCTCGCCGCCGGGTTGAAATATTCAAGCTTTGCCAAAATCGTCGCGTTGACGTCGTACATGCCCGGCAGCCGGCGCAAACGCACGATCGGCGTGTCGCCAAAAGCCTCGACGATCGAGTCATAGATCCGGCCGCGGCCGGGTTGGTGTCCTGCACCCGTTTTGGACGATGCGTCCATGATCAACTCCCTGTTACGACGATTCGTGGCGTTCCCGAGCGTCTGGGTCGCATGACCGTCAACGTTTGTGCAATCACAATAGCAACACGCGTAATCGACTTCCATCAACCGATAGAGATTTCACATTCGCACGGATACTCAATTGCTTGCGGACATTTTCAGGTGTCTCTCAGCGACCTCGGAGGCAATATGGGCTGCACGTGCTGTCTCTACCGCTCTGAGGCAATTCGCGATGAATTCTTTCTCTAAAACGACCACAACGAAGATGCGACTGCTGCAAAGCGGATATCTGAGGAGCGTCCAATGTGGAAAATCCTGGTAGTCGCCCTGCCCCTGACCGTCGTCGCATATGCAGGCGGTGCCCGGTTCGGACGCCAACCCGCGCATGTGGCATCGCAAATGATGATGTCCGAGCTGTGCGGCGATGAAGCGCCTTTCATGGCTGAGAACCAGACCGCGATGCATCGTATGATGAGCGAAATGGATATTGGCCCGTCCGGCGATGTCGATCGTGATTTCTCCGCCATGATGATCCCGCACCACCGCGGCGCGATCGCGATGGCGCAGGCCGAATTGCGTTACGGCCGAAATGAATCCCTGCGGCGCATCGCCCAGGAGATCATCGTCGATCAGCAGCAAGAGATCGCCGTCATGGGCTTGGCGCTTGATCAACCGCCATCAACGACCACAGCGGCCCTGGTTCGCAGATGAGAGGAGAGATTGTCATGAAGCGAATTCTCGCGCTCACCACGTCGCTTTGCCTGTCTGGTTTTTCGGCGATGCCGGCTTGGAGCGGACAGGCACCGGGATCCTCGGCCGCAACGGATATTCCCGTCAGTCATCACGATCGGGTCTATGCGGCTGAACAATTCTCCAACACGGTTTCGGTCACCGATCCCGCCGACAACAAGCTGCTCGGCGTGATCAGGCTGGGCGCGCCGTCGCCGCAAAACTTCAGTCCGCTCTACCGAGGGCAGTTGCTTGTGCACGGCATGGGCTTTTCACCCGACCATCGCACGCTGGCTGTGGTCTCAATCGGATCCAATTCCGTCACGTTCATCGACACCGCGACCAACATGGTCAAGCACACGACCTATGTCGGCCGCTCACCGCACGAGGCCTTCTTCACGCCCGACGGCAAAGAGGTCTGGGTGACCGTGCGCGGCGAGAACTACGTCGCCGTGCTCGATCCCGTCAGCTACGAGGAGAAGACGCGGATTGTGGTGGCGAACGGACCGGGGATGCAGATCTTCTCGCCCGACGGCAAATACGGCTATGTCTGCTCGTCGTTCAATCCGGAAATCGCTGTCATCTCCGTGGCCGATCACGCCATCGTCGGCAAGGTCGCGCAGGCAAGCCCGTTCTGTCCCGATCTCGCAGCGACGCCCGACGGAGCGCAGGTCTGGTTCACGCTGAAGGATACCGGCAAGGCACAGGTCTTCGACGCCCGCCCTCCCTTCAATCTGCTCAAGACGCTGAATACCGGCCCGATCACCAACCACGTCAACATCGTCCGTAACGCGAACGGGCAGTTCGCCTACATCACTGTCGGCGGCCTCAACGAGATCCAGGTCTACCGCACCGACGACTTCACCAAGGTCGCATCCATTCGTGTCGGCAGGTTGCCTCATGGCATCTGGCCATCGGGCGACGGATCGCGGGTTTATGTCGGATTGGAGAATGACGACGAGCTCGCCGCCATCGACACGCTCACGAACCGTGTCATTGCAAATATCCCGATCGGCCAGGCGCCTCAGGCCGTCGCCTACGTTCCGGATGCTGTGCCCGCGGCGCGCGAGTCCGGCAACAGTGCCATGAGCGTCATGGAGGATACGGCCAGTCCCGAAGCCACGAATTTGCAGCAGCTCGGCATCGCCGGCCAGGTCGCGCATTTTGCTATGGCTCCAGTCGGTCAAGCCTCAGAACCCCCAACGGCGCTGACCAGTGTCAGCCTGTTCGACCAGGGCCTGTCCCAGGTGTTGCAGGCTGCTGCGACAGGTCTTGAGGCGAAGCACGCCTACGTGCTGGCGCTCGCCACACATCCTGACGGCAGCGGCAAGCTCGAGCCCTTGGCTGGCTTCATGACCAACCCGGCCGGATCGGCGATCGTGAACGCGCTGGGTCCGATCCGTCAAATTGTACAGAGCGACACAGAGGGCGCGAGTTGCTATCTCGTCATCGCGCCTGGCTCCATGACCGAGGTTGGAAAACCGGTGCAGGTCCAGGTCCACGCGCCCTAAGCAGCCTGACACGACATCCCATCAACAGAATGTCATCCGACCTATCGCAACGCACACTGCTGTTTGCATTGCGATAGGCGCGGAACCAACGCACAGAAGGTGTCGAAGCAGAAGCAATTACGAAAAATCAACGCATTCGTGTTGCGACCTCGTCAACTGATTCTGCTTATGTTAGACTTATCAAGCAGGGAAGCAGGGAGGTCACCACGATGTCAGCAATCGCTGAAGTGCTGTCGACCGTAGCGACAAGGCGTGATCCGCGTTGCAGCGAGTTGCCCACCTGTCCCGTGTGCGCCGACTCCATGGTCGCCGCCGAAGCTTCCGCCTACGTCTCGGACCATATGATCAGCTATCTCTGGACCTGCGACACCTGCGGCTACGGCTTCGTCACCAAGCACGCCGTCAAGCAGCGACTCGTCTGCAATTGAGCTACCGAGGGGCGATATCGCCCCTCGCCCAGTCCTCACGCGTACGCTGATAGAACGCCTCGAATGTTCCGTGTGCGATCGCGTCCCTGATGCCCTGCATCAGGAACTGGTAGTAAGCGATATTGATTTCGGACAGCAGCATCGCCCCCAGCGTCTCGCCGGCCTTGACGAGATGATGCAGGTAGGCGCGCGCGTAGTTGCGCGCCGATGGCCATGAGCTCTCTTCGTCAAGCGGACGCGGATCGTCGGCGTGGCGCGCATTGCGCAAATTGACCTGGCCGAAACGGGTGAAGGCGACGCCGTGGCGGCCATTGCGCGTCGGCATCACGCAATCGAACATGTCGATGCCGCGCTTGAGCGCTTCGAGCATGTCGTCGGGCGTGCCGACGCCCATCAAATAACGCGGCCGGTCCGTCGGCAGCGCCGGCGCGGTCTCGTCGATCATCGCCAGCATCACCGCCTGCGGCTCGCCGACGGCAAGGCCGCCGATCGCATAGCCGTGGAAGCCGATCTCGACCAGGCCTTGCGCGCTGGCGTGGCGCAGCTGAGGGATGTCGCCGCCCTGCACGATGCCGAACAGCATGTAGCCGTCAGGCGCGCTCTCGAAGGCGCGCTTGCTTCGTTCGGCCCAGCGCAGCGACAGCCGCATCGCACGCTCGATGTCGTCGTGTTCGGCCGGCAGCCGCACGCATTCATCCATCTGCATCGCAATGTCCGAGCCGAGTAGGCGCTGCACCTCGATCGACCGCTCCGGCGACAGCTCGATCTTGGCGCCGTCGATATGCGAGCGGAAGGTGACGGCCTGCTCGCTGATCTTGCGCAGGTCCGACAGCGACATCACCTGAAAGCCGCCGGAATCCGTCAACATCGGCCCGTTCCAGCCGGTGAAGCGCTGCAAGCCGCCGAGCCCGTTGATGCGCTCCGCGCCAGGGCGCAGCATCAGATGATAGGTATTGCCGAGCACGATGTCGGCACCGGCGTCGCGCACCTCGCGCCAATGCATGCCCTTCATGGCGCCGGCCGTGCCGACCGGCATGAAGGCCGGCGTCCGCACCACGCCGTGCGGCGTGGTCAGGCGGCCGGTGCGCGCGGTGCCATCGGTGGCGAGCAGTTCGAAATGATTGGGAAGACTGGTACCGGGAGGATTCATGGCGCCGCTTATTGCGTGTCGGGCGAAGCCAATCAACCCGTTCGATGCCCCAGACTGGGACACCGCTGACGGGGACGTGATGCCCGTCGCCGCTTGATAAATAAAACGATACAGTGTAGTTTTCTTGCGGAGGCTGAACGAGACGCCGCGGTGACATTGCCGACGGCCGTAGATGCGTGATCGTCAGCCACCGACCGATGCCCCTCCCCAATTGCTCGACTGACATGTCCGCCCTCCCCGATGGCCGGACAAAGCGGACAGGCGCACGCCTGATCAGGACGCTGGCACTCGCGTGCAGCCTGGCGGTCGCCGCCTGCACGTCACTCCCCCGCACGCCCTATACGGCTGCCGATGCGAGTGCCTCGCGCGTGCTCGATATCGACGGCCTGCGGCGTTACGCCGACGAGCCCATCACGAAGTTCAGTTTCGAGCAGGACAAGGCGACCGGGGGCAGAACCTATCTTGCGCTATCAGGCGGCGGCGCCGACGGCGCCTACGGCGTCGGCGTGCTGAACGGCTGGACTGCGGCTCGCAACCGCCCGACATTCTCCGTCGTCTCCGGCGTGAGCACCGGCGGCCTGATCGCGCCCTTTGCCTTCCTCGGATCGCAATATGACGACACGCTCAGCGAGCTCTACACCAGCGGCATCGCCGAAAGCCTGCTGAACGACCCCAGCATCATCCGCGTGCTGTTCGGCTCCGGCCTGTTCGGCAATACGCGCCTGCGCGAGCTCGTCGCGCGCTATGTCGGGCCGGAGATCATGGCACAGGTCGCCCGCGAGAACGCCAAGGGCCGACGGCTGCTGGTGGTCACCACCGATCTCGACACCCAGCGGACTGCCATCTGGGACATGGGCAAGATTGCCGCGGTGGGCACGCCCGAGGCACTCAAATTGTTTCGCGACGTGATGGCGGCCTCCGCCAGCATCCCCCTGGTGTTTCCGCCGATCCTGATCGAGGCCGAAGGCCAGGGCCGCAGGTTTCAGGAGATGCATGTCGACGGCGGCGTGACGGCCCCGGTGTTGACCTTGCCGGAGGCCCTGCTGTTCCAGGGACGCCTGCCGGGCAACGCGAAGATGGACATCTACATCCTCGTCAACAAGAAGATCGAACGTAACTTCGAGCTCGTCGCCAACAGCACGATCGATGTCGCCTCACGCAGCCTGTCCTCGATCACGCAGTCGCAGACGCGTTCGATCATCTTCTCGACCTATGATTTCGCCCAGCGCAACCACCTCGGCTTCCATCTCTCCTACATCGAACGCGATTATCCGGCGCCGCCGTCCGAAGGCTTCGACACCGGCTATATGCGGGCGCTCTATCAGTACGGATACGAGAAAGCGGCAGCCGGCCAGGCCTGGACCTCGCGGATGCCTTGAGGCCCGCGCAGCGGAACGGCGTCGGAGGGGGATCGTTGACGATACGGCCAATTTGGCCAGATTCGCGATGACGCCCCGGCTGCTGCGCGTTATAGAGCAATGACCATCGTCACGACCGCGCAGGAATCATTGGGCATGGGATTGGCTGCGAGCAAGACAAGAGCGGCGGCACCTCGGCGCGAGGCGTCGAAATCGCGCGGCGGCCGGCCGACCAAGAGCGCTGCGATCGAACGCGATCAGCGCCTGATCGAGGTCGCCACGCGCCTGTTCCTCGATCGCGGATTTGATGCGACATCGCTCGACGCGGTGGCGGAAGCGGCTCGCGTCAGCAAGCCGACCGTCTATGCCCGTTATGGTGACAAGCGCGGGCTGTTTGCCGCGGTCCTGCGGCGCGAGATCGAACGCTGGCTTGCGCCGTTGTCTGCGGCGGCAGAGATGCAGCTCGGCAGTGCTTCGGACATCTCGGTCGAGCAGCGGCTGGTCGAGATCGGGCGTGAAATGCTCAACTTCACCTGTGGTCCCGATGCCGTTGCCTTCAGCCGCATGATGACGTCGCAAGCCCTCAATTTCCCTGATGTCGCCAAACTCGGCAAGGAGGAAGGCTGGTTGAAGGCCGTCGCCACCACGGCGCGCTTCTTCGACCATCTGATGGTGCAAGGCGCGCTCGACGTGGACGACACCACGATCGCCGCGGAAGTGTTTCTCGACGTCGTCGTCGGCCACAACCATCGATTGGCGACATTCGGAACGCCGCCGGAAATGAAGGCGGCCGAGAAGCGGATGCGCGCGGCCATCAAGCTGTTCCTGGCCGGTGCGCTCGGACCTGCCGACCGCGTCCCAAGCGTCGCCAAGGGACCTCAACGGCGCCGCCCGCCGCGCTGACAATTCCGTGAGACCAGCGTTTTGTCCTCTGCGGACGAGGCCGTTTCATTGACCAAAATAAAACGATACGGTATGGTTTAGTTATAGGGCGATGCGGGCCACTTTTTTCACCAGCCCCAAAGGAGGTCCGTATCGCTTCGATCGCCGCCGCGGGTACAGCCCGTTGCGGCGCTCCGCGGCCGGCCGATGCCCAAAGGCCGGCCGCGATTTCTTTACGATCATCCGGCACATTTGTTGGCCGAGGGGTCCGAGCATGAGAGCGACGAGACAAGGTGTGCACGGGTTGCTGGCGATCGCCCTGTCCGGGCTGCTCATCGCAGCGCCGGCGCACGCGATCGTCTCGGCGGGCAACACACCCACCGCCCTTCATGACGAAACAGATGGTGACGCCGCGGCGAACCGCCAGGCCGTCAGCCGCGAGATCGAGCGCTTCCGCAGTTCGTCGATCTCGATCAGCCAGGCTATGGCGATCGCGGAAGCCCGTCATGCCGGCGCGACGACCGCGGATATCAGCTTCGACGGCGGCTCGGGCGTGCCGGTCTACCGGGTGAAGACCCTGCACAAGGACCGGATCTGGCGGCAGACGATCAACGCCACGACCGGTGAGGTTATGGGCGGCGAAGCCGCCCTCCCCTTGGCCGAGCTGGATCTTGCTGATCGCAGCAACCTCGCAGCGCTCGGCACCATCAAGCATCGCCTGACGGATGCGGTCCGCGTCGCCGAGCACGCGGCGTCCGGCAAGGCCATCAGCGGCGGGCTGGTGCGCGAAGGCGGTCGGCTCAATTTCGCGATCGTCGTCATCAGCGGCGACGACCTCAAGGAGGTCATCCTCGAGCCGCCGGGCGCGCGGGGCAAATAGCAAGGGCCACAATCCCGCCGAAAAGCCATTGACGACCGCCAGACTCTTCCGCATAAGTCGCCACCATGTTCACGACCACCAAACGCGCGACCAAAACCACCACGGCCTTCGGGGCCCGGGGAGGCGTGCGCTTGTAGTCGTCGACTAGAACGCAATCAGCTCTACCGAAGCCCCGCCCATGATGGTCCGGGGCTTTTTTGTTGTCTGCAATTCAATGGAGGAGAATGTGAGTAACGATCCCGTCGTCGCGATTGTCGGCGTCACCGGTGCGGTGGGCGCCGAGTTCATCGCCACCATGGACAAGCGCGGCTTTCGCATCAGTAAGCTCAAGGCGCTCGCCAGCGCCCGCTCCGCCGGCAAGACGGTGTCGTTCCGTGGCCAGAACGTCGTCATCGAGGAGCTGACCGAGCGCGCCTTCGAGGGCGTCGACATCGCGCTGTTCTCCGCCGGCAGCGGCATCTCGAAGAAGTTCGCGCCGATCGCGGTCAAGGCCGGCGCCGTCGTGGTCGACAACTCCTCCGCCTTCCGAATGGACCCGAACGTGCCGCTGGTGATCCCCGAGGTCAACGGCAATCGCATCCGCGACCACAAAGGCATCATTGCCAACCCGAACTGCGCCGCGATCACCGCACTGGTGCCGCTCTGGCCGATTCACCAAAAGAACCGCATCAAGCGCGTCATCATCTCGACCTATCAGGCGGCCTCGGGGGCAGGCGCGGCCGCGATGGACGAACTCGTCGAGTCCACCCGCGCCAATCTCAACGGGCAGGTCTATACGCCCAAGGTGATGCCGCATCCCTACGCCTTCAACCTCTTCAACCACAACACGGCCGTCGATCCCGAGACCGGCTACAACGACGAAGAAACGAAGGTCATCAAGGAGACCCGCAAGATCTTCGAAGACGAGAAGATCGCAATCGGCGTCACCTGCGTGCGCGTACCGGTGCTACGCGCGCACTGCGAGGCCATCACCTTCGAATGTGAGAAGGAGATCACCGAGGACCAGGTCCGCGCCATCATGGCACAGGCGCCCGGCGTGAAGGTCGTCGACGATCGCGTGAAGAACTACTTCCCGATGCCAATTGACGCCTCGGGCCAGGACGACGTCCTGGTCGGCCGCATCCGCAAGGACCTCAGCGATCCCTCAGGGCATTCGATCTCGATGTTCGTGGCGGCCGATCAACTGCTCAAGGGCGCAGCGCTCAACGCGGTGCAGATCGCGGAGCTGTTGCCGCAGCGCGTGATGGCGTAACCGGTATCGTAGCAACCGGTCTCGTAGGGTGGGCAAAGGCGCGCAAGCGCCGTGCCCACCATTTCTCTCGTCAATTCAAGAAAGACGTGGGCACGCTTCGCTTTGCCCACCCTACGGCGGCGGCGCTAGCCGCCCGCCCGAAACAACAGACACGCATCCCCATACGAATAGAACCGGTACCCATTCGCGATCGCGTGCGCATAGGCCCGCTTCATCGGATCGAGCCCGGCGAACGCCGACACCAGCATGAACAGCGTCGACTTCGGCAGGTGAAAATTCGTCATCAAGATATCGACCGCGCGGAAGCGATAGCCGGGCGTGATGAAGATCGAGGTCTCGGCCGTGAACGGCAGGACTGTGCCGTCCTCGCTGGCGGCGCTCTCCAGCAGGCGCAATGACGTGGTACCGACGGCGAGGATGCGGCCGCCGTTTTTTCGCGCGGCGTTGAGCTGCTCCGCGGTCTCGGCCGAGATCGTGCCCCACTCGGCATGCATCTTATGGCCGTCGGTGTCGTCCACTTTCACTGGCAGGAAGGTCCCTGCCCCGACATGCAGCGTGAGGCGACTGATGCCGACCCCGCGCGCGCGCAGTGCCTGCTCCAGTGCCGGCGTGAAATGCAGGCCCGCAGTGGGTGCCGCGACCGCGCCTTCATTGGTCGCGAACATCGTCTGGTAGTCGGCGAGGTCCTGATCGTCCGGCATACGCTTTGAGGCGATATAGGGCGGTAGCGGCGGGCTGCCGAGATCGGCGATGGCCTGATCGAGCGTCGGACCGTGGAACGAGAATGACAACGTCACCTCGCCTTCGCTGCCTTTGGCCTCGACCTCGGCATCGAGATGGCCGAGAAGACAGACCTTGCCCTCATTGCCGAAGCGGATGCGGTCGCCGGCGACAAGCTTCTTCGCCGGCTTCACCAGCGCCTGCCAGCGCGAGCCATCGAGGCGCTTGATCAGCGTCGCCTCGATCCTGGGCTCGGTATCGCGGCCGATGCGACGGCCTTTGAGTTGCGCCGCGATCACCTTGGTGTCGTTGACGACGAGCTGGTCGCCCGGCTTCAGCCATTGCGGTAAATCGGCGATGGTCTGGTCGCGCAGCGCACCGTTCTCCACGACCAGCATCCTGGCGGAGTCGCGCGGGTGCGCCGGGCGCAACGCGATGCGCTCGGTCGGCAGATCGAAATCGAAGATATCGGTTCGCATATCGGGCTCAGCGCTGCACAGTCAGACCCTCATGGTGAGGAGGCGCGTGGCGCCGCCTCGAACCATGAAGGCCGAGCTGCAGCAGCGGGCTTTCATCCTTCGAGACGCAAGTTCAGCGCTCCTCAGGATGAGGGTTGAGCAATTACTCCTTGTCAGCGGCCATCTTGGCCTTGACGATCTTGTCCGGGTTCTGCACCGGCTCGCCGCGCTTGATCTTGTCGACGTTGTCCATGCCCTCGGTGACCTTGCCCCAGACGGTGTACTGGTTGTCGAGGAAGCGGGCATCGTCGAAGACGATGAAGAACTGGCTGTCGGCGGAGTCGGGGCTCGCCGCACGGGCCATCGAGGTCACGCCGCGCACGTGCGGCTCCTTGTTGAACTCGGCCTTCAGCTTCTGGCCCGAGCCGCCGGTGCCGGTGCCGTGCGGGCAGCCGGTCTGCGCCATGAAGCCGTCGATCACGCGATGGAACACGATGCCGTCGTAGAAGCCTTCGCGGACCAGCTCCTTGATGCGCGCGACATGGCCGGGCGCCAGATCAGGCCGCATCTCGATGGTAACGGGGCCCTGCGTGGTCTCGAGGATCAATGTATTTTCAGTGGCGCTCATGCTCGTCTCTCTTGCGTTGGGGGTGAAGTCTTGTCGGGTGAGGTTTTGCGGTTACGGAACTGGATCGCGAATGGACGTCCCGCGGCGGCGCCGGCCATTGCATCGGTAAATGGCATCGGCGTGCAACGTTGCAACGCCTCCATCACCGCGATCCGGTATTGCAGCCGGTCACTGTCGGAGGCCTCCGCGGATTCATAGGTAATCCTCGGATGGCCCAGAATGTTTCCAGCCCGGTTAAAGCTCACGACGACGGTGATGTCGATGGGGCGAGCCTTGCTGGGGGCCGGCGGCTTCCAGCAGGTCCGTAAGTGCTGGAAGATGTCCTGGATGGTGTTGACCTGCGCGTCCTCTGTGGCAGCGCCTGAGATGCCGAACAGCAGCGCCGCGGCAGCGAACAGGAGCCTGTCGCCGCGGCGCGCCATAGGCCTCTCCTACTTGATGTCGGAGGCGACCTGCACCTTCACCATCTTGTCGGGATCGGTGACGGTGCCGCCGGGCGAGCCGGGCGGTGCCTTCTTCAGCTTGTCGACGACATCCATGCCCTGCACGACTTCGCCGACCACGGTGTACTGGTTATCGAGGCTGCCGCCGTCGGCGAACATGATGAAGAACTGCGAATTGGCGGTATCGACGCTGTCGCCGCGACGGGCCATGCCGACGATGCCGCGGGCGAAATGAACCTTGGAGAATTCCTGCTTCAGGTTCGGATATTTCGAGCCGCCGGTGCCGTTGCCGTTCTGGCCGTCGCCGGTCTGGGCCATGAAGCCGTCCATCACGCGGTGGAACGGCACGTTGTTGTAGAAGCCCTCGCGCGCAAGCTGCTTGAGGCGCTCGGCGTGCCGAGGGGCAAGGTCCGTCCTGAGCTTGATGACGATGCGGCCCTTGGTGGTGTCGATGACGAGCGCATTGGCCTTGTCGAGATTGGCCGGCAGCTGCTGCGCCCCGGCCGGGACCGCACCGATGAGCGCGACGAACATCGTGGCAAGAATTGCGAGACGACGGATCATGAAAACTCCGGATCAGGTGAGATGAAGAAGCGCGCCGTTATCCGGCGAATTTGACCTTGAGCAGGGATGCAACGAGCGGCGGGACGAAGGCCGAAACATCGCCGCCCATGGCTGCGATCTGGCGCACCAATGTGCCGGTAATCGGGCGGACCACTGGGGAGGCCGGCAGAAAGACGGTTTGCACGTCGGGCGCCATGGTGCCGTTCATCCCGGCGAGCCGCATCTCGTAGTCGAGGTCGGTGCCGTCGCGCAGACCCCGAATCATGATGGTCGCGCCGTACTTCCGCGCCGCGGAAACTGCGAGATCATCATAGGTCACGGCCTCCAGCGTGCAGCCGGCCTGGGCCGCGACCGGCCCGCAGACGTCATGGAGCATCTTAAGTCGCTCCTCGGTCGAGAACAGCGGCTTCTTGCCCGGATGGACCCCGACCGCGACCACCAGCCGGTCGCACAGGGAAACACTGTTCCGGACCACGTCCAGATGGCCGTTGGTGATGGGGTCGAAGGAACCTGGATAGAAGGCAATGCGCGGCATGGTCACGTCCTACCGCGCCCGGCCCGGCCCGGCAAGCCGGGCGGGTTCCGTGTCGGTTTCCTGCCGGTTTTTCCGTCAATCCATGTCGGAAGACCCCGATTTGTTTCGTCCTCGGAGCGTCCACGAAACAAAACGGGGCGCGAACGAAACCATTTCCGGCGTCGGCGAAGACGTCCGGAAGCTGGCCATGGTTACTAATCCACCCAACGAAATGACTGGCCGCACACTGGGCGTAGCGGCCGCATCACAGGGGACCGTCAATGATCAAGGCTCTTTCAGCGATCGCTATTGCTGCGTGTGTTGCTACCGCCCTCACCCTCCTGCCCGGTTTTGCTCCCACTGTTGAAGCGAGCGTCCCGCAGCCGCTTGCCAAGGCCGATCGGCTCGACATCAAGACCATCGGCAGGGATTGCTCGCAGCAGGCATGGCCGAACTTCGAGGCCTCCTGCCTGCGCCGCGCCGGCACCAAGGCTGAAGTCCGCGTCGCTCGCCTCGTGACGGCGGACCGCACCCCGTAGGCGGTTTGTCAGCTCGGCGTCATAAACCTCAAGACGAATCCCATGGATATTTGCGACGTCCCGTCGCAGACTGTGTGACGCTCGCGCCCCTCGGAATGGCCCAACGGGCGCGGTCCCATCGAGGGGTCGCATTTGTCCAGTACGCCCGCAGTCGCTTCCGGACATCATCCTGATCCGCTGCCGCTTGCCATGACCTTGGGCGCCCTCGGGGTGGTCTATGGCGATATCGGCACCAGCCCTCTCTATGCCCTGAGGGAAGCCGCCAAGGCGGCCGCGCACGGCGGCACCGTGACTCCCGAGGCTGTGCTGGGCGTTGCCTCCCTGATCCTGTGGGCGCTGCTGCTGATCATCTCGCTGAAATATGCGATGCTGATTCTGCGCGCGGACAATCGCGGCGAAGGCGGCATCGTCGCGCTTTTGGCGCTGCTGCATGCCCGCCACGCGCAACCCGGCACCTGGCGCGCGCACCTCCTGGTGGTTGGCCTGATCGGCGCCGCTCTGCTCTACGGCGACGGCGCGATCACGCCGGCGATCTCGGTGCTCTCCGCCATCGAAGGCCTCAAGGTCGACGCGCCCTCGCTCGCGCCTGTCGTCGTGCCCGTGACCATTGCGATCCTGGTCGGCCTTTTCATGATCCAGAGGCAGGGCACCGGCTTCATCGGCCGCATCTTCGGACCGGTGATGCTGGCCTGGTTCTTCGTGCTGGCCGCACTCGGCATCCACGGCATCGTCAAGGCCCCTGCGGTGCTGGCGGCGCTGAGCCCGCTCTATGCTTTCGATTTCCTGATCCATCAGGACTTTCACGTCTCCTTCGCGATCCTCGGCGCGGCCTTCCTGGCGGTGACCGGCGGCGAAGCCATGTATGCCGACATGGGGCATTTCGGGCGTCTGCCGATCCGGCTTGCGTGGTTCGCGATCTGCCTGCCGGCGCTGGTGCTGAATTATTTCGGTCAGGCCGCCCTCCTGATCACCAATCCCGGCATGATCGAGAACCCGTTCTTCCAGCTCTGTCCCGACGTCCTGCATTACGCGCTGGTCGCATTCTCTGCCGTGGCGACCGTGATCGCATCGCAGGCGATCATCTCCGGCGTGTTCTCGCTGACGCAGCAGTCGATCCAGCTCGGCTTCCTGCCGCGCATGCAGATCCGCCACACCACCAGCGATGCGATCGGTCAGATCTACGTGCCGCTGGTGAACTGGCTGCTCGCCGCCGCGACGCTCGGCGCGGTCCTGAGCTTCGGCACTTCGGACGCGCTCGCCGGCGCCTACGGTATCGCGGTCTCGCTCCTGATGGCGATCACCACGCTACTCGCCGCCCTCGTCGCGATCCAGTGGGGTTATTCGCCCTGGATCGTGGTCCCGGTGAACGGCTTCTTCTTCGTGATCGACGTGATCTTCTTCTCCGCCAACTCGATCAAGCTGTTCGAGGGCGGCTGGTTTCCGCTGCTGCTCGCCGCCCTCGTCGCCTTCCTGATGCTGACCTGGCGCGCCGGCGTGAAGCTGGTCGAGGCCGCGCGCGGCAAGTTGCGTCAGCCCGAGGAGGACCTGATCGAGACCGCGATCAACAAATGCAGCGCGCGCCTGCCCGGCACAGCCGTGTTCCTGGCCTCGGCACCGAACGGCGTGCCACTGGCGCTGACGCAATTCGTCAAGCACAACCACGTGCTGCATGAGCGCATCGTCCTCGTCACCGTGCTGATCGAGGAGATGCCGCACGTCGCAGATGAGAACCGCGCCGAGGTGATCGAGATCATCCCCGGCATTACCCGCGTGATCCTGCATTACGGCTTCATGCAAAATCCGACGATCTATGAGGGCCTGACGCTCGCCTGCCGCCAGGGCAAGTTGCCCGGTATCGACCTTTCCGACATCACCTATTATGTCGGCCGCGAGACCATCATCCCGAGCGAGGACATCCCGGGCATGTGGGTTTGGCGCGAAGGCCTGTTCGCCTTCCTCCAGCGCAACGCCGAACGCTCGGCCGCGTTCTTCGGCGTGCCGACCAAGCAGGTCGTGGAGTTCGGCACGGAGTTGGAGATCTAGGGCAAGTGCGTAGCCCGGATGGAGCGAAGCGTAATCCGGGTTTCTCGCCACGTATGCGGAGCCCCGGATTTCGCTTCGCTCCATCAGGGCTACGGGGGCTATCCGTTACTCCCCGCTTGGCTCTCCATTCGACCCGTTGCCGCTCTCGGCCTCCTCCGTGATGTGCTCGACCGAGACGACATGCTCGTCCTCGGCGGTGTCGAACACGATCACGCCCTGGGTCGAGCGGCCGGCGATGCGGATGCCTTCGACCGGGCAGCGGATCAACTGGCCCTTGTCGGTGACCAGCATGATCTGGTCGGCGTCCTCCACCGGGAACGAGGCCACCAGATTGCCGTTGCGGTTGTTGACGCTCATGGCGACGATGCCTTTGCCGCCGCGGCCCGTGGTGCGGTACTCGTAGGACGAGGTCCGCTTGCCGAAGCCGTTGACGGACACGGTCAGCACCACCTGCTCGGCCGCCGACATCTCGGCATAGCGCTCCTGCGGAAGCTGGAAGCTGCCTGAGGTCTCCTCGGCCTCGGCATCCACCGCCGGCTCCTCAGCCACAGCTTCGCCGGCGACCGCACGGCGCATCTTCAGGTACGCCGAACGCTCGTCCGAACTGGTCTCGACGTGGCGCAGGATCGCGAGCGAGATCACCTTGTCGCCCTCGCCAAGCGCAATGCCGCGCACGCCCATCGAGGTGCGCCCGGTGAACACGCGCACGTCGGTGACGGGGAAGCGGATGCATTGGCCGCCGGCGCCGGTCAGCAGCACGTCGTCATGCTCGGTGCAGATCTGCACGTCCACGATGGATTCATTGTCGTCGAGCTTCATGGCGATGATGCCGGAGCGGCGGACGTCGACGAAGTCGGACAGCTTGTTGCGTCGGACGTTGCCGCCGGTGGTCGCAAACATCACGTCGAGATTGGCCCAGGTCGATTCGTCCTCGGGCAGCGGCATGATGGTGGTGATGCGCTCGCCCTGTTCCAGCGGCAGGATGTTGATCAGCGCCTTGCCGCGCGCGTTCGGCGCGGCCATCGGCAGCCGCCAGACCTTTTCCTTGTAGACCTGGCCGCGCGAGGAGAAGAACAGCACCGGCGTATGCGTGGAGGCCACGAACAGGCGGCTGACAAAATCCTCGTCGCGGGTTTGCATGCCGGCGCGGCCCTTGCCGCCGCGGCGCTGGGCGCGATAGGCCGACAGCGGCACGCGCTTGACGTAGCCGGCGTGCGAGACAGTGACGACCATGTCCTCGCGCTGGATCAGGTCCTCGTCCTCGACCTCGCCTTCCTGCTCCATGATCACGGTCTTGCGCGGGGTGGCGAACTCGGCCTTCACCTCTGCAAGCTCGGTCTTGATGATCTCCAGGACGCGGGCACGCGAACGCAGGATGTCGAGATAGTCGGCGATCTCGCCGGCAAGCTTGTCGAGCTCTTCGCGGATCTCGTCGCGGCCGAGCGCGGTGAGACGCTGCAAACGGAGGTCGAGAATGGCCCTCGCCTGTTCCATCGACAGCCGGATTGTGCCGTTCTCGCTGATGCGATGGCGCGGATCGTCGATCAGCGTCAGCATGTCCTCGACATCCCGGGCCGGCCAGTCGCGCGACATCAGGGTGTCGCGCGCAGTGGTCGGGTCGGGCGAGGTGCGGATGACGCGGATCATCTCGTCGATATTGGCGACCGCGATCGCCAGACCGACCAAGATGTGAGCGCGATCGCGCGCCTTGGCGAGCAGGAATTTGGTGCGGCGTGTGACGACCCGTTCGCGGAAGTCAACGAAGATCGCCAGCAGATCCTTCAGATGCATGATCCGCGGGCGGCCGCTGTCGAGCGCCACCATGTTGACGCCGAAGCTCGTCTGCAGCGGCGTGAACCTGTACAGCTGGTTCAGCACCACATCCGGCACGGCGTCGCGCTTCAACTCGATGACAACGCGATAGCCGTCGCGGTCCGATTCATCGCGCAGGTCTCCGATGCCCTCGATCTTCTTTTCCTTGACCAGTTCGGCGATGCGCTCGACCATCGTCGCCTTGTTCACCTGGTAGGGAATCTCGGTGATGATGAGCGCCTCGCGCTCCTTGCGGATGGTCTCGATCGCGACCTTGCCGCGCATGACGATCGAGCCGCGCCCGAGGTGATAGGCGCTGCGGATTCCCTGGCGTCCGAGAATGACGCCGCCAGTGGGAAAATCCGGTCCCGGCACGATGTTGATGAGTTCATCGATCGTGAGCGCAGGGTTCTCGATCAACGCGACGCAGGCGTCGATGACCTCGCCGAGATTGTGCGGCGGGATGTTGGTCGCCATGCCGACCGCGATGCCGCCGGCGCCATTGACCAGAAGGTTCGGGAACTTGGCCGGCAGGACCGACGGTTCGGTCTCGTTGTTGTCGTAGTTCGGCTGGAAGTCGACGGTGTCCTTGTCGATGTCGGCCAGCAGGGCCAGCGCCGCCTTTGTCAGTCGCGCTTCGGTGTACCGATAAGCGGCCGGGGGATCGCCGTCGACCGAGCCGAAATTGCCCTGGCCGTCGATGAGCGGCACGCGCATGGAGAAGTCCTGCGCCATGCGGACCATGGCGTCGTAGATCGACTGGTCGCCATGGGGATGATATTTACCGATGACGTCGCCGACCACGCGGGCGGACTTGACGTACTTCTTGTCCGGCGTGTGCCCCTGCTCGTTCATCGAGTAGAGGATGCGGCGATGCACCGGCTTCAACCCGTCGCGCGCATCGGGCAGCGCACGCGCCACGATCACGCTCATGGCGTAATCGAGGTACGACTTCTTCATCTCCTCGTAGATCGAAACGGGGCGAATGTCGGAGGGTTGCGCCGGCTGGTCGCCGGGCTTGTTGTCGTCGTCAGCCAAGGGGGAATCCGGTGAGGTTCTATCTGGGAATCATATAGCGCATCGAGGCCCTGATAACCACCCTTGACGGCTTCCGGGAAGTGCTTTTTCCGACTGTTTTTCCAGAGACTTACGGGCGACGCGGCAGCGCCTTGGACGAGGTCCCGGCGAGGAGCCGGGAACCGCTGCCCAAGCCCCGAAGAACACGCTCTGCATGATGCGTCCCGGGACCGGCGTTAACAGGCCTGCCATCACCAGCGCCGGTGAACCGCCGGATCATGATCCGGCGGTGATCGGTTTACGCGATGTGCGTGCGCCCGCGTCACGCGAGCAGAGACCTGACCAGGGATTGAGACTGACTCGGCTGGCATCTCGAACGATGCGGACGCGCTGTTGTCCACCGAACAGGTCGAATGGGCCGACGTCATCTTCGTGATGAAGAAGACCCACCGGAACAAACTGAACCGGAAATTCCGCTCCAGCCTGAATGGCAAGCGGGTCATCCCCAACCCGCAGAAGGCCTCGCCTCAGAACGGGATGTCGTCGTCCATGTCGTTGTTGCGGCCGCCACCGCCGCCGGCGGCCACGGCACGGCGCGGTGCGCTGCTCACGGGACCGGAAGAGCCGAAATCGCCGCCCGGCTCGTCGCCGAAGCTGCCGCCGCCTCCCCCGCCGCCGCGGCCATCGAGCATCGTCAGCGTCGAGTTGAAGCCCTGGAGCACGACCTCGGTGGAGTATTTCTCTGCGCCCTGCTGGTCGGTCCATTTGCGGGTCTGGAGTGCGCCCTCGATGTAAACCTTGGCGCCCTTCTTCAGGTACTGCTCGGCGACCTTGCAGAGCCCTTCATTGAAGATCACGACGCGATGCCATTCGGTCTTTTCCTTGCGCTCGCCGCTGTTCTTGTCGCGCCAGGTCTCCGAGGTCGCGATGCTCAAATTCGCGATCGGCCGCCCGTCCTGGGTGCGGCGGATTTCCGGATCCTTGCCAAGATTTCCAACCAGAATGACCTTGTTGACGCTTCCCGCCATCGCCGCTCTCCACTCCAAATGCCACTGAATTTCGAAAGGCGCTCGCGCTGCCGCCTGTTGGGCCGACCCTATACGCTTACGAGCGCCGATCAGCCCGGTACGCCCTCGGTTATCCCCACATATAGCATTGACCAAAGATTTGTTCCAGATTTGTTCCTGCCGAAATTGACGGTTGCCGACGCCCACATGCCGGTCCCCAAATCGCTGTGCACGGCGCGATGAATAGGAACCGCCAAAGTTCCATGAAGCAGCGAAAAGCGAATAACATTCAGCATGTTAAGCGCACGTCGGTTCGCCCGCGAGTGTTGCATTCCGGAGACGGACTCTACCTCCGGATGGGGCTACGATTTCCTCGGAATTGGTTCATATGGGCGTCGCGCCTGCTTGACCGCTTCGCGGACAAAACTGGGGAGACTGCAATGAAGAAAATTCTGTTTGCTACAATCGGTACAGTTGCATTGGGCCTATCGGCTCCCGCGAGCGCGGCGGATCTCGCGGCGCGTCCGTACACGAAGGCTCCGCCGCCGATGGTCGCGGCCATCTACGACTGGAGCGGCTTCTACATCGGCATCAATGGCGGCTGGGGCACGAGCCGCAAATGCTGGGACTTCGTGACGCCGGCCGACGGCACGCTGGTCACGGATGGCTGCCACAACGCATCAGGCGGTACGGTCGGCGGTCAGGTTGGCTATCGCTGGCAGTCCAGCAATTGGGTGTTTGGCGTGGAAGGCCAAGGCAACTGGGCTGACTTCAGCGGAAGCAACATCAGCCCGACTGCCCCCGGCCAACAGGACCGTACGCGGATCGATGCCTTTGGCCTGATTACCGGCCAGATCGGCTATGCATGGAACAACGTCTTGCTCTACGTAAAGGGCGGTGGCGCAGTCGTGGGAGACAAATACGACCTCGTTGTCGCGCCAGGGCTCGTGGGTGAGGGCACGGTCTTCGGTTCGGCCCGCGAAACCCGCTGGGGCGGAACGGTCGGCGCGGGCGTCGAATTTGGCTTTGCCCCGAACTGGTCGGTGGGCTTCGAATACGATCATATTTTCCTCGGCACGCGTAACATCGACTTCACCTTTGCCGGCGCTTTCGTTCAGACCGAACGCGTCCACCAGGACGTCGATCTGGCCCTCGTCCGCTTGAACTACCGTTGGGGTGGCCCGGTGATCGCGAGGTATTGATTCGCCTGAACCCATTTAGGAATCGAAAGGCCGGCCATGTGCCGGCCTTTTGCTGTTTGTTCCCTAAGGGAATTATAGGTCAGCGATCATTACATTTTGGATCTGTTGTGACTTTTGGGAGACTCAACTTGCGGCTTCAGTGGTGTAAGCCGACGCCAGTTGGACCACAGCGTCCGATCCTGCTTCCGACGCACGGAAGTCAACACAGAAACTGGGACTGGGATTTCTTGACTATGAAGAAGATTTTGTTGGCTTCGGCCTGTCTGCTCGCCCTCACTGGCGCCGCTTCGGCTGCCGATCTGGCGGCGCGCCACTACACCAAGGCTCCGGTGGCCATGGCGTCGGTCTACAACTGGACCGGTTTCTACCTCGGTATCGTCGGCGGCGGCGCCTGGGAAGACTCGAACAGCCCCAGGATGCAGGGCGGCTTCGTCGGCGGCACCGCCGGCTATAACTGGCAGACCGGCAACGTCGTGTTCGGCCTCGAAGCCGATGGCTCCTGGGCTGACGTCAGCGCTTCGGCCTCCGCGCTCGGTATCACCGTGTCGTCCAAGACCGACGCGCTCGGCACCGTTCGCGGTCGCATCGGCTACGCCGTCAACAACGTGCTGTTCTACGGCACCGGTGGTTACGCTTGGATCGACAACAAGCTCAGCGTCAGCGCGCTCGGTGCGACCGTCTCCGACAGCAAGTTCCACTCGGGCTGGACCGTCGGTGCCGGCGTTGAGGCGTTCATCGCTCCGCAGTGGTCGGTCAAGGGCGAGTACCTCTATCGCAGCCTCGGCAGCGAGACCTATTTCGGTGGCCTCGGCGTCCCCGTGACGACCGGCACGCTCAACTTCCACACTGTGCAGTTCGGCGTGAACTATCACTTCAGCGGCCCGGTGGTTGCCAAGTACTAAGTTCAAGGACTGAGCTTAGGCTCGAACGCCATTACGTTACGAAAGGCCGGCCTAGCGCCGGCCTTTTTGTTTGGACGGGCAGGTCCCGCGCAATTCCGCGCGCTCGCTCCTGCCAAATGCCGCCAACGGCCGAACAATCCGTTGACGATTCGCAAGTCCCTCTGGAAATCCGTCTCCGTTCTTCCTACGTTCGCTGACAACCCCATCGGCGCCGATCCCGGTTCCGGGCAAAGCGCGCCTCCAGCGTTGGCGCGATCGCGGACCTTTGGGATTCCTTGAGGGCAACTCGGATGGATGAAGTGATCAAGGCGAAGCGCCAACAGCAAAACGTGGGCTCCAGCCTGCACGCAATTTCGATCCGTGGCGCGCGCGAGCACAACCTCAAGAACATCGACGTCGAGATTCCCCGCGACAAGCTCGTGGTGTTCACCGGCCTCTCGGGTTCCGGCAAATCATCGCTCGCCTTCGATACCATCTACGCGGAAGGCCAGCGCCGCTACGTCGAGTCGCTCTCGGCCTATGCCCGCCAGTTCCTCGAGATGATGCAGAAGCCTGACGTCGACCAGATCGACGGGCTGTCGCCGGCAATCTCGATCGAGCAGAAGACGACGTCGAAGAACCCGCGCTCGACCGTTGGCACCGTGACCGAGATCTACGACTACATGCGCCTGCTCTGGGCGCGTGTCGGCGTACCCTATTCGCCGGCCACCGGACTTCCGATCGAAAGCCAGACCGTCTCGCAGATGGTCGATCGCGTGCTGGCGCTGCCCGAAGGCACCCGCCTCTATCTGCTTGCGCCGGTCGTGCGCGGCCGCAAGGGCGAGTACCGGAAAGAGCTCGCCGAATGGCTCAAGAAGGGCTTTCAGCGCGTCAAGATCGACGGCACCTTCCACGAGCTTGCGGAGGCGCCGACGCTGGACAAGAAATTCCCGCATGACATCGACGTCGTGGTCGACCGCATCGTGGTGCGCGCCGATATCGGCCAGCGCCTCGCCGAAAGTTTTGAGACCGCGCTGAAGCTCGCCGAGGGCCTCGCAGTTATCGAATATGCCGATGCACCGGCTGCTGCTGCGCCTGCCGAAGAGAAAGAGAAAAAGAAGACCGCAAAGATCCACGACAAGAGCGGGCCCGAGCGCATTCTGTTCTCGGAAAAATTCGCCTGCCCGGTCTCCGGCTTCACCATTCCCGAGATCGAGCCGCGTCTTTTCTCGTTCAACAATCCCTATGGCGCCTGCCCGGCCTGCGGCGGCCTCGGCGTCGAGCAGCATGTCGACGAAGACCTCGTCATCCCCGACAAGGAACTCGCGATCGGCAAGGGCGCGATCGCGCCCTGGGCCAAATCGTCGTCGCCTTACTACACGCAGACGCTGACGGCGCTCGGCAAGCACTACAAGTTCACGCTGACCACCAAATGGAAGGATCTGCCCAAGAAGACCCAGAACGCGATCCTCCATGGCTCCGGCGAGGACGAGATCAAGTTCTCCTACGAGGACGGCGTCCGCTCCTACGACACCAAGAAGCCGTTCGAAGGCGTCATCACCAACATCAATCGCCGCTATCGGGAAACCGAGAGCGAGTGGGCCCGCGAGGAGCTCTCAAAATATTTCCACGACGTCCCCTGCGGCGCCTGCAACGGTTTCCGGCTCAAGCCCGAGGCGCTCTGCGTCAAGATCGGCGGCAAGCATGTCGGCGAGATCTCGGAGCTGTCGGTCAAGAACGCCGGCGCATGGTTCGAGACCGTGCCGGAGGCGTTGAATGCGCAGCAGAACGAGATTGCCGGGCGCATCCTCAAGGAGATCCGCGAGCGGCTCACCTTCCTGCTCGACGTCGGCCTCAACTACCTCACGCTGTCCCGCTCCTCCGGTACGCTCTCCGGCGGCGAGAGCCAGCGCATCCGCCTGGCCTCGCAGATCGGCTCGGGACTGACCGGCGTGCTCTATGTGCTGGACGAGCCGTCGATCGGCCTTCACCAGCGCGACAACGCCCGCCTGCTCGATACGCTCAAGCGGCTGCGCGACCTCGGCAACACCGTGATCGTGGTCGAACATGACGAAGACGCCATCCTACTCGCCGACCACGTCCTCGACATCGGCCCCGGCGCCGGCATGCATGGCGGCCACATCATCGCCGAAGGTACGCCCGCCGAGATCATGCGCAACCCGAAATCGCTCACCGGCAAATATCTCACCGGCGAGCTTGAGGTCGAGGTGCCGGAGCGGCGTCCGCCGAACCATCGCCGCACCATCAAGGTGGTGAACGCGCGCGGCAATAATCTCAAGAATGTCACCGCCGAAATTCCGCTCGGTCTGTTCACGGCCGTCACCGGCGTGTCCGGTGGCGGCAAGTCGACGCTTCTCATCGACACGCTCTACAAGGCCATCGCCCGCAAGCTGAACAACGCCAGCGAAGGCGCAGCACCGCACGACCGCATCGAGGGCCTGGAGCATATCGACAAGATCATCGACATCGACCAGTCGCCAATCGGCCGCACCCCGCGGTCGAATCCGGCGACCTATACCGGCGCCTTCACGCCGATCCGCGAATGGTTCGCCGGGCTCCCGGAGTCGAAGGCGCGCGGCTACGAGCCCGGCCGCTTCTCCTTCAACGTCAAGGGCGGCCGCTGCGAGGCCTGCCAGGGCGACGGCGTCATCAAGATCGAGATGCACTTCCTGCCCGACGTCTACGTCACCTGCGACGTCTGCAAGGGCAAGCGCTACAACCGCGAAACGCTGGAGGTCCTGTTCAAGGGCAAGAGCATCGCCGACGTGCTGGACATGACCGTCGAGGAAGCAGCCGAGTTCTTCAAGGCGGTGCCACGCGTGCGCGAAACCTTCCAGACCCTGCACCGCGTCGGCCTCGACTACATCCACGTCGGCCAACAGGCCACGACCCTGTCGGGCGGCGAAGCGCAACGCGTCAAGCTGGCAAAAGAGCTGTCGAAGCGCGCCACCGGCCGCACGCTCTACATCCTGGACGAGCCGACCACCGGCCTGCACTTCCACGACGTCAAGAAGCTCTTGGAGGTGCTGCACGAGTTGGTCGCGCAGGGCAACACGGTCGTCGTCATCGAGCACAATCTCGAAGTCATTAAGACCGCAGACTGGGTCATCGACCTCGGCCCCGAAGGCGGCGACGGCGGCGGCGAGATCGTCGCCTGGGGCCCGCCGGAGGACATCGTGAAAGCGCAGCGGAGCTATACGGGCAAATTCCTGGAGCCGGTGCTGAAGAAGGCGCGGAAGCCGAAGCGAAGGAGCACGAGCGAGGCGGCGGAGTAGCTCGAAGCCGCGTAGCGCGGATTAGCGAAGCGTAATCCGCCACCGCTCTTGTGAGACGCAGGATCCGGGGAAGACCGCCATGTCCGCAGGCCTCGTGCAAACCTACCGCGCCTTCGCCCACAACAATGCCTGGGTGAACCATCGCCTGCTCACCGCCTGCTCACCGCCTGCACCGGCCTGAGCCAGGCTGATTTCGAAGCCCATCGAACCGGATTCTTCCCGAGCCTTCAACGCACGCTGAACCACATCTACGTCATCGATCTCTTCTACATCGATGCGCTCGAAGGCGGCTGGCTCGGGCCATGCGCCTGGGAAAACGAGGTGCCGTGCCGCTCACTGTCCGAGCTGAAGCTGGCCCAGGCCGCCATGGACAAGCGCTTGCTCGCCGTCTGCGACGCGCTGACACCTGAGCTTCTCGACGGCCTTGTCCGGATCAACCGCGACACGAGCGTCCAGATTGAACGCCGTGACCGACTGCTGATGCATCTGTTTCAGCACCAAATCCATCACCGCGGACAGGCGCATGCCATGCTATCCGAAACCAACGTCGCACCGCCCCAGCTCGACGAGTTCTTCGCCGAGGGAGAAGCACCACTCAGGGCCGCCGAGTTCTCCGAACTCGGATGGACCGAAGCGACCGTGTGGAAAGCCTAGCGGTGTAACTTCTCCTCCATGCCCTACTCCCTCGCCATCTTCGACCTCGACGGCACGCTCGTCGACAGCTTCCCCTGGTTCCTCCGCACCATCAACGACGTCGCCGATCGCTTCGGCTTTCGGCGCGTCACGGATAAGGACGTCGAGGGGCTGCGGCATGCGTCGACGCGCGAGATCCTCAGCCGGCTTGAGGTGCCCTTGTGGAAACTGCCTGCGATCGCGCGGCATGCGCGGCGGCTGAAGGGCGAAGCCGCGGCAGAGATTTCGCTGTTTCCGGGCGCCGAGCCGATGCTGCAGACGCTGGCGGAGAACGGCGTGCAGCTCGCGCTGGTGACATCGGACAGCGAGGTCAATGCGCGAGCGAAGCTCGGTGTATCAGCCGTGCTGTTCTCGCATTTCGACTGCGCGGCTTCCGTGTTCGGCAAGCCCGCGAAATTTTGCCGGGTGATCCGGCGCGCGGGCGTTGCCCCGCAAAACGTCATTTCGATCGGCGATGAGGTCCGCGACATCGAGGCGGCGCGTGCGGCGGGCATTGCCTGCGGCGCGGTGAGCTGGGGCTATGCGGCGCCGGCCGCGTTGCAGGCGCTTGCGCCCGATTACATGTTCGCGCAGATGGATGAGATCGCGGATGCGGTCTGCCGGGCGCCGGCAAAAGCCTGATCCGCAATCGCCCCGAGGAGACGGTGATGACGCTCACGGATACAAACCGCCTCAAACTCCTCACCCCGCCGGTGGGCCGATTGCGTGTCGTGCTCGACACCGACACCTACAACGAGATCGACGATCAGTTCGCGCTGGTGCAGATGCTGCTATCGCCCGAGCGGTTCGACGTCGAGGCGATCTACGCCGCGCCGTTCTTCAACGCACGTGCGGACAATCCCGGCCACGGCATGGAGCTGAGCTATCAGGAAATCCTGCGCCTGCTGGAGCGCCTGAACGTCGCAGCCGAGGGCCTCGTTCATCGCGGCGTCACCGACTATGTCGGTTCGGCCAAGATGGCGCAGCCAGCGCCTGCCGTCGACGACCTCGTGGCCCGGGCGCGCGCGGGCTCGCCCGACAACCCGCTCTATGTCATCGCCATCGGCGCCATCAGCAACGTCGCCTCCGCGCTACTCAGGGCGCCTGATATCATCGACCGGATCGTCGTGGTCTGGCTTGGCGGTCACGCGCTGGAATGGCCTGATACGATCGAGTTCAACCTCAAGCAGGACGTCGGCGGCGCGCAGGTGCTGCTCGACAGCGGCGTCTCGCTCGTGCTGGTGCCGTGCAAGGGCGTTACCTCGCGCCTTCACTCGACGGTGCCGGAAATCGAGCGCTACGTCGAACCGCATGGCAGCATCGGCGCGTTCCTCGCTCAGAGATTCAAGGAGTATGCGCCGGATCACATGGGCTGGGCCAAGGAGATCTGGGACATGGCGCCGGTCGGCTGGCTGCTCAATCCATTGTGGGCACCGAGCGTGATCATCCCTGCCCCGGTTCTCACCGAACAGATGACCTGGAGCGTCGATCGCCGTCGCCATCCGATCCGCTACGTGACCTATGTGGATCGCAATCCGATCCTGAAGGACTTTTTCGTAAAGCTGCGAGATTTTGCGGCATCGAAGGTGCCGTAGGGTGGGCAAAGCGGAAGCGTGCCCACCATTGGTGCCGAGACAACGGAGAGACGGTGGGCACGGCGCGGCGGGAGCGCCGCTCGCGACCCACAAACCCTTACGTTGCCCGGCGGGCAAAACACGCCAGATGATGGTCAACGCTCTCCAGGCAAAATAATTCGCTTTACGCGAATTCGGAAATATATCATATTCCGACCATCCCAACCCGGCCGAGGGGCGCATCGCGATCGTCACGACACGCGGGATGGGACGTGGTGGACGCGGGCCGCATCGGCGCGAAGGTGGTTGCAGGGCGGGTCACTCCGTGAGCGATCGCCGCGCGCGCACGACCGGTGCAGCCTGCGTACGGCAAAATCGTGTGGTCCTGGCGCCCGGGGTCTGTGCGCCAAGTCTTGCGGTGACGGGTGTTGCCCAACCGGGCGCATGCGTCAGCCATCTGCAAGGCGACGGGGGCAATAGTGCATCGCTCCCCGGGGAGAGCGCGACATAAGCCGTCAAACCACTGCGCAGGGAAGGCCGGATGTTTGGCTTCACCTGTATGCCGCTGTGCAGCCTCTTGTAGCGCAATCATTGCACAGTGGACCGCGGGTGCCAGCCGGCACCCGGCCTTCCCTGCGCCCTCGGCACCCTTTCGAGGGCTGCAACTGCCGCAAAGCTCGGGCACGATGTGCCGCGAGGATGAAAGCCCGTGTTCGCGATCTCAAACTTTTTACTAAAACACGAAGCTTGCAGGTGGCTTGCCGGAGAGGTCCACGCGATGCGGCACTTGGGCGCAAGCGGCACCTAAAGTTGTCACTCGGAATCACAGCAATGAATTGTAACAATGTTTCTGCCTGCTGGCATGACGCCAGCACCCGCCTTGCGACCCGGCAATGATTGACGGACGTCCAGGACCCCGCCGAGCCGTCAGGAATTCCCCATGGTGTCCACATATTTTGGCTATAGCTACGTCGCGCGCAATCTCGCGCAGTCCCTGACACGGGTGGCGCAGCAATCGGACGTATCGCGCGATGCCGCCTATTACAAAGCCAACATCGGCAAGGTGCACAGCGTTGACGATCTGATGAACGATTATCGCCTGTATCATTACGTCACGAAAGCCTATGGCCTGGAGGACATGGCCTACGCCAAGGCTTTCATGAAGAAGGTGCTGCAGAGCGATCTCTCGGACTCCAAGAGCTTTGCCAACACGCTGATCGACAAGCGTTACCGGGATTTTGCCGCGGCTTTTTCCTTCGGCGGCGGTGAAACGAAGGTTGCGCAATCGGACAACCAGACCGACGACATGATCGGGCTGTACACGGCAGCCATGAAGAGCAACGTCGATGCCGTTGCCGCCGACACGAAATACTACAACGCCACGATCGGCACAGTGACCGGCGCCGACCAGCTTCTCAACGACGACCGGCTTCGCAACTATGTCGCCTCGGCATTCGGGATCGATCAAAGCGAGTGGCCGCGCGACACCATCAAGCAGGTCTTGACCAGCGACCCGTCCGATCCGAACAGCTACGTCAACACCACCTTCTCGTCCCAGCTATCCGGCCTGAACGCCCAGCTCGCGCAAGCAAAATCGGATGCAACCGACGCCAGCACGAAGATCGCCGACTACACGACGCAACTGTCACAGCCCGGCGCTGACGTCGATCAGTTGAATGTGCAGATACTGGTCGAAAAATATCGCCTGCAGACAGCCGTGAGCAGCATATCCAGCACCAACGACGCCATCGCGACGACGGGCCGGTTCATGGATCTGGCCGGCGCGTTCGAATTTTCGGCCGACGGATCGCTTCCAGCAGGGACACCAGCGCAGACCGCTGCAAACCTCGCAAGCACGAACCAGAGCTTCGACGACAGCAAGTCGGCGGTCTATGCGGCGGCAAGCCCGTTGCAGGAAGCCCTGGTCATCGGGCAATTCAGAAAATTCATCCCCAATGTGACCTCACTCCAGGCTCTGGTGTCTACGCCAGGCGCGTATGATTTTGCGCTGTCAGCCGTCGGCCTCGATCCCACACAAGTCTCACAGTCCACCGTGAAGGCTGTTCTCGAAAGCGACCTCAATGACCCCAAAAGCTACGTCTATACGCTCAAGGACGATCGCTACGTCAAGCTCGCGCGCGCGTTCAATTTTGACGCCAAGGGCAATCTGACGACGCCCCTGGCGGCTCAGGATTCGGCGGAAGTCCTCGATATCGCCAAGGACTACGTCATTGCGAAATTGAAGACCGCAAGCACGCAGGACCAGGCGAAAGTCAAGGCTCAGGCCCAGAAGGACGCGACGGACTATCAACAGGCGATCGGCGACATCGACAGCGTTTCCGATCTGCTCGCGAACAGGAAGATGGTCGACTTCATTCTTGTCGCCAAGGGTCTGGACCCTGCGAAAGTGACCACCGCCTATCTCAAGAAGATCTTTGCCTCTGACCTGAACGATCCCAAGAGTTTTGCAAACACGGAGAGCGACCCGCGTTTTGCCGAGATCGCGGCGTCGTTCAATTTCGACAACAAGGGCGACGTCGCGCGTCTTCCGACGGTGGGCCCGCAAAAGCGCGATCAATTTCTGGCAACGCAAAAGAACTATCTCGAGCAAAGCCTGGAGCAGCAGCAGGGCGATACGAATCCCGGCGTGCGTCTGGCGCTGTATTTTCAGCGGAAGGCGGGAGACATCACCTCCGCCTACGACATCCTTGCCGACAAGGCTCTTTCGGAGGTGTTTCGGACCACCTTCGATTTGCCTGATCAGATGGCTGCGATGCAGATCGATCAGCAGGCCAAGATCGTGCAGAAATACCTCAACCTCAAGGATCTCGGCGATCCCACGAAAGTTGCAAAGCTGCTGAGCCGCTTCTCCGCGATGTATGACGCGAAGAACGCCAGCCAGAGCTACTCGCCCGTGCTCGACCTCTTTCAAGGGTCGAGCTCGGCGACATCAGGCTTCAGTGAATCGACATATTTGGCCATGGCCAAAATGCGCGCCAGCTCGTGGTGACGGGTCGACGTCATTGCGAGCGCAGCGAAGCAATCCAGACTGTCTCCGCGGAAGGATTCTGGATTGCTTCGCTGAGCTCGCAATGACGACGGAGAGAGCGTTGGCGATCAAAGTCCCTCGCCTATTCCGCCAGCGTCGCCTCGACGAAGCCGCGCGGGTCGGCGCAAAACTCTCGCATGACCCGGTAATGATCGGTCTGCTCCACCATCGTAGGCTCGAGGCCGTATTTGCCGAGCCGCAGCAGTTGGGCAGCGGGATAGGCCATCAGCAGCGGTGCGTGGGTCGCCATGATGACCTGGCAGATGCGGGACTCTTCCATGCGCCGCAGCAGCTTCAAGAATTCGATCTGCCGCGCCGGCGACAGCGCGGATTCCGGCTCGTCGAAGATGAAGATGCCCTGGCGCTGGCAGCGTTCTTCGAAAAAGCGCAGAAAACCCTCGCCGTGGGAATGCGACAGGAAATCGGGACCGACCTGACCAGCATCGCGCGCGGCCTTGTCCAGATACCGCGCGACCGAGAAAAAGCTCTCGGCGCGAAAGAACCAGCCGTTCGTGATCTTCGGCAGCCAGCTCGCACGCAGCGCCTTGGAGAGTTGGCCGCCCATCTTCTCGCGTGCCTCGGAGTGATCGACCGGCATGTAGCCCTTGCCGCCACCGGCGTCGTCGTAGCCGGCCAGTGCTGCGATACCTTCCAGGATCGTCGACTTTCCGGTGCCGTTCTCTCCAACGATGATCGTGATGGGCGCCTCGAAGTTGAGTTCAAAATCATCCGGAAAGATGGGCAGGCAAAACGGATAGATCTCGCGATCGCGGACTTGCGACGGATCGAGCCAGACCCGCCTCAGATACGGCGCAGGCAGGTTGATCGTCCGATAGCCCCTCCGCGTCATTGCCGGTCTCCACTCCTTCACTCGCACTGGAACATAACAGGAACAATGGGATTGCAAAGAGGTATCTTGCACCTGCCCTTGGTGGCAGAGCTAATCCAACACTTCCAGCACCAGCTCCATGGTCATCAGCACGGGATTGTCGCCACGGACCAAACGGCCCTCCGCAATGCCGCCGGTGTAGTCGATCAGGGCGACGTCGAGCGCGGCCTCCAGCGCACCGGACGTATCAGGCGCGATCGTCCCGGCGGTTATCGCAAGCTCCGTGGCAAACGGCTCGGTCACGCCACCATGGGTGAAGCGCGCGCCGATGGTCGAGCCGACGCCGCCGTGGATTTTCGCACGCGCAACGCCGTGCGCGCGGCAGAAGGCTTCGAGGCTGGAGGCAAAATCCTGGTTGGGGCGCAGCCGCAGGGCAAAGGCGCGGCTGGTTGTACGCGCGCCGGTAATCGCGGAGGCGACCGGTCCGAACAGCTTGAAATTGGTCTCGGGGTCGGGCTCCGCCGTGAACATCGCGCCATCAACGCCGATAGCCTCGACCTCGAACGGCTCAGCGACAACTGTCTCGTCCGGCAGCATGTGGCCGCCGCTCGCCTTGCCATCCGCCTCGGTCCAGAGCCCGTGGCAATGAAAGAACGGCGCACCATCGCGCATGCCCAACGTCATGCTGCCGAGCCTGGTGCGCGTCACGCCTGCGGGGCGGTACGTATCGCTGTAGAACGCCGCGTTCTCGGCGGTCTTCGACAGCGCCGGCATGACATAGCCGAACGGCCCGAGTGGGCCGTGGCCGAAATTCAGCACACCGCCGGCGAAGCCTTCCGCCGCAAAGCCGCGGCGCGCGGCTTCGAGCAGCGGCAGGCCCGCTTGAAGCGTAAACGAAAAGGCGCGCCCCCTCGCCTCAACCCACTGGATCCGCTCAGCGACGGGCGCGCCCGGCTGCTTGATATTCCGCATGCCCTGCGCTCAACCCGTTCTGGTCTTGTCGAGATCGAGCAGCCCGCGCGCCTCGAGCTCGTCGCGCACCATGCGTTTCGGCACCTTGCCATAGCCGGATTTCGGCAGCGTCTCCCAGAAAAAGAACCGCTTCGGCATCTTGTAGCGCGGCACCTTCGGCAGCAGGAACGCGGTCATCTCGGCTTCGCTCACGGCTTTTTCGCCGTCGCGCGCAACGCAGACGGCGACGCCGACTTCGCCCCAGGTCGCATCGGGCACGCCGAGCACAGCGACCTCGCCAACGCAAGGATGGGTCAAGATCTTCTCCTCGATCTCGCGCGGATAGATGTTGGAGCCGCCGGAGATGTACATGTCGGACGCACGGCCGGTGATGTAGACGAAACCCTCCTCGTCCATGTGGCCGAGATCGCCGGTACGGAACCAGCCGTTGCGGAACGCCTTCGCATTGGCTTCGGGATTGTCGTAGTAGCCGGCGAGCACCGCAGGTCCGATCACGCAGATTTCGCCGCTCTGGTTGGCTTTGAGCTCGCGGCCCCCGTCGTCCTGGATCGAGACCTGCATGCCGGTGCGCTCGAAGCCGCAGGTGCCGATCTTCGCGTGCGGGCCGTCCTCGGGATCGTGCAGCGCCGCCGGCAGCACGGTGATGTTGCCGGTGACCTCCCCGAGGCCAAAATACTGCACGATGACCTTGCCGAGCTTCTTCAGCGCCGCCTTCTGGTCCTCGCGATACATCGGCGCGCCGGCATAGATCACATGACGCAACGAGGAATGATCATATTTGTCGGCGGCGGGATGCTCGACCATCATCTTCAAGATCGTCGGCACCGTGAAGAGATTGGCGACACGATGCGCCGCGATCAAGCGGAACGCCTCGTCGATGTCGAACTTCTCGGTCGGCAGCAGCACGGTGCAGACGCCGCGCGCGGTCTGCACCAGCTGATGCACACCCGCGCCATGCGACAGCGGCGCCACCACCAGCGACGCATCGGCTGCCGTCACACCGGGGGTGAGATCGGCGAGATGGTTGGTGACGACAAAACCCATCTGGCCGTGGGTCAGCACCGCGGCCTTGGAGCGGCCGGTGGTCCCGGAGGTGAAGAAGAACCAGCAGGGATCGTCGTGCTCGACTGCGACGTTCTCGACCGATTGGCCCGCCTGCGAAACGATGGCGTCAGCCACCGACGTCTCACCGAAGGATGCCTTGCCGTCGATGCTCCAGGTGAATTCAAGCGTGCCCCCCTTCAGCGCCGCGGCGTGCTCGGGAAAATCGACATGGCACAGAAACGCCTTCGCACCGGACGCCTGTGCGAGATAGGCGACCTCGTCCGGCATCAGGCGGAAATTGGTGGGCACCCAGACTGCGCCGAGCCGAAACGCCGCGAACATCGAGAAGAACATCTCGTCGCCATTCCTGGAATGGACGAGGATGCGGTCGCCCTTGGCGATGCCGCGCGCGGCAAGTGCCGCCGCCAGCGCCGAGACCTGCGCATCGATTTCGCGCCAGCTCCAGGATTTGTCCCCCCAGACGAAACCGGGACGCGAGCCATGCTGCCGCGCATTCTGCGTCAGCATGTAAGCGAGATTCATGACGCGGCGGGACATGCGGAGCGGCTGCATCGGGCTTCCTCTTCGACGGCAGACGGCACGCAAGCCGCCTGCTCATTGCAGCCCATTTATCGCCATCGCCTGCGGCGTAGCAAGGCCGCCGGGCGCGGCATCATCCATGCGTACGTTCAAGGAATTTTAAACATGATGGAGGCAACCTCAGTCTGTAGCCTCGTACAGAGTTTCCGCATCATGGTCAAAGCGCCCGCCGTCCTGTTCTTGTCGCTGGCGCTTGCCGGCTGTGCGATGACCCCGCAGGCCCGCCTCGCATCGGAAACCGACTTCAAGCCTGCGCGCTACGCCTGGGACGGTGCCGGCGAGAATCCCAATCAGGCGCGCCCTGCCTCAGAGGCGCGGGCAACGCACACAGCCGCCGTATCCGAACCCACCAAATCGCAAGCCGGACTCCAGCCCTATTCGAAGGAATGGTGGCAGTCCCAGGACGGCATCGAGGCCGCGCAGGACGCCAGGGTCAATCGCTCGCTCGTGATCTGCCAGGGCTGCCTCCGCCCGCAACAACAGCCGGAAGATTCGCGGCTCGCCAAGGCGGCCGATTGAACCGAACCGCGCCTGCGCGGGTTTACTCAAGGTTGACGCCGAGAAGACAGAGGCCGACAAGGCGACGCTTGCGGTGGCCATCACCGGTCACCGCAACGACCACAAACCTGCCGACCAGATCGTGCGTTACGACTTCGTGCGCGAGGCCAACAGCTGGAAAATCGACGACATCAAGGGCTCTTCCGACGGCGAGGCCTGGTCGATCCGCAAGATGCTGACGGACGCGCTGAAGAGCTGACCGGAGACATCATGAACGACGTGATCAACAACAGGGCTCATCACCGCTACGAACTGGAGGTGGAAGGCCACCTCGCGACCGAGCATTACAAGCTCGACGGCAACATCATCACGTTCGAGCATACCGACGTGCCGAAGGAGCTCGGCGGCAAAGGCGTCGGCTCAAAACTGGTGCAAGGCGCGCTCGACCAGGTCCGCGCAGCCGGCCTGAAGCTGATCCCGGAATGCCCGTTCGTGAAGGCGTGGATCGAGAAGCATCCGGATTATCAGGACCTGGTGAAGAGATAAGCAAGCTCAGGCCCGCCGATCTCGCGGCGGGCCTGCCGAAATCCCAAGCCTACTGCCCGTGCTTGAGCATATCCTGGTCACTCAGATCCCAGTCCTGCCACAGCTGAAGCACGCCGAGGATCACCGCCACCGCGCCGAGACTCGTATGGTAGATTCGGAGAAAACCTTCGCCGGAATAGCCGAGCACTAAGGGCGAAACGATGAGCCACAGCCCGACTAGGATCGTCGCCACCTCCTGCCAGCGCTGCAGGGCGACGTATTCGAGTTGGCTGAGGCCAAATACGACGAGGCCGATTGCGACCGTGTTCAGGACCATCGTCTCGTGTCCGACGATCCCCGAGCGATCCTGGATGGGGAACCACGGCGACGCGACAATCAGCGCGCCGAGCAGCATTCCACACCAGTCTTCCCATGTTCGATGAATATTCAAGAAACCAAAGTCCGACATCGTACCCTCCTACAAAAGAGGCACACGTCAGCGGCTGGCTATCATGACACTCCGAATGTCTAGCGACCCGCCGGCCGCATTCGGGCGTATGTCCTGGCGAAGGACGTGGGAACCGCCTTGGAACTTGCAAGGGCGGCCTCGAGGATTATTTGGAACTGCGACGCGATGCTAGTCTAGCCTCTTCGGCGCTACAGCGCGCCCAGCTTTTGGAGCGGCGCAGGCGTAAGTCGGATCGAGCCTGACAGCTTCATCGAGGTCGGACAGCGCTGCATCGAGTTCGCGCTTCTCGGTGAGGCCATGACCGCGATTGCAATACGCGCCGGCGAGCCTCCGGCCAGTCTCGCTCCTGGTATCGATCACGGTCGAGCAGGCCTTCAACCGCTCATCCGGAGTGCGCGTCAGCCCAACACGGATCTCCCAGGCAGGACCGCCCTCGGCCGCGGCCGGGACCGGCGCTGTCGAGACGAATGCCGCGAGCAAGGCCATGAGAGTGAGCGGGACACGCATTTTGCAGATATCTCCCCTGCGGCAACCTCGCTTGGTCGCGGCTTGGCAAGCGTGGGGGCAGGCGCCTAGATCAGGGAATAAGTATCGCTTCGGAAGGACAACTCATGGCGGCATCGGTACGCGACAACAAGGACAGGAGCCGCTTCGAGCTCGATGTCGGCGATGAACTTGCCTTCGCCAATTACCGGCTGACTCCGTCGGCCGTGATCGTTACCCACACCGAAACGCCACGCGCGCTCCGTGGCCGTGGCATCGCCTCCGAGCTGGTCAAGGGTGCGTTGGACTTGATCCGCCGCGACGGCAAGAAGGTCATCGCCGGCTGCGGCTTCGTCGTCGATTATCTCGACAAGCATCCGGAGGATACGGATCTCGTTGCTTGAACGCAAAAGGGCCCGCGAGATTGCGGGCCCCTCGCGTCGAACGAACTGTCGGTCAGTGCTTGATTTCAGGCGGCAGCTTGCCGCCATTGGCGGCGAGCTTGGACATCACCTGCTTGTGCAGCCAAACGTTCATGCTAGCAGAGTCGTTCGTGTCGCCGGTGTAGCCGAGTTCCTTGGCGAGATCCTTGCGCGCACCGAGGCTGGAATCGATGTCGAGCGCCTTCATGAGGTCGACGATCGACGTCCGCCACTCCAGCTTCTCCTTCTGCGCAGCCACCAGCTTGTCGACGATGGCCGCGACGTCCACGGTCGCTGCGGGCGCAGCGGCGGGTGCCGCGCCGGGCGCGGACGACGGCGCGGTCCCTGCGGGTGCGCTGGGCGAAGATGCGCTGCCTGCGGGTGCGGCGGAAGCCGGATGGCCGCCGAAGATCGCGCCCATAATCTTACCGAAAATGCTCATGTCTACTCCCCGAAAAGGATCCCGTTGCTGGCCCTGAGTGGGCACTTATAGGCGAACTTACGTCTTTGCGCCCGCGAAGTTCCGCGAACCACACACAGCATGAGCTTATCTGCGGCGAAATGACGACCGGATGACGTTATCGAGGTTGCACTGCCGCATCGAATCTCACCCAAGCGTGAGGGACAGGACTCGGAAATGGGCGTACGGTTGACGTTCAGCTCGCGATGCCATCCGGAATTCGCGTCTGGTTGGAATCGCGAAACTCAGAAAAGCGGCCGCTTGCGCCGTTGTCGGCGGCGAATTCGGCTGCATGGCAAGGGAGCTAGCGACCATGGCCACACTATACCCGGGCAATGTCCCTACGATGGGCCAGACCGCAGACGCGTCTGGACCGGTGATCCGAACCATCCAACTTTCCGATCTGCACGACGTGCTCAAGCGCGGCTGGGAAGACTTCAAGGCGGTTCCGAGTCACGCCATCATCCTCTGCGTGATCTATCCGGTGTTGGGCCTCGTGATCGCCCGCGTAGCGATGGGCTATTCGGTGCTGCCGCTGCTGTTTCCGCTTGCCGCGGGCTTCGCCCTGATCGGCCCGTTCGCAGCTCTCGGTCTCTATGAACTCTCCAGCCGTCGCGAACGCTATGAAGAGGCCAGCGCCTGGGACGCCATGGAGGTGCTGCGCTCGCCGTCCTTCGGCGCCATGCTCGGCCTCGGCACGCTGCTGCTGGCTTTATTCGTGACCTGGGTCGCGACCGCGCAGGCAATTTATGTCGCGGCGTTCGGCTACGAGGGCGTGAGCGGAATCTCGGATTTCGCGACGCGCGTGCTGACAACGTCGCAGGGCTGGTGGCTGATTGCAATTGGCTGCGGCACGGGCTTCCTGTTCGCGCTCGCCGCGCTCTGCATCAGCGCCGTCTCATTCCCGCTGATGCTCGACCGCCATGCCGGCGCACTGGACGCAATGGTCACCTCGCTTCGCGTCGTCGCCAAGAATCCGGTGCCGATGGCGGCCTGGGGCCTGATCGTGGCGGTGCTGCTGGCGCTCGGCACCATCCCGGCGTTCCTAGGACTCGCCGTCGTCATCCCCCTGCTCGGCCACGCCACCTGGCATCTCTACCGCAAGGTCATCGTCTCCGAGCCCGGTGCCCGGCCGGTGCCGCCTCCGCCGCAGCGTCCGCGCAAGCCGGCGGCCGACTTCCCCGCCAATCTCTTCCCGTGGCGGAATCGGGAATAGGACTGACGCCCGACGATCTCGTTAAAGCCGATCCCGCCCCGATCCCGGGCGGGATCGGCTACTGTCATACGCCTTGCTTTGGCCGCGGTTACAATCAACATTGCCGCCGCCGGTCATGTCACTTTACGGAATCAATTACCTCGAATGGCCCTGACGATTTCTCGTCTCGCTCTCGCAGCTTTCGCCATCTCCGCGTCAATCCTGTCCGCCGAACCAGCGCTCGCTGCGGTCGCCTGCGGCTCGGGCAATTTCGACGCCTGGCTCGCCGACTTCAAAACCGAGGCTGCGACCAAGGGCATCTCGCAGCAGGCCATCACGGCCGGACTTGCCGGGGTGACGCTCGACCAGAGCGTGCTCAACCGCGACCATTCACAAAAGGTCTTCAACCAGACGTTTGAGGAGTTCTCCGGCCGCATGGTGCAGCCGCGGATGATGCGCGGCTCAAACATGATGAAGCGGTACGGCTCTGTGCTGTCGCGCATCGAGCAGACCTACGGCGTGCCAGGCGAGGTGCTGGTTGCGATCTGGGGTCTCGAGACCGATTTCGGCGTCAATACCGGCAAGTTCGCGACGATCCGCTCGCTGGCGACGCTGGCCTATGATTGCCGGCGCGCGGAACAGTTTCGTGCCGAATTGCTGGATGCGCTGCGCATCGTCCAGCGCGGCGATCTCGCGCCAGCCGATATGAAGGGCGCCTGGGCCGGCGAGCTCGGCCAGACCCAGTTCATGCCGTCATCCTGGATGAAATACGCCGTCGATTTCGACGGCAACGGCAAGCGCGACCTGCTGCACAACGCGCCCGACGTGCTCGCCTCCACGGCGAACTATCTTGCCGGCTATGGCTGGCAGAAGGGCAAGGACTGGCAGCCCGGCAGCCCGAACTTCGCGGTGCTCCAGCAGTGGAACCAGAGCGAGGTCTATTCCAAGACGGTGGCCTATTTTGCCACCCAGCTCGCGCACGCACCTTAAGGCACGCACAGAGACAAAAGCGTAGGGCCGATCGCCAGGCGACCGGCCCTCTCTTGGATTGCGTTTACCTGCCCGTTTACTTGCCCATGGTGGCGTGCATCGCCTTGTTCAGATGCATGCCGCACGCACCCATTTTGCCGTTGAGCATCGAATCCTGCGCGGAGGCGACCTCCTTCTGAGCGACCAGCTTGCCGTCGCCGTCGGGCATGGCTTCGATCGCGGTCTCCGTCTTCTCCAGATTGCCCGAGCTGCAGCCGCCCATGCTGTGCTTGGCGGCTTGGGCCGGCGCGACGGCGAATGCGACGGCGGCAATTGCGATAACCCCGAGTAACTTCGTCATGATGTTACTTTCCTTCTCTTGTTCTTGGGGCAGAGCCAGCGACATTGCCGGACTCTGCAACATGACTTTGCTGCCGACGCGGCAACTTGCCGCAATAAATTCCCCGCGAGAATTGCGTGATGTTGCGTGCTGCGCAGAGCCGCATGCGAAATTTCTGATTTTCATTACAACTTTGTAATCAGACCCTGCACGCTCGGCGTGTGTGCAGCGCATCATCGGCGCGATGCGCTCAGAACGCGCTGGGCAGGATCGTCCGGCATCGTCGCGAGGCACAAACCGTTATCGGGAATTCGACCTCGAACGAATCGAATCTTTTCGTTCCAATCGAGAAACTCACCCTAAGTTTGTGAATACGAATTCATTTCTAATGGTCCCGATTTATGCGAATCACGCATATCGGACTTGGGCCTACAAGCTATCGGACGCCCTTGCAGGTCACCGGAACGTAACTTATTTCATCGCAATCGGAACCGCAGAGTGATTGGTAAATCCGTGATTTCACGGGCATTTATCGCAATGCGTAACGGGTTTCGCCTGCTCGCTGGGCGGGACTGCCAACAGGTTAATCGTCTCTTATGGTTGCCATGCGTTCTTCGCTTAGCTGCATCGCAACATTGGAACTTTCGCACTGCACCACTCTCACCTATATTCATTTCAACGATGACGCCCGGGCAAGGGCTGAATCGAACTACAGGAGACTACCAATGCTGCTCTCGCTCATCCGCATGATCCAGGCTTTCCGAGACTATCAGCGCAATGTTGCCGAGCTGTCCCAGCTCAGCGATCGCGAACTGGCCGACATCGGCCTCGATCGCTCGGATATCCCGCGCGTTGCCGCCGGTCAGTTTCAGGGCTGAAATCGTTCAGCCCTTCACCGGTCGAACCGATAGCGCCCGCCTCGTGCGGGCGTTGTCGCATCCGGTGGCAGAAAACTCGATCTCGGCGATTTCACTAACCGCCGAAAAGCGCTACCTGTCCGCCCCATGACAGGACCCCTATCCAATCCCGTGCACGTCATCGGCGCCGGCCTTGCTGGTTCCGAAGCCGCCTGGCAGGTCGCCAAAGCCGGCGTGCCCGTGGTGCTGCACGAGATGCGGCCGGACCGCATGACCGAGGCGCACCGCACCGACGGGCTCGCCGAGCTCGTCTGCTCCAATTCATTTCGTTCGGACGACGCCGCCAACAACGCGGTCGGCCTTTTGCACGCCGAGATGCGCCGCCTCGACTCGCTGATCATGCGGGCGGCCGACGCCAACCAGGTGCCCGCCGGCGGCGCGCTCGCCGTTGATCGCGACGGCTTCTCGGCCGCCGTCACCAAGGCGCTCAACGACCATCCCCTCATCGAGATCGCCCGCGGCGAGATCGCAGGTCTGCCGCCGGCCGACTGGAGCAACGTCATCGTCGCGACCGGCCCCCTCACCTCCACGCCGCTCGCTGACGCCATCCGCGAACTGACCGACGAGAGAGCGCTCGCCTTCTTCGATGCGATCGCGCCAATCGTGCACCGCGAATCCATCGACATGTCGGTGGCCTGGTTCCAGTCGCGCTATGACAAGGTCGGCCCCGGCGGCACCGGCGCCGACTACATCAACTGCCCCATGAACAAGGAGCAGTATGACGGCTTTGTCGCCGCGCTGATTGCCGGCGAGAAGACCGAGTTCAAGGAGTGGGAGACCAACACGCCCTATTTCGACGGCTGCCTGCCGATCGAGGTGATGGCGGAACGCGGCATCGAAACCTTGCGCCACGGCCCAATGAAGCCGGTCGGCCTCACCAATCCGCACGATCCTACGACGAAAGCCTATGCGATCGTGCAGCTGCGCCAGGACAACAAGCTCGGCACGCTCTACAACATCGTCGGCTTCCAGACGAAGCTGAAGTACGGCGAGCAGCAGCGCATTTTCCGCACCATTCCCGGGCTGGAGAAAGCCGAATTCGCTCGTCTCGGCGGCCTGCATCGCAACACTTTCCTCAATTCGCCGAAACTGCTCGACAGCCAGTTGCGCCTGCGCGCGCAGCCGCGGCTGCGCTTTGCCGGCCAGATGACGGGCTGCGAAGGCTATGTGGAATCCGCCAGCATCGGCCTGATCGCCGGCCTCTATGCAGCCGCAGATGTGCGCGGCGAGATTCTTGCGAGCCCGCCGGGGACCACTGCGCTGGGATCGCTGCTCGGCCACATCACCGGCGGCCATATCGAGGCCATCGAGCCGGGCACGCGCTCGTTCCAGCCGATGAACATCAACTTCGGCCTGTTCCCGCCGCTCGCGACCGCGCCAACGAAGAAGCCCGATGGCACGCGGCTGCGCGGCAACGAGAAGACGGTGGCCAAGAAGCAGGCGATGAGCGCATTGGCGCTCGCCGATCTCGATCGCTGGATCGCCGATCATTTGCGCATTGCCGCAGCCGCGTGAGTTTTCGATGAATCTCCCGAAAGACGACGCCGCGGTGCTCTCGGCGCGCTGGACCGAGGGCGTGCTGCTCAAGCGCGACGTGTTCTCGACGGTCGAGCGCGGCCGCTTCCGCGCTGATGGCGGCGAGGTCGACGCGGTGCTGCGCCGGCTCGACGAAGTGCCGTGGTGGTCGTTCCTCCTCGCGCGCCACCTTTTCGCCCGCGAGAAGCATGCATTGGCGCTCGCTAAGGGCCTGAACGTCGGCCCTGAGTTGCTTTGGGCCGGCCGGCGCGCGCTGGCGCGCGGCTTCGTCGACGGCGTCGCGCTGCATCTGGCAAAACCCCATGGCGATCTCGCCTACTTCCGCTCGGCCAAGGCGGCGCTGCGTCGGCTGCGCCGCGCCGGGATCTGCCACAACGATCTCGCCAAGGAACAGAACTGGCTGGTCGGCCGTGACGGCCTGGCCTATGTGACCGACTTCCAGCTCGCCGCCTGCTTCAAACGGCGCGGCCGGCTCTATCGCACGCTCGCCTACGAAGACCTCCGGCATCTGCTCAAGCACAAGCGCTCCTACGCGCCCGATGCACTGACGCCGCGCGAGCGAAAGATCCTGGCGAAGAAATCATTCGCCGCGAGTCTGTGGCTCGCGACCGGCAAGAAGGTCTATCGCGCGATTACCCGCGGCCTGTTCAACTTCACCGACCGCGAGGGCGGCGGCCGTCGTCTCGTCAACGACGCCCCGGTGCTGGCCGAGCTGATCCGCAGGAATCCAGCGGTACGCGACACCGCCATTGTCGCCTTCGCCGACCGCCGCTCCGGCGTCGGGCTCTATGCGTTCGTGGAAGCGGATCAGACCGCGCTCGAGGGCCAGCTCCGTAACGAGCTTACCGCCGCGAAGGGGCCAAAACCGCCGGAACATATTCAGGTTGTCCACGCGCTGCCGCGCGACACCAGCGGCCAGCCGCGCACCGAGATCCTGCAACTGGTCGCGATGAACCAGCTGGACCTGATCGAGCCGATGATGAAGAACGATCAGGACCGCGCCTTCCTCAAGGATATCCTGGAGCAGCGCAAGAACCTCCGCGATCGATTCAACTTCGAGGCGGACCTGCCGACGAGCTAGTGCGGCCGGCGCCTTGAAGCGTCCACATTGGCGATAGAGAAGCAGACTGACAATTCGGGCAGATGGGGTTATGGGCACTCGGGGGACGATGATGCATCGTGTGGTTGGCGGCGCGATCGCCAGCCTTGTGCTGCTGGCAACCTTGCCCGCCCGCGCGACCGAATCCCCGGCCGAACTGATCTCCAGCTTTCGCCTCAAGCATGGTGAGGTCCGCGTCGTCCGCGATGCCACCCTTGACCGCATTGCCATGGACCAGGCCCGCGCGATGGCGGCGAAGGACGATCTCAGCCACGAGACGCTCGGGCCGTTCAACAAGCGCATCGCGCCATCAGGGGCAGGCCGTGCCGCCGAGAACATCGCCTACGGTTACGACAGCTTCGAGAAGACGCTCGGCCAATGGATCGACTCCTCCGGCCATCGCAAGAACCTGCTGCTGCCCAACGCCTCCCGTATCGGGATCGCAAGCGCCAGGAATGCCAGCGGCAAACGCACTTACTGGGCCATGGAGATCGCCGGCGACTACGAGCCGAAGCGCGGCAAAGGCAAGAAGGATACCGAGCCGCTGGTTGCCGTGAAGCGCGAGGCCGCTCGGGCAAGCAAACCCAAATCCAGCGGCTGCCACATCAAGCTGCTCGGCCTCTGCATCTGAGGCGAAGCCGGGGCCTGTTTCTCGCGGCCCACAGTCTTGCTCACCTTGTTTGGCGCGTCTAATCCATGCAGCTGGATCGCGAGAGGGAGAAGCGCGCTTGATCAATATCGACCAAATCCGCGCCGACACGCCTGCCGCCTCCCGGCTCGCCTATCTCCACAATGCCGGCGCGGCCCTCATGCCCGCGGCCGTCGTCGCAGCAATGAAGCAGCATATCGATCTGGAGAGCGAGATCGGAGGGTATGCGGCCGCCGACCGCGAGTCCGAACGGCTTGATGCTGTCTACCGCTCGGTGGCGCGACTGCTGAATGCCGCGCCCGACGAGATCGCGCTTATGGAGAACGCGACCGTTGCCTGGCAGATGGCGTTCTATGCGATACAATTTCGCGCCGGCGACCGGATCCTGACCGCCGAGGCCGAATACGCCGCCAACTATGTCGCCTTTCTTCAGGTTGCCAAGCGCACCGGCGCGGTCATCGACATTGTGCCGAGCGATGCCAGCGGCGAGCTCGATATCGAGGCGCTCGAACGCATGATCGATGATCGGGTGAAGCTCATCGCCATCACCTGGGTTCCCACCAATGGCGGGTTGGTCAATCCCGCCGCCGCAGTCGGCAAAATCGCGCGCGCACGCCGCATTCCCTATCTGCTCGACGCCTGCCAGGCGATCGGCCAGATGCAGGTCGATGTCGAAGCAATCGGCTGCGACATGCTGTCGGCTACGGGCCGCAAATTCCTGCGCGGCCCGCGCGGCACCGGCTTTCTCTACGTCCGTAGGCCCCTGCTGCAGCAACTTGAGCCGCCGATGATTGACCACTTTGCGGCGCCCTGGGTCTCGCGGGACCACTATCAGCTCCGCGACGATGCCCGCCGGTTCGAGACCTGGGAGAACAATTATGCGGCTCGGCTCGGTTTAGGCGTGGCTGTCGACTATGCCCTTGCGATCGGCCTCGGCCCGATCGAACAGCGCTGCCGCCTGCTTGCGGATCGACTTCGCACTGGCCTCGCCGCCATCAGCGGCATCACCATTCGCGACCTCGGCCGAACGCCGGGTGCCATCGTCAGCTTCACGATGGAGGGTTACGAAGCGGACGCGCTTGTCAGCAGCGCCGCTGCAGCGGGCATCACCATCGGCGCTTCACATCCGTCGAGCACCCGCATTGACGCCGAAGTTCGCGCGCTCCCGGTGGTCGTGCGCGCCTCCCCGCACTACTACAATACGGACGCCGAGATCGATCGGCTAATCGCTCACCTCGCAGGTCTGGTGCCGCGATAGCGCAGCTCAAGTGCAGCGCGCGCTCAGTCCGGATGCACCGAGCTTGGCCATGACCTCGTCGAGATGCGCGCTGTCGCGGGTCTCGATGACGAGCTGGAGCAGCGTCGCTTTGGCCGGCAGGTCCGAGAAAGTCCGCTGATGAGAGACCTCGATGATGTTGGCGCCGGCTTCCGCCAGCAGCGCTGCGACCGCGGCCAATTGGCCCGGCCTGTCAGGAATATCGAGCGAGAGCTGCGTCAGCCGTCCCTCGCGCGCGAGCTCGCGCGTCAGCACCGAGGCGATCAGCCTAGTGTCGATGTTGCCGCCGCTCAGGACCAGGCCAACCTTCTCGCCGGCGAAGCGCGAGGGATCGGACATGATCGCCGCAAGGCCGGCAGCGCCGGCGCCCTCCACGACCGTCTTCTCGATCGAGATCAGGGTTGCGACCGCACGCTCGAGCTCGGCTTCGTTGACGAGCGCGATATCGTCCACGAGGCGGCGAATGATCTCGGTGGTGATCTTGCCGGGCGATTTGACCGCGATGCCTTCGGCGAGCGTGTCGCCGCGCGCCGGCAAATTGCCGCCGTGAATGGCGTTGTACATCGAGGGATAGAGCCAGGCCTCGACACCAACGACCCGCAATGACGGCTTCAGCGATTTCGCCGCAATCGCCATGCCGCTGATCAGGCCGCCACCGCCGATCGGAACCACCAGCGTATCGAGCTCCGGCGCCGCCTTGAGCATCTCCAGCCCAACGGTGCCCTGCCCCGCGATCACCAGCGGATCGTCGTAGGGATGAACGAAGATCATGCCGCGGGCTTCGCCTTGGCTACGCGCAAACGCGGCCGCCTCCTCCAGCGTCGCGCCCGTGACAACCACCTCGGCGCCGTGATGCCTGGTGTTCTCGACCTTCACCATCGGTGTGCCCACGGGCATCACGATGGTGGCGGGAATGCCGAGCCGCTTGGCGTGATAGGCCACGCCCTGCGCGTGGTTGCCCGCCGACATGGCGACAACGCCGCGCGCACGCTCTTCCGGCGTCAGCGCTGTGAGCCGGTTCAGCGCACCACGCTCCTTGAACGAGGACGTGAACTGGAGGTTCTCGAATTTGAGCCAGAGATCGCAGCCGCAGATGTTGCTCAGCGTCCGGCTGTAGCTGCAAGGCGTCTCAACGATGGCGCCGCGGATGGTCTCGGCAGCAGCTTGAATGTCGTCCGGTCCGACCGGAAGGCCGCTCAGATCGCGGATTGCAGTTTGGGACAATTCAGCCATGGGACAGCATAGAGCATTTGGCCGCCGCGGGCGATAAGCCAACCGCTATTTGGTAAATTCCCGCGATCGTGAAGCTCGCCACAGCGTCCACAGCGTGCGCAACCGCGACACAGGCTGCGACGCGAAGAGATTGCGCCCGGGCCGAGACAGGCGATCGAGATCGGCCCGCGCCTGGCTCAGCGGCAGGAATGCAGCCCGCGCCGGCGGCGCCACCTGAGCCAGCAGCGACGAGGCGGTCGCCAGATGCTGCCGGGCTTCGTCCATGAGCTGGTCCAGCACGGCATTGAGATGGGGCGTCTGTTTGCCGGCGAACACATCCTCGATGCCACAACCATGGCTGGTCAGAAATTGCTGCGGCAGGAACAATTGTCGATGGACCGAGTCCCGCGGCAGGTTCGCGATCACCTGCGCGATGCCCTGCGCCAGCCCGGCGTGCCGTGCGAGGTGCTCGCTCGCATCCGAAGCTTCGCCCATGATCCGGGCCGCGAGCGCGAACAAGGCCGAAGAGGTCGCCGCCAGATAGCCTTCAAGCGCCGTCATGGTCGGCATCGGATCGTTGTAGAGATCGAACTGATGCTCGTCGACCAGCAGCGACAACGGCTCGACCGGCAGGTCAAAATCGCGGATCGCGCGCAAGAGCTCCGCCGCCACCGGATTGCCCTCGGCGCTGCCGTGAACAAGGCCCGAGAACAGATCAGTCCACCATTGAAATCGGATCTCGCCGGGCAAGGGCTGGCTCACCTGGTCGCGGACCCGGGCGATCTCGACATTGAAGGCGTAGAGCGCCAGCAGCGCCCGACGTTCGGCGGCGGGTGCAAACAGCGTCGCGGCATAGCGAGGAAAGTCGTGGCTGCGCACCAGGTCGGCGCAGAATGTCGCGGTGTCGGGCGGCGTCGCAACGCTGCTCATGGCACCGCAATCAGCGCAGCCGCGACGCGGCGCCGTTCGCCGATCATGATGTTGTAGGTGCGCACAGCGGGGCCCGTCTGCATCGTGTCCAGCACCACCCTCACCGCCTTCAACGTCTGGCGCAGCTCCGGCGGCGGCAGCCAGACTCCGGTTCCGGTCCCGATCAGGAGCGTGTCGATGCTATTGGCGGCCGCAAAGACCCGATCCAGCGAATAGCGGTCGATCCTGGCGGGATCGGTCACGTCCCAGGCCCAGATCGCATCGGGCAGGCACAGCAGCGAGCCCCTATGGGACATGCCGGCGAAGGCGAAGCCGCCCTTGCCGTAGGCCTCGATCGGCGCCGAGCGCGGGAAATGGGGAGCGTTGGGATCGCCGGCCATGAGCTTCGTCCGAAGAGCTGACTACCCTCGCAAACTCATGCGAGGGCATGCGGTTCGGATCATGCCTTGTTTTTCTTCGCCGGCGTAGCCGCATCTTCGCGATGCTCGCCGACGCCGAGATAGATCAGGATCGGCGCAGCGATGAAGATCGAGGTGTAGGTGCCGACCAGCACCACGCCGAACATCATGACGGCCGTGAAGCTGTGGATGGCGTGACCGCCGAACAACAGCAGCGCCAGCAGCGCCAGGGTCACCGTGAAGTGCGTGATGATCGAACGCGACAGCGTCGAGTTGATGGACTCGTTCAGCAGTTGCGGCATCGGCATCTTCTTGTAGCGCCGCAGCATTTCACGGATGCGGTCATAGATGACGACGGTGTCGTTGAGCGAATAACCGAGAATGGTCAGAAGCGCCGCGATGCTGGTCAGGTCGAAATCGACCTGGCTGATCGACATGAAGCCGATGGTCAGCACGATGTCGTGCACGTTGGCGATCATGGCGCCGAGCGCGAACTGCCATTCGAACCGGAACCAGAGATAGATCAGGATCGCGCCGATCGCGAGCATCAGGCCGGCCATTCCCCAACCCAGCAACTCGCCGGAAACACGCGGGCCCACCACCTCGACGCGGCGATACTCCACAGACTCGCCGAGGGCGCCGCGAACCTTGTCCACAGCAGTCTGCTGCGCCTTGTCGCCGCCCGGCTGCTCGGCAACGCGAAGCAGCACATCGGCGGGGCTGCCGAATTGCTGCAGCTGGACCTCGCCGAGGCCCAGACTGCCAAGGGTCGTGCGCATCTGCGCAAGATCGGCGGAGCCCGACTTGGCCCGCACCTCCATCAAGGTGCCGCCCTTGAAGTCGATGCCGAAGTTCAGGCCATGGGTGAAGAACAGCACAATGGCGATGATCGAGAGCGTCGCCGAGACCGGGAACGAGATGCGGCGGAACTGGGTGAAGTCGAAATGCGTATCGTCTGGCACGATGCGCAGCGACGGCAGGAGGCCCAGCACGCTGACCACGGTCAGCACGGCAATCAGGACGCCGAGAGAAATGAGAACGAGTTGAGTAGTGGTCACAGCCGGCCTCGAATTATCAAATCGGCACAGTCTTCGGCCGCTTCCACTGCACCCACAATGCGACGATCAGGCGGGTCATGGTGAAGGCGGTGAAGACCGTGGTGATGATGCCGATGCCCAGCGTCACTGCGAAGCCGCGCACCGGACCGGTGCCGATCATGAACAGCACGGCAGCGGCAATGAACGTCGTGATGTTGGAATCGAGAATGGTCGAAAGCGCCCGCTTGAAACCTGCGTCGATCGCCGAGATCGGGCTTCTCCCGCCGCGCAACTCCTCGCGGATGCGCTCATAGATCAGAACGTTGGAGTCGACCGCGATGCCGACGGTGAGCACGATGCCGGCAATGCCGGGCAGGGTCAGCGTGGCGCTGAGCAGCGACAACAGGCCGAAGATCATGGCGACGTTGATGGCCACCGCGATGTTGGCGAACACGCCGAACAGCCGGTACGTCAACAGCATGAACACGACGACCATGATCGAGCCGACATAGGCAGCGAGCTCGCCCTTCTCGATCGAGTCCTGGCCGAGGCCCGGACCGACCGTGCGCTCTTCCACGACAGTCAGCGGCGCCGGTAGCGCGCCGGCGCGCAGGAGGATCGCGAGGTCGTTGGCCGACTGCACGTTGAAACTGCCAGAGATCTGGCCCTGGCCGCCGGTGATCGGCTCACGAATAACCGGCGCCGAGATCACCTTGTTGTCGAGGATAATCGCGAAGGGCAGCCCGACATTCTCCTGCGTGGCCTGCGCGAACTTGCGCGCGCCCGAGGTATTGAACTTGAAGCTGACGACCGGCTCATTGGTACGCTGGTCGAAGGTCGCCTGGGCGTCGGTCAGGTCGCCGCCCGCAACCAGCACCTGCTTCTTGACCACGTAGCCGGACGGTGGCGGCGTGGCAGCCGGCAGGAACTCGGAGTCCGGCGGCAACCCGCCCTGCTGCGCTTGGTCCGCCGGCACCGAGGGATCGACCATGCGGAATTCCATCTTCGCAGTCTTGCCCAGCAGTTCCTTCAAATGGGTGGGATCTTGCAAACCCGGCACCTGCACCAGGATGCGGTCGTTACCCTGACGCTGGATGATCGGCTCGACGGTCCCGAGCTCGTTGACGCGCTTCTCGACGATCTGGATCGACTGCTCGATGGTCTTGCGCAAACGCTCGATCATCGCGGATTCCGGAACACTGAGGCGAATCAATCCGCCACCGGCATCGGCGACTTCAAGGTCGCGCTGACCGCTAGACCCCATCAGGCCGCCAACCGGCTGCGCAAGCTCACGCAACTTGGCGAGCACCGTCTGGGCGTCCCCGTCCTTGACGCGCACCTCGACGGCATCGCCCTTCGTTACCAGACCAGTGTAAACGATCTTGGCCTCGCGCAACACGCGACGGACGTCGTCGCGGATCTGGTCGAGCTTTTCCTTCTTCACGTAGTTGGAGTCGACCTCGAGCTGCAGAGAGGAGCCGCCCTGCAAGTCGAGACCCAACACCAGCCGGCGCTGGGCCCAGGCGGGCCAGGTCTTGACCTGCGCCTCGGGGAAGAAGTTCGGGACCGCGCAGAGGCACACGATCAGCGCCGTCAGGATAATCCCGAGCGCCTTCCACCGCGTGAAATACAACATCGACTGGACCTGTCAGATCAGGAGATTTGAGAGACTCGCGGGATAGCGTTCACTTCGCCGCGGCGTCGTCCTTGGCGCTTTCCTTCGCGCTGTCTTTTTCCTTGGCCGGCTCGCCCTTGGCGCGCACGCCGGAGATCATCGACCGCATCTGGCGCACGCGCACGCCGTCGGAAATCTCGAATTCGATCTGGTCGTCATCGACCACCTTGGTGACCTTGCCCACGAGGCCGCCCGAGGTCACGACGGTGTCTCCACGGCGGACGTTCTTCACGAGTTCGGCATGATCCTTCACCTTCTTCTGCTGCGGGCGCAGAATCAGGAAGTACATGATCACGAAGATCAGGGCGAACGGCAGCAGCGACATCAACATGCTGTTGGTGTCGCCGGCGCCCGCAGCCTGGGCATACGCAGGGGTAATGAACATTCGGACGATCCTCGCGGAAACAGGGGAAGCCGGTCAGGCCCCGGGGGCGACCGGCTCGGTTAAATTCGCGCGGACTATAGCGACCACCGCCCCAATTGCAACGCTGCCAGACCGTCGATTTGGCCACCTTGCGGCGGGCCGTCAGGCCCGATAAGGCTGCATTCTCAGGAACTTCGGACATGCCCAAAAAGCCAAGCAAAAGCCCGGCCGGCAAAGGCCCCCGCACCGCTGCCAGGAAGCCCGCCAAGGTCACGGCAAAACGCCCCAACGTGGTCTCAAAGGCGGCCCCAAAGGCCAAACCCAAGGCCGCCTCGGATCTCTCCCAGGAGCGCATCATCCGCGCGCTGGAGACCATTGCGGCGCAACTGTCCGCCCAGGGCAAGCCGACTGCCGAACGCGAGTCGCTCAAGCAGGCGGACGCCTATGTCTGGCACCCCGACGGCCGCCTCGCGGCGGTGCCGCGGGTCAGCCGCGTCGAACTGTTCCTGCTTCGGGGCGTCGACCGGATGCGCGACATCCTGATGGAGAACACCGAGCGCTTCACCAACGGCCTGCCCGCCAACAACGCCCTGCTCTGGGGCGCGCGGGGCATGGGCAAATCGTCGCTGGTGAAGGCCGCACATGCCAGCATCAACGCGGAGCGCAAACCGGCCGACAAGCTCAAGCTGATCGAGATCCACCGCGAGGACATCGAGAGCCTGCCGGCGCTGATGGAGCAGCTGCGCGCCTCATCCTTCCGTTTCATCGTGTTCTGCGATGACCTCTCCTTCGACGGCAATGACGCGTCCTACAAATCGCTCAAGGCCGTGCTCGAGGGCGGCATCGAGGGCCGGCCCGAGAACGTCATTCTCTACGCCACCTCCAACCGCCGCCATCTGCTCGCGCGCGAGATGATCGAGAACGAGCGCTCGACCGCGATCAATCCCGGCGAAGCGGTCGAGGAAAAGGTCTCGCTGTCTGATCGCTTCGGCCTGTGGCTCGGCTTCCACCGTTGCAGCCAGGACGAATATCTCGCCATGGTGAGCGGTTATTGCAGCCATTTCGGCATCAAGCTCGACGATGAGGCGCTGGAGCGCGAGGCGCTGGAATGGTCGACGACACGCGGCTCGCGCTCGGGCCGTGTCGCCTGGCAGTTCGTGCAGGAGCTGGCGGGCCGGCTCGGCGTAAAGCTCACGGCGAAATAGCGAACAGAGTCGCCTCACCCACAACTGTCATTCCCCGCGAAAGCGGGGAATCCAGTACGCCGCGGCTTATCGGCTCAACAATGCTGTCGCTGGAATACTGAATCGCCCGCTCCAGTGCGCAATTGCGCACAAGGCGGGCGATGACAACGTGCTTGTGGTGATAGCGTGCGCCGAACTGGAACCTGCGCCTCACGCCCCGTTCAGGAATTGAAGCGGGTCAACCGGGCTCGATCCCTTACGGATCTCGAAGTGGAGCTGCGGCGACGCCACCTCCCCGGATTGACCCGACTTGGCAATGACCTGACCGCGCTTGATGGTGTCGCCGCGCTTCACCAACAGCTCACTCGCATGGGCATATGCGGTGACGTAGCCGTTGGCGTGCCGAACCAGGACCAGATTGCCGTAGCCTTTCAGCTCGTTGCCGGAATAGGCAACGACGCCGTCTTCAGCCGCCTTGACCGGCGTACCCTCGGGCACCGCAACGTTGATGCCGTCATTGGACTTGCCGTTGGTCTTGGCGCCGTAGCTCGTGATGACCTTGCCACGCACCGGCCAGCGGAAGGTCGGCAGCGAGCTGGTGGTCTCTGCGGCTTTTGCCGGCGTCGCGGCGGGCTTCTCTTCGATATTGGTGGTGGCCTGGGCCAGGCGCGCGCTCTGCGCCGGCTGGGCAATAGCGGCCATCTTGGTGACAGGTGCGGAGGCAACCGGCTGCAGTGCAGCCGCCACGGGAGCCGCAGCGACAGGTGCCGGAGCGAGCGGCGCGGCAGCCGCCGCGGTCTTGGCACCAGGCACCGTCAGCTTGGCGCCGAGCTTGAGCTTGGCCGAGGACGCGAGGCCATTGGCGCGGGCGAGCTCGGCCGCTGAGATATGGTTCTTGCGCGCGATGCTGGCGAGCGTGTCGCCGCGGTTGACGAAGTGGAATCTCGACGGCGCGGCGACAACGGCCACCGGCTTCGTCGCCATGACGGGAGCCGCAGCAACCGGCGCCATGACCGGCGCAGGAGCGGCAGCAACCGCACCCGAGTGCGGGATAATCAGCTGCTGGCCGGGCGAGAGCGCGCGCGGGCCCTTATACCCGTTGGCGGCCATGATCGCCTGCGGGCTCACATGGTACCGTCTGGCGAGCACGTCGAGCGTGTCGCTCGTGCCGACGATGATCTTGGTCCCGCCGACCGGCTGGGCGGCTGCGACCGAGCGCGGCGGCACAGTGCCGGTGGCTTCGAGGCGCGGCTGGGCTGGCGGCGTATAGGAGCCGAACCCACGGCCGCCTCCGGAGACGCCCGCACCCGCGGCAACCGGATAGGATTGCGGCGCGCCGACTGCCGGCGGCGGCAAGGGCTGCGACTGATAATAACCCGACTGGGTCTGCGGCCGCGCATATTGCGGCAGCTCGCGCTGCGGCGGCGGGGCCTGCTGGACCGAACCGGTCGATTCAGAGAAGGGATTGGAGAAGTTCGACTGGGACAGCCGCGACTGCATGTCGGCGCTGCACCCTGCAAAGCTGAACGAGATCAGCGCCAAGACCGCAACCTGCGGCACGCGGCGCGAGTAAAGCAACTCGGCGACAACAGACATGGTTACTCACTCGTACGCAACAGAACTGGTCTTTTAAGTAAACACGCGCCGAGTAAATAACGGCTTAACCCTCCCAATAAGATGCTGGATGCACAGCCGATCCGGAATTCTACAGCTCCCGCGCCACGCCGGGCAGGGCGGGCACGAAACGGACTTCCACGAGTTCCCGGCGTTCGATCCCGACTTCGGTCCGACTGAGGCGGGTCAACGTCTGTACCCCCTGATGCGGGCCAACCGGTGCGATCAGGATGCCGCCGACCTCGAGCCGCTCGACCAGATTCTCCGGAATCTGCTCGACCGCAGCGGTGACGATGATGCGGTCGAACGGGCCGATGTTCGGCGGCAGATTGAGGCCGTCGCCGAGCATCACCTCGACATTGTGATAGTCGAGCTTTTCGAGCCTCGCGCGTGCGGCAATCGCCAGCTTCCGGTAACGCTCGACAGTCAGCACCGGGCCGGCCAGCCGGGACAGCACCGCCGCCTGATAGCCCGAGCCCGCGCCGATCTCGAGGACGCGGTGCTGCTTCTGGAGCTGGAGCTGCTGCGTCATGTAGGCGACGACGAAGGGCTGGCTAATTGTCTGTCCGCAGGCGATCGGCAGCGCGCTGTCGCGATAGGCGGCGTCGCGATCGACCTCCTCGACGAACAGATCGCGCGGGACCTCCTCCATGGTCCGCAGCACCGCCTGATCACTGATGCCCCGGCGCCTCAGCGAGAGCTGAAACATCATCTTTTCCGGCGGGTGCTGATTGGAAGCCATTGCTGTCTGCGTTTGTCGGAGGGGCTGGATCGATGCTCTGCGTCGCAACGGCCCGGGCGAGAATCTTGTTCCGGCTCAGGAACCTATGATAGCCTTGCAGCGCAGCACTTGACCACAATCGGCTTACGACTGATTAAGCGATATGCAGGTTTGCGCAGGCCTTAACGCACATTGCGTCGATGGGTGTTATCTGCGAACGTTTTCAGCAATGGGCAAGGATTCAACAACGATGACCGCAACAGGGCTTTCCGGCCGCTCTGTATTCCTCGTCGAGGACGAGGTGATGATCCGAATGATGGTTGCGGATATGCTGGAAGAGCTCGGCTACAGGGTCGCGGCTGAAGCCGGCGATATCCCGGAGGCCATCCGCCTCGCCCAGGCAACCGAGTTCGACATCGCAATCCTCGACGTCAACGTCAACGGCAAGGTCATCTCTCCGGTTGCCGACCTCATCAGGGAAAAGGGCTGCCCGTTCATCTTCGCGACCGGCTATGGCTCATCGGGTCTGCCCGAGCAATATCGCGACCGGCCCGCGCTGCAGAAGCCGTTTCAGCTCGACGCACTCGGCAAGACCATCGAAGCCGCGCTCCGCGGCGGCTAGACAAGCCGCTACTTCCAAATGGTCTTCACTTCAACGTCGCGCTCAGCTCTTCGGAAAACGCATCGTTGGTTCGGTCGAGCCGTAGCGGCGTAACCGACACGTAGCGTTCGCGCAGCGCCGCCAGATCGGTGCCTTCGGCCGGCGTATCCATCATCGCCGCGCGCTCGAAGCCGATCCAGAAATACGGATTGTTACGGCCGTCCCTGCGTTCGTCGATCCGCAGGAAGCCGAGATTGCGCTTGCCCTGCCGCGTGACGCGGATACCGAGCACATCCTCCGGCGCGCAGGACGGGAAGTTGATGTTGATGACGGTGTCCTTCGGGATACCGGCCTTGATTACCTTGCGCAGGATGTCGGGACCGAATTTGCGCGCAGTGTCCCACAGCGGCCGCTCGCGCGTCTCGACGCTGAATTCCTGCGACAACGCGAATGACGGGATCCCTAAGATGGTGCCTTCGAGCGCGCCGGCGATGGTGCCGGAATAGACCACGTCCTCGGCAACGTTGCGGCCCTTGTTGACGCCGGAGAGCACGACATCGGGTAGCTCGGCGCCAAGGATATGGCGCGCCCCCATGATGACGCAGTCGGTCGGCGTGCCGCGCACAGCGAAGTGCCGCGGCCCGACTTCGCGCAGGCGCAGGGGATCGTTCAGCGACAGCGAATGCGATACGCCGGACTGATCGAGTTCGGGCGCCACCACCCAGACGTCGTCGGACAGCGCGCGTGCGATCTCCTCCACGACCTTGAGGCCGGGAGCGTGGATGCCGTCGTCATTGGTGCAGAGAATGCGCATGCCGGTGGTCGATTCCTGAGCTGGGGTCAGGCCGTCTTATCCGGCTGGGACCGATCAGGCAAACCGGCTTCGGCGCAGACCTCACCCGGGATCCCTGCTCGTTGCCGCGACGCAACAATTGATCCCATTCGCTTTAGCGGCGGACCCGCCATTGCGGCAGGAAGCGCGCGAGCCGGCCTTCGGCGCGCAGCTGCATGGCAGGCAGGACCGTGCTCACCACGGGCGTCTCAATCACACCGAGCGCCTTCAGCTGCGCAAGGAACGGGGCCGATACCGGCGTCTCGGGAAAACGCTCGCGCGCCATCATCAGCGCCTTGTCGAAGTCCTCGGCGTTGACCCCGGGCTTGGCTCGCCGGCTCCGCACCAGGCTCTCGTCCCAGAGCCGCGCGATGTCGATGTCCAGCACGCCGCGCAAGCGTTGATCTATGGCCTGGATACCGGCACCGGTCACCGCCCATTGTCGGCCGACCCAGTAGATGTCGCTGTGCAAGGCCATGGACGATCGGTTCGCGTTGACGGATGGCCGGCAGGATAACCGGCCGCCCGATCTTCGCAACCAAACGTTTCTACGTTTCAGGTGGGCAAGGCGCTTTACTCGCGCGCGACCACTTTCAACCCGCCCATATAGGGCTGAAGCACGCTGGGGACCGCAATCGAGCCGTCCTCCTGCTGATAGGTCTCCATCACGGCGATCAACGCGCGGCCGACCGCCGTGCCGGAGCCGTTCAGCGTGTGCACGAAACGCGGCTTGCCGTCCGGCCCGCGGGAGCGCGCATCCATGCGCCGCGCCTGGAAATCACCACAGACCGAGCAGCTCGAAATCTCGCGGAACATGCCGCCCTCGCCCTGCCCCGGCATCCACACTTCGATGTCATAGGTTTTTTGCGACGAGAAACCCATGTCTCCTGCGCAGAGCGTCATCACGCGATAATGCAGGTCGAGCTTCTGCAGCACCTGTTCAGCGCAGGACAGCATCCGCTCCAGCTCGTCCTTGCTGGCCTCGGGCGTCGTGATCGAGACCAGCTCGACCTTGGTGAACTGATGCTGGCGGATCATCCCACGCGTGTCGCGCCCGGCGGCGCCTGCCTCGGCGCGGAAGCACGGCGTCAGCGCGGTGAGGCGCATCGGCAGCTGCTTCTCGTCGAGAATGGATTCACGCACGAGATTGGTGAGCGAGACTTCGGCGGTCGGGATCAGGCCGAGGCGCTCGGTCTTCAGCCGCTCTTGATCGGGTGACGCGAGCAATTCGCCCTTGATCGCCCAGAACTGATCGTCCTCGAACTTCGGCAACTGCCCGGTGCCGAACATCACCTCGTTGCGCACCAGGAGCGGCGGATTGATCTCGGTGTAGCCGTGCTCGTTTGTATGCAGGTCCAGCATGAACTGCCCGATCGCGCGCTCGAGGCGCGCGAGGCCCTTCTTCAGCACGACGAAGCGCGCGCCGGAGAGCTTTGCGGCCGCCTCGAAATCCATGTAGCCGAGCGCGGTGCCGAGATCGTCGTGCAGCTTCGGCGCAAAGCCGTAGTTGCGCCTGGCACCAAACACGTGGTGCTGGACGTTGCCGTGCTCGTCGACGCCATCGGGCACTTCGTCGAACGGAATGTTCGGGATCGCGGACAGGTCTTTGGCTAATTCCTCGTCGGCCGTTTTCGCGGCGGCCTCGAGCTCCGGCATCGTGGTCTTGAGCTCGGCGACCTCGGCCATCAGCTTGGCTGCGCGGGCCTCGTCTTTGGCTTTCTTGGCGTCACCGATTTCCTTGGACGCAGCATTGCGCCGCGCCTGCGCCTGCTCCGAGGCCAGGATCGCCGCCCGCCGGCGCTCGTCGATCGCGAGCAGCGATGCCGACAACGGCTTCAGACCCCGCCGGGCGAGACCGGCGTCGAAGGCTTGCGGATTGTCGCGGATCGATTTGATGTCGTGCATGGCGGTGGTCCTGAATCAGCGTGCGAGAGCCAACGCGCATGTTGGCGGGGTGCACAGCGCTTCCCACTACCACAGGCGTCATCGTCCGCGAAAGCGGGCGATCCAGTATTCCAGAGACGGGGGTGATTCTTCGAGAGGGCGCGGCGTATTGGATTCCCCGATTTCGCGGGGAATGACACCGCTGATGTGGCCCCTACTCTGCCGGATTCGCCGGCGTCGACACGTCCGTGCCGGTGGCGGCTTTCGAGGCCGCCGCCTTCTTCTCCACCATCGAGACTGCAATGATCGAACCCTCGTAGAGCGCCAGCAGGGGAATGGCGAGCGAGCACTGACTCAGGATGTCCGGTGGCGTCAGGACGGCAGCGATGATGAAGGCGACCACGATGAAATAGCGGCGCTTCTCGCGCAGCATCTTTGCGGTGACGATGCCGACCCGGCCGAGCAGGGTCAGGATCACCGGAAGCTGGAATGCGATACCGAAGGCGAAGATCAGCGACATCATCAGCGACAGATATTCGCCGACCTTGGGCAAAAGCTGGATCTGCGCGGTCTCGTCACTGCCGGCCTGCTGCATGCCGAGCGAGAAGCGGACCAGCATTGGCAGCACGACGAAATAGACCAGCGCCGCGCCGAGCACGAAGAAGAACGGTGTCGCGACCAGATACGGTACGAAGGCGTTCTTCTCGTGCTTGTAGAGGCCCGGCGCGACGAACTTGTAGATCTGGGTCGCGACGATCGGGAACGAGATAAAGCCGGCGCCGAACAGCGCGAGCTTCAGCTGAGTGATGAAATATTCAAGCAGCGCCGTGTAGATGAATTTCGAATTGTCGGCGCCTGCGACCCACACGAACGGCCAGACCAGCACGTTGTAGATCTGCTTGGCGAAGAAGAAACAGAGGATGAAAGCTATGCCAAAGCCGAGCAGCGCCTTGATCAGCCGCGAGCGCAGCTCGATCAAATGGTCCATCAGCGGGGCTTTGCTGGCCTCGATCTCGGCGTCGCTCATGACGCTTTGGCGTCCTTGATCGCCTCGGATGGCGCAATGTCCTGATTGACGGTGTCTTGGGTGACCCGAGCCTGCTCGACCTCACGGGTAATGGCGAGCGGCTCGTTCACCGCCACATGCATCTCGGCTTCCACGAAGGTCTCGGGCGTCGGCGCTTCAGGCGCGGTCGGGCTTGCCAGCACTTCACTTGAAGTTGCCGGCGCTTCACTTGAAGTCGCCAGCGCTTCGCTTGAAGTCGCCGGCGGTTCGACGGCAGCAGTCGCGGCCGGCTTGTCGAGCGCGTCGATGCGGAGCGCATCGCTGACGTCTTTCTGGAGCGAGGTCATCAAACCACCGCCGGTGAAGCCGGAAGCGGCTTCCTTGACCTCGTCAAAGCTCTTCTTGAGGTCGGCCATGTCGGCCTCGCGCATGGCCTCCTGGAACTGGCCCTGGAATTCGGCGGCCATCTTGCGGGCCTTGCCCATCCACTGGCCGACCATGCGCAGCACGCCCGGCAGCTCTTTCGGGCCGATGGCGACCAGAGCAACGACCCCGATCAGAACCAGTTCACTCCACCCGATGTCGAACATGACGTCTTCCGTTCACGCGAAGCCACGACCGGCCCAATCCCTCACGCGGAGGATCAGGGCCGCTACCCGCGTCTCGCGTGCTCCTGGCTCAGACGGCCTTGCTGCCGACGTCGGACCGTGCCGCGGTCGGCGCGGCATTGTGCTCGATGGACTTGGACGGCTCGGGCTGGTCGGCGACCTTGTCGTCGTCCTGCATGCCCTTCTTGAAGGCCTTGATGCCCTGCGCCACGTCACCCATCAGATCCGAAATCTTGCCGCGGCCGAACAGCAGCAGGACCACTGCGATCACCAAGATCCAGTGCCAAATGCTCAGTGAACCCATCCTGCAACCCTCCAAACGCGCATGGCCGGGACCCCGGCCGATCTTCATCGAAACCTAGGCTTCGCAGGCCTCAAAAACAAGGACCAAGGCAGCGCCAATTCGCTGTTGGCACTACGTAATCTTGCTAGTGTTAACTGGTCGCAGGGGTCCGGTAAAAGGCGGGAATATTAGCCTTCTGCGCCACCCTCATTGTCGCCTTCCGGCGGCGTCTCGGGCTCGACCGCAGGCGCCAGCGCCAGATCGAGGTCCTCGCCCGGTTCCAGCGGGTCTTCATCCTCGCGGAGCTGCGGGTCATCCGACGGCGTCGGCACGCTAAAGCCGGTCGGCAGGCGCGAATCCAGCAGGCCCGTGCCCTTCAGCTCCTCCAGCCCCGGCAGATCGCCAAGCTGTTCCAGGGTGAACTGCGACAGAAAGTCCTCGGTGGTTCCGAAGGTCAAGGGACGGCCGGGCGTCTTGCGGCGGCCGCGCGGCTTGATCCAGCCGGTCTCCAGCAGCACGTCGAGCGTGCCCTTCGAAGTGACCACGCCGCGGATCTCCTCGATCTCGGCGCGCGTCACTGGCTGGTGATACGCGATGATCGCCAGCACCTCGATGGCCGCGCGCGACAGGCGCCGGGTCTCGGTGCTCTCACGCGTCATCAACCAGGCGAGATCGCCGGCGGTGCGGAACGTCCATTTGTTGGCAACCCGCACGAGGTTCACGCCGCGCAAGGCATAGTCGGCCTGTAGCTGCTCGAGCGCGGCCTTCACGTCCACGCCCTCGGGCATGCGCTTGGCCAGGGTCGCGGTATCCAGCGGTTCATTCGAAGCAAACAGCAGCGCTTCCAGCAGCCGCAATTCTTCGGGACGTGCCTGGGACTCGTTCTCCATCGGCTCGGCCTCTTCTACCCGCACTTCAGCCAGGCTTGCCATGGCAGCTTCTCCTTCTTGCACTTAAGCGACCGGCGCATCGGGCGCGGGAGCTGCGTCCGAAACCGGTTTTGGACGCCCCTTCCGGAAATAGATGGGCGCAAACGCTTCTTTCTGATTCAGCTCGAGCTGACCTTCACGCACCAGCTCGAGCGCGGCGGCGAAGCTCGAGGCGAACACCGTCGCACGCTGCGTCGGATCGGCGACATGACGGACCAGAAAATCGTCGAGCACGCCCCAGTCGTCCTGTTCGGTGATGCTGCCGACCAGCCGCTCCAGCGTGGCGCGCGCTTCGGCGAGCGACCACACCGTGCGCTTGGCCAGATGCACGCTCGCCAGCACGCGCGACTGGCGTTGTGAGGCATAGGCCGTGAGCAGGTCGTACAGCGTTGCTGTGTATTTCGGATGCCTGATCTCCGCGATCCGCTCAGGCTCACCGCGCGGAAAAATGTCGCGCAGCAATTGCTGCCGGTTCATCAGCCGGTTGGCAGCTTCGCGAATGGCTTCCAGACGGCGCAGACGGTTCGCGAGCGCAGTCGCCATTTGCTCGGCGCTCGGACCCTCCGCGCTCGGCGGTTCAGGCAGCAGAAGACGCGACTTTAGGAAGGCGAGCCAGGCAGCCATGACGAGATAGTCGGCGGCAAGCTCGAGCCGGATCTTTCGCGCGGCTTCGATGAAGTGGAGATACTGGTCGGCCAGCGCCAGGATCGAGATCTTGGCGAGATCGACCTTCTGCTGCCGCGCCAGCGCGAGCAGCAGATCGAGCGGGCCTTCATAGCCCTCGACGTCGACCACCAACGCCGGCTCGCCCTCGGCGAGCTCTGCGGGCCGGCCGGTTTCGAACGATAGGATTTCTGCGGTCATGCGGATGCCGTGGTTACCCGTGCGGTCAATGCGTCCAGTCCCGCATTGTCATTGCTGTGATGCGACGTGTCGCAGCAGGCCGCGAACATGGCGCAAATTCGCTCGGTGATGCCTCCCGCCAGCACGTTCCTCATCGACACGTCATCACTCATTAACAAAGCCTGGAACCCAACTGCGCTGCGAATCACCTGAGCGATCATTGTCGCAGAAGTCGTCATAGGATGGGCGGGGTCGACGGCGCCATCCACGGGAATGCTGAGACCGGCGGAATTGGCCGCGATCAATCGCCGCGCCGCCGATTCCGCAACCGGAACCGTGACTTGGGTCGAACTTTCGATACTACGCCTGAAGGCAATGAAGCCCCAGGAGCGTTTGGCACGGATAAACGTCCGCCCGGTGACGGTCCGCTCCGGAAACGTCGGCAATGAAGGCCCCGTGCTCATGGGGCCGATTAACCCTGCCCGGAGGGGGTCAAGAAAACGTCCGCTAATTCCTTTGGACGAAGCAGGACGGCAGGCCAGCGGACTTGAGATTGTTGCAGACTTGCACCGCCTCGTCGGCCGAGCCATACGGCCCGGCGAAGGCGCGGTAAACGATCCCCTTGCCCTTGTCCGTCAGGTCGACCCGCTTGATCACCGGTGAGCGGGAGCCGAGCACGCTGCCATATTTGCCCTGGAGCACCCGGTACGAAGCGTGTGCGCTATCCTCGCTCTGCTGCGAGGACACCTGCACGACATAGCCGCCACCGCTGCTGCTCGCGGGCGCAATTTGTGTGGGATTGGTCGCGGCCATGCGCTGCGGCGGCTCGGCCTGCGGAGCCAGCGAGAGCGGCTGGTTGACACTGGCATTGGCCGAGGTCGGCGGCGTCCGCGGCGCGGCGGGTGCAGCGATCGGCTTCGGCGGCACGGCCGGTTTGGCCGCCGACGGCGCGGCGGCTTGCGGCGCGGTGCTGTCGGTCTGGTCGCCCCTCACCGCCACGGTCTTGATCGAACGCGGAGCGCCGTTCGGCATCGTCCCGTTGCTCGGTATCGGGCCGGCATTCGGCGGCGGAATGTTGGACGGCGACACGCTTGCGACCGGCGGCGGGTTGGCATTCTGGTTCAGCGGCGGAAACACCACGCGCGGACCGGCCGCCTTGGCGTTGACGTCGACGGGCGCTTCCTCGCGCGGCACGATCTTCTCGCTGCCGTCACCGCTCACCATGCGATCCGGGACCTTGGCCGAGGAGTCCGACGGTGCCGGCACGATCTTGGTCGGCGTGTTGTCGGCCTTGATGATCGGTGGCTCGCCGCTGCGGGGCGAACCGATATAGGTCTTGTAGGCGAAGGCAGCTCCAGTTCCGACCACGGCCAGCGCGAGGATCGCGGCGACCGTCATCAGGCCGCCGCGCGACTTCCTGGGCTCGTCGAGATCGGCCTCGGGGTAGTCGCTCTGGAACGCGTAAGGATCATCCGGATAGGCCGGCTCGCGTTGAAAATCCTGCTCGCCCGCCTCAAGCCGCCCGTAGAGCGCATCATCATAGCGCGCCGGGTCGGGCTGCTCGTACGGCGCCGCGTAGGCTTGGTCCTGTGCCTGCTGCTGATGGTAGGCTTGATCCTGATAAGTCTGATCCTGATAAGCGCGATCCTGATAGGCCTGCGGCTGACGAAATTCGGGTTCAGGCGCAGCCGGCTGGGCTGAATAGCGATGCAACGGATGCACGGGACTCACGGCGACGGGATAGTCGGGCTCGGGCGCCGGCTGCGGTTGCACGTTGGCGCGCCGCATCCATGACGGCGGCCCCGGCTGAGGCGCTGCGGCCTGCTCGGCATAGTCCTGCTGATAGTCGTCCTGCGGATAATCGTGGTCCTGATAAGCCTGCGAAGGCGCTGGCGCTGCTGGCGGCTGCGCAGTTGGGCGGCCCTGGGCTGCGAACGGATCGGTCTGCCCGATCAGGCGGGCGAGCTCGGCCAAGGGATCGTTCTCGGCCTTGCCATGTTGGTTGCCACCGCGACCATAGTCATCGGAGGGAAACGGTCTGTCCTGATATCGTTCGGCCATCGTGATGATGCGTCCCTTCGGGAAAGCCGCGCGCCCCTCGACCAAGGCACGGCTTTCGACCCACAAGGCTTTCAACCAAGTCTAAGCGATCCGGCTTGTGCCGGTACCCCCAACATTCCCCTTAAGTAGTTCGCCCCAAACTACCGCATCTCATCCGGAGCATGGACGCCGAGGATGGCGAGGCCCGATGCCAGGACAGAGACGACGCCCTGGACCATAGCCAGCCGCGCCTTCGTTAGATCTGCATCATTATTGATAATGAAGCGTAAATAGGGCAAATCGCGCCCCCTCGTCCAAAGTGCGTGAAATTCGCTCGCTAAGTCATAGAGATAGAAGGCAATTCGGTGCGGCTCATGTGCCGCTGCGGCCGCTTCCAGCATCCTCGGATAAATTGCGAGACGCTTGAGAAGGTCGAGTTCCACCGGGTCTGACAGCCGTTCCACAGCCGACTCACTGAGCCAGGCGATCCGCCTGCTCGAATCCTCCGGCAGTTCCGGGAACACCTCGGTCCGCGCGTTGCGGAAGATCGAGTGGCCGCGGGCGTGGCCGTACTGGACGTAGAACACCGGGTTGTCGCGCGACTGTTCCATGACCTTGGCGAGGTCGAAGTCGAGCACCGCGTCGTTCTTGCGGTAGAGCATCATGAAGCGGACGGCGTCCTGGCCGACTTCATCCACCACCTCACGCAAGGTGACGAAGTCCCCGCTTCGCTTGGACATTTTCACCGGCTCGCCATTGCGCAGCAACTTCACGAGCTGGACGATCTTGACATCGAGAGCGCCCTTGCCGGAGGTCGTTGCCTTCACGGCGGCCTGCATGCGCTTGATGTAGCCGCCATGATCGGCGCCCCAGACGTCGATCATCTCCGCAAAACCACGGTCGAACTTGTTCTTGTGGTAGGCGATGTCGGAGGCGAAGTAGGTGTAGGAATTGTCCGACTTGATCAGCGGACGATCGACGTCGTCGCCGTAAGCCGTGGCCTTGAATAGCAACTGCTCGCGGTCTTCCCAGTCCTCGACCGGAGCGCCTTTCGGCGGCGGCAGGCGGCCTTCATAGACGTCGCCCTTGGCCTTCAGGAAATCGATGGTTTCGGCAACCTTGTTGTTGCCGGTCTCGATCAGCGAACGCTCCGAGAAAAACACGTCATGACGGATGTTGAGGGCAGCGAGATCGCCCTTGATCTCGTCCATCATCATCGCGATCGCCTTGGCGCGAACCGTAGGCAGCCATTGGTCCTCGGGCATCGCGAGCAGCTTGTCGCCGTGCTCCTTCGCCAGCGCCCCACCGACCGGCTTCAGATAGTCGCCAGGATAGAGCCCTTCCGGGATCGCGCCGATGTCTTCGCCGAGCGCCTCGCGATACCTCAGGAACGCGGAACGCGCGAGCACATCGACCTGTGCGCCGGCATCGTTGATGTAATATTCGCGGGTGACGTCGTGGCCACCGAACTCAAGCAGGCTCGACAGCGCATCGCCGAACACGGCGCCGCGGCAATGGCCCACATGCATCGGTCCGGTCGGATTGGCCGAGACGTATTCGACATTGACCTTGGAGCCGCCACGAACGCGGCCGTAATCGGCGCCCTCGCGCAGCACGGTCCGCAGCGCCTCCGCCCAGGCGGCGGGCTGGAGCGTCAGATTGATGAACCCGGGACCGGCAATGTCGACCTTGGCGATCAGCGCGTCGGCGCGGAGCCGCTCGGCGATCTGCTCGGCGAGGTCACGGGGCTTTGCCTTTGCCTCTTTCGCAAGCACCATGGCGGCGTTGGTCGCCATGTCGCCATGGGAGGCATCGCGCGGCGGCTCGACCACCACGCGCGAGACATCGATGCCCTCGGGCCAGTTGGCTTCCGCCGCGAGCGTACGGCAGACGGCGTGCACGCGTGCGAGTACGTCGGCGAACAAATGCGGTGCTGGGGATGTGTCGGGCATGGGCGCCGCCTAACGCAAATCCGGGGTCGAGTCAAAGAGCCGCTGGTGCTCGGTCAGGGCGAAACGGTCGGTCATTCCGGCAATGAAATTGCCGATCCGGCGGGCCCGGTCGCCCTCGTCGTCCGCCTCCGCCCCGACCAGCCATTCCATCGGCAGGTCGGCGGGAGATGACAGGTATTTCGCGAACAGGTCGAACAGGATCTGTTCCGCCTCCGCCATCACCCGCATCACCCGCTTGTGGCGGTACATGTGCTGGTACAGGAAGCGCTTGATGGCGGCCTCTTCCTCGGCGACGGCGACGGGAAACGTGATCAGCGCCCGGCTCTGATGGCGCACGTCCTGGGCCGATCGCGGCTTCGCCGCGGCGAGGTTCCTCTCGGCCTCCGCGAACACCGCGCCGATCAAATGCGAGATCAGCTCGCGCACGAGCTCGGCGCCGCGCCTGACATCTTCGAGATCGGGATAATGCGCCGTGGTCTCGGCGATGATCTCCGCGGTGAGCGGCATCACCTTGAGATCGTCGAGGTGGAACAGGCCGGCGCGCAGGCCGTCGTCGATGTCGTGGGCGTCATAGGCGATGTCGTCGGCGAGCGCTGCGACCTGCGCTTCGAGCGATGCGAAGCTCCACAATTCGAGGTCGTAGGTTTTGATGTAGTCGGCGGTGCCGACGGGAATACCGTGCTCGCGATAGCGTCCGACCGGCGCGCCGCTGCGATCGGTCAGCGGGCCGTTGTGCTTGACGATGCCCTCGAGCGACTCCCAGGTCAGGTTGAGCCCGTCGAACTCGGGATAGCGGTGCTCCAGCGAGCCGACGACGCGGAGCGCCTGGGCATTGTGGTCGAAGCCGCCAAAATCCTTCAGGCAGGCATCCAGCGCCCGCTCGCCGGCATGGCCGAACGGCGGATGGCCGAGGTCGTGGGCGAGCGCCAGGGTTTCCGTGAGATCCTCGTCCAGCCCAAGCTGCCGGGCCAGCGCGCGGGCGATCTGCGCGACCTCCAGCGAATGGGTCAGCCGGGTGCGGTAATGGTCGCCCTCATGGAACACGAACACCTGGGTCTTGTACTTCAGGCGACGGAACGCGGTGGAATGGATCACCCGGTCGCAATCGCGCCGGAACGGGCTCCGGGTCCGGCTCGGCGGCTCGGCGACCAGCCGGCCGCGGCTGCGATCGGGGTCGCAGGCATAGGGCGCATGGGGGGCTGCCATTCCGACGGACACGACGAATTTAGTCCCTATCCATTTGATTCTGCGTATCCTTGCACTTAACTATGCCGGACGCGGGATACCAAATGAATTGGGCAAGTGAACCTGACAAGTGAACTTGGTATGACCGCGGGCCTATCGGAGACGAGCTAATGACGACTGACGTGACCATCAGTGACCGCGCCGCACGCCGGATTGGGGAAATCCTCAAGGGCGAAGGCACAGGCGCGATGCTGCGCATCTCCGTCGAAGGCGGTGGCTGCTCCGGCTTCCAGTACAAGTTCGACATCGACCGCGATCGCACCGACGACGATCTCGTGATCGAGCAGGAGAGCGCGGTGGTGTTGGTCGATTCCGCTTCCCAGCCGTTTCTGGCGGGCTCGCAGGTGGATTTCGTCGACGATCTGATCGGCGCCTCGTTCCGCGTCAACAATCCGAACGCGACGGCGTCCTGCGGCTGCGGGACCAGCTTCTCGATCTAGACCCACTCAAAATCTGTAAAACAACCCCATGCACAGTAGTCGGGAGTCGGCACGGGCATTTCGGCTTTTGCGAAAACAATTTGACCCGTCGGGCAAAACAGGGGTAGGATGTGCTCGTCGCTAGAGCCGCAAAGGCTCTCAGTTTCATTGGGTGGTCCATGAATATTCGCTCCGCCAAGGTCGATCAGCTCGTGGAACGGCTTGCCCGGCTGACCGGCGAGGATGTCGAAACCGCGATCGAGCGCGCCGTCGAGGAGCGGCTGTCTCGTGTCGCGCCACCTGCGGCGAGCGACCGGAAAGCTGCGATGGATGCGTTCTTCCAGCGGGTTTCCCGCATGCCCGTTCTTGACCCGCGTCCGGCAGAAGAGATCATGAGCTATGACGGCTCCGGATTGCCGTCCTGATGGTCCTCGATACGTCCGCGATCATCGCGACCATCACGAATGAACCGGATAGCTCGCGCTTTCAGGCGGCAATCCGCAGTGCCGAGAGCTTGATGATCTCTTCGGTCGCGGTCCTTGAAACGAGGATCGTCTTGTTCGCGCGCCTCGGACCGGATGCGGTCGGTCAGTTCGACGAATTGCTGGAGAATGCCGGAATCGTCGTGGTGCCCTTCGATGAGGAAATGGCGAGAGGCGCGTTCGATGCGTTTCGTCGTTTCGGCAAGGGGCAGCGGCATCCGGCGCAGTTGAATATCGTCGATTGCGCGGTCTATGCGCTGGCTAAGGCGCGGTTGCAGCCCCTTCTCTTCAAAGGTGGCGACTTCGACCAGACGGACATTCAGTCCGCCCTCGAGTGATTGATCGGGAATGCGGTGCAACGCAGCCGAACGCTCTATCGCGCATCGTAGCGCGAGATCGAACCAAACTGCAGATCCGGCACACAGAACGTGTGCCGGCCGCCTATGTCATAGCGCCACGGCGAAGCAATAGGGCCCATCTTCATCGGCCATGGCGCGCCAATAGCAGTAGTCATGATTGATCGTCTGTCCTGTTGCCTCGCTCTGTTCCTTGCAATCGCAGCCGTCCCGGTGCTTCCCGCGCACGCTGCCGGAACCTGCCGGTTCATCAGCGCCCAGGAGCTCGCCGGCGCGATGCCGGCGCTCAAATGGTCGTTGATTTCAAATCAGGACGGCCGCGGCTGCATCTACCAGGCCGGGCGCGGCGACACGATGATGCTGACCGTGTTCCGCAATCCCGACAAGGACCGCGCCAGGGAATTGTACGCGACCTTCGTCAAGACGCTCACTGAACGCATGCCGCTGAACGCAATCGCTGACATCGGTGATGAAGGCCAGCGCGGGACGACCGCTGCGGACGCGCAGCGCCAGGAGGCTTCGGTCCTCGCACTGTCCAGCGACTACATTCTGCAAATCAGCGTCTATCCGATCGGCCGGCGCGCCGACGATGCGCTGCTCGGCCCCCTCACCCAGGTCGCGCGTGTTGCCGTCGGAAATATGGGCAAGACCAGCGAGCGGTTCGGCGACTGCGAATGGCTTAACGCCGCGGATGCCGACGGCTTCCTCGACAGGAGCACGCTGCAGGTCCAGCGGACCGGCGCGGGCAGCTGCATGATGTTCGATCGCGAGGCCAACACCATGCTCGTCGCAGTGATCGCGACCTCGCGCGACACCGCCGTCAGCATGATGAAGCGCACAGGTCCCTGCCAACACGTTGCGATCCCCGAACTCGGCAGTGAAGCGTATGGCGAGCATTCCTGCACCAAGGGCAACGGCAATGCCGTCAACATCTTTGTCTGGAAGAACGGCAGGCAGGCTTCGATCCTGTTCGCGCCGGTCAAGCCGCATCCGGAGTCCGGCTCGGTCGAGCGCCTGAAGGCGGTCGCCGCGCGGGTCTATGGAAAACTGTAGCGGCGCGCCGCGTTACACTGCATCGCGTGGACTGTGGTTCAATCCGCCGCAAGCTTCTGTCCGGCCGCGTAAAGCCTGCAATCTTCGCCGCGCGAGTTGATCTTGCATTTCATCAAGGCAGGCTCGCGCGCCTCGAGAGTTGTACGGCCAAATCCAGTCCCGCAGTGGCCGTGCGTGCTCATCGCGAAGGCCTTGGCATCATCGGGATTGGCGAGGTAGTCCGCGAACGCCACCTGGCAAGCGGCGACAGCCCCCGGCGGGACTGGCAGCTCAGCAAACAACGGCGCCTCGATGGCAGTCCTGGTTGGAAGACCCAACTTTTCAAGAAAGGGATCGACGGACGGAAACCAAATGTCTGCCGGCGCGAGCATGACGGTATTGTGGCCGTTCGGTTCGAACGCAGGCAGCATATGCAACTGCGCAGGCGCACCGCCAGCGCTGTAGGCCGCGAACATGCGCCGTGCCAAGTCTGGACCGTAGAATTGATCGTTCTCAGCATAGAGCCAAAGCATGGGGATACGGGCCGTGCGCCCCAATGCGGCTGATGTATCGACCAAGATATCAGGCGAGCAAGGTTGGTTGGGTGCGGAGGAGCTAGTCCGACCGCCGTCAAAATTCACGGCGCCAACGACACCCGGTATGTTCTGTGCGGCAACGGCCATCACCGCGAGCCCCCCAACGGAATGACCGAGCAAGACGACATGCTCAGCGTCGACCCAGGGCTCATTGCGCAGTGAAGCGACCGCCGCAATGACATCGTCGCTGGAAGCCCGCACGGCCGAAAGATAGTCGCAGCCCTGCCGCAAAGACTCGGAGAATCCTCCTCCGGAGCGGCCATAGCCACGACGCATGATCGAGACCACCGCATATCCTCGCTGCGCGAAGGCGACGGCCGCCTTGCTGTAGCCGACCGGAGAGCGGTTGACGATTTCAGTAAAGAATTCATCGCCGGAAGGCATTCCGTGAGTGATCACGACGAGAGGAAATTTGCCGGAGCGATCAGGACGAATGACGAAGCTTTCGAGCGACACTTTGTTGCCGGATATCACCACGGGCAACATCATGTGCGCGCTCATCAGCGGCCCATCGCCGGCGCGGGCAGAGGCTGTGAACAAGATGAGAAGCAGGACAACAAGGCGCATGGCGCAGCAAGGTAACATCGCGCATCCGAATTGCCAGCATCCGGCCAACCGGTGCGAAACGCAAATTCATGCACGTGGTTAGCGCCTACGCGCCCGTCATCTGCCTTTCCTCGTCCGTCCACTCCACCTCGACCGGCATCAGATCCGGCTGGAGCGGCGCGTCGTCCACCATCACGTGACCGTCCAGCCCACGCAGCAGGGCAGCGGCCAGCGCGGGCTTCCGTAGCGGCTTCGCCAGGAAGTCCGACATGCCTGCCTCGCGGCAGATCTTGACGTCTTCGGGGAAGGCATTGGCGGTCAGCGCGATGATCGGCAATGCTTCGAAGCGTCCGCCTTCCGCGCGGATCGCCCGGGTCGCGGCAAGACCATCCATCTCGGGCATGCGCACGTCCATCAGCACGATGTCGTAATCGCCTTCGGCGACGGCCGCGACGGCCTCGACGCCGTCGGTGACGACCCGGAGCTCGACCTCGAAGGCTCCCAGCATCTTGCTCACGACCATGCGGTTGACGGCGTCGTCCTCGGCGACCAGCACCTTCAGCGGCCGATCGAGGCTCGCGATGCGAGCCTTGAGATCGTCGACCTCATCGCGGCCCGCGTCCTGGCTGGATGTCTGCATCTGGCTCCACGGCAGCACCAGCGTGAATTGGAAGGTCGAGCCCTCGCCCGGCGTCGAGGTGGCACCGATGGTACCGCCCATCTGCTCGATGATGCGCCGGGAGATCGCGAGCCCAAGTCCGGTGCCGCCGAAGCGGCGGCTGATCGAGGCGTCGGCCTGCGCGAAGTCCGAGAACAGCTGCCCGAGCTTCTCGGGCGCGATGCCGATGCCGCTGTCGGTCACCGTCCATTCGACTGTCGCCAGCAGATCGCGGCGCGCCTGGCACATGGCCCTGATCGTGACCTCGCCCTGGTCTGTGAACTTCACCGCGTTGGAGGCGAGATTGAGCAGCACCTGCCGAATACGCGCGACGTCGCCGCGCAGCGTCGGCGGCAGGTTCGGATCGAGTTCGACCTTGATCGCGAGCCCCTTGCTCCTGGCGCTTGCGCGCACCACGGTCGCGACCGTCTCGACCAGCGCCTGCGGCGTAAAGTCGATCGCCTCGAACGCGAAGCGTCCTGCCTCGAGCTTGGACAGATCGAGGATGTCGTTGAGGATGCGCTGGAGGTTGTCACCGGACTCGCGGATCGTGGTGACGGCCTCGTGCTGCTCCGGATCGAGTTTTGTCTCGAGGAGCATGCTGGCGAGCCCGAGCACGCCGTTCATCGGCGTGCGGATCTCGTGGCTCATCACCGCCAGGAAATCGGACTTGGCGCGGCTCTCGGCCTCGGCCTTTTCCGCGCGCCAGCGCTCGGTGACGTCGCGCCCGAAGCCGCGATAGCCCAAGAATTGCCCATCGCGGTCATAGGCTGGCTTCGCCGTCAGCGACCACAGCCGCGCCTCGCCGCCGGCGACAACCTTGAGGTTCATCTCGTGCAGCGGTTCGGCATGCTCCATCAGGCCGACGACGTTGTAAGCCGCCGCCTTGTCTTCGGGGCACAGCATGTCGAGCACGTCGGCGAACAGCGATCCCTTCAGGAGCGGAAGCGGCAATTGCGCGACGTCGGCGAAGCGTTGGGGCACGTCGGTGAGATGCCCTTCGGCATCGGTCTGCCACAGCCAGTCGCTGGCGTTCTCCTGAAAATCCTTCAACAGTAGCGAGATGATCTCGGTCTGGCGCTCGAGCTCGAGCTGGGCCTTGAGATTGCCGAGAAACAGATTGCCCTGCGAGACGATGTTGCGCGCCATGAAAAAAGCGAACAGCAGCAGGAACACCGCCGTCACCAGATACGGCCCGCTGCCGCACAACAGCATCGCGCCGGCGCAGGCGACCGTCATTGTCGCGAGATAGACGAGGCCCGCGCGCGGGAAGGTCGACAGCGTGAAGGCGCCGCCTGACATCATGCCCACCATCAGACAGGCCAGGATCAACTGGCTGGTCGGCCCGACCCGGCTGAACAGGGCGAGCGGCAGCGTGCCCCAGATCGCCGCGAGGAAGAATGCCTGCCGCATCGTCTGCCGCGCCGCCCGCGCGGAGGCCTCCTGCGGCGGGTTCTGATGCGAGCGCTGCCACGCGCGCACCGCAAGCGAAGCGGTGGCGGCAAGCGTCATGCCCCAGATCGCGAGGAAATCGTTCCAGCCCCGGCCCCAGAACAGGATCAGCACAATGGCGACGTTCAGCATGGTGACGGCCATGGTCACCGGGATTGCCCGCGTCACCGCATCGATCTGCTTGGCGCGGATGCGGCGCATCTCACGCTCGCTGAGATCCGCGGTCAGGCCGTCCTCGATTTCGAAGCCACCGAGCCAGTACAAGGACGCCCCGATCAGGCCGTCTTGCGACCCAGCGCGCTGTGATGATTTGTCCGGCCATCCCATTCGAAAAACCTTTTCGGTATCAATGGCCCGGGGCCGGCTTAAGCCGGGTTAATTTTGTGGGAGATTTTGCGGCGTCCTTGACGAGCGCGTTTGCAGTTTGTTCTAACCATGGCCCCTGCCCGGAGCCCGCCGACATGCCCATCAGAGTAGCCACCTGGAACGTAAATTCGGTCCGGCAGCGGATCGATCTCCTCCTGACCTGGCTGAAGGAGTGTCAGCCGGACATCGTCTGCCTGCAGGAGATCAAATGCGTCGACGAGGCGTTCCCGCGGCTGGAGATCGAGGCGCTCGGCTACAACGTGGTCACGCACGGGCAGAAGACGTTCAATGGCGTCGCCCTGCTCTCCAAGCTCAAGTTCGACGAGACCAAATCAGGACTCGCCGGCGACGACGAGGATTCGCACGCCCGCTTCATCGAGGGCGTGGTCACGCTGAAGCGCGGCGTCCTGCGCATCGCCTGTCTCTATCTGCCCAACGGCAATCCGGTCGGGACCGAGAAATATCCCTACAAGCTCAAATGGATGTCGCGGCTTCTTGAGTATTCGAAGGAGCGTCTTAAGACCGAGGAGCCGCTGGTCCTCGCAGGCGACTTCAACGTCATCCCGCATGCCCGTGACGTCCACAATCCCGCCGCCTGGACCGAAGACGCCCTGTTCAAGCCCGAGACGCGGGAGAGCTTCCAATCCCTGCTCGGTCTCGGCCTGACCGACGCCTTGCGGGCGGTGACCGACGAGTCAGGACTGTACACTTTCTGGGACTATCAGGCCGGCGCCTGGCAGAAGAACCATGGCCTGCGCATCGACCATCTCTTGCTGTCGCCGCAGGCCAGCGACCGGCTCGCCAATGTCGGCATCGACAGCTATGTGCGGGCTTGGGAGAAGCCGTCGGACCACGTGCCGGTGTGGGCGGATCTGGATCTGGAGGCGGCGTAAGGCTCGCCGGATTGGTGGGCACGGTGAGCAACCGGACCGCAGCAGCCAGCGGCAATCGCAGCTGTCGTAGGGTGGGCAAAGGCGCAACGCGCCGTGCCCACGATCTCTTCATCATCGAAACAGGTGGTGGGCACAGCGCCAAGGCGCTGTTGCCCACCCTACGGCACCTTCTCTGCCGAACCTACTCGCGGCGGCCCTGCACCCACTGTTCCAGCATTTGCAGGCACATGGCGCGGTCGTCGTCCGAGGATTTGGCGAAGGCGCGGTTGTAGTTTTCCTTGATCCAGGTCTCGTCCGTGCCGGCGCTGTCACGCGCCAGGGTCAGCCACATCAGGCCGCGCGCGGCCTGCCGCGGCAGGCGGTCGCCGTTGAACAGCATCTGCCCCAGCAGCGCCTGGGCCTCGTGCTGGCCCTTCTGGGCGGCAAGGCCGAGCCAGCGCGCGCCGTAGCGAAAATCCTCGCGCGAGGCGTCCGGCGTCTTCAGATAGAGTCGGGCGAGATCGTACTGGGCGTCCGCATTGCCGAAATAGGATGCGGCATAGGAGAACATCTCCCGCGCCCGGTCCGGGTCGGCCTTGATCTTCGAGTTCGGGATGCCACTCAGATAGTAGCGACCGAGCGCGACGAAGGCGTTGGCCACGACCTGCGCCTGCGGCTCCGACGGGCTGTCCTCGGCATGCGCATTGGCAATCCGGGTGAAATATTCGAAAGCGCGCACGTCGTCCTGGGCCACGCCGTCGCCACTGGCGTACATTCGGCCGAGCTTCCACTGCGCGATCGGGTGACCGCCCTCGGCGGCATATTGCAGGGCGCTGAGCGAGGTTTCCTGGGTCGCCATCGGCGCTGCCGACTTGCGTACCGCGCCAGCAGCACCGGGCAAGGTCGTCACAACCGGGATGGTCGCATCCTTCGGGTTGACCGGCGCGCCGTCGAAGGCGAGCGCCGGCGCAGCCAGCGCGGTAGCCCCCAACACAAACGCAACTATGGCACGCCTAGATGTCCGCATAGCACTGCTTCTCGTGCGCGCCGCCCGGATGGGTGACTGCCCCATCGACCGCCGGTCCAACCTGTTGAGCATATTTCCAGAGCGCACCCGACGTGTGGTTAGTCGCGCGAGGGCTCCATTTGGTCTTGCGTTGAGCCAGCTCGGCGTCGCTCAATTTTACGTTAAGGATTCCGTCAACCGCATCGATCTCGATGATGTCGCCATCCTGCAACAGTGCGATCGGGCCGCCGATGGCTGCCTCCGGCCCGACATGGCCGATGCAGAAGCCGCGGGTGGCGCCGGAAAAGCGGCCGTCGGTGATGAGCGCGATCTTGCCGCCCATGCCCTGCCCGGTCAACGCTGCGGTGGTCTGGAGCATTTCCCGCATGCCGGGGCCGCCCTTGGGGCCCTCATAGCGGATCACGATGACTTCGCCTTCGCGGTACGTACGGTTCTGGACGGCTTCGAAAGCGTCCTCTTCCCGGTCGAAGCAGCGTGCCGGACCGGTGAACCTCAGATTGGACATTCCCGCGACTTTCACGATCGCACCTTCTGGCGCCAAATTGCCCTTCAGACCGACCACACCGCCCGTGACGGTGATGGGTTTGTCTGCCGGGTGCACCACGTCCTGGTGCGGATTCCATTTCACGCTTTTGAGGTTTTCAGCGATCGTTCGACCGGTGACCGTAATGCAGTCGCCGTGTAGAAATCCGTTGTCGAGCAGCGTCTTCATCAGAAGCGGTATGCCACCTACTTCAAACATGTCTTTGGCGACATAACGGCCACCCGGCTTCAAATCCGCGACATATGGTGTCTTTTTGAAGATTTCGGCAACGTCGAACAGGTCAAACTTGATGCCGCACTCATGGGCGATCGCTGGCAGGTGCAGTGCAGCATTGGTCGAGCCGCCCGAGGCCGCAACCACGGCAGCCGCATTCTCCAGCGCCTTGCGCGTGACGATGTCGCGCGGCCGGAGATTGGACGCGATCAAATCCATCACCTTTTCGCCCGCGGTCATGCAGAAGGCATCGCGGATTTCATACGGTGCCGGAGCACCGGCTGAGTAAGGCAGCGCGAGCCCGATGGCCTCGGAGACAGTCGCCATGGTGTTGGCGGTGAACTGCGCGCCGCAGGCGCCCGCCGAGGGGCACGCCACGCGCTCGATCTCGTCGAGGTCCTCGTCCGACATGGCACCGACCGAGTGCTTGCCGACCGCCTCGAACATGTCCTGCACGGTGACCTGCTGGCCGCGGAAATTGCCGGGCAGGATCGAGCCGCCGTAGATGAAGATCGAGGGCACGTTGAGGCGGACCATCGCCATCATCATGCCCGGCAGCGACTTGTCGCAACCCGCAAGGCCAACAAGGGCGTCATAGGCATGGCCCCGCACGGTCAGCTCGACCGAGTCGGCGATGCATTCGCGCGATGGCAGCGAGGAGCGCATGCCGTCATGCCCCATGGCGATGCCATCGGTGACAGTGATCGTGCAGAACTCACGCGGCGTGCCACCGGCGGACGCCACGCCCTTCTTCACCGCCTGCGCCTGGCGCATCAGCGAGATATTGCAGGGGGCCGCCTCGTTCCAGCAGGAAGCGACGCCGACGAACGGCTGATGGATCTGCTCGGTGGTCAGACCCATGGCGTAGAAGTAGGAGCGATGGGGCGCACGCGTCGGGCCTTCCGTCACGTGACGGCTCGGCAGCCTCTGCTTGATGTCGGTCTTGGCGTCCATCGCGACCAGTGTCCTTGGCTAACCCTTGTCAGACCCGGAACATCAAACCCAAGATTTGAATCGACCTTGGGATTTCCTGCTCGCCTGCAAGGGACCAGCCCAGCCCCTGAAACATGAGAGTGATTTTATTCATGTTCGGGTGTGGCCAAAAAGCGGCGTCGATGCGAACGGACTGCGATAACCGTCAAATCGCACGGGAATGTTGCATGCAAAGCACAAACGTGGCTCCGAGGACACGGAAAAGCCTACAGTGTTACCCGCGCGGGAAGAGTGACTCACAACTATCAGTTTTGAGATGAGCGAGGCGCATCCTTGGAGCGGAGCCGCCGCGACTGACTGAGTCGGTGAATCCCGGATGCCCAACGAGTACGACATTTCCGAATTTCGGCAAAGCGGAATGTTCTGCCACAGACAATTTGACGACCCGGCGGGTGGTTTTGCCCGACGTCTCCCTGACTTGACGAAAATAGGGTACCCCCCTATCTTATCCGCATGTCACACACGATCAAGCACAAGTCGAAGCTCATCGGCCGGGTCCGGCGCATCAAGGGTCAGCTCGAGGCCGTTGAACGCGCGCTCGAGTCGGAGATCGGCTGTGCCGATGTCCTGATGCTGGTGGCGTCCGTCAAAGGCGCAATCAGCGGCCTCACCACCGAGTTGCTGGAAGACCACATCCGCCATCACGTCGTGGATCCCGCGCACGAAAAGGATCCGGAGAAGGCCAAGGGCGCCGCCGACCTCATCGACGTCGTCCGAACCTATTTGAAGTGAAGAGATGACCGACCTGTCTCACCTGCTCCAACAGAGCAGTGCACACGCGTGGCTGTTCGTGCCCAGTGCGATCCTGCTTGGCGCCTTGCATGGCCTCGAGCCCGGGCATTCCAAGACCATGATGGCTGCGTTCATCATCGCCGTGAGGGGCACCGTGCTTCAGGCCGTGCTGCTCGGCCTGTCCGCGACCATCTCCCATACCGCCATCGTCTGGGCGATCGCACTCGCGGGGTTGTATTTCGGCCAGGAATTGTCCGGAGAACGAAGCGAGGCCTACCTGCAACTGGCATCGGCCGTCATGATCATCGGAATTGCGGCGTGGATGGTCTGGCGCACCTGGCGAGAGCAGAACCACGCGCACGATCATCACCACCACGACCAGCCGCAATCGATCCCACTGGCCGGCCTGCCGCTGTTGCTGGAAGTCTTCGAAGACGGCGTGCCCCCTCGCTGGCGGATCCGGAGCGGGAACGGCGCGCTTCCCGCAGCCCGCGACATCAAGGTGACCACCATCCGCGAGGACGGCTCGGACCAGACCTTCGCGTTCGCCGCTTGCGATGGATACCTCGAAAGCGTCGAGGAGATTCCCGAGCCGCATGCGTTCAAGGCGCGCGTCGCCCTTGCCGGCGACTTCACCGAGATCCTGTTTAGGGAGCACGATCACGACCACATGGATCTCGGTGAAGAGGACGATGCTCACGCGCGCGCCCACGCCGCCGACATCCACAAGCGCTTCGCGGGGCGCAAGGTCACGACGGCGCAGATCGTGCTGTTCGGCCTCACCGGCGGACTGATCCCCTGCCCCGCCGCGATCACCGTGTTGCTGCTTTGCATTCAGCTGAAGCAGTTCAGCCTCGGCTTCGTCCTGGTGCTGTCCTTCGGCATCGGGCTTGCGATCACGATGGTGTCGGCCGGCGTTCTGGCTGCACTCAGCCTGCGGCACGTCGAACGACACTGGGGCGGCTTCAGCCGCTACGCCCACCGCGCGCCCTACATATCGGCGGCCCTGATCGTCTTCGTCGGCCTCTACACCGGCTGGACCGGCCTGCACGAACTGATGTTGTGAGCGCGGCGTGTCTTGCGGCTTTCCGACGATCCGGCATAGAATGTCGCGGTGGGGACAAAGCAGACTCCCCGTGAGACCTCGGTCCAAGTCTGCGCAGCACGCAATTTGTGGAGCTCGCGCATGGACACCCAATTCCCTCACCGATATTCCATAGCCATTCTTTCGCGGGGCGACGCAGGTGTGCGCCATGACGCCACCGCTCAAAACAGCCGCTTCGTTCGCGTCTTCGAGGCTCTCGCCGCCGTCGGCATCGCGGCGCACCCGGCCATCTACGACGAGAGCGTCACTGATGCGGTCCGCGATCAACTGCTTGCGGTCGACGGCGTGCTGGTCTGGGTCGATCCGATCCACCAGGGCAAGACGCGCGTCGGGCTGGACGACCTGCTGCGCGACGTTGCAGCGCGCGGTCCGTGGGTGAGCGCGCATCCCGACATTATTCTGAAGATGGGCGTCAAGGAGGTCCTGTACCGAACGCGCGATCTCGGTTGGGGCGCCGACACCCATCGCTATGAAACTGCTGCCGCCTTCGCAGCGGAATTTCCGCAGCGCCTGCGGGCCGACGGCCCACGCGTGCTCAAGCAGAACCGTGGCAATGGCGGCCAAGGGGTGTGGAGGGTCGAGGCCCTGCCGAGCGCGATCCCGACGGTTCGCGTACTCCATGCGCTGCGCGGCAGCCTGCCCGAGGACTTGCCGCTCGATGCCTTCATCGCGCGATGCGAATCTTATTTCGGCTGGGGCGGCTGCATCATCGATCAGCCGTTTCAACCTCGCCTGCCCGACGGAATGATCCGCTGCTACATGAGCGGCGCCAAGGTCGCAGGTTTCGGGCACCAATTGATCAAGGCTTTGATCTCGCCGCCGCTGCAAGGACCGGAATCTCCTGAGGCGCAACCGGGACCGCGGATCATGCACGGCCCCGATGCACCGCAATTCCAGGCGCTGCGACGGCTGATGGAGGACGAATGGACGCCGCAGATGATGAAGCTACTGGCCATCGACGAAGCGTCGATGCCGGTGATCTGGGACGCAGATTTCCTCTACGGCCCGCGCGATGCGGCCGGCGCGAACACCTATGTTCTCTGTGAGATCAACGCGAGCTCATGTTTCGCGATCCCCGATGAGGCTCCGGCGGCGATCGCACGGACGGTTCGCACTCGACTCGCGAGCATGAGGCCGTAGTTGCTCCGAAGCGAGCGGATCGCCTTCAACCGCAATTCACTTGGCCGGGCTGCAAGATCACGCAGTCCGGCGCGGCTTACGGCTTTCTCCAGGGCGCCTGGCCGTTCGGCTTTGTCGAGACGGTCTGGACGGCGGTCGCGTTGCGGCGATGGCGCAAGCTTCAGGCGCGCTGATCGAACCGCGCAAACACCGCGCTCGTCAGGCCGCCGAGCAGCGTCCAGAACACCAGGCTCGTCACCGTCACGGCGGTGACGAACTGATGCGTCAGTGACGACGGCACGTTGGTCTCGATATTGGCGAGCTCTGGCGCGCCGATCAGATGCGGCAGGGTCAGCAGGATCACGCCGGCGATCGCGGCCGGCACCGAACGGCGGAAGACGATCAAGGCGAGCCCGCCGGCCGTCGCCAGCACGGCCGCCAGCCACCAGATCTGGCGCGACAGCAGCGGTGCTGCCGGCACGCCCGGCAGCTCGGGCGGCAGGCCGAGGCCGGGCGCGAGCGTAAAGACGGCAAAGCCAGCCAGCCCCCACAGCAGGCCTTCGTGCCAGGAGATGGTCGCGCCAGTGGCGCCGCTGCGCACCGCGAAGACGCCGGCGAGCAGCAGCGCAAAGCCGATCGCGGTCAGGATGTTCGCGGCGGCCGTATAGGCGTTGCGCTCAAAACCATCGCGCGGCTCCCAGGCCCCGGCGCCATGGTCGTGGTCGCCGGCGCCGTGATCATGTGCGGCATGGTCATGGTCTGCATGATCATGCCCGACTGCTGCGGGCTGCGCCGCGACCGGAGCGTCATGCTGGTGCGCCTCCGCCGCCTTCTCGAAGACTTCCGCCTTCAGGATCAGGGGGACGGTGCCGAACTGCTGGACGACAGTGACGATGAGACCGACGATGAAACCGGCAATGACCGACGCGAAGACGATCGAGCGAAACGTGCTCATGCCACCCCGGTCAGTGGCAGGGGAACGCGTTCGAGTGCCGCACGTCGTGGGCGGCGTTGTGGACGACGTCGATATGGGAGAAGCCGACCATTCCGATGACGAACACGCCGAGCACCATGGCCATCAGAGCCTGCGACAGCCGTCCCACCTGCCCGGCGGCGACCGGAAGCGTGACCTCTGCGTTGGCGAGCTGGGCGGTCGTGAGCTGCGACGGGCTCATGGTCTATTCTCCATTGGCGATTTGCGCGTCTTCTAGCAGCTTCCGGGCGATGTCGCGACTGGTAAGATGCAGGCTCGTCCCCGGCAAAATGCCTTTGCGGGCGATCTTGGCGCCGGCGGCCGCCCGGAAGGCGGTCTCAAACCGCCGGAAATAGCCGAGGCAGGCGTCCGGGGTGGGCCCGGTGCCAAGCAAGGTCCGGAAGGCGCCCCGGTGCACGGCGCAGATCGCGCCATGTCCGGTGACGGGAAACACCAGCGAGGCGATGTCGTGGCGCCAATGGACCTCGTTGCTCAAGCTGTCGCGCGCCCCGTGAGCACCATCGGCAATCTCCCGGCGGCGACCCTACCACAGCCATCGACGAATTCCGCCAGCTCGCAATCTGGCCGGCTCCCGCTCCGGGCGCGTCCTGATCATGGCCCGTTCGCCGGCGTCGACGAGCTGGCCGATGCCGGTGCGGCCCGTCAGCGCGCAGCGGATGATGTTTTCGGCAACCGAGCGGCGGAAGCCGTGGTCCTCGCCGCTGGGGCGATGCCGGCAGACCCGGTCCAGCGCCAGCTTCATGTTGATCCGTGTGCGGGTGTCGAAATGCTCGCTGATCATACGCCCAGCCTCGATGCGTTGTTGCCCTCGCACAGAACGCCCGGGAATCGGCGGGGTTCCAAACGTGCAACCAAGGCGGCCAGGTCCGCCCGCGCGGGCGTTGGGCCTGAGCCCGGACCGCAGTCCCCCCGTGCGAAATGATTATCTCATGGAAATCGCTCCGGTGCCCCGCCACCGCAGCGCCGGCGCATAGCCCATTGTCTCGTCGGAAGGCATCAGGCTTCGTCGGCAATCCCGTTGCGCAAGCATCCGACCTTGTCGATCTCGACCTCGACGACATCGCCAGCCTTCATCCAGATCGGCGGCGTGCGCCGCGAGCCGACCCCGCCCGGGGTGCCGGTGGCGATGACGTCGCCGGGCTCGAGCCGGGTGAACTGCGAGCAATATTCGATCTGGCGCGGGATATCGAAGATCATCTGGTCGATGGTGGTGTCCTGCACCACCTCGCCGTTGAGCCGGGTCTGCAAGCGCAGCGGGCCGACATCGCCGACCTCGTCCGGCGTCACCAGATACGGGCCGAAGCCGCCGGTTGTCGGAAAATTCTTGCCTGGCGTGAATTGGTGGGTGTGGCGCTGATAGTCGCGGACGCTGCCCTCGTTGTAGCAGGCGTAACCCGCGATATGCCCCCAGGCCTCGCTGCGCGAAATGTAGCGGCCGGGCTTGCCGATCACGACGGCGAGTTCGCCTTCGAAGTCGAGCTGGGTCGAGACCTTCGGGCGGATGATGTCAGTGAGGTGGCCGGTCTGGCTGTTGGCGAAGCGCCCGAACACGGTGGGGTTCTCGACCTCCGTACGTCCGGTCTCCTTGCGATGGTTCTCATAGTTCAAGCCGATGCAGAGGATCTTGTCGGGGTTCGGGATCACCGGCAGGAAGGCGATCTTCGCGAGCGGATGACGCTTGGCGCCGGAGGCGGACTTGGCCGCCTCGGCCAGTGCGCCGGCTGCGGTCGCCGATTTCAGGTCGGGGTAGCGATCCCCGAGAACAGGGCCGAGATCGGCCACGCTGTCGCCCTCCACCAGGCCCCATGAGGCGGCGTTGTCGATCTCGAAGCTTGCGAATTTCATCTGGTGTCCTTGACGTTGGAAGGGGCCGATCAGGTCGACGTGGCAGGAAGGATGGTAGCTGAAGATGACCGCGAAGAGGTCTTCGCAAAACGCGCGATGGTCCGCTCCGGGAAGATGAGTGCAAATGCGGCGACCGCGCCGACAATGAGAATGCCGGCGGTGAACGTCATGGCGTGGGCATAGCCGAGAGCGCTGTTGCTGCCCGCCTCGCCGACGATCCATCCGGTCAGCGCATTCGAGAACAGCGCGGATACCGCATTGCCCGAGTAAATCACGACGATCAACCGGCCGCGCTGGGCCGCGGGCGCCACGGCGCCAAGCGCCACCGGACCGAAGATCGTGGTCAGGCTGGGAGCCGCGAAGGCAACCCCTACGCAGGCGAGCTGGAGCCCGCCCGAGGTCACGATGCTGAGCAGCAGCGCGGATCCCGCGATCAGCAGCGCCAATCCCGATGCATTGCCGAGGCACGCACGTAGGCTCCAGCCGCGACGCTGAAGGGCTTGCGTGATCCAGGAGCCGCCGAGCAACAGCGGCGACTGAAAGATGTAGATGGCCGAAATGATCCAGCCGACATCGGTCGGCTTGTAGCCGAGCCCGAGCTGGAGGAACGGCGGCAGCCATGTCGCGGAGATGCCGACGATCCAGTACGACATGGTCGACATGATGATGACGCCGATGACCGTCGGATCACACCACAGGAGGCGCGCGGGCACATTTGGCGCGGCCGCCGGCGTATCCTGGCCGCCGTTCGCTACTGCGTAAGGTCCCTCTCCGCCGATGAAGCTCCAGGCGATCATCCAGGCGATGCCGAGCACGCCGCAAACCAGAAAGCCCGTACGCCAGCCGTAACTGATGATCACATAGGTCAGCAGCGGGCCGCCGGCCAGAAGTCCGACGCTGATCCCCTGCAGCACCACCGCACTCGGAACGCTGCGCTTGTCAGCAGGAAACCAGTTGTAGCAGGCATGCAACGCCGTGGGTAAACCCGGCCCCTCGCCCGCGCCGAGAAGAATTCGGCACACGACCAGCACCATAACGGAGCTCGAGAAGAACACCGGAAGCTGCGTCGCCGACCACATGGTGGCGAGCAGCATCAAGATCCACTTCACGGGAAAACGGCCGACGACGAACAGTCCGACCGCCATGCCCGAGAGCGAGAACAGCAGAAAGAAGCTGCTGCCGATGAGGCCGAACTCCTTCGGGCTGAGCGACAGCTCCTTCATCATCGGCACCGCCGAGAGACCGAACACAAGCTTGTCGAAGAAATTGATCGTCTGGAACAGAAACAGCATGATGAGGACGGCGTAGGCGCGCGCAGGTACCGCAGGTCCCGTCGTCAGGCTCGACGATGATGGCATGATTTCCCCCTGTTGAACTCTTATCGTTGTTTTGTTCATCGCAGCTGCGCTTTCAGACCGGACAGCATCGCCGCGAGCGCGGCTTCGTCGGCTGCAACGCCGTAGACGTAGTGATCAGGGCGCACGATCGCGGCCGCGCAGACGTGCCGTGCGAACCAGCTCGTCACCACGCCGCTCTCCTCCCGCAGCACGTCCGGCCCGGCATCGTGATCGGCCTCCGCAACGCCGATCAGGCGCAAGCCCATCTCCGCCGCGCGGGCCGCGATCGCATGCGAGTGCGCCAACGCGCTATCGCCCCTGAGCACGAGCCGCCATCCGGCACCGCAGGCAGTGTCGAGCAATTGCCGGCCGCCTGCGGTCATCACCCACGGCTGCGGAAACAGCGTTCCGTTCGCGGCATGCGGCACATCGGCGCGCAGGCCGCAGCTGAGCGGCGGCACGATCTCCTGACGCGTAATGGTGCGCGGCATGCCGCCGCCTTCGGCGAGGATGCGGGCATCGCGTGCGGCGGCCGCTTCCGGATCGCGTTCGCAGATGACGTGACCGATCGCCTTGATGCGCGTCGTCAGTTCGCGAACATGAGCACTGCGTTCGTCCTGGTAGGTGTCGAGCAGCGCCTCGCCGGAGTCTCCGCGCAAGACCTCCGCGAGCTTCCAGACCAGATTGGCGACGTCGCGAATGCCCTGGCACATGCCCTGGCCGATGAACGGCGGCTGCTGATGGGCGGCATCTCCGGCGAGGAAGACGCGCCCGTCGCGCCATTTGCTGGCGACGAGGGCATGAAAGCGATAGCTCGCCGCCCGCCACAGCGTCGCATCATCGGGTGTCAACCAGCGCGCCAAGAGCCGCCAGACCTGCTCAGGCTGCTCCGTTGCGCGCGGATCCTCGCCCGGCAACAGCATGATCTCGAAACGCCGATGCGAGCCGGGTCCGACGATGTAGGTGGTCGGCCGTGCCGGATCGCAGAACTGCGCCGCCGTGCGCGGCAGTTTTGCAATCCCCGCATCGTTGACCCTGAGATCGATCACGAGCCAGGGCTCGTCGAACACCAGATCGTCGAAGCTGATCCCAAGCTGCCGGCGGACCGCGCTCGAAGCGCCATCGCAGGCGATGACGTAATCCGCGGTGACGTTCCGGGTGCCTTGGTCGCCTCGCACCTCGAGCGTGACGCCGTTCTGCGCCTCGCCAAGTCGGAGGAGTTCGGTGCCGAGTTCCACGACCACCGACGGGAGGGATCGCGCATGCGCGCGCAAGATCTCCTCGACCGGCGGCTGAGTGAACACCATGGTCGGCGTGTAGCCGAGCGGATAAGGCTCGCTCACCATGTCGATGCGGCGGATCAACTGGCCGCGCGCGCCGAAATGTTCAGAGGCCGGAAACGGCGCGATGTATGGACGCATCTGCCCGGCAATTCCGAGATTGTCGAACAGCCGCAGGATCTCGTGATCGATCGCAATCGCGCGCGGCTTGTCGTAGACGGCGCGGTCCCGGTCGACGGCCAGCGTGCGGATGCCTTGCGCGCCCAGCAGGCTGGCGGCGACGGCGCCTGACGGACCGAAGCCCACGACGGCGACCTGAAACTCGTTCGCGCGGTTCGAACCGGATACCAAGCTCAGCACACCCCGTGTCAGCGTTGATGGATTGCCGCGCTCAGGGCGCGGCGTAGCGAACCGACAATTGCGCCGCCTTGACGTGTTCAGCCTTCGGTGGCGCAATGCCCCATTGATCGGTGCGGCCGGGCGGCCAGACCCAATGATCCCTGCCCCGCACGACGTAGCTGTCGTCGACCTGGAGCACCTCGGCCGTGTATTCGATCACGGTCCCCACCGGATCGATGAAATAGGAAAAAACGTTGTCACCGGGACCGTGGCGACCGACGCCCCAGGCAATTGGGAAGCCGGCATCGATCATCCGCCCCGAGCCGCGCATCACCGCCTCCAGACTCGGCATCAGGAAGGCAACGTGGTTGAGTCCGTTGACCCCGGCGTCGGCGATCACGACGGCATGGTGATCGCCGTTGCAGCGGACGAACGCCATCGCCTTCGAACGGTCGGTGAGCCGAAAGCCGAGCGCCCTTTCGTAGAAGGCGGCGGAGCGATCAACATCGGTGCTGTTGAGATTGACATGGGCGAGCCGTTCAGGCCGGTCGCCTTGCTGCGGCTCCGGCGCGAGACTGATATCGCCGTGAACGAAGCGCAGGATGCCACCTTCCGGGGCACGAACGGCCATCGACACGCCGCCGTCGGGCGCTTCGTTGGGCGCCGGCCCGCGAAGCAACCGGGCTCCATCATCAACCGCGCTGGCGGCGATGGAAGCCAGATCGTCCGGGCTCGCGACACGAAAAGTCACCGCGCCGAGTTCCGGCTGCTCGCTTTTGTAGAGCGCGACGACGTGATGATCGCTACCGGTTGCGCGCAGGTAGACGATGCCGGCCAAGCGCGCGACGAGCGTAAGACCCCAGACCTCGCGATAGAATTTCACGGAGCCGTTCAGGTCCGGCGTGCCGAGCTCGACGCTGCGCAGCGCTGTCACCGGAAACCGGGGCATGAAGACGTTCCTCCGTTCAGGGTGCTTGGCGAGGCTCTTTTGGTCGTGGTCGGCCTGCCAAGCGTCAGGCGCATCCTCTTTTTATTACACAAAACTTATCCTGCAATATAAATTTATAGATTTTCGTGAATTATCGATGGATGTATATGATGATATACGTTGGCCTGACCCAAAATCGGAGATTTGAGCGGTGGATGTGACTACGGCGCTCCCCCTGTCGTCGCCCTCGACGCAAGCGAGCCATGTCTACGACCGGTTGCGCGAGGACTTGTTGTCCGGACGCCTCGCGCCGTCGCGCAAGCTGCAAATGCGATTTCTGATGGAGACCTATCAGACCGGTCAAACGCCGTTGCGCGAGGCGCTCAACCGGCTGACCGCCGACGGGTTGGTCGAGGTCCGCGAGCAGCGCGGCTTCTATGTCAAGGACGTCAGCCGCGCCGAGCTCGCCGAGCTCACCAAGACGCGCTGCTGGGTCGAGGCTCTTGCGTTACGTGAATCGATGGCGGCGTCCACGCCCCGGTGGGAGGAGCAACTTGTGCTCGCGCAACATCGGCTGAGCCGCGTGCCGCGATCGCTGAACGCCACGGAGTTCGAGGACAATGCCGAATGGGAGCGGCTGCACCGCATCTACCATCGGACCCTGATCGGCCAGTGCGGTTCGCAATCCCTCGTCGCGTTCTGCGGTCAGCTTGCCGACCAGCTCTATCGCTACCGCCGGCTGTCGATCAGCAAGGCCTTTCCCTCGCGTCATATCGGTGACGAGCATGCGGCGATCGTGGATGCGGTGCTGAGCAGCGATTCCGATCTGGCGGTGAAGCTGCTGACGGCCCATTACCGGCGAACGGCCGACGTCATCCTCCAGGACGAGGCCATTTTCCCGGAATTGCGGCGCGAAGCGGCCCGCGGCTGACGGTCGCCACGGCCTCGGGCCTTGCTTTCAATGCGCGCCCCTGAGCGTGCAGGCGGTGGTGCAGGTGACGGTATTGCCGTGGTCGCACGATTTACAGGCGCTGACGCACTGGTTCATGTCATGGGGATTGTAGGAGCTGTAGCTCCGCATTGGGCAGATCGGAGTCGAGCCGGTGACGTCCTGCTCCTGGTTACAGGCTGCGGTCATGAACGCAAACAAGATCACCGCCAACAGACGCATGGGATGTAAACCATCAAACGAGCAACGTTCGCGGGCAACGTTGCATGGCAACCTTGCCCCAGGCATTCCCATCGCCGGGAATCGCGACGTCGCGACACCCCGCTTCCCCATGAGGATGCGGCTCAATTATTAAGAACGGATTGCGACCGGGCCCATTCCCGCAAGGATGCAGATGCGGGCATCGTGCCTCGCTCTATCTGGAAACCTTAAACCACATCAGGCTGCGGTCCTGGTCGCGATCGCCCGGCGCATGTCCACCGCAAGCTGGCGATACTGATCGCCGAGCTTCAGGTAGAATTCGCGCTTGCTGCTGTCGGTCGCGAGCTTGGCAATCAGCTCGCATTCGGCGGTGAGCGTCTCGAAACGCTCCAGCCTGTCCTCAAGTTCTGTCATTGGCGTATCCCCATTAAACGCCTCAAGGACAGCTAACCTAAGCCCGGACATTAGGTCACGGCGAACATCGTTATGGAGTAGAATGTTTTTTGTCCGGAATGACACACTTCGCAGGCGCGTTGCGCCGCCGGGCGGCCCTGATATTGACGGCCTCCGCTCCAAATGCCAGTTTCATGATCGGTAGTGTCCGCAAGGACTACTGAAGGGAATGCGGTGCGTCCACCTTAGTGGGCAATTCCGCGGCTGCCCCCGCAACTGTAAGCGGATAGCCGACGACCAGCAAAACCACTGGAGCCCTTGGGTCTCTGGGAAGGTGGTCGAAGGCGACGACCCGCGAGCCAGGAAACCTGCTGCCAGCCATGAGTCACGCGCGAACGCATTGGGCGGGGTGCCCCGGTGTCGGACCAGTAGCCGGTACATCTGCCGCTTGGGCGAAGGCAGATTGCTAAGGCAACCGCGGTGACGGTTTGTTTGCGTCGCCGCAGAGCGTTGTTGTGCAACATCTTCATTTCCGTGCCGGCGTTACGCCGGGGTTTACGCGTGTTTTCCTGATCTCCCTGCTCTCTTCGGTGTCGCTGTCGTCGGCAGCGGTTGCGCAGAGCACGGCTCCGAGCAGGCCGCCCGTGGAGATCGGTCCCGTGACTGTCTCTCCATCCACTCCGAAGCCGGCTCCCGCCGTCAGCCCCGGCAATCAGAAGCCGCGCACCGTACGCCGCGCCACGGGGCGCAAGCCCATCGCACCGGTCGCTGCTGGGCCGATCGTCCAGAGCGCGAGCGACACAACGCCGCTCAACACCGCTGCCGTCGCCGGGGTCTCCTCCCGCCTCGGTATCTCGGTACGCGAGACGCCCGCGACCGTCGAAATGATCAGCCAGCAGACCATGCAGGACCAGGGCATCCGGACCACGACCGATGTCGCGAAGGCTGCGGTCGGCGTGACCGGCGGCGATGCACCGGGCGCGCCTGCGATCTTCTCGATGCGCGGCTTCGGCGGCGACCAACTCACCACCCTCTACAACGGCATCCCGATCGGGCCATCGACCATGACCGGCCGCCCCATGGATGTGGCAGGCCTGCAGCAGGTGGAGATCATCAAGGGACCGGATTCGCTGGTGGCGGGCCTCGGTGCGACCGGCGGCGCCGTCAACTACGTGACCAAGGCGCCGCATACGGGTCCGATCGTCAACGAGGCCTTCACCTCCTACGATTCTTTCAACGGCTATCGCGCCGGCTACGGATCGGGCGGCTCTACGCTGGTCGACGGCCTCGACTACCGCTTCGACATCAGCCATTTCAACGACAAGAGCTTTATCGACGACAGCTATTCGAAGCTCAGCAACGTCTCCGGCCAGCTCAACTATCGCGTCAACGACAGCCTGAAGATCTGGGGCGCGGCCGAGTACAAGCAGGACAGCGACCGGTTCTACTGGGGAACGCCGATCGTGCCGGCGAACGGGCCGGGCATCGTGCCGACATCGGGCATCGTATCCGGGACCTGGAGCAACTATTACCTCGGCGGCGGCACGCCGGTGGCGCCCACCATCGACGCGCGCACGCTGACCACGAACTACAACGTGCTCGACAACCACAGCGGCGCCAGCGAATTGTGGCTGCGCTCGGGCTTCCAGTGGGACATCACCAACAACGTCTCGCTGAAGAGCCAGGTCTACGGCTATGACGCCCATCGGCACTGGTTCAACAACGAGATCTCGTCGTTCGACCAGACCGTCGGCAATTTCGCCGGCGTGCAGAGCATCTATCGCGAACGCCTGGCCCTGGATCACGCGCAGCGGCTCTACGGCAACATCACCGACCTCACCGTCAATACCGACATCGGCGGCTTGGACAACCGTTTCGTCGCCACATTGGCGGCGAGCAACAACCAGTTCAACGTCTCGCAGGACACGCTGTTTTTCAACGATTACGTCGATCTCCTCAATCCGGACCGGGGCCTCTACGGCCCGCGCAGCGACGAGAAGATCTACACCCGCGTCAACACCGCCTCGTTGTCGTTCGAGGACCGGCTCAAGCTGACCTCGACCTTCGCGCTGATCGGCGGCATCCGGTTCGAGGACATCAAGCTGGACCGCACGCGCTTCTTTCCGGACGGCACTCTGGAGTCCGGCAAGGGCTATCCGTTCTCGACGAGCTTCAATCCCATCACCGGCCGCGTCGGCTATACCTGGGACATCGCGCCCGGCGTGATGCTGTACAGCCAGTATGCGACCGCCGCAGATCCGACGGTTGCCAACATCTTCATCCTCGCGCCGTCGGTGCCGCTGCTGCTGACGACGTCGCGGACCTATGAGACCGGCGTGAAGCTGCAGTCGGCCGACAAGCGCGCGGAGGCCACGTTCTCGGCTTTCGACATCCAGCGCAAGAACGTCTATGTCCCCGAAAGCGGCATCGTCTTCAATGTCGCCGGCAAGATGGAATCCAAAGGCATCGAGATCGCCGCGGCGATCAACCCGATCGCAGGCCTGAAACTGTGGGGCAATGTCGCCTTCGTGCAGTCGCGCTTCATCGACTTCAGCTATGTCGACGGCAGTGGCGTGTTCCAATCCTATTCGGGCAAGACGCCGCCCAACGTGCCCAACTTCATCGCCAATGCCGGCGCGTCCTATCGCTTCGATACGACACTGCCGGTCGAAATCGGCGCCTCGATGCGCCATGTCGGCGATCGATTCAACTACCAGGACAATCTCGTCGTCATGAACGGCTACACGACGTTCGATGCGTTTGCGTTCGTCGACATTCCGAAAACCTATTTCACGGGTGTCGAGAATACGCGGCTCTCGTTCCGGGTGCGCAACCTGACGAACAAGCTCTACGCCGCCTGGGGCGATCCGGGCTATACCGACCAGATCATCCTGGGCGCGCCGCGCAGCTACGAGGTGGCGGCGTCGTTCAAGTGGTGAGGGTTGCCGGACGGCAGTTCGGCTATTTGTTGTCCATCCGCCAGGTGCTGTCCCAACCGGCCGCTGGCGGGCTGGCGTCGAACTGCGCGATGCGGGTCAGCATCGTGCGCGACGGGCCGTCGCCGGGGGCACTCTCCAGCGCCGCGCTGAACGCGGTTCGTGCGTCGTCGAACCGGCACGCGCGATAGGCGGCAAGGCCTTCCGCATAATGCGCGCGCAGGCTCTCCTGCGGCTCGGCGAGCGCACCCGCCCGTCCCATCACTTCGAACACGGGCTGCGGCACGCTCTGGCCGACCACCGCGACACGATCGATCTCGCGCAATTCGAGCCGCGACCCGATCGCCTCGGCGGTTGTCTGCGAGATCAGGATGCGGGTGCCGTAGACCTTGTTGACGGCCTCCAGGCGCGAGGCGAGGTTCACCGCGTCGCCCATCACCGTAAAGCTCATCATCAGCTCGGAGCCGATGCTGCCGGTCAGGACTTCGCCGGTGGCGATGCCGATGCGCAAATCGCACTGCACCGGCATGGCGCGGATGCCAAGCAGATCCGGCAATTGCTTCTGCAACGCGGGCACCTGGTCGGCCATGTCGATAGCGGACAGGCCTGCGAGCAGCGCCTGCTCGTCCTCCTCGACGAAGGGCGGGCCCCAATAGGACATGATGGCGTCGCCGATATATTTGTCGATCACGCCGCGGTTGTTCCGGATCGGAGCGGACATCACCGTGAAATAGTGGTTCATCACCTTGACGAGGCCGCGCGGGGTCATGCCCTCGCTCATCGAGGTGAAGCCGCTCATGTCGGAGAACATGATGGTCATCACCCGGCGCTGGCCATCGATGGCGATTTCCGGCCCGTCGATCAGCCCCTGCACCACCTTGGGATCGATATAGCGGCCGAAGGTCTCGCGGATGCGCTCGTTGTGGCGCAACTGCTCGATCATGCGATTGAAAGCGGCGGCGAGCTCGCCGATCTCGTCCTGGGTCGAGACGGTGATGTTCTTGTCGAAACGGCCTGCCTCGACCTCTCGCGCACCGGCAAGCAGCAGCCGCACCGGCCGGGTAATGCCGCTACTGACCAGCAGCGCAAAGGCAAATCCCACGATCGCCGCAAGCAACGTCACGACACCGGAGATGATGATCGCCTGCCGCTGGTGGCCGATCACCGTCGACGTGCTGGCGAAGACCTGCTTGAGCATGTCGGCGCGGATCGCATCGATCCTCTGGTTGAACTGATCGCGCAAGCCGTCGAGATGCTCCAGCGTGCCGCGCGCCTCCGGCATCTGCTTGGCATCGATCTGCTTGAGGAGTTTTGCGTAATTCTGGTTCATGCCAAGGCGCAGCTCGGTGACCGCGGTCTCGATGCGGGTGTCGATCCGCGCCAGCGTGGCATTGTCCGACGGCGTCCTGGTATCGTCGATGATCGCGTTGATGAGCTTGCGCGCGGCCGAGGTTTCCTCCTCGATCCTGCGATCGGCCTCCTCGAACTCGTGAACGCGCGCCGTATAGGCCTCCTCGTCCGAGGAGTCCTGCATCTTCATCATGACCATCCGCCGCAGCGCCACCGCCCGCTCCAGCGAGCGGATATTGGCCCGCGCCAGATCGCCATAGGCCGGGATGTAGCGATTGGTCAGCTCATCCAGGAGCGTGCCTACCTTGCTCGACATCACCATCGACAGGACCGAGGTGACCAGCATCAGGACGATGAGTCCGAGGGCAATGCCGACGATCTTGCGCCGGATCGATTGGTTGAAAAGCGGCATGAGGTGCGGGGCAAAGGGCTGAACGGATGGCTGGGGAACTCAATACACCGGTTTTTGGCCCGGGAACACGCGTAATCTGGCCCTTCGCGGCGGCCTGAACCGTACGCAACTGTCGCGGGAGCCCCATCGTTAACAAAGGTTAAAGCCATTGCCGTTTCCGCCGCTTCGGAAGTTCCCCGGTTCCGATCCGCATTTTGCCGCATTGTTGAACGAGCCTCAGGAATGCGAAACGATGTCGTGGCATCGTTTTGGTGTCGTCTTTGATTCTCGAGCCGCATGTCGTCGCGGACCTTGGTTTGTAGTGGTTTCGCGGGGGGACCATCGAATGAACCAGTGCCTACGCTCGCTCGCGTGTGTCGTTGCCGTGGCCGCGATGGCCTTGCTGCCCACCGAGTTGGCAGCGAAGAGCAGTCACAAATCATCCGCGCCGAAGAAGACGCATGAGGCAAAAGCCGGCAAGCAGCGGCATGCCGCCGCCGGCAAGCACTCCAAACACGCCGACGCCAAGCGCAAATCGAAGAAGCAGGACGACGAGCCCGCGGACAAGCCGGCGCCGCCGGCGCTGACCGGCGACCTCGCCGCGCTGAAGGACGCGATCGACCTCGCGCGCAAGGGCAAGACCGACGACGCGACCGCGGCGCGCGACCGCATTGCCGATCCCGCCGGACAAAAGCTCGCCGACTGGTTCATGCTGCGCCACGCCGATAGCACCGCGAATTTCAAGCGCTATGCTGCGTTCCTCGCCGCCAATCCGGATTGGCCGAGCGCAGCGTTGCTGCGCCGGCGCGCCGAGGCGCGGCTGTGGCAGGAGAAGACCGATGCGGCCACCGTGCACGCCTTCACGATGGATCGCCCAACTAGCGCCAAGGGCAATTTCGCGCTCGCCCGCGTGCTGCTCACCGAAGGAGATAGTGACAGGGCCACGCGCCTCGTGCGTGAGGCCTGGCGCACGGACGAACTGTCTGAGCGCAGCGAAGAGGATTCCTACGACGCGTTCCACGACGTCCTGACCGCGGACGATCATCGCGCCCGCATGGACAAGCGCCTTGGCGCCAAGGACTATTCCGGCGCAAGGCGCGCGGCCAAGCGGCTCGGCGAGGACGCGCTCGCGATCGTCAAGGCCTGCGCCGCGGTCAACGGCAAGGCCGACAAGGCCAAGGACTATCTCGAAGATGTGCCGGCCGACGCGCGCCGTGACCTCGGCTATGTCCTCTGCCGCGCGCAATGGCACATGCAGAAGGACCGTATCGACGATGCGGCCGAGGTGATCCTGGCCGCCGCGCCCGAGACCATGGCAGCGCAGGATACGGACGCCTGGTGGCGCGAGCGCCGCCTGCTGGCACGCAAGCTGCTCGATCAAGGGAAATTCAAAACCGCCTACGACGTGGTGCGCGCGGCCGCCGTGCCGGCGATGGACGTCTATCGCGTCGACTACCATTTCATGTGCGGCTGGATCGCGCTGCGCTATCTCGACGATCCCAAGGCGGCGATCGCGCACTTCGCCGCGATCGACGAAGGCTCGGCCAATCCGATCGCACTGTCGCGCGCGCATTACTGGCGCGGCCGTGCGGCGGAGGCGATGAATGCGACCGCCGACGCGCGCATGAGCTACAAGGCCGCCGCGCGCTATCCGACCGCCTATTACGGCCAGCTTGCCCGTGCACGACTCGGCCTCGAGGGAATCGAGCTGCGCGCGCCCTCGCCTGTGCTGGCCTCGGCCGGCACGCCGGCCGCAGACGAGCGCGTGCGCGCCGCCGAGATGCTGTACGGCATCGGCGAGCGCGACATGGTGTATTACTACGCCGAGGATTTCGCCAAGGAGAGCACCGACGTCACCGCGCTTGAAGCGCTCGGCGAGCTCGCGAGACAACACAACGATGCGCGCGTCATGCTCGAGGTCGGCAAGTCGGCGCTGGCGCGCGGGCTGGCGCTCGATCATTACGCCTTCCCGACCATCGGCATTCCCGAACACAAGCAGGTCGCCCCCGCGATCGAGACCAGCGTGATCTATTCGGTGGCGCGCACCGAGAGCTCGTTCAACCAGCGCGATAAATCGGCCGCCAATGCCGTCGGGCTGATGCAGGTGACGCCGGAAGCCGGTCGCGACACCGCAAAACGTTTCGGTGTCACCTATGACTGGGACAGGATGGTCTCCGATCCCGTCTACAACACGCAAATGGGCGCAGCCGAGCTCAGCGCACTTCTATCGGAATATCGCGGCAGCCAGATCATGACCTTCGCCGGCTACAATGCCGGCCGCGGCCGCGTTCGCGAATGGGTGCAGGCGCACGGCGACCCCAGAGATCCCAAGATCGATCCGATCGACTGGGTCGAGCGCATCCCGCTGTCGGAGACGCGCAACTACGTCCAGCGCGTGATGGAGAACGTGCTGGTCTATCGCGCGAGGTTCGAGGGCAGCGGCGCAGTGGCCGGCAAGACCGACCAGCGCGTGGTGACGCAGGATGCCAACGCCAAGGCGACGCCGGTGGGATTCGTGGCGCCGGAGTAGAAGCGGACCGGGTTCACTCCACCGTGATTTTCGCCGCCTTGATGATCGGCCACCACTTTGCGATCTCGGCCTTCTGCCGCGCGCCGAGCGCCTCCGGCGTCAGCTGATCCTTTGGCGTCATCTCCAGGCCCTGGCTTTCGAGCTGCTTCTTGACGGCGGGATCGTTCAGCGCTTCCACGGCGGCCGCATTGAGCTTTGTGACGATCTCCTTCGGCGTGCCCTTCGGCACCCACAGGCCCGACCACAGCGTCATGTTGAAGCCCTTCAGGCCCGCCTCCTCCGCGGTCGGGATATCGGGCGCCGAAGCCAGGCGCTTGTCGTCGGTGATGGCGTAGGCGCGGATGGTGCCGGCGCGGACCTGGTTGATGGAGTTGGAAGTCTGGTCCACGATGATGTCGATCTGGCCGGCGATCAGATCGTTCAGCGCGGGCGCGGTGCCGCGATACGGCACATATTGCAGCTTGATGCCGGAGACGCTCTCGAAATAGACGCCGGCGATGTGGCTGCCGGAGCCGGCGCCGGCGGTGCCGGCCGTCGGCGGCGACGGCCGCGATTTCAGCCATTCCATCAGCTCCTTCAGCGAGGTCGCGGGCACCGCGTTCTTGCTGACCACGATCATCGGATTGCTCGGCAGCAGCACCACCGGTTCGAGATCGGTAACGAGGTCGTAGTTGAGCTTGTAGACGGCGCCGTTGGCGACGTGGGTGCCGAGATGGCCGAAGGAGATGGTGTAGCCGTCGGGCGGTGAATGCACGGCGCGCCCCACCCCGATCGAGCCGCCGGCGCCGGTGACGTTCTCGATCACCAAGGCCTGGCCGAGAGAGGTGCGCATGCGCTCGGCGAGCACGCGCGCCATCGCATCCGACGGGCCGCCGGCCGCGAAGGGAACGATGATGGTGATGGGATGCGACGGATAATCGTCGGCGCGCGCGCTGCCTGCGAGAGCGAGAATGCCGATCAGCCCGGCCCAGACGGCCTTCTTCATTGTGTTCTCCCAGCGATTCTTGTTTTCTTTACCTCGCCCCGCTTGCGGGGAGAGGTCGAATTCGTGCGCAGCGCGAATTCGGGTGAGGGGGTACAGGTCTCACGAATATCTCATTCGCGGAGAGAGCCCCTCTCCCCGACCCTCTCCCCGCAAGCGGGGCGAGGGAGAAGGAAAATTTAGAACTGCGTGTAGTCGATCGGCTTGTGGCGATCGAGCGTGCGGGCGACCGGCGGCAGCGGGTACTTCAGGCCGGTCGCGCAGTTGAACAGCATGACGCGGTCACCCTTCGAGACGCGGCCGTCTGCGAGGCTGTCCTTGTAGGCGGCGTAGGTCGCGGCGCCCTCGGGGCACAGCAGCAGGCCCTCCTCGCGCGCGACTTCGTTCAGCGCCGCCGAGATCTTGTCGTCGTCCACCGCAATCGCAAAGCCCTTGCTTTGCCGCACCGCGCGCAGGATCAGGAAATCGCCGATCGCCTGCGGCACGCGGATGCCGGATGCGATGGTGTGGGCGTCCTCCCAGCGCGCGGCGTGCTCGGTGCCGGCCTCATAGGCCCGCACCATCGGCGCACAGCCCGAAGCCTGCACCGCGACCATGCGCGGGCGCTTCGAACCGATGAAGCCGATCTTCTCGAGCTCGTCGAACGCCTTCCACATGCCGATCAGGCCGGTGCCGCCGCCGGTCGGATAGAAGATCACGTCGGGCACGTCCCAGCCAAGCTGCTCGGCGAGCTCGAGGCCCATCGTCTTCTTGCCTTCGATGCGGTACGGCTCCTTCAAGGTCGAGGTGTCGAACCAGCCGACCTTCGCCTTGCCCTCGCCGACGATCTTGCCGCAATCGTCGATATAGCCGTTGACGCGGTAGACGGTCGCGCCCTGCAGCTCGATCTCGCTGACGTTCACCTCAGGCGTATCGGCCGGGCAGAAGATCGTGGTCTTGATGCCGCAGGACGTCGCATAGGCCGCGAGCGCCGCGCCGGCATTGCCGTTGGTCGGCATCGCCATGTGCTTGATGCCGAGCGCCTTGCCCATCGACACCGCCATGACGAGACCGCGCGCCTTGAACGAACCGGTCGGCAGCCGCCCCTCGTCCTTGACGATGATCTCGCCGCCGCCGAGTTTCTTGCCGAGCTTGGGCAGCCGGATCAGCGGCGTCGTGACTTCGCCGAGCGAAACGATGTCCTTGCATTTGCGCACCGGCAGCAGCTCGCGGTAGCGCCACATGTCAGCGGGGCGCTGGGCGAGCGCATCCTTGGTCAAAGCCTTCTTGACGCCAACGAGGTCGTAACGCACCAGCAGCGGCTTGCCGGCCTTGGAGAGGTTGTGGACATGGTCAGCGGCGTAATGATCGCCCTCCATCGCGCATTCGAGATGGGTGACGAAGGTCGGGCGTTCGATGGTCAAATTGTCGTTGTCGTGCATGGGTTGGTTTCCTTCTTATTTTGCGAACGGCTCTTTCTGCTCGTCATTGCGAGCAAAGCGAAGCAATCCAGAATCGTTCCGAAGAGGCAGCCTGGATTGCTTCGCTTCGCTCGCAATGACGGCGGTGGGCGGCGATGCGCCCATCAAATATTCAACACCCTTCCATAAGCATCCAGCACCGCTTCCTTCATCATCTCCGACAGCGTCGGGTGCGGGAATACCGTGTGCATCAGCTCTTCTTCAGTGGTCTCCAGATTCATCGCGACGACGTAGCCCTGGATCAGCTCGGTCACTTCAGCGCCGACCATGTGGGCACCGAGCAGCTGGCCGGTCTTCTTGTCGAAGATCACCTTGACCAGGCCCTGGTCCTCGCCGAGCGCGATGGCCTTGCCGTTGCCGACGAAGGGGAAGCGGCCGACGCGGATCTCGCGGCCCCCCTCCTTGGCCTTGGCTTCCGTGAGGCCGACCGAGGCGACCTGCGGCTGGCAGTAGGTGCAGCCCGGGATCATCAGCTTGTCCATGGGATGGGGATGCAGGCCCTTGATCGCTTCGACGCAGATCACGCCTTCATGCTCGGCCTTGTGCGCGAGCATCGGCGGACCGGCGACGTCTCCGATGGCGTAGATGCCGGGGACATTGGTCTTGCCGTAGCCGTCGATGACGATGCAGCCGCGATCGGTCTTCACGCCGAGCTTTTCGAGGCCGAGATTCTCGATGTTGCCGACGACGCCGACGGCCGAGATCACCCGCTCGAACTCGGTCGTGACAGGCTTGCCCTTGCCGTCGTCGATGGTGGCGACGACGCTGTCGGCCTTCTTCTCGAGCTTTGTCACCTTGGTCGAGGACATGATCTTGATGCCCTGCTTCTCCAGCCGCTTGCGCGCGAGGCCGGCGATCTCGGCGTCCTCGACGGGCAGGATCTGCGGCAGCACCTCGACCACGGTGACGTCAGAGCCCATGGTGTGGAAGAACGAGGCGAACTCGATGCCGATCGCGCCGGAGCCGACCACCAGCAACGACTTCGGCATCCGCTCGGGGACCATCGCCTCAAAGTATGTCCAGATCAGCTTCTTGTCGGGCTCGAGCCCCGGCAGCACGCGCGGCCGCGCGCCGGTCGCGACGATGATGTGCTTGGCCTGATAGGCGCCCTCGCCGAGCGCCCCCTTCGGGCCTTCGACGTCGGACTTCTTCACGGTGACTTTGCCGGGGGCATCGATCGAAGCGGCGCCCCAGATCACGCTCACCTTGTTCTTCTTCATCAGGAAGCCGACGCCGTCATTCAGCCGCTTGGAGACGCCGCGCGAGCGCTGCACCACGGCCTTCGGATCGAACGAGACATTGTCGGCCGACAGGCCGTAATCCTTGGCGTGCTGCATGTAATGGTAGATTTCGGCCGAGCGCAAAAGCGCCTTGGTCGGGATGCAGCCCCAGTTCAGGCAGATGCCGCCGAGATAGGATTTTTCGACAATCGCGACCTTGAAACCCAGCTGGGCGGCGCGGATCGCGGTGACATAGCCGCCGGGACCTGAGCCGATGATGATGACGTCGAAGGATGTGTCGGCCATTGCGGCTCCCATTCAACTGAATTTCGTAGGGTGGGCCAAGCGAAGCGTGCCCACCGCCTTCCAACACTATGAACAGGTGGGCACGGCGCGGTTCGCGCCTTTGCCCACCCTACGTATTCACCGTCTGCGGCTCACACCATCATCATGACGGGGTTTTCGATCAGCTGCTTGAAGGCACCGATCAGCTCGGCGCCGAGCGCGCCATCGATGGCACGGTGATCGCAGGACAAGGTCACGCTCATCATATGCGCGATCTCGATCTTGCCGCCGCGCACGACAGGTCGCTCCTCGCTGGTGCCAACCGCAAGGATGGTCGCATGCGGCGGGTTGATCACGGCCGTGAAGTGGCTGATGCCGAACATGCCGAGGTTGGAGACGGCGGTGGTGCCGCCCTGGTACTCTTCCGGCTTCAGCTTGCGCGAACGCGCGCGCGCGGCGAAATCCTTCATCTCGTTGGAGATGGTGGAGAGCGTCTTGGTCTCGGCCTTGCGGATGATCGGCGTGATCAGCCCGCCCGGCATCGCAACCGCAACGCCGACGTCGGAATGGTGATGCTTGACCATGCCGGACTCGGTCCAGCTCACATTGCAGTTCGGGATCCTCTGCAGCGCGACCGCCATCGCCTTGATGACGAAGTCGTTGACCGAGATCTTGTAGAGCGGCTTCTTTTCCTTGTCCTTCGGCGCGGCGGCGTTGATCTCCTCGCGCGCGGCGAGCAGCTTGCCGATGTCGCAGTCGATGGTGAGGTAGAAGTGCGGGACGTTCTGGATCGACGCGGTCAAACGTTGGGCAATCGTGCGGCGCATGCCGTCATGCGGGACGACGTCGTAGGAGCCGGGCTCGAACAGCGACATGATCTGCTTGTCAGACATGGTCGGCGCTGCCGAGGGCGCACCGGACGGTGCCGCGGCCGGTGCCTTGAGGCCCTTGCCGGATTTGGCCTGCTCGACGTCGCGCGCAACCACGCGGCCGTGCGGGCCGGTGCCAGTCACCATTGCAACATCGACGCCGGCCTCTTTGGCGATGCGGCGCGCCAGCGGCGATGAGAACACGCGGCCGCCATGGCCGTTGCTCTGCGCAGCCGGTGCAGCAGCAGCCTGCGGTGCTGCAGCGGCGGCAGCAGGCGGCGGCGCAGCCTTGGGCGCGGCCGACGCAGGAGCCGGTGCAGCAGCGGAAGTTTCAGCAACCTTGGGCGGCGCGGCCGAAGCGCTGGGCTTGGCGGCACTCGCGGCCTTCACGTCCTCGCCCTCGCTGGCGAGCACCGCGATCACGTCGTTGACCGGGACGTCCTGCGTGCCCTCGGGCACCAAAATCCTGGCGATCGTGCCCTCGTCGATGGCTTCGACCTCCATGGTGGCCTTGTCGGTCTCGATCTCGGCGATGACATCGCCGGATTTGACCTTGTCGCCTTCCTTCTTCAGCCACTTGGCGAGGTTGCCCTTCTCCATCGTTGGCGAAAGAGCGGGCATCAGGATGTTGATGGGCATGCTGACCTCACGAAGAACTTCTCAAAAATTCGTCTCCGAAAGTGAAGACGAACAGACCAGGTTTAGTTGCCGATGTCGCCTTGCCACAGGCGCTCATTGGCAGGGACGGAACGCCACGACTTCATCATGGTGATGGAGCGATCGTCGGCAAGGTCGATCCAGGGGATGCCGAACTTGTCGAGAATGTCCTTGGATCCCTCGAAGGTAACGGATTCCCCGATCACCACGAGCTGAACCTTGAACAAAGCGAGCGCGCCGGCACACATCGAGCATGGCGACAGCGTGGTGTACATGACGGTGTCATGGAACGAGATCGCGCCGGCTTCGCGCAGGCAGCTCATCTCGCCATGCAGGATGACGTTGTTCTCCTGCACGCGGTTATTGTGGCCGCGGGCGATGATCTTGTTGTCGCGCGTCAGCACGGCGCCGATCGGCAGGCCGCCCTGCGCGATCGAATCCTGCGCCTCGCGGATCGCCTCCAGCATGAAATCGTAGTGGTGGGATTCGACAGCCACGGTCAGTGCCCCTTCCCGCGCGGCGTGGTGGTGCCCGTGTCGGTCGGGCGTTCGATCTCCGCCTGGAACATCTCGAGGATCCGGTTCATGGCGTCCTCCTCGGTATATTCGCTCTCGCGCGAATAGGCGCGGGCGGCGTGGCGGGCGAGGTCAACCAGCAGCAGGCCCCACATGTCGGGCTCCTCGAAGGCGCGCTGGAACGCCATCGACAACCCGCCATCCAGCACGAACACGCGCAGGATCTCGACCGCATCATCGCGGGCGAGGACGTCGGGCGGCAGTGGCTGCTCCTTCGGGCCCGTCATGGCCTACCTGTAGCAGACGGCTTTGGCGGCCTCGACCACTTCGGCCACTGTCGGCAGCGCGAGCTTCTCGAGGTTCGCGGCATAGGGCATCGGCACGTCCTTGCCGGAGACGCGCGCAACCGGCGCATCCAGATAGTCAAATGCGTTTTCCATGATGCGCGCGGCGATCTCGGCACCGACGCCGCTCTGGGCCCAGCCCTCTTCCACCGTCACCGCACGACCGGTCTTCTTGACCGAGTTGATGATGGTCTCGGTGTCCATCGGCTTCAGCGTTCGCAGATCGATCACTTCAGCCTCGATGCCGTCCTTGGCGAGCTCGTCGGCGGCCTTGAGCGCGTAGCTCATGCCGTTCGACCAGGAGATGATGCTGACATGGCTGCCGGAGCGCACGATGCGCGCCTTGCCGATCGGGATCACGAAATCGTCGAGCTTCGGCACCTCGCCGGTGTGACCGTAGAGCATTTCGTTTTCGAGGAAGATCACTGGATTGGGATCGCGGATCGCGGCCTTGAGCAGGCCCTTGTAGTCGGCGGCCGAGAACGGCGCGACCACCTTGAGGCCCGGAACGCTCGAATACCAGGCGGAGTAATCCTGGCTGTGCTGGGCCGCGACGCGGGCCGCAGCACCATTCGGCCCGCGGAACACGATCGAGCAGCCCATCTGGCCGCCGGACATGTAAAGCGTCTTGGCCGCGGAGTTGATGATCTGGTCGATCGCCTGCATGGCGAAGTTGAAGGTCATGAACTCGACGATCGGCTTCAACCCGGTCATCGCGGCGCCGACACCGACGCCGGCGAAGCCGTGTTCGGTGATCGGGGTATCGATCACGCGCCTGGCGCCAAACTCCTGGAGCAGGCCCTGCGTCACCTTGTAGGCGCCCTGATATTCGGCGACCTCTTCGCCCATCACGAAGACGTCGGCGTCGCGGCGCATCTCTTCGGCCATGGCGTCGCGCAGCGCTTCGCGGATGGTCTGCGTCACCATCTCGGTACCTGCGGGCACTTCAGGATCGGGCTCGGCGACCGCCTGCGGCGCTGGCGCGGCCTTGGGCGCGGGTGCCTCGGCCTTTGCGGCAGCGGGCGGCGCTGACTCCGCAGCCTTCTCCTGCTTGGCCGGCGCGGGCGCTTTCGCAAGATCGGCAGCGCTCTCGCCGTCGGCGAGAATGGTCGCGATCGGCGTGTTCACGGCAACGTCGGCGGTGCCTTCAGGGATCAGGATCTTGCCGAGCGTGCCCTCATCGGTCGCCTCGACCTCCATGGTGGCCTTGTCGGTCTCGATCTCGGCGATCACGTCGCCGGACTTGATCGTCTCGCCCTCTTTTTTCAGCCATTTGGCGAGGTTGCCCTTTTCCATCGTGGGCGACAACGCGGGCATCAGCACTTGAATTGGCATATCGACTCCAAAGAAAGCTTGCGCGCGCTTAGCGGTAAACGTCGGTCCAGAGCTCGGCGGCATCCGGCTCGGGATCATGCTGGGCAAAGTCGGCGGAGGCGTTGACGATGTCGCGCACCTCGGCGTCGATCGCCTTGAGGTCGGCCTCGCTCACCTTGGCTGCGAGCAGGCGGTTGCGCACCTGCTCGATCGGATCCTGGTCGTGACGGACCTTCTCGACCTCCTCGCGCGTGCGATATTTTGCCGGATCGGACATCGAGTGACCGCGGTAGCGGTAAGTCTGCATCTCCAGGATCATCGGGCCCTTGCCGGCCCGGCACCAGGCGGCGGCTTCATCGCCGGCAGCCTTCACGGCACGGACATCCATGCCGTCGACCTGCTGGCCGGGGATGTTGAAGGATGCACCGCGCTTGGAGAAATCCTGCTGCGCCGAAGCGCGCGAGACCGCCGTGCCCATGGCGTAGCGGTTGTTCTCGATGACGTAGATCACCGGCAGCTTCCAGAGCTCCGCCATGTTGAAGCTCTCGTAGACCTGGCCCTGATTGGCCGCGCCGTCGCCGAAATAGGTGACGCTGACATTGTCGTTGCCGCGATAATGATTGGCGAAGGCGAGACCGGTGCCGAGCGAGACCTGCGCACCGACGATGCCGTGGCCGCCGTAGAAGTGCTTCTCCTTGCTGAACATGTGCATGGAGCCGCCCTTGCCCTTGGAATAGCCACCGCGGCGTCCCGTGAGCTCGGCCATGACGCCGTTGGCTTCCATGCCAGTCGCGAGCATGTGACCGTGATCGCGATAGCCGGTGATGACCTGATCGCCCTGTTTCAGGGCCATCTGCATGCCAACCACCACGGCCTCCTGGCCGATATAGAGATGGCAGAAGCCACCGATCGCACCCATGCCGTAGAGCTGGCCGGCCTTTTCCTCGAATCGCCGGATCAGGAGCATGTCGCGGAGCGACTTCAGCTCCTGCTCCTTCGTGAATTCCGGGGGCGAACCGCCGTTGGTCTTGTCTTGCGGGCTGCTTGCGGCGGCTTTCTTGGGGGCGGCCATGAGAATTCCGGGTCAGAGAAAACTAGGTCCTCTCTAACCCAACTCAATCGCGTGTGAAAGCACCGCAGCGACATGGCACGACTTTCATTATGCCGCACTGCAACGTGACCGAAATTTTGCAAAACCTTTGGGCTTGATCAGGCAACATTCGGCTCACGCGACGCTCGGCTCACCAGCCGAGCTCTCGCAAATACGCTGCGCGGGCGGCAACGCCGGTATGCGTGAAGTCGGTGAAGACCCCATCAACGCCGAGACGGAAGAGTTTGAGATATTCCTGGACCGGATCGGCGTGATAATCGGCCGCGAGATATTTCTTCTCGTTCCGGAACGTGAAGACGTGGACGAACAGGCCGAGCTTGTGCGCGTCGGCGATCAGGCTGGTTGCCTCTTGCGTCGATGCTTCCGGCGTGGCGCCCTTATGCGGCGTGCCGTCGGCATTGGCGTCCTTCCACGGTGCGATCTTGAGCGGAACGATATAGGCCTTCCACGGACCGATGCCGTCGGCATAGGTCTTGATCTCGGCAAGGCCCCCCGGGGTCAGCATCGCATCGTACAGGCGCGCGTCGCCGGCAACCGTCCAGTCGAACGGACGGGAGTTGGTAATGTTGTTGAGCAGGACGCGGCCTGTCTTGAAGTCGATGCCGTTGCCGTCGACGAGCTGGACCTGCCGCGTCTCGAGGCCATGGCTGCGCATGTATTTCAGGCTGCCGGGCTCGAAACTCTGGACCAGGATCGGAGCGTTCCTGGTGTTGAGGCCATTGTCCCTGATGATCTTGATCAGGGCATCCTCGAGCGGATGGCTCCCGGGCGCGCCGCAGCCATTGGCGATGGCCTGGGCATTGTTCCAGGTCGGGTTCTTGGTTTCCGGATAGACCAGGATGGACCGCCCCGTCTCCTTGCTCTTCGCCTTGGCGATGTCGAGGATGTCCTGGAAGCTGATGACGGGGAATTTGCCGTTGAAGATTTTCGGCCGCTCGTTGGCCGCGTCATAAGTGGTGCCGCCGATCCAGTCCTTCAGCTCGGCCATGGTGAAATCGGTAATCGACCAGTCGTTGGTGTGATCTTCACCGTCGACGATCAATGACTTCAGCACCGATTTGGGATCGGCCGGATCGGTGAGATCGACGAGGTAGTCTGCCGGCACGCCGGTGGCAGCCGGCGCCTTGACGCGCACGCCGGGCACCGTGCGCTTGCGGGCCGCGACCGCCGCATTGGTCTTCGCGACCTCGGCCACATTGGTGTTGTCGGAGAGCCAGGGATTGTGGCGCGCAACCAGCACGCAATCCTTGGTGAGGTGCAAATCCTCTTCGAGCGCGTCGGTTCCAAGGGCGGCTGCGAGATCATACGAGGCCTCGGTCTCTTCAGGCACCAGTCCCGGCACACCGCGATGGCCGAGGATCAGAGGCGCCTTTCCATCGACGGTGAGAAAGGGCTTGGCGCCGGCCGGCGACGAGGACGTCTGCGCGTAGGCCATCGGCAGCGGCAGGAATGCCACGCTGACCAGCATCGCTGCAATACGCAGCGTCCGTCGGGAGCGATTGTTCGTCATGGCAGAGCCTCCATCATCACGGCATCGCATGAATGCCGAGCTTGCCGTCTTGTCTCAAGACTCTGACAAGCAGATGACGGTGGAAGGCTGGGGATTCAGTTCGCCGGAATCATCCGCATCAGATCGTGCGGATTGACATAGTCGAGCTGGTACCGGGCCTGCTCGTCCAGCATGTCAGGATCGATCTTCTCGGTGCGCAGCAGCGACACGCGCTGCTCGCTCCGGGTGCGCTCGCGCTTGAGCTGGGCGAGTTCGCTGGTCAGCGCGATGATCTCCTGGTCGAGCTCCTGGCGCGCGTTGAGGCCGTATTTGCCGGTATAGGCGTTGATACCGAAATAGCCGACGATGGCGGCCGCCATTGCATAGAGAGCGAGACCGGTCAGGATCGATTTGAGGCGCGCGCGGGAGACCATTTTGGCAAGATGGGCCAGCTTGGTTAAGGGAGTGCTAACTGTCCCTGCCAGACCCTCATGGTGAGGAGGCCGCATAGCGGCCGTCTCGAACCATGAAGGCCCAGCTTTCCCTGCAGCCATCCTTCGAGACGACCGCTACGCGGTCGCGTCAGGATGAGGACCTCGGGTGTGGCCGTGGAGTTATTCCGCCTCAGCCGTGATGCTTGGCGACGTGTGCGGCGAAGGCGTCGATATAGGCCTGGAGCACGGGCTTGAGCGACTCCTTGACCAGATTGCCCTCGGCATCAAAAGCATCGCCGACGGCGTTCAGGTAGATCTCGGGCTGCTGCATGATCGGGCCGGCGATGCCCGGCAGGATGTTCTGCAACGTCTTGGCGGCGCTGACGCCACCGAGCGGGCCCGGCGAGTTGGAGACGATGCCGACCGGCTTGCCGTTGAACGAGCTCTTGCCGTAGGGCCGCGAGGCGACGTCGATGGCGTTCTTCAGCACGCCCGGGATGGCGCGATTGTATTCCGGGGTAACGAAGATGACGCCGTCCGACTTCTGCAGCTTCTCGCGGAAGGCCAGCCAATCGGCCGGCGGCGTGCCTTCGAGGTCCTGGTTGAAGAAGGAGATGCCGGCCAGGGTGACGACCTCGAGCTTGAGAGATGCCGGCGCGAGTTTTGCGAGCGCGTTGGCGATCTTCAGCGAGAAGCTATCCTTGCGCAGGCTGCCGGCGATCACGACGATATTGTAGGCCATCAGATATCCTTGGGTGTTCTTGAAAGGGTGTTCTTGAAACTTTGGGGGAAGTGCCGGGCGGCACTTAAGCCATCCAAAGCGATGGATGCAAGTGCATGAACCGGTCTGATTTGGAAACGCTGAGTTTCTCGGAAGCAGATGCTGAAGCCTGTAGCCCGGATGGAGCGAAGCCCCTAACCGTCGCGCCTGCCCACTACGCCACCATACCCCTGTTTTGCCCGACGGATCAACTCTTATTCGGTATCGCCGAAATCAAGAAGCTCGAGCGATTTCTACTGTGCATGGGGTTGTTTTCGGCACTTTGTTTCGGCAGGCACAACCGCCGGTCCAAAACAATCGGGCCGCCAAGAGGCGGCCCGATCTTCGGCGTAACTTTGTGATCCGGTCAGATCGTCGGGTTCCACGCCGACGGGATCAGGCGATATTTCGCGCCGTCCTTCTCGACATGGCCGACCGAGGGGAAGGTGAAGTGGAAGCCGACCACGGTCGCCTTCTCCGCCGCCGCCATGTCGTAGAATTTGTGGCGCGTCTCTTGCGCCAGCGGGCCGTCGGTGTCGTAGGCGACGTGCCAATCCGGATTGCGCAGGAACAGCTCCGGAATGTTGGTGACGTCGGACTGGATCAGGACCTTGGCATCGCCCGATGCGACCGTGAACGAGGTATGGCCCGGCGTGTGGCCCGGCGTCCCGATCGAGGTGATGCCCGGCGCGACCTCCTTGCCCCACTCGTACCTGGTCACCTTGGACTCCAGGCCGGCAAAGGTCTTCTTCACGTTGGCGAAGTAGTTCTTCATCATCGCATTGGACTCAGCCTTGGACGCGTTCTCCTCGCTGGTCCAGAAAGCCCAGTCCTTCGCCGGCACCATGATCTCGGCATTCGGGAACGCCATCGAGCCGTCGGCCAGACGGATGCCGTTGGTGTGGTCTGGATGCAGATGCGAGAGCAGCACGATGTCGATGCTCTTCGGGTCGACGCCGGAGGCCTGCAGGTTTTGCAGGGTGCGACCAACCGCGCCCTTGCTGGGCTCCAGATTGGCGACGCCATTGCCGGTGTCGATTAGCACGAGATTGGAGCCGGTGTTGATCAGCTGCGGATTAAACGGGACAGTGACCATGCCCTTCGGCATGTAAGCCGCGTCGGCGGCGGAATAATCTCCCGCTTCACTCAGAAGGCAAGACCTCTTTTGGGTGGCCTGCGGCCGCAGATCACGACAATTTATTCGGGTCGATGAGGAATTTTTCGCCGGTGGCACGTTTGGCGTACACCGCGATGTTGGCGGGATCGAGCGCCTCCTGAAGCGACACCACCTTGGTGTAGTGGCTGGCAAAGGTGGTCTTCAATTCACTCACGACGCGCTGACGCAGCCGTCCGATGTCGGCAGGTCCGATCTTCTGCAGGAACGGAGTGAGCAGCCAGCCGCCGACGCCCCACGCCATGCCGAAGCCGCGCGGCAGTTCGATCGGACGGATATCGAGCGCGCCGTAGACATAGACCTGCTTGTGCACGCTGGAGCCGTAACGGCTGTATTCCTTCGCGGTCTTGTTGATCGCGATTTCCATGCAATTGAGGATGTCGCCGGCGAGCTTGCCGCCGCCAATGGCATCGAAGGCGATGGTGGCGCCGGTCTCGACCAGCGCGGCGGTGAGATCGTCAAGGAAGCTCGGCGCACTGGAATCGACAACGTGTTTGGCGCCGATCTTCTTCAGTATCTCGGCCTGCTCCTTGCTGCGCACGATGTTGACGAGCCCAATGCCGTCCTTGATGCAGATCTTGTTCAGCATCTGGCCGAGATTGGAGGCGGCCGCCGTGTGCACGAGCGCCTTGTGACCCTCGCGCCGCATCGTCTCGGTCATGCCGAGCGCGGTGAGGGGGTTGACGAACCAGGACGCCCCCTCCGCCGCCGTCGTGCCCTCGGGCAGCGGCTGGCAATCCCTCGCCTTCAGGGTCCGGTACTGCGCGTACATGGCGCCGCCGATCATCGCGACCGTCTTGCCCATCAGCGCCTTCGCAGCATCCGACGAGCCGGTCTTGATCACGACGCCCGCGCCCTCATTGCCAACCGGCAAGGACTGGTCGAGCCGCGCACCCATGGCGCGCATCGCACCGTCAGGCACCTTCGCGGTGATGACAGGCGCGTCCTTCGTGCCGGACGCCTTGGCCGTGCTCATGTCGGCGGCGCCGACGAGCAGGCCGAGGTCGGACGGGTTGATCGGCGCCGCCTCGATGCGGACGACGACCTCGTCGTCCGCGGGCTCGGGGGTCGGCACGTCCAGAAGCAGGATCTCGAGCTCTCCGCTCTTCTTGATCAGCGAACGCAGTTGCAGTCCGGTCTTGCCGTCGCTCATGTCGATCCTCCCCTGTCCGTGTTAAAGCGCAGGCTTATGCCAGCGCCTTCAGTGCCGCCTTGCCGCCGTAGAGCGCCTGCTTGCCGAGTTGCTGCTCGATGCGCAGGAGCTGGTTGTATTTGGCGGTGCGATCGGAACGTGCAAGGGATCCGGTCTTGATCTGACCGCAGTTCGTGGCGACCGCGAGGTCGGCGATGGTGGAATCCTCGGTCTCGCCCGAGCGGTGCGACATCACCGAGGTGTAGCCGGCCTTGTGTGCCATTTCGACCGCAGCGAGCGTCTCCGTCAGCGTGCCGATCTGGTTGACCTTGATCAGGATCGAGTTGGCGCGGCCGGCCTTGATGCCTTCGGCGAGGCGCTTGACGTTGGTGACGAAAAGGTCGTCGCCGACCAGCTGGCACTTGTTGCCGATGAGGTCGGTGATCTCCTTCCAACCGTCCATGTCGTCTTCCGACATGCCGTCCTCGATGGTGACGATCGGATAGCGGCCGACGAGATCGGCGAGATACTTCGCCTGTTCGGAGATCGAGCGGGTCTTGCCCTCGCCTTCATAGACGTACTTGCCGTCCCTAAAGAACTCGGTCGAGGCGCAGTCGAGGCCGATGACGATGTCGCTGCCCGCCTTGTAACCGGCCTTGCCGATCGCATTCATGACGAACTCGAGCGCGGCGTCCGCTGACGGCAGGTTCGGGGCGAAGCCGCCCTCATCGCCGACATTGGTGTTGTGGCCGGCCTTCTTCAGCTCCGACTTCAGCGTGTGGAACACTTCCGCGCCGTAGCGCAGGCCCTCTGCGAAGGAGGATGCGCCCACGGGGAGGATCATGAATTCCTGGAAGTCGATCGGATTGTCGGCGTGCACGCCGCCATTGATGATGTTCATCATCGGCACCGGCAGCAGCCGCGCCGAGGTCCCGCCGACGTAACGGTAAAGCGGCATGTCGAGCGAGTTCGCCGCCGCCTTGGCGCAGGCGAGCGACACGCCCAGGATGGCATTGGCACCGAGCCGGCTCTTGTTCGGCGTGCCGTCGAGGTCGATCATGATCTGGTCGAGCTGGACCTGCTGCTCGACGTCGATGCCGCTCAACGCCTCGAAGATCTCGCCGTTGACGGCGCCGACCGCCTTGGTGACGCCCTTGCCGAGATAGCGGGCCTTGTCGCCGTCGCGCAGTTCGACCGCCTCATGGGCGCCGGTCGAAGCGCCGGACGGCACCGCGGCGCGGCCAAGCGCGCCATCTTCCAGCACGACGTCGACCTCGACGGTGGGATTGCCGCGGCTATCGAGGATTTCGCGTCCGATGATGTCGATGATGGCGGTCATGAGGGCCTCTTTCCGGGGAACAAAGGGGAGCAGTTGGCGGTGCTTCTACCGCAATGCATCGAAGCGGAAAAGGCCGGGTGACGGCCGCGCCACGATTGGCTAAGAGGGCCGCTCGGAGGCGACCTGATGTCGGAAAAGTCAAGCAAATCGAACAACTCACCTTCCCTGCAACTCGGCCGTGCCGTGGAATGGCCGGATGCGCCCGAGAAGGCGAAGCTCGACCGAGTCCCGAATCCGCAAGGAGGAACCGACTATCTGGTCCGTTTCACGGTGCCGGAATTCACCTCGCTTTGCCCGGTGACCGGCCAGCCCGATTTCGCCCATCTGATGATCGACTACGCGCCCGGCCAATGGCTGCTGGAGTCGAAATCGCTGAAACTCTACATCGCGAGCTTCCGCAATCACGGTGCGTTCCATGAGGATTGCACCGTGATGATCGGCAAGCGCATCGCCGCAGAGATCAAGCCGAAATGGCTTCGCATCGGCGGCTATTGGTACCCGCGTGGCGGCATCCCGATCGACGTGTTCTGGCAGACCGGCCGCGTGCCGAAGGGCCTGTGGGTGCCCGAGCAAGGCGTCGCGCCCTATCGCGGCCGGGGCTAGTTGGAGACCCATGGCGATGACATCGAAACCTGCAAAATTCCGCAGCGTTGCCGTCGGCCTTCTTGGCGTCCTGTGGTTCACGGGCGCGTCCCACGCTGCCGAAGTCCGGGTGACGATCTCCGGCGGATTGACAGCCGCCTATCAGACGCATGGAGCCGAGCGCGGCGGCCGGGGCTAATTGACGCGCCGCAGCCGCACGGCAGCGGCTAAGGCACGACCAAGACTGGCACGCTTCCGTTCACCAGGACCTCGGATGTCTGGCTTCCCAGAAACAGCTTCCTGAGGCCGCGACGCCCATGGGAGGACATGACGATCAAATCGCAGCCTCTGGACTTCGCTGTTTCGACAATCGCGGTGGCCGGGTGCGAATTCGGAACGTGTAACAATTCCACTGTCACCCCGCTCCGCTCTGCCATGGCTCGCGCCTGATCGAGCACTTGCCCGGCACGCTGCCTGCAGGCTGCGTCGAAATGATCAATCTCGTCCTGCGAAGGAATCCAGCCCGAATCGTGTCCGCCGCCATAATCGATCGGCAGCGCTTCAGTCACGGTGACGATCGTCGCTTTGGCATTCAAGGCTTTTGCCAGAGCAATTCCATGCTCGACGCCTTTTCTCGCGACATCCGAACCATCGGTGCTCAAGAGGATATTGGCGTACATCTGGTGGCTCCCTTGCCGCTCGCCCCGCAAGTGACGCTCACGAATATGGTCCGATCCTCGTCCCCCGTCTATTCGCTTTTATTTCAAATGGGTTCGCGACCGGCGGCGCAGCGACGCGTTCACTTCGCCCGCTACGCCGTTGCACTTATGAATTACTGCTCGTCCGACCAGCGCTTTACGCCACCTCACGCACCCTGGTGATGAAGCTGTCCACCTCGCCCGTGAGCGAGGTCGACTGGCTCGACAGGTCGGCTGCGGCCTTCAGCACGCCGGAGGCCGCGCGGCCGGTCTCGTTTGCCGCCGACGAGACGGTTGCGATATTGCGCGTCACGGTCGAGTCGCTTCCGCCGTGTGCTGCACGGTGTTGGCGATCTCGTGTCGCCGCGCTCCAGGCGAAAGATCACCAACGTGTTGGTCAGATCGCAGCTGGCAACCGCGAGCGAGACGATGCGATTGCTATCCAAATAGCGCGTCACCGCCAGCTTCAGGGCGTAGGCACAGATAACGACAAGGACGAGACGGAGAGACCCAACCACCGCCCCGAGAATGCGTGCGACCGAAGGCTGTTTTTGCATCGACTGATCCACAGATGTTGCCGCCGGCTAGCGGTTCGGGCGGCACTCTACGGACCGATGGATGAGATTTGATTTGCCCTACCGTTCCCTTCCGGGAACATACGGAAAGCCGGTGGTTCGATACGTTCGTCAGGCCCGCGCGTCGGACGGCGCACGCGGCTTGAGCAGCCGGGCGCAGACGAGGCCCAGCACCACCATGATCGCGGCGCTCGCAAACAGCGTCGGCATCTTGCCGCCGTGCTGGAGGCCGAGGCCATAGGCGATCGGGCCAACCGTCTGCCCCATGAAGAAAAAGAACGAGTGCAGCGACATCGCGGTTGCCCGCGCCCCGATTGACAGCTCGCTGGCGAACACCTGCAAGCAACCATGGATCATGTAGAAGCCCCAGCCCATCGCCAGCATACTGGCGAATTGCAGCTTCCAGCCCGGACCGAAAGCGAGCGCGCCGAGTTGTAGCGCCACGAGGCTCGCCCCGGCGAGCATCATGCCCTTGACGCCGAGCAACGGCAGGAAGCGCGAGACGGTGAAAGTGTAGAACAGCCCGCCGATCGCAAAACCCGCGATCACGATTCCCGCGATCGACGCCGACTTCTCGCCGAGATCGAACAGAAGCGCGGCGATGAACGGAAACAGGCCGAACACGCAGCAGCCCTCGACGAAGACCGCCGAGTAGCAGTAGCGCGTGTTCGGGTTGGCGAAGATGGTGCGATAGCCTTGCCGCAAGGCCTTGAGATCGGTCTTCGGCGGAGCCGTCAGCGCGGCACCGCGAAAGCCCGCCGCCACCGCCACGGCCGCGATCAGACCGAGCGCGCCGAGGATCATGAGCACCCCGCGCCAACCGATGAGTTCGCCGATGATACCGGAGGCAGTTGCGCCGAGCAGATTGCCGGTCATCGAGCCAGCCAGCGTGCGGCCGATTGCGACCTGACGCTTGGCCGGCGCGACGAGGTCGGCAGTCAGACCGAGAGCAACCGGAAACACGCCGCCGGAGGCGATACCGGCCAAAATGCGGCTCGCAAACAGACCCGAGAAGGTAGTCGCGACCGCGCCGAGAATACAGGCGACACCGAGCAGCGCCAGGCACAGCGTCATCAAGCGCGCCTTGCCGAACAGATCGGCAGCCGCCCCGATCACCGGCTGGACCAGCGCGTAGATCAAGGCATAGCCGGCCGCGATGCTGGCAGCCGTCGTGATACTGATCGAAAAATCCTCGGCGACATGCGGCAGGACGGGATCGAGCGCGCGCGTGGACAACGCCGCCGAGAAGCTCGCGAGCGCGATGATATTGATCGCGGGCGGAAACTTCTGGTCGGACGACGGCCCGGTCGCAGGCTGGGACATCAGCGCGTTGTGCTTTTGGTCACCGCGTCGAACGCCATCAGCGTGCGGATGAGCCCTTCGAACTCGCGCAGCGGCACCATGTTCGGGCCGTCGGAAGGCGCGCGCTCCGGATCGGGGTGAGTCTCGATAAAGACCCCGGCAACGCCGACGGCCACGGCCGCGCGCGCCAGCACCGGCACGAATTCGCGTTCGCCGCCGGAAGAAGCGCCCTTCCCGCCCGGCTGCTGCACCGAATGGGTGGCATCGAAGATCACGGGCGCACCGGTCGTGCGCGCCATGATCGGCAGCGCGCGCATGTCGGAGACCAGCGTGTTGTAGCCGAAGGAGGCGCCGCGCTCGGTGACGAGCACGTTGGGATTATTCGCGCTGGTGATCTTGGCGACGACATTCTTCATGTCCCAGGGCGCGAGGAATTGGCCCTTCTTGACGTTGACGACCTTGCCGGTTGCGGCTGCAGCCAGCAGCAGATCGGTCTGCCGGCAGAGGAAAGCCGGGATCTGCAAGACGTCCACGGCTTGCGCGACGTCGGCGCATTGCGCGGCATCGTGCACGTCGGTCAGCACGGGCAAGCCCAGTGAGGAACGGATCTCCGCGAAGATCGGCAGCGATTGCGCCAAACCGAGGCCGCGCTCCGCCGACGCGCTGGTGCGGTTGGCCTTGTCGAAGGAGGTCTTGTAGACGAGGCCGATCTTCAGCCGCGCTGCGATCTCCTTCAGCGCGGAGGCGACCTCCAGCGCATGCTGACGGCTTTCGAGCTGGCACGGCCCGGCAATGATCGAGATCGGCAGATCATTGCCAAATTTGACTGCGCCGACGCTGACGACTGAGGCCGCGGATGGTGAAGAGCTCAAGGCCAATTCCCTCGTTTCGCCGCGACCATAGCGGCGATGAGGGGCCGATCAACCCCATTCGGCCCGGGCAACCAGAATATCAGGGTTGCGCGAGGAGTCCCCGCCGCAACCCGTGCCGGACAGCGGCTACTTGACCGACGAGAAGGCGGTCGGCGTCAGTAGCTGGCTGACGATGTTGCCGACGATCTGGCCGTCCGCTTCGCTCTCGGCGCGTGCTTTCATCCAGTCCGGGTCAGCCATGAACTTGGCCCACTTCGCCTCGCGATCGGCAAGCGACTCCCAGGCCAGGAAATAGGTCAGCTCCTGGTTGGATTCACCGATCAGCGTGGTGAAGAATCCGGCCTGACGGATACCGTGCTTCTCCCACAGCTTCAGCGTCGCCGTCTCGAACCGCTTCAACAGCGCCGGCAGGCGGCCGGGCACGCAGCGGTAGATGCGCATTTCGTAGATCATCGTTGTTTTCCTCCCTGAACAGGTGCGGCCGTTATAGCGATCGGCCATGATGCTGTCTTGAGCCCTCCCCGGCCGCCCCCCGCGGCGTTTCGCGCATGGCTGGATCATTTCCCGCAATGCTGCCGCAATGATCAGGCCGCTAGAAGGGCTCAATGCAGTTGAGGTGCCGGATCATGCGGATTTTGCTCGTCGAGGATGAGGCGGAGATGGCCACAGCGCTTTCCTCGGCGCTCAGGCGCTACGACATGGTGGTGGATCACGCCCCCACGCTTGCTGACGCGGAGGAAGCGGTTTCCGCCGACGTCCATGCCGCCGTCCTGCTCGACCGCCAGCTTCCCGACGGCGACGGCCTCGCCCTGATCCCGAAGCTTCGCGCGCGCGCCGACGGCGTGCCGATCATTGTCCTGACCGCGCGCGGCGAGCTCGCCGACCGCATTGCCGGGCTCGACAGCGGCGCCGACGATTATCTGGCCAAGCCGTTCGCGGTCGAGGAGCTGCTCGCACGACTGCGTGCGGTGCTGCGGCGGCCCGCGGGCCTGTCCCCGGACATCATGCGCGCCGGCCGTATCGCCTTCGATGTCGGCCATCGCGAGGCCAGCATCGACGGCCACCCGTTCGAGCTGCCACGCCGCGAGTTGCTGGTGCTCGAAGCCCTGATCCGCCGCATGGGCCGCACGGTGCTGCGCTCGGCGCTCGAAGAGGCCGTCTACAATTTCGATGACGAGATCCAGTCGAATGCGCTCGATACGCATGTCTCGCGGCTGCGCCGCAAGCTCACTGATGCCGATGCCGGCGTGGAGATCCACGGCATTCGTGGCGTCGGCTATCTTCTGAGGAAACTGCCAGCCTGAAGAAGCCAACATGAGCAAGCACGACGATCCCTATTGCTTGCGCTCGCGATTGAGCTGGCGCCTGCTTTCGCTCCAGGCCGCACTGTTGCTGGCGCTGGTTACCGTCGTCGTCGGGGCGCTCTGCGCCTCGGGCTTCGTGCTCGCGGAACGCGACGAGGATCGCGTGATCGATGTCGTGCAGCGCGCGCTCGCGCGTGACGCGGACGGCGGCCTGACCCTGCGGTCGACGTCCGACCTGAAACAATTGCGTGGCGAGACACCGGACCTCTGGTTCCTGGTCCGCGACCGCCAAGGGCATTTGCTCAGCGAAGGCACCGTCCCGGCCGAATTCGCCGCGATCGGCGACGGCCTCGATCAGATCAGCCAGGCGCGGCTCGGCTGGCAGATGTTCGAAGACGACCCGCGCAAGCCGGCGGCGCGGCTGAAGCGCGTCGAGACCGACGCCGGCAATGTGCAGATCATCACCGCAACGCAAGGCCGACTGACCGGCGGCAAGGCGCTGTTGATGACCTCGCTGGCGTTTCTCGGCATCGCCCTGCCCGGCCTGCTGGTGATGGGCACCGCAACCTTCATCGCGACGCCGATGATCGTGCAGCGCGCCTTCAGGGGGCTCGATACCACCGCGGATCAGGCGCGGCGCATCGACATCCATCAGCGCGGCGCGCGGCTGTCAGTGGAGCGCATTCCGCTGGAGGTCGTGCCGCTGGTCACTGCGGTCAACGATGCGCTGGCGCGGCTCGACCAGGGCTATGCCCGTCACAAGCGCTTCGTTGCGGATGCCGCTCACGAGCTGCGGACGCCGATCGCTATTCTGAACACGCGGCTGGAATCGCTCCCCTCCGGTCCGGACAAGACCCGGCTGCTGGAGGATGCCGCGCGGCTGGCGACGCTCGCCGAACAATTGCTCGACATTCAGCGGCTCGACCGCTGCGGCCATCCCCTTGCGCGAGTCGACCTCGTTGCGATGGCGCAAAGCGCGGCCGCCGACCTCGCGCCGCTCGCGATCGCCGCGGGCTACGAGCTGGAGCTCGATGCGCCCTCAACGCCGATCGAGATGGTCGGTGATGCAGCCGCGCTCGAGCGCGCGCTGACCAATCTCGTGCAAAACGCGATCCAGCACGGACCTCGCCGCGGCACCATCGGCATTCGCGTGAGCAAGCCCGCCTGCATCGAGGTCACCGACGAAGGCGCCGGCGTTCCCGCCGATCAACGCGAGCAGATCTTCGAGCCGTTCTATCGGCTCTCGCCACTCGATCGCGGCGCCGGCCTCGGTCTCAACATGGTGCGCGAGATCGTGCTCCTGCATGGCGGCCAGGTCTCGGTCACCGACGGGGCGGACGGCGGCACCTGCTTCAGAATGACGCTGCGGCCAAGCCCGCAGAGTTGATTCAATCCGCGCTCGCTGCTCACTGCGCAATGCTGTCGCAATCTGCTCCCGCGACAGTGCATCCGCCTCACCTCTGATCTCAAGAGGTGCAATCGAGATGCCGGAGTGCGCATGCCCAACGATTTCTTGTCCTTCTTCCTGTCCTGGATGTCTTCGCCGCGTCGGGTCGGCGCCATCGCGCCATCGGGCGCGGCGCTCGCCGATCTCATCACGCGCGAGATAACCGAGAGGACCGGCCCGATCCTCGAGCTCGGTCCCGGCACCGGCGCCTTCACCTACAAGCTCTTGAAGCGCGGCGTCAGGCCACAGGATCTCACGCTGATCGAATACGGCTCGGACTTCATGAAGCTCCTGCAAATGCGCTTTCCCGGCGCACGCGTGCTGTGGATGGACGCGGCGCGGCTGGCGACGGAGCGGCTCTACGAGGGCGCGCCCGTCGGTGCGGTCGTGAGCGGGCTGCCGCTTCTCAACATGTCGACGCGCAAGGTCGTCTCGATCCTCGGTGGTGCGTTCAGCTATGTCCGCCCAGGCGGCGCCTTCTACCAGTTCACCTATGGCATGAGCTGCCCGATCCCGCGGCCCGTGCTCGACCGTCTGGGCCTGCGCGCAACGCTGGTGGATCGCGCCTTCCTGAACGTGCCGCCCGCCGCCGTCTACAAGCTGACACGGCGGCCGCAGATGACGCTCATTGCGGGATCGCTGGCGCCGGCGATTTCGTCGCCGGTCGCAGCGGAAGCGGATTGCTAGACCAACCGGCTTTGCACCATCGCCGCCTGGATGAACGAGGCGAACAGCGGGTGCGGTTCGAACGGCCGCGACTTCAGCTCGGGGTGAAACTGAACGCCGATGAACCAGGGGTGATCCTCGTACTCGACGATCTCCGGCAGCACGCCGTCGGGCGAGAGGCCGGAGAATTTCAGGCCATGCTGCTCGAGGCGATCCTTGTAGGCGGTGTTGACCTCGTAGCGATGGCGGTGGCGCTCCGAAATCTCGGTCGCACCGCCATACACCTGCGAGACGCGGCTGCCGCGGTTGAGCGCGGCGGGATAAGCACCAAGCCGCATCGTGCCACCGAGATCGCCGGCGTTCGAGCGCTTCTCGAGCTCGTTGCCGCGCAGCCATTCCGTCATCAGGCCGACCAGTGGCTCCTTGGTCGGGCCGAACTCTGTGGAGTTGGCCTCCTCGAGGCCGACCAGATTTCGCGCCGCCTCGATCACCGCCATCTGCATGCCGAAGCAGATGCCGAAATACGGCACGTCGCGCTCACGCGCGAACTGCGCCGCCCTGATCTTGCCTTCGGCGCCGCGCTGGCCGAAGCCGCCGGGCACCAGGATGCCGTTGACGTGCTCTAGGAAGGGCGCGGGATCCTCCTTCTCGAAGATCTCGCTCTCGATCCAGTCGAGATTGACCTTCACCTTGTTGGCGATGCCGCCATGCGAGAGCGCCTCGATCAGCGACTTATACGCATCCTTCATACCGGTGTATTTGCCGACGATGGCGATGGTGACATCGCCCTCGGGATTGCGGATCCGCTCGTTGATCTTCTGCCAGCTCTGCAGCACCGGCGGAATCCGCGAGCCGATGCCGAAGGCGGCAAGCACTTCGTCGTCGAGGCCGGCGGCGTGATAGGCCTCGGGCACCGCGTAGATGCTGTCGGCGTCGCGCGCTTCGATGACGGCGCTTTCGCGCACGTTGCAGAACAGGCCGAGCTTGCGCCGCTCTTCCTTCGGAATCTCGCGATCGGTGCGGCACAGCAGGATGTCGGGCTGGATGCCGATCGAACGCAGCTCCTTCACCGAATGCTGCGTCGGCTTTGTCTTGAGCTCGCCGGCGCTCGGGATGTACGGCAGCAGCGTGAGATGAATGTAGATGGCATGGTCGCGCGGCAGCTCGTTCTTGAGCTGGCGGATCGCCTCGAAGAACGGCAGGCCCTCGATATCGCCCACGGTGCCGCCGATCTCGACCAGAACGAAGTCGTAATCGTCATTGCCGGAGAGGACGAATTCCTTGATCGCGTTGGTGACGTGCGGCACCACCTGGATGGTCGCGCCGAGATAATCGCCGCGGCGTTCCTTCGAGATGATGTCCTGGTAGATGCGCCCCGTCGTGATGTTGTCCTGCTTCGTCGCAGGCCGTCCGGTGAAACGCTCGTAGTGACCGAGATCGAGATCGGTCTCCGCGCCGTCATCGGTCACGAACACCTCGCCGTGCTGGTACGGCGACATCGTTCCGGGATCGAGGTTGAGGTAGGGGTCGAGCTTGCGGAGGCGGACCTTGTAGCCCCGGGCCTGCAGCAGGGCACCGAGTGCCGCTGAAGCCAAACCCTTGCCGAGCGAAGAAACCACGCCGCCGGTGATGAATATGTACCGCGCCATGGGGCTTAACCTCTAATCCCTCGAATTCGATTCGCCAAAGCGATTCGTATTCCGCCCCAAAGAATCTGCGGGCCTGTGGGTGAGCCAAAACTAAGAGTGGTGACAGAGCCTTGATGGGGATTGTTGATGCAGGACGCTATCCGCCATCCTGCATGGCCCCCCTGCTTTATTGCGAGCGAGGCACCTGCGGGCCGCTCGGCGCTGCCGGAGCCTGCTGCTGCTCGTCCGCCTTCTTCAGCGTATCCAGAATGCCGCCCGAGGTCGGCGCGGTGATCGGTCCACCGCCAGCCGGCTGGGTCTGCGACGCGGGCTGGCCGATAATCGAAGACGGCGCGCGGTTATAACCGGCATACCAGGACAGGAACAGGCTGGTCAGGAAGAAGCCGGCGGCGAGGATTGCGGTGGTTCGCGACAAGAGATTCGCGGTGCCGCGGCTCGACATGAAGCCGGCGCCGCCGCCCATGCCAAGGCCGCCACCTTCCGACTTCTGGAGCAGGACGGCACCGATCATGACGGCGACGATCATGAGATGAATGACGATGACAACAGTCTGCATAGTATCCTTCCGTCACAAGCCGACAGCGCCGAGACGGCGGCCGATCGCGCTTCGCGGGTTTTCCTGAAGTTGCGCGGTGTTACACGATCGGAAACGGCATTGCCACCCCCGATCGCGGTCCTGGGTTAGCTAGCGGCAGCCTTCAGTTAGGACACCCTTGGGCGATCGCAAGGAAATCGGTCGCTTTCAGGCTAGCACCCCCGACCAGCGCGCCGTTGACGTTCTTCACCGCCATCAGTTCGACCGCGTTCGACGGCTTGACCGAGCCGCCGTAGAGGATCCGCATCGCCGCCCCATCCGCCTTGAACCGGGAGGTCAGGAGTTCCCGTATAAAGCCATGAATCTGCTCGACATCCTGGGCCGTGGGGGTCAGACCCGTGCCGATCGCCCAGACCGGCTCATAGGCCACGACCAGATTGGCGGCCGTGGAGCCGTCCGGGAGAGAGCCGTTGAGCTGGCCACGCAGGATATCCAGAGTCTGGCCGGCATCGCGCTGGGCTTGCGTCTCGCCGATGCAGACGATCGCGACCGCTCTGGCCCGCCAGACGGCTTCCGCCTTCTGCCGGATCAGGGCATCGCCCTCGCCATGATCGGCGCGGCGCTCGGAATGACCGACGATGATGGCGGTCGCACCCGCGTCCGCCAGCATTTCGGCCGCGATATCCCCGGTATGGGCTCCGGAGGCCTTGGGATGGCAATCCTGGGCTCCGATTGCGACCTTTTTGCCCTGCGCCTTGTCGGCAAAGCCCGCGATCAGGGTCGCCGGCGGGCAGACCAGCAGATCGGCCTTGCCGGTCACCTCCGCCGCGCCATCGAGCATGGCGTCGAATTCGGCGGCCGCGGCCTTCAGGCCGTTCATTTTCCAGTTGCCGGCGATCAGCGGTCGGATGGCGTCGGTCATGTCAATGTCCAGCAAAATGAGGTTTGCGCATGCGCTAGCAGAGGTGCCGCGGCAGTTCCAGAGACCAGGGGCTTTTAACCGCAGCTTCGAGCGGGCGGCCTGACCTGAGGTTGCGGGGGGAAAGCCGCCACTTTATGATGGCATATCAATTTGGTGACGCGCTTCTGCGGAATCTGCATTAAGACGCGCTCCCGTCCCCTCCATTCAGACAAGTTGGACCAAATGCTTCGAGGAATGCGCAAGGCCTCATCAAACTGGGTCGGCAAGACCATTATGGCCTTGGTGATGGGCGTACTGATCATCAGCTTCGGCGTTTGGGGCATCGCCGACATCTTCCGCGGCTTCGGGCAGTCGACATTGGCCACGGTAGGCCACACCGAGATTTCGCTGAACGAGTTCCGCCAGATCTACACCGACCGCCTCCAGCAGCTCGGCCGCCAGTTTGGCCGCCCGCTCACGCCCGACCAAGCTCGCGCGTTCGGTCTTGACCGTCAGGTGCTCCAGCAGACGATTGCGGAAGCCGCCCTCGACGAGAACGCGCGCCGGCTCGGGCTCGGCCAGTCCGACGAGCAGATCCGCCAGCTCATCATGAACGACCCGAACTTCAAGGGCGTCGACGGCAAATTCGACGCGAACCGATTCCAGAGCCTGATCCGCAATTTCGGCTACACCGAGCAGCGTTACGTGGCCGAGCAGCGCAAGGTGGGCCTGCGCCGACAGATCACCGGCACCATCGGCGCCGGCCTCGAGCCGCCGAAAGCCATGCTCGACGTGGCGACGCGCTTTCAGAACGAGCAGCGCACGATCGAGTTCGTGAGGCTCGACACAGCCCAGGCGGGCCAGATCGACGCGCCCTCACCTGAGGCGCTCGCCGCCTATTTCGAGGATCACAAAGTCCAGTTCCGCGCGCCCGAATATCGCAAGATCGTCTTCGCCGTGATCTCCCCAGAGGAGATCGGCAAGTGGACCGACGTCTCCGACGACGATGCGAAAAAGGTGTTCGATCTGCGCAAAGCACAGCTCGCTACCCCTGAGAAGCGCCAGATCCACCAGATCGTGTTCCCGAACGCTGCCGAAGCGCAGGCCGCGCGCGAGCGCCTCGTCGGCGGGCTTTCCTTCGAGGACCTCGGCAAGGAGCGCGGACTGAGCGCCACCGACGTCGATCTGGGGCTCGTGGCCAAATCCTCGCTCGAACCCGCGGTCGGCGACGCCGCCTTCGCGCTTCCTGCAGGCGAGATCAGCCAACCGATTCAGGGCCCCATTGGCGTCTCGATTGTTAAGGTCGACAAGATCGTGCCGGGCGTCGAGGCCGACTACGCCAAATTCGCCGGCGACGTGAAGCGCCAGATCGCGGCCGAGCGCGCGCGCATCAAGGTCGGCGAGCTCCGCGACAAGATGGAGGACGAGCGCGGCGCGGGCACCAGCGTGGCCGAAGCCGCGCAGAAGCTCGGGCTCACGACCGTGACCATCGATGCTGTCGACCGCTCCGGCCGCGCGCCGAACGGGCAGACGGTTGCCAACATTCCGCAGGGCCTCGACGTGGTGTCGCAGGCCTTCAACAGCGACGTTGGCGTCGACAACGACCCGATCTCGTTCAAGGGCGGCTATGTCTGGTACGACGTGCTCGCCATCACGCCGTCGCGCGACCGCAATCTCGACGAGGTCCATGACCAGGTCGAGGCGCGCTGGCGCCAGGACCAGATCGCCGCCAAGCTGAAGACCAAGGCAACCGAGATGGTGCAGAAGCTCGAACAGGGCGGCAAGCTCGCCGACGAGGCCGCCGCGATCAACGCCAAGGTCGAGACCGCCAGCGGCTTCAAGCGCGAGGACACGCCTGCCGGCGTGCCCGCGAACATCGTTGCGGCCGCCTTCCGCACCGCCAAGGACGGCGTCGGACAGGCGCCCGTCACCGGCGGCACCGAAGTCATCGTCTACCGCGTTACCGACATCGTCGATCCCGCAGCCGATACCACCTCCGACGCCTTCAAGAAGCTGAAGGATGGCATCGACCGGTCCCTGACCGACGAGCAGGTTGCCTCCTACGTCAACAAGCTCCAGACCGACATCGGAACCAGCATTAATCAGGCCGCCTTCGCGCAGGTGACCGGCGCGAACCAGTGAGTTGAAAGCACGCGATGGACGACCTGAAATCGATCATTGGAAAAGTTGCGACCGGCGCCAGCCTGTCGCGTGACGAGGCCGCGTCGGCCTTCGACGCGGTGATGTCCGGCGAAGCCACGCCATCGCAGATGGGCGGCCTGTTGATGGCGCTACGGGTGCGCGGCGAGACCGTGGAGGAGATCACCGGCGCGGTCACGGCAATGCGCTCGAAGATGCTCACGGTCGATGCGCCTGCGGACGCCGTCGACATCGTCGGCACCGGCGGCGACGGCTCGGGCTCCGTCAACGTCTCGACCTGCGCCTCCTTCATCGTTGCGGGCACCGGCCTGCCGGTCGCCAAGCACGGCAACCGCGCGCTGTCGTCGCGCTCGGGCGCCGCCGACGTGCTCGCCTCGCTGGGCGTGAAGATCGACCTCAAGCCCGACGAAGTCGGGCGCTGCGTGCGCGAATGCGGCATCGGCTTCATGTTCGCGCCGGCTCATCACCCCGCGATGAAGAACGTCGGCCCGACCCGGGTCGAGCTCGCCACCCGCACGATTTTCAATCTGCTCGGACCGCTGTCCAACCCGGCCGGCGTGAAGCGGCAGATGGTCGGCGTGTTTTCGCGGCAATGGGTACAGCCGCTGGCGCAAGTGCTGAAGAATCTCGGCTCCGAATCCGCCTGGGTGGTGCACGGCTCCGACGGGCTGGACGAGATCACCCTCACCGGCCCGACCTTCGTCTCTGCGCTCCACAATGGCGAGATCCGGAACTTCGAGGTGACGCCCGAGGACGCCGGCCTGTCGCGCTGCGAGCCCAGTGCACTCAAGGGCGGCGATGCCGACGCCAATGCGATCGCGCTGCAAAGCGTGCTCGATGGCAAGCCGAGCCCCTATCGCGATGTCGCGCTGATAAACGCCGCGGCGGCGCTGGTCGTCGCCGGACGCGCCAAAGACCTCAGGGAAGGTGTTGCAATCGGCGCAAAGTCGCTCGACAGCGGCGCAGCGAGCGCGCGGCTGAAGCATCTGATCGCGGTCTCGAACAGCTGAGCCTGCCATGACTGATATCCTGACCAAGATCGAAGCTTACAAGCGCGACGAGATCGCGGCGGCCAAGCGGGCGCAGCCTCTCTCGGCGGTCGAGGCACAGGCCAAGGCACAAAGCGCACCGCGCGGCTTCGTGCGCGCGATCAGGGCCAAGCACGCCAATGGCGACTATGCGCTGATCGCCGAGGTGAAGAAGGCCTCGCCGTCCAAGGGGCTGATCCGCGCCGATTTCGATCCGCCTGATCTCGCCAAGGCCTATGAGGCGGGCGGAGCCGCTTGCCTGTCGGTGCTGACCGACACGCCCTCGTTCCAGGGCCATCTCGACTTCATGGTGGCGGCGCGCGCAGCGACCTCGCTCCCCGTTCTGCGCAAGGATTTTCTGTTCGACACCTATCAGGTTGTCGAGGCGCGCGCGCACGGCGCCGATTGCATCCTCATCATCATGGCCGCGCTCGATGACGCCACCGCCAAGGACCTCGAGGACGCCGCGATGACCTATGGCATGGACGTGCTGATCGAGATCCATGATCGCGCCGAGCTCGACCGGGCGCTGAAGCTGCGCTCGCCGATGATCGGGGTCAACAATCGCAATCTGCGCACCTTCGAGACCACGCTTGCGACCAGCGAAACGCTGGCGCCGTTGATTCCGGAAGAGCGGCTGATGGTCGGCGAGAGCGGCATCTTCGCGCCGGCCGACCTCGCGCGGCTCGAGCGTGTCGGCATGTCGACCTTCTTGGTCGGCGAGAGCCTGATGCGGCAGGCCGACGTCACCGCGGCCACGCGCACGCTGCTCGCGCGCGAGACCAAAGCCCGCGCCACGGGCACGCGCTGACATGGCGCGCAAGCTGTCCAAGACCACGCCTTCGAAGAAGGCGAGCCCTGCTCTCACCCATATCGGCGCCTCCGGCGAGGCGCGGATGGTCGACGTCTCGGACAAGGCCGCAACCGAGCGGCTCGCCGTCGCCGAAGGCCGCGTCGTCATGGAGAAGGCGACGCTCGACCTGATCCTCTCTGGAAACGCCAAGAAGGGCGACGTGCTCGGCACCGCGCGCATCGCCGGAATCATGGCGGCAAAGCGCACCTCGGAGCTGATCCCGCTCTGCCATCCGCTCGCGCTGTCGAAGGTCATTGTCGACATCGAGCCCGACGCGAAACTGCCGGGCTGTGTGGTGCGTGCCAGCGTCAAGGTGACCGGCCCCACCGGCGTCGAGATGGAGGCGCTGACGGCGGTCTCGGTCGCCTGCCTCACCATCTACGACATGATCAAGGCGGTGGAACGCGGCGTGCGCATCGAGGGCATCCATCTCATCGAGAAGCTCGGCGGCAAGTCGGGCCACTACCGCGCCTGAGCTATTTCGCTTCACGCTGCCGCTCGCGATAAGCGCGCGTTTTCATCCGGTTGCCAAACAGCGTCGACATGCACCAGCGCCGCGTAGCCGGTTTCGACCGGTCGAAGAACATCCGGCGACATTCCTCTGAAGCGCACATTTTCAACCGGTCCAACGGTCCCAGACTTGCTGCGTCATGAAGTTCGATAGCGACCGCCGATAGACCCGCGAGCGCATCCTCGCGCGCTGCCGACAATATCCCGCGCGCAACTCTACCCGCAACGCGACTCTTTCGACATCGGCCTCCGGAAAATTGGAACACCAGTAAAGCACATTTATCAGTTGACAGAAATCGACACCTGTCTTTTAGTTATACTGGTGTTTTGCTCTTTGTGATCGAACCTCATTGCCATTAATGGAATGGAGGACGCTGTGACCGACGCCCTGCACTATCTCGAACTCACCGAACTCGCCGCACGCCTCAAGGCGCGCGAACTGTCCTCGCTGCAAGTCACGCGCTCGCAACTCGACCGCATCAACGCCATCGATCACGAACTCAGCAGCTACGTTCACGTGATGGCAGAAACGGCCATCGCCGAGGCGAAAGCCGCGGACGCGGAAATCGCACACGGCAGATATCGGGGGCCATTGCATGGTGTGCCGATTGCGCTGAAGGATCTGATCTGGACAAAGGGCGTTCCGACCGCGGCTGGCACCACACTTCATCGAGATTTCCGTCCTCGCGAAGACGCTACCGTCGTGCGCCGACTCAAAGACGCGGGCGCCGTGATGCTCGGCAAGGTGCAGCTCTCCGAGGGAGCATATTCCGATCACCATCCATCGGTGACGCCGCCAAAAAATCCCTGGAACGCGGATTACTGGCCGGGCATATCATCCAGCGGATCGGCGGTCGCCACAGCCGCCGGACTTTGCTTTGGCTCGCTCGGCTCTGATACTGGTGGCTCAATCCGCTGGCCGTGTGCCGCCAACGGACTGACCGGGCTAAAGCCGAGTTGGGGCCGCGTCAGCCGCCACGGCACATTCGAGCTGGCCGCGACGCTCGACCACGTCGGACCGATCTGTCGCAGTGCGGCCGATGCCGGCGCACTGCTCGGTGTGATCGCCGGACACGACACCAACGATCCGACATCGTTGCTTGATCCGGTATCGGATTATCTTGCCGCGGCCGTAGAGGACGTCCAGGGCTTGCGAATAGGCGTGGACGCCGCCTGGAACAGCGACGACGTGGACGTCGCGACTCACCGCGTGCTGGCCGACGTCGTCGATGTTTTCCGTGCGCTCGGCGCTGATTACGTCGATATCCGGTTTCCCGACGTGACCGAGGCGATCGCCGACTGGGCGCCGAATTGTGCGGTGGAAGCTGCGAACGCGCACGAGGTGACCTATCCTGCCCGCAAGAATGAGTATGGCCCGGTGCTGGCCTCGGTGATCGAGGCCGGTCGCGCGCTCTCGGCACTCGACTATCAAAAGATTCTGTTGCGGCGCCTGGCGTTGCGGGGCCGCGTGGCGGCACTGTTCGAGACCATCGACCTCCTGCTGATCCCGGTGCATCCATTCCCGCCTGTGACTCTCGCAATGATCCAGACGCTCGGCGAGCAGCCTGATCTGATTGCGAAGCTACAGCGCTACACCTGCCCATTCGACATGACCGGTCATCCCACGATCACCCTGCCGGGCGGTGCATCGAGGGACGGACTGCCGATCGCATTCCAGCTCGTGGCCCCCCATCTCGACGAAGCCACGCTCGTGCGCGCTGGTGCTGCATTCCAGCGCGCGACATCCTGGCACCGCCGCCATCCGTCAGGCAGTAACGACCATTCAATCTAAACCGCCTCATCGGAGTGTTTTCCATGGCTGGCTCGTCGTCGCCGGCGCGTTCGCAGTCACACTGATCGGATTCGGCTGTGCCTCACGTTCCGCGTTCCTCACGCCGCTACAGCTTGAGTTCGGCGCCTCGCGCGGCTCGGTCTCGCGAGTATTATCGCTGCCACCGGCAAGAGCTGACACGGCAAGTGGATCGTCGCAGGCAAATCCTGCACGCCTCCCGCCATGCGCATCGATTGCATTTTTGTATTGCGGTTTATGTCGCGTTAACCGCGCTTCCTAACGTCGCCTCCACATCGCTCCCGTAAACCGACGGATGTGATGGGGGTCGTGAATTGACCCTGACGTGTGCACGGCAACGATCGACATGATGACGAGATACGGCAGTCGCCTCCTTGACCAGGCCTTCGTCCGCAGCGGACCGATCCGCTGGCTGGTGGTGGGCGGCACGCTGTTGATCGCTGCGATCGCCGTCGGTGCGGTGCTGATGGCGCAGAATTTCCGCGAGCGCGCACTGCGCAACTCCGGCCGTGAGCTGGAAAACACCGTGCTGCTGCTCGCCCATCATTTCGATCAGCAATTGCAGGATTTCGCGGTCATCCAGAAGGATTTCGTCGGCCATGTGCGCGCGACCGGAATCACGACCGCTGAGGACTATCGCCGGCGCCTCGCCGGCCAGGACGTGCACCAAATGCTGCGTTCGAAGATCGAGGCGCTGCCTTACATGGGCGGCGTCAACGTCATCGACGCCGACGGGAATGTGATCAATTCCTCGACGGCATGGCCGGCCCCGAAGGTCAACGTTGCCGACCGCTCTTATTATCGGACCTTCCGATACGATCCGCAGGCGCCCGACGTGCTGATCGAACCGGTGCATAGCCGCATCTCCGGCGCCTGGACCATCCTGATCGTGCGCAAGATCATGGGATCGCACGGCGAGTTCATGGGCATCATCGGACGGGGCATAGAGCCGGCCAATTTCGAAAAATTCTTCGAGACCGTCATGCTCGGCGACGGCGCCACCATCTCGATGCTGCATCGGGACGGCACCTTGCTTGCCCGCTTCCCGCATTCCAGCGAGATGATGGGACACAATTTCAGGAACGGCTCGTTCGAGCAGCAAAGGATCTTCGCGCTCGATCACTTCGCCGGACGCTTCGTGAGCCCGGTCGACGGCGAGGACCGGCTGGTCTCGGCGCGTGCCCTGCCGCACTTCCCGATCCTGATGATGGCGACGACCACGCGCGCGGCAGCGCTTGCCGACTGGCGCGAGCAGATCGGCATCCTGATTTCGGTCGCTGGCGCGTCTGCGCTTGCGATCGCCGGCGTGCTGATCGCGATCGTGCGCAAGCTCCTGGAACAGCATCGCATGTCCCGGGAAAGGCTGACGCTGGAGAAGCAGCGCCTCGACCGCGCCGTCAACAACATGACCCAGGGCCTGCTGCTGTTCGACGCTTCGCAAAAGCTCGTGGTCTGCAACCAGCGCTACATCGAGATGTACGGCCTGTCGGCCGAGATCGTGAAGCCCGGCTACAGCTTCCTCGACATCATCGCGCACCGCAAGGCTACCGGCTCGTTCCCGGGCGACGTCGACCAGTATGCCGCGCGCGTGCTGCGCGACATCCACGTCCGCAACTCCATGGTCGTCGACACCGGCGACGGCCGCTCGATCCAGATCGTCAACGAGCCGCTCGGCGATGGCGGCTGGGTCGCGACCCATGAGGACATTACCGAACGGCGACGCATCGAGGAGCGCATCACCCATCTCGCGCATTACGACGCACTGACCGATTTGCCGAACCGCGCCATGTTCCACGAACATCTGCGCGGGGAGCTCCTCGCCATCGTCAACGGCGTAGAGCTGGCGGTGCACTACATCGACATCGATGAATTCAAGGGCGTCAACGACGCGCTCGGCCATCTTGTCGGCGACGAGTTGTTGAAGTCGGTGGCGGAGAGCCTCCGCGGCTGCGCCGGCCCCACCGACTTCGTGGCGCGCCTAGGCGGCGACGAATTTGCGATCGTGCAGAGCGCGGTGACATCGCAGGACCAGGTCAACGAGCTTGTCGCGCGGATCTTCGCGGCGATCCGCGCACCGTTCGACTGCATGGGCCATCATCTCACCACCGACGCCAGCATCGGCATCGCGCTGGCGCCGGCACACGGCACCGCGCTGGACCAGATCCTGAAGAACGCGGACATGGCGATGTACGCGGCCAAATCTGCCGGACGCCACACCTACCGCTTCTTCGAGCCGGAGATGGACGCCAAGGTACGCGAGCGGCGCCAGTTGGAGATCGATCTGCGCCACGCCATCGCTCATGGCGACCTCGAGGTCTATTACCAGCCCTGCCTCAGCCTCAAGGACGATCGCATCACCGGCTGCGAGGCGCTGGTGCGCTGGCGCCACCCCGAGCGCGGCATGGTTTCGCCGGCCGAGTTCATCCCGATCGCCGAGGACACCGGGCTGATCAACGAGATCGGCGAATGGGTGCTGGCGACTGCCTGCCGCGACGCGGCCAGCTGGCCCGACGACATCCGCCTCGCCGTCAACGTCTCGCCGGTGCAGTTCAAGAGCGGCACGCTGGCGCTGAAGATCATGGCGGCGCTGGCCGCCTCCAATCTGCCGGCAAGCAGGCTTGAGCTCGAGATCACCGAGGCCGTGCTGATCCGCGACGACGAAACCGCGCTGGCGATCCTGCACCAGCTCCGCGCCATCGGTGTCCGCATCGCGCTCGACGATTTCGGCACCGGCTACTCGTCACTGAGCTATCTGCACCGCTTCCCGTTCGACAAGATCAAGATCGACCGCTGCTTCGTCAACGACATCGCAGGTCCCGACGGCTCCGCGAGCATCGTGCAGGCCGTGGTCAATCTTGCCAGCGCCCGCCGCATGGCGACCACGGCCGAAGGCGTCGAGACCGAAGAACAGCAACGGCTGCTGCGCACGCTCGGCTGCACCGAAATGCAGGGCTATCTGTTCAGCCCCGCAAAGCCGGCCGACAAGGTCATGGAGCTGTTCGCGCTCCATCGCAGCCGCCTCGCCCAGCGCGAGGGCAATGAAGCGCGCCGCCGCGAGGCAGGCTAGGCTGGGACGTGCGACTGGAAAGGTCCCGCTTTTTGCGGCGAAGCGGAATCGCGCAGCTCGGCCATTACGGACGGCGTTTGACCCGAAGCGCCCCTTTGTGAGCGACGTCCGAACTAGAGCGATGACGATTCATCCCAGTCTCATCGCGCTTTGGTGGCGCGAGCCCGACGCGAAAACACAATCCTCGCGGCAACTGGAATCGTCGCCGCACGAATTCGCCCGGGAGTGGCTATCCACTCCCGGGCGATGTCTAAAGGTCGCAAGGACCTTGAGAGCCTAGTTCGGCACCGTCGTCTTCGGCGCCGGCTTTGCGGCCGCCGCGTTCACGGTGACGCCGTGCAGGAAGTCGTAGGCTGCGTGCAGCGCCTTGTCGTCCTTCTCTTCCGGCGGGACATAGGATTGCGATCCGGTCTGCTCGGTGCCGTCGGCAGCGTGCAGATGGCCGCGCATCTGCGACTCCGCAATGGTGTCGACGCGGCCCTTGAGCTCGGCCGGCACGTCCTGGAGGATCTCGATGTCGGGCGCGATGCCCTGGGCCTGGATCGAGCGGCCCGACGGCGTGTAGTAGCGCGCCGTGGTCAGCGCCAGCGCGCCGTTGCCGGCACCGAGCGGAATGATGGTTTGCACCGAGCCCTTGCCGAACGAACGCGTGCCGATGATCGTGGCACGCTTGTGGTCATGGAGCGCGCCGGCCACGATCTCGGAGGCCGAGGCCGAGCCGCCGTTGACCAGCACGATCAGCGGCTTGCCCTTGATGAGGTCGCCGCCATGCGCGGTGAAGCGCTGGGTCTCTTCCGGATTGCGGCCACGGGTCGAGACGACCTCGCCGCGCTGCAGGAATGCGCTGGACACCGACACGGCCTGGTCGAGCAAACCGCCCGGATTGTTGCGCAGATCCATCACGTAACCGACGAGCTTCTCTTGCGGAACGTCCTTGGAGATCGAGGCGATCGCCTTCTTCAGGCCGTCGGTGGTCTGCTCGTTGAACGAGGTGACGCGGATATAGCCGATGTCGCCGTTCTCGACGTGGAAGCGTACCGGGCGAACGTGGATGATCTCACGCTTGATCGCGACATCGAGCGGGGCATCGGCGCCCTTGCGTACGATGGTGAGCTTGGTCTGGGTGTCGACGGGGCCCTTCATCTTGTTGACGGCCTGCTCAAGCGTCATGCCCTGCACGTTCTCGCCGTCGATCTTGCTGATGAGGTCGCCGGACATGATGCCGGCCTTGGACGCCGGCGTTTCATCGATCGGCGAGACGACCTTGACCAGGCCCTCCTCCATCGTGACCTCGATGCCGAGGCCGCCGAACTCGCCGGAGGTGGTCTCCTGCATCTCGGTCCAGGCCTTGTCGTTCATGTAGCGCGAATGCGGATCGAGCGAGGTCACCATGCCCGTGATCGCGCCTTCGATCAGCTTGGAATTGTCGGGCTTCTCGACGTAGCTCGCCTTCACCCGCTCGAAGACTTCCCCGAACAAATTGAGCTGGGAATAGGCATCATCCGCGCTGGCCGCCGCCCGTGCCGCCCATAGTCCGCCCTGCGGACCGGATACGAGGAGGGTCAGGCATGCTCCGGTGAGCGCGCCCAGGGGGAACAGCAGGGTTTTCCGCATGGAATGGGTGGCCTTTTCGCTGAGCGGTTCTTTTGAAGCTTGGCAGCCGCCATGCAAATGGCGATCCAAGCCGGTTCTCACAATATCATTCTGGTTTCTTCAAGGCCGGCCTGCCACGCCGACGGGTACGCGGCAAAAATCCCTTCGCCCTGACCTAAACATTTGGCAACGTTCGGAAGACCGCTCGCTCAGAGCGGGAATCGGTCCGCCGGACGACGCCTTACAGCTATGCGATTTTAGGATGGTTTTGGAGGACCGGACGAGATACCCGATGACATAAGACTTCAAATTCTCGGGAGGATAACAATGAACCAAGCACTCCGGCCGGAACGGAACGTCGAACTCGGCGCCAGCAGCGAGCCGTTCCAGAACCTGCACGAATTCATCCGGAAAGCGCGTTCCAACCTCAACCAGAACGCCTGGGACTACATCGTCGGCGCGGCCGAGACCGAAACCACGATGCGCCGCAACCGCATGGCGCTGGACGAGATCGCTTTCCGCCCGCGTGTGCTGCGCGACGTGCGCAAGGTCGATGGCTCCGTCGAGCAGTTCGGCCGCAAGATGCGCCTGCCCGTGGTGCTCGCCCCCGTCGGCGCACTGGAAATCTTTGACCCCCACGGCGCCGCTAGCGTGGCGCGGGCCTGCGGCTCCTTCGGGGCGGCGCACATGCAGAGCTCGGTCTCCGAGCCCGGGCTGGAAAAGACCGCCGAGGCCGCCCCCGATGCGCTGCGGATGTACCAGCTCTATGTCCGCGGGGATGACGCATTTGTCGCCGACGTCGTCAGCCGCGCCGAGAAGGCCAATTATGCCGCCTTCTGCCTGACCGTCGACACCGCCCATTACAGCCGTCGCGAGCGTGACATTGCCAAGCGCTACGTTCGCGAGAGCCGCCTGCGCGCCACTGGCGGCGACTACCAGAAGGGGCTGGAGTGGCGGACCGTGAAGATGGTCAAGGACAAGTTCAGGATACCCCTGATCCTCAAGGGCATCGCCACCGCCGAGGACGCGCAGATCGCGGTCGATCACGGCGTCGAGTGGATCTACGTTTCCAACCATGGCGGCCGCCAGCTCGATCACGGCCGCGGCGCCATGCATGTGCTGCCCGAGATTGTCGACGCCGTGAAGGGTCGCGCCAAGATCATGGTCGATGGCGGGGTCTGCCGCGGCACCGATATCGTCAAGGCGATCGCGGCGGGCGCCGACCTCGTCGGCATCGGTCGGCTGCAGTGCTGGGCCCTGGCTGCGGCCGGCGAGGCCGGCGTGGCGCGGATGCTGGAGCTGCTGGAGGACGAGGTGCTGCGCTGTCTCGGTCTCCTGGGGGCGACTTCATTCGGCGAGGTCAACAAGTCCTGCCTGCATCAGGCCACCGCAACCAATGCACCGAGCGTGTTCAGCGCGTTCCCGCTGTTCGACCACGAGCCTTATCGGTACTGACGAGAAAAGCACGCAATGACTTCGCTCTCTCCCGGCAGCGCGGATGCGCTTCTGTTCGATCTCGGGCGCGTGGTGCTCGACATCGATTTCTCCAAGGCGATCGCCTGCTGGGCGGGACATGCCGGCTGCACACCTGAGGCCATCGTCGCGCGCTACGTGCGTGACAGCGAAGCCTATCGGCTGCACGAGATGGGCAAGATCAGCAACGAGGATTATTTCGAATCGCTCCGGCGCTCGCTCGGGATCACGATTTCCGACGCAGAATTCCTCGAAGGCTGGAACGCGATCTTCGCCGGCGAGATGCCCGACATTGCGGATCTGCTGCCGCGCGCGGCCAGACACATGCCGCTTTATGCCTTTTCCAACACAAACCGCCCGCATGTGGACCATTTCTCGAAGGAATATGCCGATCTGCTGGGCCATTTCCGCGAGCTGTATCTGTCCTCAAGCATGGGCTTGCGTAAACCGGATGCGGAAGCCTTCGACCATGTCGTTGCCGCGATGGGCGTGCCGGCAGACCGGATCGTGTTCTTCGATGACCTCGCCGAGAATATCGAAGGCGCGAGGGCCCGGGGCCTCACCGCGATCCATGTGACCTCGCCCCACGACGTCGGCAAAGCGCTGAAGGCGCTGGGAATTTAATCCGGCGGTTGCGCAGTCCAACCACCTGCTTCCGGAACCATTTCATCGGGGAACGGGGAACCAAACCGTTCTGTGCAATTTTATACAAAGTTCCGGGAACGAATGGCCCGCTTCCGGACTCATCAGTCCGTTGGGAATTCTACATCGGAAGTATCGACGTGTTGGGCAAAACCTACCTCACCAAGCAGGCCTCCCTGCTGATGAAATTCGCCAGAACCACCTCGGATTCTGAGCTCTCCGCAAAATTGATCAGCAAGGCCGCCGACCTGAAGGCCCTGGCGGATCCGATGCCCGACAGGGATCAGGGGCCTATGGCGCCCGATGTCAGTCCGGACTAGAAGCCAGGAAACAGATCGACGCTCGCCGTGGCTCTCGTATTCCGTCCTGGCCATAACCCGATCCTCGTGCCGGCCTCTTTCGCCTTCCGGATCATGCCGCGGCGTGAGATTGATTGCCCGAATGGCGGAGCGCCACTTCAATCTCGGCATCAAAGCAAATTGCGGATAATCGGCCATTCGAGCCCGGAAGCGCACGCTCCGCGCCAGTATAGCCCTTTTGCGTCCGCCCTCCCGCTCGGCTAGAAACTTGCCGACCGAGTCTTTCGACTTGTAGCGGGAGTTCGCCGTGGCCTTGATGCCCGTTTCCGATGCGCTTGCAGCAGTGCTTGCGGGTGCAGCGCCCATGGCCGAGGAAATGGTCGCGCTTGACGCGGCTTTCCATCGTGTGCTCGCGCGCGACGTCGCGGCGCGGCGGACGCAGCCGCCGCAGGCCATGTCGGCGATGGACGGCTATGCCGTCCGCGCAGCGGATGCGGCCGAGGTCGACGCGCAGCTCATCGTCATTGGCGAAGTCGCGGCCGGCCGGCCGTTTGCAGGAACTGTCGGTGCCGGCGAAGCCGTGCGGATCTTCACCGGTGGCGTCGTGCCCGAGGGCGCGGACGCAGTCGTGATCCAGGAGGACACCCTCGCAGACGGCAACCGCATCACGATCAAGGAGGCAGGCGTCACCGGGCGGCACATCCGCCCCGCCGGCATCGACTTCTCCGAGGGTGACGTGCTCCTGCGCAAGGGCGTCCGGCTCACCGAGCGCGATCTCGCGCTGGCCGCCGGCATGAACCATCCGAGCCTTGCCGTTCGGCGCCGCCCGAAGGTCGCGATCCTCGCCACCGGCGACGAGCTGGTCATGCCGGGCAGCACGCCGGGCCATGGCCAGATCGTCTATTCCAACGGCTACGCCCTCCATGCGCTTGCCCGCAGCGAGGGTGCCGACACCGTCGACCTCGGGGTTGCCGCCGACACGCTTGCGGCGACCACCGCCGGCATTCGCCGCGCCCGCGAAACCGGCGCCGACGTCCTGATCACGACGGGTGGCGCGTCGGTCGGCGACCACGATCTGGTGCAGCAGGCACTAAGAGCCGAAGGCATCTCGATGGCGTTCTGGAAGATCGCCATGCGGCCGGGCAAGCCGATGATGAATGGGCAGCTCGGGGCGATGCGGGTGATCGGCCTGCCCGGCAATCCCGTGTCATCCTACGTTTGTGGGTTCCTGTTCCTGGTGCCGCTGATTCGCGCGCTGTCGGGCCGTTCGGTCGTTCACCATCGCCGCGAACACGCGGTGCTCGGCCGCGACGTCGGCGCCAACGACCAGCGCGAGGACTATCTTCGCGCGCGCCTCGATGTGCGTGATGACGGCACGCTGGTAGCGCATCCCGTCAATCACCAGGACTCCTCGCTGCTTGCGAATCTCGCTGCGGCACAGGCACTTCTCGTGCGCGCGCCGTTCGCGCCGAAAGCCGAAGCCGGCACGCCTTGCGAGGTGCTGCGACTGCCCGTCTGACCGCTGTGTTCGCGTGCGCTCCGCGAACTTAAGCGCGTTCACGGTAAATTAAGCAGTTGCGGAACATGTATCGAACATATAGTGTCCGTTCATGATTTGTTTCGAGCATGTAGCGGCTTATTGCTGAATTCAGCGTCTCGGAATCGGACGACATCAACCGGGGGATTTTGGTCGAGATGTTAACGCGCAAACAATACGAGCTCCTGCGGTTCATCAGCGAGCGGCTGAAGGAAAGCGGCGTGCCGCCCTCCTTCGACGAGATGAAAGATGCGCTCGATCTGCGCTCGAAGTCAGGCATCCATCGTCTGATCACTGCGCTCGAGGAGCGCGGCTTCATCCGCCGCCTGCCCAACCGCGCTCGCGCCATTGAAGTGATCAAGCTGCCTGAGCTCCAGGCCGCCGCCGGCAGCCGCCGCGGCTTCACGCCGAGCGTGATCGAGGGCAATCTCGGCAAGGTGCGAACGACCTCCAGCCTGCCCGCCGACGAAGGCGAGCGTCCCGTCGCGGTGCCCGTGATGGGCCGGATCGCGGCCGGTACACCGATCGAGGCCTTGCAGACCCGGAGCCACACCATCAGCGTCCCGCCGGACATGCTGGGCTCGGGCGAGCACTACGCGCTCGAGGTGCGCGGCGATTCGATGGTGGACGCCGGCATTCTTGACGGCGACATGGCGCTGATCCAGCGCAACGAGAGCTGCGACACCGGCGATATCGTGGTCGCCCTGATCGACGACGAGGAGGCAACCTTGAAGCGCTTCCGCCGCCGAGGCGCCTCTATCGCGCTCGAGCCGGCGAATTCAGCTTACGAGGTCCGCATCCTTCCACCCAACCGGGTGAAGATCCAGGGTAAGCTCATCGGGCTTTATCGCAAATACTGAGGCGGTTGCGCCCTGCCGGCGGCAGGCCGCGCGTCAACAATTCGAGCGGACGATTGTCCGCTCCGGCTGGATAGTCTTTCTGGTTTCGCACAGATTATCCGGCCACCTCTCCGGCGCGACATCCTCGGCACGCCGCAACGAAGCACCGATCGCTTCGCAGGGCTTTGCGAGACCGAGGAGACAACCATGCGCAAGATCATTTTGGGCGCCGTCACAATGGCGCTGATCGCAGCATCAGCGTCACAAGCTTTCGCGTCGCAGCCAAAGCATCACGCCCGCAGGGCGTCGCGGGCCACGTGCGAACAATTCCGCGGTGCCCGCAATGCCGCCGAACAGCAGACGCAGCCGACCTGGCAATATTCAGGCTGGTCGGCACCGGCCGACTGCTGACGGAGAGCCTCGAAGAATGCGCAAGCGCAGGCTTTGTTCCTCCTGCATTTGAAAAAGAAAATGTGATGGCAAGCTGCGGACCCGAGCCGCAGATTTGCCCACAACCAAGCAGACGCTTGCAGGCTTCCACTCTGATAGAGGCCTGCGCCTCCGAGACAGAGGCGCGGGTTGCTATCCTGATTGAGGAGCACCCGATGTGTGACTACAGCCTGCATGCCGTCGCGACGCGTCCCGCAGAAGTCGGCGAGACGATCGTCGCGACAACGTTCCGCGGCACCTCGACGCGCGGCTTCGCTTCCGAAGCCGACATGTCGGTCGCGGTCTGCCTGCTGCCGGGAACGGAGCTCGCCTTCGCCGACAACGTCCGCTACGACAATCGCTGGATCTGGACGCGCACCATCAGCTCCCGCGTCGGCAAGTTCGGCAAGGTCGATCCGCACATTCCGGATCGCCATCACGACGCGATCGAATTCCCCGACGGCAAATACGTGCTGGTGACACAGCTGGTCGAAGGCCAGCGCGCGACCGTGCTGCAGCTGCCCGTGACCCAGCCGCTCGGCGAGCGCGGGCACAAGCCGCAGATCACCGCTGACAGTCGCCCGACGCCGCCGCGTCTGCCAATCGCTTGAAGCGTGGATCTCAATCCTCGGCCTGAAGGTCGGCCTCCGATGGCGTTGCGTCTTTGGAGCGCGGAGCCGCCGATCGTGGCATGAGGGCCAGTCCGGACTCTCCATCGCCGGCAGCTGCCGGCGACCAGGGTCGGCTTGTGCCCTTCGCTCTCACCGCCGCGATCGCAAAGCCGCCGCCACGCCGTGTCAGCGCGAGCGCGCCCTGGCTCACCAGACGCGGCCGATCCACCACCATCGCGGCGCAATCCGGCGGCGCCGGCCGGGCCGTCACGACCAGTGCAGCACGGCTGCAATCATCTGCCAGCGCGTCGATACGCAGTGCCAGCGCAATCATGCGGCCGTCGGGGAGCGGCGTCACGCAGCCGGACTCGTCGCACGACACGCCTTCGCTCAGCGAGGCGCTGCCCGCATCGCGCGGGTCGGCGTCCGCCGCGAGCCACTCCTTGAGCAGGAAATTGTCCTTGCTCGTCCTGATCAGATGCAGCTGCCCGTCCCTGCCCCGCACCGCGACGGCGTGGCCGTCGCCGGCAATGAGAATGTCGGGCTGCCGGACCGACAGACCCCAGATCGTTGCCGCCACCAGCACGCATGCGCCGGCCCAGCGTAGCGGCGTGCGCAACAGGCCCATCAGGATGAGCCCCAGGCTTGCCGCGACCAGCGGCGCAGTGCCGAAGGCGCCGACGTGGCCGATAGCACCCGGCAACGCCGCCACCCAGCGGGTGACCACGATCATCCAGTCGATGCCGATCCCCATCAACCACCAAAACACGCCGTCGAGCCCGAACGGCGCCGCGAGCAATCCCAACAGCCCGGCCGGCATCACCAGCGCCGAGACCACCGGCATCGCCCCGAGATTGGCGAGCACGCCGTAGGGCGTGACGCGATGAAAATGGAAAGCGGCATAGGGCGTCGTTGCAAGCCCCGCGATCATCGAGGCCATGAACAACATCGCGATCTCGCGGCCGCCCCATAGCGCGATCCGCGCAGTCGTCGAATGATCGGGTGATGCGAACAAGTTCGGCATGCCGATCTGCACCAGCGCGACGAGCCCAAGCGTCGCCGCGAACGACATCTGGAAGCTCGGGTGCACCAGCGCTTCCGGCGCGACCGCGAGCACGATCAGCGCTGCCACCGCCAGGGTGCGGAACGTGATGGCGCGGCGATCGACCATCACCGCGATCAGCACCACCGCGGTCATGAAAAACGACCTTTGCGTCGCAACCTCCGCGCCCGAGAGCAGCAAATAGAATGCGGACGCGAGCAGCGCCGCGGCGGCGGACCATTTCTTGATGGGAAAGCCAACCGCCAGTCCCGGGATCAGCGCCAGCAGCGCGCGGACCGCAAAGAAGACAACGCCCGCGACGACGGCCATGTGATAGCCGGAGATCGACAGAACGTGGCCGAGGCCGGAGATGAACATCGCGTCATTGACGGGCGTGGTGATCGCATCCCGACGGCCAGTCAGCAGCGCGGTCGCGATCGCGCGGTTGTCGCCGTCGAGCGTGGCGCGAATGCGCGCGTCGATCGCATCGCGCAAGCCCTGCATGACCGCGGCATAGCGCAACTGCACGCCGCCGGCGTCAGGCGGTGCGATAGAAGTGATGGCCCCCATCGCGAAGCCGGAGGCGCCGATGCCCTGGAAAAACATATCGCGCGAGAAATCGTAGCTGCCCGGCCGCAATGGCGCGAGCGGCGGCATCAGCCGCGCCTTCAGCTGCACGAAGCTGCCGACGTCGGGCGCCGTCCCCTTGCGCACGGAGAGGCGGACGCGCTCCAGCTTCACATCGCTGCGCTGCGCGTCCATGGCGGTGACGCGCAGCACGAAACGGTCGGTGCGTTCGCGGATGTCGCGAGTCTCGACGAAGCCCGACAGCGTCACGGAATAAAGCGGCTTTGCGAGCACCGTGTGCGCGATACGCGCCGTCTTCCAGGTTGCGATGGCAAAACCGGCCGCGACCGCCGCGATCATGATCGCCGGCGCAAACCACCGGCTTCGCCGCAACAGCATGGCGCCGAACGCAAGCACGACCGCCGTCGCGGCAGCGACCCAAAGCACCGGCTCATGGTCAGCTGCGAAGTAGAGCGCGATGCCACAGCCGAAGGCGATGGGTACCCAAGGGAATAGTCGCCCCGCGCCGGCTTCGGCCTTTGCCCATTCGCGGAGCGTTCCAACGATGGCGGGCCAAACGCCAAAGCCTGTCGGCACGAAGCCGCCGGCCGACGCGGTCCGGCCTGTCGTCGGCCAGGTCCCTGCGATCGGCGCGCCGACGACACCCTGCGAGGCACGCGGTGGCCGGCCCTGCTCCGCCATTCCCAACACCCTGCGATACGCGACGAGCGCAGAGGCTACTGGAACGTGCAGGCCGCCGAATAGCGGTACGGATCAGGAACGAACGGGCCGCAGCCTACTTTTCCTCTTCCATCGTCACCGCAACATCCGCCTTGGCCGACAGCCGGACCTTGTTGCCCTCGACACCGGCAACCAGCCCCTTGTCGATGAAATGGTGATGGCCCTTGTGGCTGCCCTCGCCGCTGTCCTTCTTGGTCAGCTTGATGCGGTTGCCCTCGACCTTGTCGACCGTGCCGACATGGACGCCGTCGGCGCCGATGACTTCCATGTGCTCTGCGATGTTCTGCATGGTGGAATCCTCAATTGGGGACCCACACAACGCGCGGGGAGCGCGTTCGTTGCTTCGCCGGGATGACGATGCCGTGTGCCCCGTCAGATCAACGGCGCGCGTGACGAGGCATGGTGGTTGACGATCTTCCAGTCGCCGTCCTCGCGCAAGATGACCCAGCTCATCTTGACGGAGAACTCCGGCCGCTCACCGGCAAGGTCGAACGACACGATCGCGGCCATGTTGATCAGACCCGGACCGGCCTGCGCTGCGTTCACCTCGGAAAACACCGCGCTCGGCTTACGCCAGCGCGGCAGGCCGTTGAAATAGTCGGCAACGCCATCCCTGCCTCGATAAAGCTGCGGGTTGGAGCCGAAGAAGAACGCGTTCCTCGAATAAAAGGAGGACAGTGTGGCCGCATCGAGCGTCGCGAAGCCGGCACACCATTTTGCGATGATGGCGGAAACGATGGTGTCGGCCTCGTTGCTCATATGCCCTGTCAGCCCTTGGCGACTTCCTTCGCGAAGGTATCGCGCAGGCCGATGGTGCGTGAGAACACCGGCTTGCCCGGCCTCGAGTCCTTGTCGCGCACGAAATAGCCCTGGCGCTCGAACTGCATCGGCTCGGTCGAATTGCTCTCCGCAACCGATGCCTCGATCCGCGCGTCGGCCAAAATCTCCAGCGACTGCGGATTGAGATCGGCGGCGAAATTCGAGGCGTCCGGGCTCGGATTGGCGAACAGCTGGTTGTAGATGCGGATTTCCGCCGGCACCGAATTCGCCGCCGGCAGCCAGTGCATCGTCGCCTTGACCTTGCGGCCGTCGGGCGCATTGCCGCCCTTGGTCGCGGGATCGTAGGTGCAGCGCAGCTCCACCACGTCGCCGGCGTCGTTCTTGATCACGCCGGTGCACTTGACGAAATAGGCGTAGCGCAGCCGCACCTCGTTGCCGGGCGACAGACGGAAGAACTTCTTGGGCGGGTTCTCCATGAAGTCGTCCTGCTCGATATAGAGTTCACGGCCGAACGTGACCTTGCGCGTGCCCGCCGACGGATCGTCGGGATGGTTGATCGCCTCGAGCTCTTCGGTCTGCCCTTCCGGATAGTTCTCGATCACGATCTTCAGCGGTCGCAGCACGCCCATGCGCCGCTGCGACGTGCGGTTCAGCTCCTCGCGGATACAGAACTCGAGCATGCCGACATCGACCACGCTGTTGGCCTTGGCCACGCCAATGCGCTTGATGAATTCGCGCAAGGCCGCCGGCGGCACACCGCGGCGACGCATGCCCGCCATGGTGGGCATGCGTGGATCGTCCCAGCCCGCGACATGGCCGTCGCGCACGAGCTGGGTCAGCACGCGCTTGGACAGCAGCGTGTAGGTCAGGTTGAGCCGCGCCATTTCGTACTGGTGCGGCTTGGACGGCACCGGCAGTTTTTCGATGAACCAGTCGTAGAGCGGCCGGTGGTCCTCGAATTCCAGCGTACAGATCGAATGGGTGATGCCTTCAATGGCGTCCGACTGACCGTGGGCGTAGTCGTAGCTCGGATAGATACTCCACTTGGTGCCGGTACGCGGATGGTGCGCGTGCAGGATACGATACAGCACGGGATCGCGCAGGTTGATGTTGCCCGAGGACATGTCGATCTTGGCCCGCAGCACGCGCGCGCCGTTCGGGAATTCGCCGGCCTTCATGCGGCGGAACAGGTCGAGATTCTCGTCCGCGGAGCGGTCGCGGAACGGCGAATTCTTGCCCGGCTCGGTCAGCGTGCCACGGGAGAGGCGGATCTGCTCCTGGGACTGGTCGTCGACATAAGCGAGCCCGTCGCGGATCAGCTTCTCCGCCCATTCATAGAGGCGGTCGAAATAATCCGAGGCGAAGAACAGGTTCTTGCCCCAATCGAAGCCGAGCCAGTGCACGTCGGCTTGGATGGAATCAATATATTCCTGCTCTTCCTTGACCGGGTTGGTGTCGTCGAAACGCAGATGGCAGCGACCCGGAAATTCCTGGGCAATGCCGAAATTCAGTGCAACCGACTTGGCGTGGCCGATATGCAGGTAGCCGTTCGGCTCCGGCGGGAACCGGGTCACGATCTCCTTGTACTTGGCCTGATCGAGGTCGGCCTGGATGATGTCACGAATGAAATCGCGCCCAACCTCAGTCGCCACCGGTTCTGTGCTCATCCGAAAATCCTGTAGGGAAATCAGCGGTCCTTCTGCCAAATTCGCTTGGCTGAGCCAAGGCCTTAAGCGGTCCGCTGCCGGGCTTTAGTTATGCTCCGGTCCTGTTATATACCACCGCTTCCAATGCATAGGCCTTGCCAAGAATGACCGATTCCGTCGTCACCCGCTTTGCTCCCTCGCCGACCGGATTCCTCCATATCGGAGGCGCCCGCACGGCGCTGTTCAACTGGCTCTATGCGAAGAAGCACGGCGGCAAGATGCTGCTCCGAATCGAGGACACCGACCGGGAGCGCTCCACCGAGGCCGCGATCGGCGCGATTTTGGACGGGCTGAAATGGCTCGAACTCGGTTGGGATGGCGACGTCATCTACCAGTTCAGCCGCGCCGCCCGGCACCGCGAGGTCGCCGAGCAGTTGCTGGCCGACGGCAAGGCCTATCGCTGCTACGCCACCGCCGAGGAGCTCACCGCCATGCGCGAGAAGGCGCGCGCGGAGGGCCGCACCCGCCTCTATGACGGCCTGTGGCGCGACCGCGATCCGGCGACCGCGCCGTCCGGCGTCAAGCCGACCATCCGCCTGCGCGCACCGCAGACCGGCGAGACCGTGATCGAGGACCAGGTTCAGGGCCGCGTGGTCTGGCAGAACGAGAACCTCGACGACCTTGTCCTGCTGCGCGGCGACGGCAACCCGACCTACATGCTCGCGGTGGTCGTGGACGACCACGACATGGGCGTCACCCACGTCATTCGCGGCGATGACCATCTGATCAACGCCGCGCGCCAGAAGCAGATCTACGATGCGATGGGCTGGACGCTGCCTAGCATGTCCCATATTCCCCTCATCCACGGCCCGGACGGCTCAAAGCTGTCCAAGCGCCACGGCGCGCTCGGCGTCGATGCCTACCGCGCCATGGGGTACCTCCCGGCCGCGGTCCGCAACTACCTCGTCCGGCTCGGTTGGAGTTATGGCGATCAGGAGATCTTCTCGACCGACGAGATGATCGCCGCCTTCGACCTCGCCAATGTCGGCCGCGCCGCCGCCCGTTTCGACTTCGCCAAGCTGGAAAACCTCAACGGCCATTACATCCGCCACGCCGACGATCAATCGCTCGTGAAGATGTTCGAGGACGTGCTCGACCACGTGGTGCCCAGCCGCGACGAGATTAAAGCCAAGTTAAGCGACACCACGCGCGCCCAGCTTCTCAAGGCCATGCCGGCCCTGAAAGAGCGGGCCAAGACGCTGATCGAGCTGATCGACAGCGCCTATTTTATCTTCGCCGATCGGCCACTGCAGCTTGATCCCAAGGCGGCAGCCCTGCTGACGCCTGAGAACCGCAAGCTGATCGGCCAGCTGCATTCCGCGCTGGAGAATGTCGAGACCTGGAGCGGCGCCACCACGGAGGCCGCGCTGCGCGCATTTGCCGAGGAAAATAGTCTCAAGCTCGGCGCAGTCGCCCAGCCGCTGCGGGCGGCGCTGACCGGCCGCACCACGTCGCCCGGCATATTTGAGGTTTTGGACGTGCTGGGACGCCAGGAGAGCCTGGGCCGGCTGAAGGATCAGTCCAAGGACTTAGCCTAAGACGTAAGTAGGCCATGCCTGCCATGATCTTGCAGCGCACACAGCAATAATATACCCATCTCCCCGTACATTCTGGAACATCCGGCCTGCCCCATCTTCTCCCTTGAGGCACTCCGGCTCCGGCCCGTTTCACCACACATCGGGGACCTCTGATGGACGCAAAATCAAGCGACAAGACCGCCACGCTGACGGTCGGAAACAAGAACTACGATCTCCCGATCCACAGCGGCAGCGTCGGGCCTGACGTCATCGATATCGGCAAGCTCTACGGCCAGTCCGGCCTGTTCACCTACGATCCCGGCTTCACCTCGACCGCGAGCTGCCAGTCCAAGATCACCTATATCGACGGTGACGCAGGCGTTCTGGAATACCGCGGCTACCCGATCGAGCAGCTCGCCGAGAACGGCGACTTCCTCGAGACTTGCTATCTCTTGCTGTTCGGGGAGCTGCCGACCGCCGCGCAGAAAAAGGATTTCGACGACCGCGTGATCCATCACACGATGGTGCACGAGCAGATGGCCCGCTTCTTCCAGGGCTTCCGCCGCGACGCCCATCCGATGGCGGTGATGGTGGCCTCCGTCGGCGCGCTCGCCGCGTTCTATCACGACAGCACCGACATCAACGATCCGAAGCAGCGCATGATCGCTTCCATGCGCATGATCGCGAAGATCCCGACGCTCGCCGCGATGGCCTACAAGTACACGGTCGGCCAGCCCTTCGTGTATCCGAAGAACTCGCTGTCGTTCTCCGAGAACTTCCTCAACATGTGCTTCGCCGTGCCGTGCGAGGAATACAAGATCAACCCGGTGCTCGCTGACGCGCTGGACAAGATCTTCATCCTGCACGCCGACCACGAGCAGAACGCCTCGACCTCGACGGTGCGTATTGCCGGCTCCTCCGGCGCCAACCCGTTCGCCTGCATCGCCGCCGGCATCGCCTGCCTCTGGGGCCCGGCGCATGGCGGGGCCAACGAAGCGGCGCTTGCGATGCTTGCCGAGATCGGCTCCGTGGACAAGATCCCCGAGTTCATCGCCAAGGTGAAGGACAAGAACTCCGAAGTCCGCCTGATGGGCTTCGGTCACCGCGTCTACAAGAACTACGATCCGCGCGCCAAGATCATGCAGAAGATGTGTCACGCCGTTCTCAAGGAGACCGGCCATGGCGACGATCCGATGCTGAAGGTGGCGCTCGAGCTCGAGAAGATCGCGCTCAGTGACCAATACTTCATCGACCGCAAGCTCTATCCGAACGTCGACTTCTATTCGGGTATCACGCTGAAGGCGATGGGCTTCCCGGTCTCGATGTTCACCGTGCTGTTCGCAGTCGCCCGCACCGTCGGCTGGATCAGCCAGTGGAGCGAGATGATCGAGGACCCGCAGCAGAAGATCGGCCGTCCGCGCCAGCTCTACACCGGCGTCACCAAGCGCGACTACGTGGCGATCAAGGATCGCAAGTAAGCCTTAGCGACGATGGCTTTCGAAACGGCGCCCTCTCCGGATGGCGCCGTTTTTGTTTGTGCTACATTCGTAGGGTGGGCAAAGCGCAGCGTGCCCACCACCTCTCCAATACGGCGTCAGAAATGGTGGGCACGCTGCGCTTTGCCCACCTTGCGGCACCCCCATCTTTTGCTGCCGCGCACAACAACAAGTCGGCGCATCGTGCCTGCGAGAGCTTGACAGTTGGAAGGCTCCGCGCGCAAATTCTTACACTAAGTAAGAATGACGACAGGGATGGAAATGCCGGAGCAGCCGAGAAGTCGGCGGCAGACGCGCGCTGCCATTTTGACCCATTTGCTCCAGTCGGGCGGCTCGTTCCGGCCGCCGCTGGCGCGTGCCGTGCGCCTGTCCGAAGCAAGCCTGTCGCGCATCCTGTTTGACCTGAAGGCCGAAGGCCTGATCGAGGAAGTGCGGCGCCCTGCCCCTTACGTCGGCGGCCCGACCGGTCTGGTATCGCTCGACCGCAAGGTCGCGCTTGCGGCCCTCGAGCTGACCGGCGAATGGCTCAGCGTCGGCGTTGGCGGCCTGTCCGGCGAGCTGCATTACACCGAGCGTGTGCCGCTGCCGAAGAAGCCGACCGTGGAATCCGTCGGCCGGGTGTTTCGCGAGGCACTGGAATTGCTGCGCGACTGGACGCGCCGGCGCCGCATCGCCCTCGCTCAGGTCGGCGTTACCGTTCCGGGCCTCGGCCGCCTGAGCGTATCACGCAACCCGATCATTCCGTGCGACGTCGGACGTATTGGCGACATGTTCGGCGAACTGTTCGCGGGCGTGCCGGTCGCGTTCACCAATTCAGTGGTGGCACACGCAACCTTTCATCGTCGCCACACGGAGCATTATCCGTTCAGCGACCCGCATCTGTTCGTCTTTGTGGGCCAGGGCGTCGCGGGAGCCTGGGTGGATGATCCGATCGAGGACGAGGCGCTCCAGCCAGTCGAGCTCGGGCACATGGTGTTCGGAACCGACGGCCCTCGCTGCCGCTGCGGTCATCGCGGCTGCGTCGAAGCCTATACGTCGCAGCCCGCACTGGCTGAGATTCTGCGAATGACCGAAGCAGAATTGCTCCAGCTCGGCAGCGAATGGGTGACCACGATCCCCCTCACATCGCGGGTCCGCCAGGAATTGCGCCAGCGCCTCTTCAGGCTTGGCCTTGCCATCGGTAACACATTGAACGTCAAGCCCCGCCGCGGCGTTGTCGTCAGCGGCTGGCCATCGCTGCTCGCCGAGGAGGATCGAAAGGCCGTCATCGACGGAATCGACGCCTGCCTGCTGGGAGGCCGGAAACTGGCGCAGGTGTCGCTCGCCTTTGTCCCGCCCTCGGTGGGCAACGATCCGCAGGCCGCGCTCGCCTTTGCCGCGTTCTGCCTGGCCAGATGTGGCGGCATGCCGGCCGTATCAACGGAGGCCGCCTGAATTAGCCTGACGTCGCGCGGCTCTCGCGCAAAACAGTTCACACCCGGGAGGAACTTGCCATGCCGATCACAACAACAAGGCGCCGTCTGCTCGCTGGATCTGCTGCCGCGCTCGCATTGCCCGCCTTTGCCCGCGCGCAAGGTGCAGTCAAGCCGCGCCTGACCGCAATTTCGCAATGGTCCGCAGGCAGCGATGGAGCTGCGATCACAGCCCTCGGCAAGAAGTTCGAGGAGAAGGGCGGCATCTGGCAGCACTCGCCCGTCCCCGGCTTCACCACCGAGATGATGAACAAGCTGCGCGCCCAGATCATCGCCGGCGATCCGCCGGCGTGTTCGCAACTCAAAGGCCCCGAGATTGCGGCGTGGTCGAAGATTGCGCCGACCGTCGATCTCGACGCCGTGGTCGCTGCTGCCGGCTACGAAAAAGTCGTCGCTCCCGACCTTGCAAAATTGCACAAGCCGGGAGGCAAGTGGATTGCGCTACCGTTGCAGATCTACAGCACCAACATGCAGTTTCTCTCCAAGCGCGGGATGGACAAGGCCAAGGCCGACAAAATCCCTGTCACCTGGGCTGACTTCAACGCGCTTGCCGAGAAGATGAAGTCGGCCGGAATGACTTATCCCCTCGCCAACGGCGGCACCCGCCCCGACGACGGGCAAAAGTTCGAGGCCTCCCTCGCCGGCATTAGTCCGACGGCATACCGCGCCGCCATGATGAATCTCGACAAGAAGGCGCTGGAGGGCCCCGAGATCAAGGCAGCCTTCGCTCAAACGCGGAAAATCGCCGACTGGTGTGATCCCAATGTCGGTGCCCAACCCTATGCCACCAATCTGAAGCGCTTTGTCGACGGCGACATGGGCATGTTGATCATGGGCGGCTGGGCGCAGGGCGTGTTGAAGAATGCCGGCTTCAAGTTCGACGACTACACCATCACGCCCGGCCCCAGCGACAATAGCAAGCCGGTGTTCCTGTTGAACGCCGATGCCTTCATTTTCTGGCAGCGGAAAGAGGCCGACCTGCAGGCCGGCCAGACATTGATGGCGCAGCTCGTCATGGATCCCGCGATCCAGACCATGTATTCGCAAATCACAGGATCGATCCCCGTGCGCACCGACGTCGATCTGTCCGGTGAAGGCTGGTCGGACGGTCAACGGCGAACCGCTGCAGCCCTGAAAGATGCCGTCGCCAGCAATCAGGCCGTCCTCAGTCTCGCGCACAACATGGCGCAGGAAAACGGCCTGACCGCCGCGATGATCGACGTCATCACCGAGTATGTGAAGAACAAGACGATCAAGCCGGAGGAGGCCGTCACGCGCCTCGCCGAGGCCGTCGAGGGCGCGCGTTGACCGACGCCGTCGCGACAGCAACACGACCGGGCCGGCCGGCGACCTCCGACTTGGTACGCCGGCTGCCCGAATATCTGATGATCTGGGTGCCGCTGCTGCTCTCCGCAGCGCACCTCATTTCGTTTTCGCTGTGGACGATCTGGATTTCGTTCACGCCGTCTACGCTTATTCCGGTCTCGGGCTGGGTGGGTTTGCGCAACTACTCATCAGTCCTGGCGTCGCGGAACTGGCAGATTGCCTTTGACAATCTCCTGCTCTTCGGCATCGCTTTTGTGCTGCTCAGTTTGATGGCCGGCCTCCTGCTTGCGATCCTGCTGGATCAGCGCATTCGCGGCGAGAACGTACTGCGGACCATCTTCCTCTATCCCCTGGCGGTGTCGTTCGTCGTCACCGGCACGGTCTGGAGCTGGCTGCTCAATCCCGGTATCGGGATCGAGAAGCTCGTCCATGATCTCGGCTGGACCGCCTTCCACTTCGACTGGCTGGTCAACCGCGACATGGCGATCTGGACGATTGTCATTGCTGCGATTTGGCAATCCTCGGGCTTCGCCATGGCCCTCTTCCTGGCCGGGCTGCGCTCCGTCGACGCGGACATTATCAAGGCCGCGCAGATCGACGGCGCCGGGCCGATCCGAACCTATTGGCGCGTCATCTTGCCGACGCTGTGGCCGATCACCATCACCGTCGTCGTCATCCAGCTGCAATTTGCGATTTCGGCCTTCGACCTCGTCCGTGCACTCACCAACGGTGGCCCCGGTATAGCGACCCAGCTGCCGGCTCTTGTCGTGTACGACCTCATGTTCCAGCGCAGCCAGCTCGGCCGCGGTGCGGCGGCGGCGGTGCTGATGTTGCTCATCCTTCTCGCCGTGTTGCTGCCCTATGCAGCGTGGCGCTACGTCCAGCGACGGCAGGCCACCCATGCGTGACCGAAGCTTCGCGCCGAGCCGAATTCTGATCTATCTCGTCGTGATATTGTTCGCGGCAGCCTATCTCGCGCCGCTAGTTGTCGTCGTGCTGAACTCGCTCCGGACCAACGAGGAGATCGCGCAGGGGTCGATGATCGGCTGGCCGCAACATCTGGCCTGGAGCAACTACGCCCTCGCCTGGAGCGGCTTCTGCGTCGCCGAGACCTGTTCCGGCATCCGGCCCTACATGCTGAACTCCGCACTCATCACGATCCCCGCGACGATCTTCTCGACCTTGCTCGGTGCTGTCGCCGGCTACGCCGTCTCGCTCTGGCGTTTTCGCGGCGACAACTGGATCTACGGGATCGTCACCCTTGGCCTCTTCCTGCCCCAGCAGATGCGCCTGCTGCCCTGGACCTTCGTGTTGAGGGACATCGGGCTCATCAACACCCTGTCGGGTCTCGTGCTGATTCACACGATTCAGGGGCTTTCCTTCACCGTGCTGTTCTGCCGCAACTACTATATCGCCATTCCACATGAATTGATCAGGGCTGCGCGCATCGATGGCGCCGGATTCTTTCGCATCTTCTGGCGCATCATCCTGCCGCTCTCGTCTCCCATCCTGATCGTCACCGTGATCTGGCAGTTCACGCACATCTGGAACGAGTTCCTCTATGGCGTGACATTCACGACGGGCCAGCAGCAGCCCGTGACGGCCGCGCTCATCGCTCTGTCTGCCGCGGTCGCCGATATCCCGCAGCATGGCGTGCAGAGCGCTGCGGTGATCATCGCGGCGCTACCCACTTTGCTGATCTATCTCTTCGGCGGCAGGTATTTCGTACGCGGCCTCACTGCCGGGGCCGTGAAATGATGGATATGTCATGGCAGCACTAAGCATTCGCGCCCTGTCGAAGCGCTACGCCAATCTGGAGGTGCTGAAGGGCATCGACCTCGACATCGAGAGCGGCGAATTCACCGTGCTGGTCGGACCGTCCGGCTGCGGTAAGTCCACACTGCTCAACATCGTCGCGGGGCTCGATCGCGCGAGCGACGGCACGATCGAGATCGGCGGGCGCGTCGTCAACGACGTCCCGCCGAAGGACCGCGACATCGCCATGGTGTTCCAGTCCTATGCGCTCTACCCGTCGATGACGGTGCGCCAGAACATCACTTTCGGCATGGAATGCCGACACGTCGCCAAGGCGGAGCAGGAAAAGGCGCTGGCGAACGTGGCCAAGCTGCTCCAGATCGAGCCTCTGCTCGGCCGCAAGCCGTCGCAACTGTCCGGCGGCCAGCGCCAGCGCGTGGCGATGGGACGCGCGTTGGTGCGCGATCCCCTGCTCTTCCTGTTCGACGAGCCGCTCTCCAATCTCGACGCCAAACTGCGCGTCGAGATGCGGATGGAGATCAAGCGGCTGCACCAGCGCATCGGTGCCACCATCATCTACGTCACCCACGACCAGATCGAGGCGATGACGATGGCAACCCGGATTGCCGTGATGCACCGAGGCGTGGTGCAGCAGTTCGCCGACCCGGACACGGTCTATCGCTATCCGGCCAATCTGTTCGTCGCGCGCTTCATGGGCTCGCCACCGATGAACACAATGCCGGCACGGCTCGAGGCCGACGCCGGCGGACCTGTGGTGGTGATCGGCGCAGGCCGGCCGGACGAGGTCCGTCTCCGCCTGCAGGGGTATGAGGCGGCCCTGTCCTATGTCGGCCGCGAGGTGGTGCTCGGAATCAGGCCGGAGTGCATCGCCGAGGGAGACCGCGCGTTCTCCGGTGCGACGGGCGCCCCGGTCATCGTCACGGCGCCAGTCGAGCTGGTCGAGCCCACTGGCGCGGAGACCATCGTTCTGCTGCGGCTTGGCGGCGAGTCCGCGCAGGCGCGTATCTCGCCGGACATCCGCCCAACGCCGGGCGAGAGCGCCTCCTTCGCCCTCGACACCCGCCGCATTTGCCTGTTCGACGCTGAGACGGAGCGACTGATCGCATGACCAAGACGAGCTATGCCGACCTCGCGGATCGCGTGGTGCTGATCACCGGGGGCGCCAGCGGCATCGGCGCCGCGTTCGTGCGCGCTTTCGCCGCCCAGGGGTCCCGCGTCGCCTTCCTCGATATCGATGCGCAGGCGGGCGAAGCGCTGGCGCACGAGGTGGCGAAGACATCCGGCACCGCGCCGCTCTTCGTGCCCTGCGACCTCCTCGACATCGACGCCCTGCGCGCGGCGCTGGCGAAGGTGCAGGGATCGCTGGGCGATGCCGCAGTCCTCGTCAACAACGCCGCCAATGACCAGCGCCAGGTGCTGGCAGACGTGACGCCGGCCGAATTCGACTGGACGATCGGCGTCAATCTCAAGCACGTCTTCTTTGCCGCACAAGCCGTGGTGCCGCAGATGCAGGCGCGTGGCGGCGGCTCGATCATCAACATGTCGTCGGTGGCCTGGATGCGCGGCGCACCGGCGCTGCCGGTCTATGCCGCGGCGAAGGCTGCGATCGTCGGCTTCACCAATTCGCTCGGCCGCCGGTTCGGCGCGGAGCGCATCCGCGTCAACGCGATTGCGCCGGGAATGGTGATCACCGAGCGGCAACGTCGGCTGTGGTTTCCGAACGAGCAGGCCATCACCGAGCTGCGTACGCGCCAGGCCATTCCCGATGCAGTGACGCCCGACGATATCGCCGACATGGCGCTATACCTCGCCTCCGACGCGAGCCGGCGCATCACATGCCAGTGTTTCCGGGTGGATGGCGGCTTGGCCTAGTCTAGAACGGTGCCGTAGGGTGGGCAAACAAAGCGAATACGTGGGCACGCTTCGCTTTGTTTGCCCACCCACAAAACCTTCAGCGCCGCACCTTCCGCATCGTCGCGAGCACGATGTCGGCGGCGAGCACGCTCGGTGATTTATTGCCTGTCGACATGATGGTGTCGAGTTGGGCAAAGGCTTCGACCTGTTGCTTGCGCATCGGCGAGTCCGTCAGCACCTCGGACAGGGCGGCCGCGAGCTTCTCCGGCGTGCAGTCCTCCTGCAAATACTCGGGGATCACGTCCTTGCCGATCACGAGATTGGCGAGGATCACCGAAGAGACCTGGATCGCGCGGCGCAGGATGAAGGCCTCCATTGCGCCGACGCGATAAGCGGTCACCATCGGAATGCCCGATAGCGCGAGCTCCAGCGTCACCGTGCCGGATTTCGCCAGCGCCGCGCGCGCGATCCGGAATGCGGCGCGCCTCTCGGTTTCACCGACCACGATCTGCGGCTTGACCGGCCAGGTCGCCACGCCCGCGCGGACTGTGGCTTCGAGATGCGGCATCGTCGGCAGCATCAATTCGAACGCGCGGCCCTCGGCCTGCAATCGCCCCAGCGCAGCACCGAACAGGCCGAGATGATGTCGGATCTCGCTGCGGCGGCTGCCCGGCAGCACCAGCAGCACCGGCGGCTCGCTGTCGCGGCGCTTTTGCTCGTCAGGGTTCGGTCGCAGCGACGGCAATTGCTCGATCAGGGGATGGCCGACATAGCTGCAGGGCGGCCCTTTCAGCTTGCGGTACTCCTCCGGCTCGAACGGCAGCAAACCCAGCACGTGATCGACATAACCGAGCATCGCGCGCGCGCGGCCCGGCCGCCAGGCCCAGACCGAGGGCGAGACGTAGTCGACGACGGGAATCGTCGGTGTCTTCGCGCGCACGCGGCGGGCAACGCGATGGGTGAAATCGGGACTGTCGATGATGACCAGCGCGTCGGGCGCGGACTCGGTCACGGCATCCGCGGTCTCGCGGATCAGTCGCAGGATCTTCGGCAGTTGCTGCAACACCGCGGCAAAGCCGACGATCGACAGCTCCTCGATCGGAAACAGCGTATCGAGCCCTTCGCGCGCCATGGTGAGACCGCCGACGCCTTCAAACTGTACGCCGTCGCCGAGGCGCTGGCGCAGCACCTTCATCAGCGCCGAGCCAAGCCGGTCGCCGGATTCCTCCGTCGCGATCAGGAAAATCTTGCGCTTGGGATCGCGTGTCTGCATCACGCGGACAGGCCAATGATGAAAAGGTACTTTGCGTCGGCAAGCCCGATCATCGCCTGCGGCTCGGCGGCGATGGTGTTGCCGGCGATGACGGCCACACCGGCAAGGCCGGCCTTGGCGACGCCCTCGATCGTGCGCGCGCCGATGGTCGGCAGGTCGAAGCGCAGATCCTGGCCGCTCTTCGGCGCCTTCACCAGCACGCCACGTCCCGTGGCCGCGCGGATGCGGCCCTCCTCGCGCAGCCGCGCCACGCGCGCCAGCAGCGCGTCGGTGCCCTCGATGTCCTCGACAGCCACCACATGCCCATCAATCACCACGGCGGCCTGACCGATATCGAACGGCCCGAGCGCGGTGAGCACCGCGCGCCCGCGCTCGATGTCACCCTTGGCATTGTCGGCCGGCCACGCGCGGGTGATGCAGCCCTCGGGCATCAGCAAGTCAGGCGCGACGTCCTTGATGCCGACCATGCGAAAGCCGCCTCGCTCGATGATGCGTCCAACGCCGGACAAGAGATGATCGTCGCCACCGCGGAAAGCGCGGATGACGTTGCCGAGCAGCCGCAACGTCGTGAAGTCGAAGCGGATCTCCGTGAGCGAGGGCCGCACCAGCGTGCCGATGAAGATCAGATCGCGGCAGCCTTCCTCGCGGAACAGCCGCATGGCGCGGCCGAGCTGACCGACCGAGATCCAGCGGTGGCGGAATTTCTCCACCTGCACCGGATCGCAGGCGCCTCGCAGCGGAAACAGCACTGGCGTGATACCGCGCGCGGCGAGCGACTCCGCAACCGCGAACGGCATCGCGCCGCCGCCCGCGACCACGCCGACCGGTGAGGAAATCTCCGAAGCCGCCGATGTCATGTCCGCGGCCATCCCAACGTCACTTCCCGATGCTGGGAAGACAGAGCGGACGCTTGCCCTTGCCGATGAAGCCGAGAATTTCGGCGATCGCAGGATCTTCGCTCGCAAGCGGCCGCACCGCCTCCAGCCGCTCGGCGAACGTGCCGGGACCATGGAAGAGTTTTTGGTAGAACGCACGCACGTTGGCAAGCCGCTGCCTGGTAAACTTGCGCCGCTTCATGCCAATGAGATTGAGGCTCTCCAGCACCGCATATTGGCCGTTGGCGAGCCCGTACGGAATGATGTCGTCGCGCACGCCCGAGAGGCCGCCGACCATCACATACGAGCCGATGCGCGTGAACTGGTGCACCGCTGACAGCCCGCCGATATAGACGGCGTCGCCGATCTCGCAATGGCCGCCAAGCGTCGCCGAGGTCGCGAAGATCGCGTTGTTGCCGACCATGCAGTCATGGCCGACATGGCTGTTGTTCATGAAATAGCCGTCGTTGCCGACGCGCGTCTTCCCGCCACCCTTGACGGTGCCGACATTCATCGTCGCGCCTTCGCGGATGATGCAGCCGGAACCGATATCGAGCGTGGTCGGCTCGCCCTTGTAGCTGAGATCCTGCGGCGCGCCGCCGAGCACCGCGAACGGCGAGATCACGCAATTGTCTCCGACCGAGGTATGGCCAATGACGGTGACCTGTCCGATCAGCTTGCAATTGGCCCCGATCCGGGCGTTGCGACCAATGATGCAAAATGGCCCGATCTCGGTGCCTTCGCCGATCACGGCGCCGTCTTCCACCCGTGCGGTGGGATCGATCTTACTCATCAAGAAGGTCTGACTATGTGTTGAACTTGCTCGGCTTTCCGGTGGTTAGCGCGACTGCGCCCGCTCTGTCCAGTGACGTATGATCTCGGCGTGTTTCGGTTTGGAAGCGAATGGCGAATAGGGAATGAAGGAAACGCAGTCCTGTTCGCCACCCACCATTCGCCATTCGCCGCTACAGATCAGTCCGTCAGCATGGCCCCGACATCGGCCTCGGCGACAATTTTGCCGTTGACCTTGGCGTCACCGTGAAACCACCACATGCTCTTGCGGCGGCCGACCGAGCGCATGTGATACTCGATGGTGTCGCCGGGAAGCACGGGCTTGCGGAACTTGCACTTGTCGATGGTGAGGAAATAAACCGCCCGCGGCTTCTCGGTGCCCTCGACCGATTTGATACCGATCACGCCGGCGGTCTGCGCCATCGCCTCGATCATCATGACACCCGGATAGACCGGACGCTCGGGGAAATGGCCCTGGAAGGCCGGCTCGTTGAAGGTCACGTTCTTGATGCCGATGCCGCTGTAATCGGCCCGGATGTTGATCACCCGGTCGATCAGGAGCATTGGAAAGCGGTGTGGCAGAGTCTGGAGGATCGCATTGATATCCACCAGCTCGAATTTAACAGGTGATTCCGCCGTCATTCCCGTCCCTCGTCCTTCGGATCGGCCTTGTTGTCGCGTACCAGGCGCTCCACCGCGATAATTTCCTTGAACCACTGTTTGGTTGGCTTGGCAAAAAAGCCGCCCCAGCGTCCGTTCGGCGGGATGTCATCCTTGACGCCGCTCATCGCGGTAACCTGAGCTCCGTCACCGATCTTGAGGTGATTGTTGATGCCGACCTTGGCCCCCAGCGCCACGTTGTCGCCGATCGTCAGGCTGCCCGCGAGCCCGATCTGGGCTGCTAGCAGGCAATTCCGGCCGATCGTCACATTGTGGCCGATCTGGACCTGATTGTCGATTTTGGTGCCCTCCCCGATCACGGTGTCGCGCAAGGAGCCGCGATCGATGGTGGTGCCGGCGCCGACTTCCACATTGTTCTGGATCAGCACACGGCCGGTCTGGGGCACCTTCAGATGGCCTTCGGGGCCGAAGAAAATGAAGCCGTAGCCGTCCTGGCCGATCGAGCAACCGGGGTGGATCAGCACGTTGTTGCCGATCAGTGCGCACTGGATAGCGGTGCGGGCGCCGACATTGCAATCCCGGCCGATCTTGACGCCCGGCCCAAGGACCACACCAGCGCCGATCACGGTGCCGCTGCCGATCTCGACATCCGGACCGATGACTGTCAGCGGCTCGACGATGACGTCGTCCTCCAGCCGCGCCGACGGGTCGATGATGGCCGACGGCGCAATACCGTCATTGCCGAACCACGACTGTGGACGCAACGCATCGCCGTGCCATTCCCGGGCGATCCCGACAAACGCGCGGAACGGCTGCGCGACCCGCAGTACGGCCACATGCGCGGGCAACTGGGCCTCGAAGCGCGGACTCACCAGACAGGCGCCCGCCTTCGTCGCCTTGAGCTCATCAGCGTATTTGAGGTTGTCGAAGAATGTCAGATGCATCGGGCCGGCTTCGTCGAGCGAAGCGAGGCCAGTGATGACATGGCCGCCCCGGGAAGGGTCGACCAGTTGCGCCTTGGTCAGCGCGGCGATGTCAGCCAGCGTTGAAGCCGGCGGCTTTTTGAAGAAGGTCGGCTGCGCCATTCCACCCCGTCGCGGTCCGGCTTCGGCATGAAGCGAACAGGCCGCATCATGCCTTATCTCTTGGATTGAGCACGATCTTTTTGGAGACCGGCCTCGGGGAACTCCCAAAGGAATTCCCAGGCGGCCAGATCATGCCCTGTTGATCGAATTAGAACGAGGTGCCGCCGCCGAACCGGAATTCCTGCGTGCGATCATTCTTGCCCTTGGTGAGCGGCACTGCGTAGTCGAAGCGCAACGGACCGAACGGCGAGGCCCAGATCAGGCCGACACCGACCGACGACCGGACCACATTGCCGTTGTCATACACCAGGCCCGTACAAGTTCCAGCCGAGACCGGGTTGGTGGTCGATGGCGTACAGCCCGAGTTCCTGGTCGTGGTCATTTCGTTGGTCAGCGACCACGTCGTCGGGCCCTGATAGTCGAAGAGACCGCCGGCGTCGGCGTAAACCGCGCCCTTCAGACCCACTTCCTTCGGAAGGAACCAGAACGGCATCTGCAATTCCAGCGAAGCGCCCCAATATTTGGTACCGCCAAGCGCGTCCTGCGTACCAAAGGGGTTCAAATCGCGCGGGCCGATACCGTTCGGCGCGAAGCCGCGGACGAGGTTCGGACCCATCTGGAAGTGATCCAGCATGCGCAGATCGTTGCTGCCGATCTTGTTCAGGATACCGCCCTGCAGATGGACGAGGCCGACGAGGTCAGACACCAGCGACTGATAGTACTTCGCGTCGGCCACGGTCTTCAGGTAGGAGACATCGCCGCCGACGCCGGCGAAGTCCTGCTTGAAGTCGATGATCAGGCCGTCGGTCGGGTTCTTGTTGTTGTCGAGCGTGTTGTAGGTCAGCGAGTAGCCAAGCGCCGAGGTCAGCGTCTTGCCGCCAGCCAGCTCCTTGCGGACCGGCAGAGACGCTTCGCCATCGTTGTAACAGCCGAGGCCATTGGTTGCCGGGTCCAAGGCGATGCCAGACGCATTGGCAAAGGCCGGGCTCGGGTTGAATGCGGGATTCGGTGTCACACCGTCAGCAAGGAACTGATTGTTGTTACAGTTCGCCAGATAGGACGGCAGCGTGATTTCCTGCTGATAGATCGAATAGCGCAGTTGGAGCGCCAGATCTTCACGCAGGGAGAAGCCGAGTCGCGGCGAGAAGCCGAGCGTCTTGGTGCCGTAGGAGATGTAGCTGTTGGACAGCTGGGTGCGCTGATAGACGTCCAGGCCCAACGCGACGCGGTAATCGAGCAGATAGGGCTCGACGAACGACAGCGAATAGCCGCGGGCGTACTGGCCGTAGGTGACGGAAGCCTTGGCGAACAGGCCGCGGCCGAGCAAGTTACGCTCGGAGACTGAGACTTCGGCCAGCGCACCGTCGGTCGTGGAGTAGCCGCCCGAGACCGAGAAGTCGCCGGTCGACTTCTCTTCGAGATCGACGATCAAAACCACGCGATCGCTGGAAGAGCCCGGCTCCGTCGTGATCTTCACGGTCTTGAAGTAGTCGAGGTTCTTCAGGCGGCGCTCGGCGCGGTCGACCAGCGCACGATTGTAGGCATCGCCCTCGGAGATGTCGAACTCGCGGCGGATCACGTAGTCACGGGTACGGGTGTTGCCCCGGATGTTGATGCGCTCGATATAAGTGCGCGGCCCCTCGTCGACGTTGAAGACGACGGAGACGGTGTGCGCATCGAAATTGCGATCGCCGCCTGGACGCACCACCGCAAAGGCGTAGCCGCGGCGTGAGGCTTCGATCTGCATCTCCTCGACCGACTTCTCGACCGCTTCGACGTTGTAGAGCGAGCCGACATTGACGCGCGAAAAGGCGCGCAGCGAGCTCGGGTCGAAATTCGGGATGCTGCTGCGGAAATCGAGACTTCCGACGCGGTACTGCTGGCCTTCCTCGATCTTGAAGGTGACGTTGAAGCCCTTCTTTTCCGGATCGTATTCCGTGAGTGCAGCCACGACCTGAACGTCGGCGAAGCCGTTCTTCAGGTAGAAGCGGCGAATCAGGTCGCGGTCGGCCTCGACGCGGTCCGGATCGTAAATGTCACCGCTCGAGAGGAAACTCAGCAGATTCGATTCATGCGTCTTGATGATGTCCCGGAGGCGGTAGGACGAGAACGCAGTGTTACCGACGAACTCGATCGACTTCACCGAGGTCTTGGCGCCTTCGTTGACCGTGAAGATGAGATCGACGCGGTTGTTCGGCTGCTCGATGATCTCGGGCGTGACGGCCACGTCATAACGACCGGAGCGGCGATAGATTTCGGCGATTCGCAGCGTGTCGGACTGCACCATGGCGCGGGAGAACGTACCGCGGGCCTTGGACTGCACTTCGGCGGTGAGCTGCTCGTCCTTGATCTTCTTGTTGCCCTCGAACGCGATGCGCCCGATCACCGGGTTTTCCACCACGGAGACGATGATCTGGCCACCGGCACCGCGGTTGATCTTCACGTCCTGGAACAGGCCGGTCTCGATCAGCGCCTTGAGGCCGTCATCGATCGCGCCCTGATCCAGGCGACCACCGGGGCCGGGCTTGAAATAGGAGCGGATCGTCTCCACCTCGACGCGGCGATTCCCTTCAACGGAAATCGACTGCACGGTCTGAGCGAGCGCAGACGAAGACACAAAGACAGCCCCAATCGGGGCAACCACCGGCGCGCCGAACATGATCAGGGTTGCGAGCAAGCCCCCCCGGAGTCGCAGTCCAAACTTCATGCGCAACGCGCCCTTATCAACGTACCAGACCCAACCCCAAAGCCGGTCTGGGAGATTCCCCAAGTCGAAGCCGCTTGTAGCCAATTTCCCCAGTGTCGCAAACGGCAGCTGACACCGTGATTTCAATTTCATTCCAAGACGTTGCCGAAGAGCAACGCCACAAAAAAGCCCCTATCAGGAAGCGGCCATCCGAAGGATGTCGTTGTAGGTCGCGAACACCATCAGCATCAGCACCAGACCGAGCCCGATTCGGAACCCCACTTCCTGAGTTCGCTCGGACAGCGGACGGCCCCGCACCACTTCGGCCGTGTAGAACAGAAGGTGGCCGCCATCGAGCAGCGGAATCGGGAACAGATTGAGGAGGCCGATCGACACCGACAGCACGGCGCACAGATTGATCACGAACTGGAACCCGGCGCTGGCCGCCTGCCCCGACATCTTGGCGATGCCGAGAACGCCGCTGACCTCGTTCGGATTGCCCTGGCCGATGAACAGCGAGCCAAGGAACTTGAAGGTGCTGGTGATGATGAACCAGACCTGCTCGACCCCAATTTTGAGCGCCTCGCTGACACCGACCGGCGAAGTCGAGGCCTCACCGGCCTGGGACTTGTGCTCGACGCCGAGCACGCCGACGCGGTGGCTGTTGCCGAACGGATCCTTGCGCTCGAGTAGCGCCGGCGTCGCCGTCAGCGACACCACCGAACCATCCCGCTTCACCTGGAAAGCCAGCGCCGAACCGGCGCTCGTCGCAACGATCCGCTGCATGTCGGCGAAGCTCTCGATCGGCTTGCCGTCGATCTGCACGACGACGTCGCCGATCTTGAAGCCGGCGGCAGCCGCCGCACCGTCGGCGACAACGCCGTCCACGCGCGCGATCGTGCTCGGCTTGCCGTAGTAAAGAGCCATCCCTGCGAAAATCAGGGCGCCGAGGATGAAATTGGCGATCGGACCGGCCGCGACAATGGCGGCACGCGGGCCGACCTTCTTGTGGTGGAAGCTACCAGCGCGCTCCTCAGCCGTCATGGCCGCGAGGGCCTCAGCCGACGGGGTCGAAGCCTCGCTCTCGTCGCCGAAGAACTTGACGTAGCCGCCGAGCGGGATCGCCGAGATCTTCCAGCGGGTGCCGTGGCGGTCGTTGAAACCGACCAGCTCAGGTCCGAAACCGAGCGAGAAGGTCAACACCCGAACGCCGGCCCAGCGCGCGACCAGGAAATGGCCGAGTTCATGGAAGAACACGACGATGGTCAGGACGAACAGGAAGGGGACCGCGTAACCGAGGAGCCCATGGCTCAACGCATTGAAACTATGGACAAAAAAGTCGATCATCGAATTCCCTCATCCAGCGCCGCAAGGCCCTGGCACCGAACTAGCTAGGATGCCTTTAAGGCAATTTGAGGCAATAGGGCGGCAGCTTTATTTCGCGAAACATGGTCAACGGATATGGCATCGTCCGCTGAGGTCATGGGGCCCTGGTTCCCGCCCCGGATCCAGTCCTCCAGCGTCGCCTCGACCAGCCGGGCAATGGCGCCGAACCGGATCTCGCCGGCGATAAAGGCCGCGACCGCGACCTCGTTGGCGGCGTTGTAGACAGTGGTCGCCCCCTTCCCGTGCCGGAGCGCATCGAAGGCCAGGCGAAGCCCGGGGAACCGTTCGAAATCCGGTGCCTCGAAGGTCAGCTGGCCGATCTTGGCCAGATCGAGCTTCGCCGCCGGCCCCTTGATCCGGTCGGGCCAGCCGAGGCAATGGGCAATCGGGGTGCGCATGTCCGGCGAGCCGAGCTGAGCCATCACCGAGCGGTCGGAGAACTCGACCATGCCGTGGATGATCGACTGCGGATGCACCAGGACGTCGATCTCGTCAGGCGTCAGCGCGAAAAGATAGGACGCCTCGATCACCTCGAGCCCCTTGTTCATCATCGAGGCGGAATCGATCGTGATCTTCTGGCCCATGCTCCAGTTCGGATGCTTCAGGGCCTGTTCGAGGGTCGCCTGCTCGATGTCAGCCGGCTTCCAGGTGCGAAACGGGCCGCCCGAGGCGGTGATGATGACGCGAACCAGCTCGTCGCGATTGCCCGATGCCAGCGCCTGGAATAGGGCGTTGTGCTCGGAATCGGCCGGCAAAATACAGGCGCCCGCTTTGGCCGCGCGCTGCATGAAGAAATCGCCGGCGCAAACCAGGCATTCCTTGTTGGCGAGCGCGACATGCGCGCCGCGATCGACCGCAGCCAGAGCCGGCTTCAGTCCGGCCGCGCCACTGACGGCGGCCATCACCCAATCCGCCGGACGCGCGCCGGCCTCGATCACCGCGCTTTCGCCGGCACCGCATTCCGTGCTGGTGCCCGCGAGTGCGGACTTGAGCTCGGCGAGCTTGGAGGTGTCTGCGATCGCCACGAAGCGCGCGGAGAATTCCTTCGCGAGCTTGGCCAGCGCATCGACATTGCTGTTCGCAGTCAGGGCTTCGACGCGATAGCGCTCGGGCGAAGCGCGCAGCAAATCCATCGTGCTGTCGCCGATCGAGCCGGTGGCACCGAGCACCGTGACGCTGCGGATGTCGGCCGCAGCAGACTTGTTGTTACGCAAAGGGACTGCGCTCATATCCTCACCAAACCATAAGACCGCTTCCGGCGCTATGCACACCGTGGCGGAGAAAGCCGATAATCCATGCCACCAGGATGGCGGCGACAAAGCCGTCCAGGCGGTCCAGAAGTCCGCCATGGCCGGGAATTAAGTGACTGGAATCCTTGACGCCAAAACGTCTTTTCACCGCGGATTCGAACAGATCGCCTGCCTGCGAAACCACCGTGAGGACCGCACTGAGGACCAAGAGTGGAACCGCTTCGCCGAAGCCGGAGGCGGCAAAACCGCCCGCGACCGCCAAGCTTGCCACGACACTGCCGAGCGCACCGGCCCAGGTTTTCTTCGGGCTGACGCGCGGCCACAGCTTCGGTCCGCCAATGCTACGGCCGGCAAAATAACCTCCGATATCGGTCGCCCACACCACGAGCAGCACGAACATCAGCGCAGCGAAGCCGTGCGCGAGATCCTGCCGCACCAGGATCGAGGCCAGCAGCGCTGCGGAGGCATAGGCGAATCCGGTCGCAGCCCAAATGAACTTGCCGCGCGCGATCAGCGCGATGATCGCGCCGCCGACGCAGCCGGTGATCACGGCAGTCTTGAGCGCGCCAAAAGCGACGCCGGCCCCCATCATGGCGATGACGATCGTCCCCGCCCCGGTCAGCACGGCAGACCCCGCCCCTACCACCATCAGCCATTCCGCGAACAGTCCGATCGACACCAGGGTGACGAGAAGCGCCCACAGCCAGCCGCCGGCATAGGCGAGCGCGATCGCGAATGGAGCCAGCACCAGCGCTGCGAGAACTCGCATCACGAGATTGCTCGAGGCGGGCGTCGCGCCCGCCGGTGTGGCGTCGGGTTCGCTCACGAGGCGGTTTTCGCGACCAGGCCGCCGAAACGGCGCTCGCGTCTGGCGAATTCGGCGATCGCGCTTTCGAGCGCCGCCTTGTCGAAATCGGGCCAGTGGACCGGCACGAACACAAGCTCGCTATAGGCGGCCTGCCACATCAGGAAATTGGACAGGCGCTGCTCGCCGCTGGTGCGGATGATGAGATCGGGATCGGGAATGTCGGGCGCGTCGAGATGGGCGCCGAGAGCATCGGCGTCGATCGAGGCAGGATCGCGCGTGCCGTCTGCGACTTCGCGCGCGAGCTTTTGCGCCGCTTTCGCGATCTCCTGCCGCGAGCCGTAGTTGAAGGCGACGACGAGCGTGAGGCGCGTGTTGTCGCGCGTCAATTCTTCGGCCTCGTTCAGCAGCGCGCAGATGTCACCCTCGAGCCCGTCGCGCTCGCCGATGATGCGAACTTTGACGCCGTCGCGATGCAGGCTCGCGAGATCGTTGCGGATGAAGCGCTTGAGCAGACCGAAGAGATCGCCGATCTCGCTCGCCGGGCGCGACCAATTCTCCGAAGAAAACGAGAAGATGGTGAGATAGCGGATGCCGAGCTCGTGCGAGGCGCGCACGACGCGGCGCAGCGCCTCGACGCCGCGGCGATGCCCCTCTGCCCGCGGCAGACCGCGCGCGGCCGCCCAACGCCCGTTGCCATCCATGATGATGGCGACATGCGCAGGCGCGTCGGACCGATCGGGTCCTTCCGTTGCAGGCGCGGCGGCGTTGGACATGGAAGCGGCCTTAAAGCATGATCCGGAAGAGTGCGAAGCGGTTTTCCGACAAGATCATGCGCGAACAATACTCTAAAGCGCGATGACGATTCTCATCGCGCTTTAGACGGTGAGGATTTCTTTTTCCTTGGTGGCCAGCAGCTGATCGATCTCGGTGATCGTGCCATCGGTCGCCTTCTGCACCTCGTCGGAGTGACGCTTCTGATCATCCTCCGACATTTCGTGATTCTTTTCGAGCTTCTTCAGAACGTCGAGGCCGTCGCGGCGGACGTGGCGCGCGGCGACCTTGGCGGCTTCGGCGTATTTGTGCGCGACCTTGACGAGCTCCTTGCGGCGCTCCTCGTTGAGCTCGGGAATGCGCAACCGCAGCACCTGGCCTTCGGTCGCCGGCGACAAGCCGAGATTGGAATCGACGATCGCCTTCTCGACCGGCTTCACCATCGATTTGTCCCAGACCTGCACCGAGATCATGCGCGGCTCGGGCACGCTGACGGTCGCGAGCTGGTTCAGGGGCATGTGGCTGCCATAAGCCTCGACCTGCACCGGATCGAGCATCGAGGCCGACGCGCGGCCGGTCCGCAGGCCGCCGAGCTCGTGCTTGAGGGACGCGACGGCGCCCTGCATGCGGCGCTTCACTTCGTTAATGTCGAAATTACCCGTGGCCATCCCGTTTCTCCTTCAATATCCCGGCGACCTCACCGCGCCCTTCCCTCGGGGCACTGCCGATGAGCCGTCAGCCGGCGACAATCGTCCCGTGGCCGGCGCCACGCAGAATCGCGCCGATCGAACCGGGCTCCGCGATCGAAAATACGATGATAGGCAGCAACGTCTCGCGGGCAAGTGCGAAGGCGGTCGCATCCATCACCTTGTAGCCGCCCTCGATGGCCTGCGAATGCGTCAGCCGATCGAAGCGCGTGGCGGACGGGTCCTTCTTCGGGTCGGCCGAGTAGACGCCGTCGACATTCGTCGCTTTCAGCACTGCCTGGGCGCCGATCTCGGCGGCACGCAGCACCGCCGTCGTGTCCGTGGTGAAGAACGGATTGCCGGTTCCACCGCCAAGCAGCAAGATCCGGCCTTCGGCGAGGTATTTGTGCGCCGCGGTGCGAGTGAACAGCTCGGAAACCTCGGGCATCACGAAGGCGGACAGCGCCCTCGCCGGCGTGCCCTTGCGCTCGATCGTAGCTTCAAGCGCGAGGCAGTTCATCATGGTGGCAAGCATGCCCATTGTGTCGCCGGTCGGGCGCGACACCCCGCGGGAGGACACCTCGACGCCGCGAAAGATGTTGCCGCCGCCGATCACGACTGCAACCTCGCATCCGAGCTGACGGGCGGCGATCAGATCGTCCGCAACCCGGTCCATGGTCGATTGATCGATGCCGAAGCCCTGCTGTCCCGCGAGATATTCGCCGGACAGCTTGATCACAACGCGACGATAGACCGGATCAGTCATGAGCAGTTTCCTTGTCCGGGCGCCGCTTCCGGCGGCCGCCGGAAGGAACGTTCCGGCGCTTACTTCTTGCCGCTGGCCGCCGCGACCTCGGCCGCGAAGTCCGATTCCTGCTTCTCGATGCCCTCACCGAGAGCATAGCGCACGAAGCCGGCAATCTTGATGGCGCCGCCGACCTTGCCCTCGGCTTCCTTCACCGCCTGTGCCACCGACTTGCCGGTGTCGTGAATGAAGGCCTGCTCGAGCAGGCAGACTTCCTTGTAATAGGTCTTCAGGCCGGACTCGACGATCTTCTCGATCACGTTCTCCGGTTTTCCCTGCTGACGATATTTGTCGGCGAGCACGTCCTTCTCGCGCTTGACGACTGCCGGGTCGAGACCGGACGGCTCGAGCGCGAGCGGGTTGGTGGCCGCGACATGCATCGCGATCTGGCGGCCGAGTGCAGCGAGCTCGTCGGCCTTGCCAGGCGATTCCAGCGCCACGATCACGCCCATCTTGCCGGCGCCCTCAACGACCGCGCCGTGAACGTAGCTTGACACCACGCCCTGGCTCACTTCGAGCGAGGCGGCACGGCGCAGCGTCATGTTCTCGCCGATGGTGGCGATCGCGTCATTGATCGCGGCTTCCACCGTGACGTCACCGACCTTGGCGGCCTTGATCTTCTCGACATCGGCGCCAACGTCGAAGGCAACCTGGGCGACCATCTTGACCAGCCCCTGGAACTGGCCGTTACGCGCGACGAAGTCGGTCTCGGAGTTGACCTCGACCACCACGCCCTTGTTGCCCTTGGTGAGCGCGCCGATCAGGCCCTCGGCCGCGACGCGGCCGGACTTCTTGGCGGCCTTCGACAGGCCTTTCTTGCGCAGCCAGTCCTGCGCCGCTTCCAAATTGCCGTCGTTTTCCGTCAGCGCGGCCTTGCAGTCCATCATACCTGCGCCGGTCGACTCGCGCAGGTCCTTGACCATCGCAGCTGTGATCGTTGCCATCGTTGAAAATCCTTTTGCCTGCTGATTTGCCGCGGCGCGGCCCGATCGCCCCGCCGCGGTCCATCTCAGGGATTCGCGTCAACTGAATGAAATGGTGGCCGGAGTTGATCCGGCCAACCCATCGCTCTTTTTGACTATTCCGCTTCCGCGGTCAGCGCCTTGGCCTTGGCCACCCACGCGTCGGCACGGCTGGGGAGACCAACCTCTTCGCCGATCTTGTGCGCGGTGGTGTGATCGAGTTCGGCGAGCTGCCAGAAGTGGAAAATACCGAGGTCGTTGAACTTCTTCTCGATCTCGCCCGACACGCCCGGGAGCTTCTTGAGATCGTCGGCGGTGCCACGCGGACCGGCAAGGCCCTGGAAGCCGCTTGCGGCGGGCAGCTCTTCTGCGACCGGCCGAACCGAAGCACCGACGTCGACGCCGGAATCGCCCTGGGCGCGCGAAATGCCGTCAATCGCTGCGCGCGCGATCAGGTCGCAATACAGCGCGATCGCGCGGCCGGCGTCGTCATTGCCCGGCACCACATAGGTGATGCCCTTCGGGTCCGAATTGGTGTCGACGATCGCAGCGACCGGGATATTGAGCCGCTGGGCTTCCTGGATCGCGATGTCTTCCTTGTTGGTGTCGATCACGAAGATCAGGTCGGGCAGACCGCCCATGTCCTTGATGCCGCCGAGCGAGCGGTCGAGCTTGTCGCGCTCGCGCTGAAGCGTCAGGCGCTCTTTCTTGGTGTAGGAGGAGGCATCGCCGCCCGAGAGCACGTCGTCGAGATGACGCAAGCGCTTGATCGAACCCGAGATCGTCTTCCAGTTGGTCAGCGTGCCGCCGAGCCAGCGCGAATTGACGAAGTACTGCGCACAGCGCTTGGCCGCGTCGGCAACGCCGTCCTGCGCCTGGCGCTTGGTGCCGACGAACAGGATGCGGCCGCCCTTGGCGACGGTATCGCTGACCGCCTGCAAGGCCGTGTGCAGCAGCGGCACGGTCTGGGCGAGGTCGACGATGTGGATGTTGTTGCGAGCACCGAAAATGAACGGCGCCATTTTCGGATTCCAGCGGTGAGACTGGTGACCAAAGTGCACGCCAGCTTCGAGCAGCTGACGCATAGTGAAATCGGGTACTGCCATCGTTCTAATTCTCCGGTTGGTTCCTCCGGAAGCGTGTGAGCAAGACGGAGCGTTGTCGCCCCGGCTGCCACCGGACGGCCTTGTGAGCCATGCTTCCGTGTGAGATGGCGCGCTGTATAGCGCCATTTCGGCCAGAAGCAAGGAAATAAGGGCCTTTCGGGGCTTCTACCGCCCGCAAAAAGGCCCATTCCGGCAATTCCGCCCTGCCCGCTAGCATTTTGGCTGATTGGGCGGGCATTTTCTCGGGGCCGCCGCAGGAGGACGTGGCGGCGGCGGGGCCGGCCGTGGCGGCGCGACAGCCACCCGGGGAGGCGGCGGAGGTGGCGCCACCCGGGGTGGCGGAGGTGGCGCCGGGCGGGCCACCGGCGGCGGCGGAGGCCGTACGGCGGCGACTGGCGGCCGCGGCGGTGGTGCGGCCATCCGTGGGGGAGGTGCAGCCACCCGCGGCGGCGGCGCTGCCACTCGTGGCGGTGGCGGCGTCGGTCTTGCGACCGCCTGCGGACGCGGCGGTGCCGGCGCCGGCCTTACGGCTTGCACAGGCGGCGGCGCGGCCCGCTGATTCTGCGGCCGGATCGGCTCCCGCGCCGCGACTGGTGGCGGCGAAGGCGGCGTCGGCTTCGCGTTGGTCACGGCGGGCTTGCCGGCCGGGGGCGTTGTCGGCGGAGTGACCGCCGGCTCATGTACCAGCGATTTCGCGTGCGGCTGCGGCCCGCCGATTGGCGGCGTTTGTGCCACGGGCGGCTTGGAGGTCGGTGCGGTCGCAGCGTTGGCCGGAGCGGCCGCATTGGCAGGCGCCGTCGCCGCATTGGGATGCCCCTGCGGCAGACCGTTGGCCGGTGCCGTTGCCGTCGGCGCCAGCCGGTTCGGGGCCGCACCAGCCGGTGCGGGTGGCGTATTCTGGGCGCCCGGAATCGGGAGCGCGTGGCCCGCCGCCGGTGGGGTCGTCTGCGGCGCAACTGCCGTCGGCGTGGCGTTGACCGGCTTCACCATCATCGCCGCCGGCTTTGCCGTCGGGTTGCTGACAAGCGCGGCCTGGCTCGGCTTGAGCTGCCGGGTCGGATTGGCCTGGATCGCCTGCGCCTGGAGCTTCACCGCCGTCGGCACCTGTGTCATCCCGCCTGCGCGCCCCGGTCCGTTCGCCGCAATGGCTGCGGCCGCAGCGGCATTTCCCGCCGGCAGCGCGGCCGGAGGCTGGTTGATCACGGTGTTGATGACCGTGGTGTTGTGGATGTTCTGAAACACTATGTTGTTCGGCGGCGGCGCGACATAGACCGGCGGCCTGACGAACACCGGGATCGGTACGAACACCGGTTGCGGCAGCACGAACAGGCCGACGACGGCGAGCGGCGGTGCCAGCACGACGAAATCCGGCGGTGGCGGCGGGCAGAAATAGACTGGCGGCGGCGGTGGCGGCGCGAAGCCAAAATCAGGGTCGCTGAAATACAGCACCGGACGGTCGACATAGACCACCTCCTCCGGCGGCGGTGGCGGCACGTCATAATCCATCATCGCGAAGGTCGGCGGCGGCTCGAGCGGCGCGGTCAGGATCGCAAGCCTGCGCCGGGCGTCGCCCGCATGCGGCCCGCGCGGATAACGGCGCAGATACGACCAATAGGCGTCCGGCGTATCGGCGCGATAGCTCCGCCGCCAGGTGATCGCCTCGCGGCGCGCCGCCACGATCGCCATCACGCGCTTCGCCATGGGATCACCGGGATAGGCGGCGAGAAATTCCTCGTAGGCCGGCAGAGTGTCGCGCTCGAGCGCGGCCGCATAGGCGTCCTGCACGCCGAGATCACGGATCGGCTTGTCGCGCAGCGCGGCGACCTGGTCGGGCGCAGCCTGCGGCGGCGGCGCGTCGGGGGCGCGCTCGAAGAAGGCAAATTGCGCGCTGACCTTCTGGTCGTCCCACGGCACCTGCGCGCCCTTGGAGGCCTCGTTGACGCGCAGGCGAACGCGGTCGAACACCTCCGGCAACGACAGGCCGCCGGTGCGGATCATCTCGGCGAGCGATTGCGCATAGATGCCGTACGGCCCCGGCTCTTCCGGCGCCACCGTGCCCGGCGCGGCGTTGAAGGCGACCAGCATGTTCGGATCGGGCTCGACCAGCGCCAGGCCACTCGCGATCGGCTGCTGGCCGCCCTCGATGAAGGGCTGCGCGCGCGCCGCGTCGAGCACGACGATGCTGGCCTTGAGCGGGATCGAGGCGAGCTGCCGGGCATAGTCGCTGATGCGCAGTGCTTCGGTTGGAATGTCGGTATCGCGCGCGATGTTGGAATCGACCGGGATGAAATAGTTCTCGCCGGCCAGCTGCACGCCATAGCCGGCCAGATAGATCATCGCGACGGTGCCGGGTCCCGAGGCCTGCGCCTTCTGGATGAAATCGCGCAAGCTCTTGCGCAGCGTGTCGCCGTCGAGATCGCGTGCGCCGACCACATCGAACCCCGCCGCCTGCAGCGTCTGCGCGATCAGGCCGGCATCGTTCGCGGTGGTTGCCAGCGGCGACTTCGAATAGGCGCCATTGCCGACCACGAGCGCAATGCGCTTTTCCTGCTGCTGCGCCCGCACTGGGCCAAGCCCGCCCGCAACGAACAGGATCGGCAGAAGGAGACAGATGAAGACCTTGTGTGTCCCGCGCATGTGCTCGCCCGTTATTGTTGTTGAGATGCTACCGCGCATGAGACGCGCGGCCAGCTGAACGGCACTTGAACGAAAGGCTCGGATTGAGGCGGCCGCATGGCGCCAGCCGGGCTCGACGTCTTGCGTAAGCTCAGCGTCAGCTTCACGCTTTTGCGTAAGCTTCAGCCTTGATCTTTGCCTTGCGCGATCAGATCCACCGTACCCGTCGTGAGCCGGTAGATGCCGCCGGCGATCTTCAGCTTGCCCTGTTCCACGGCGGCACTGAGGATCGGCGCGGCCGATTTCAGCTTCGCGACATTGTCGACCACGTTCTGCCGGATCGCCTTGTCGAGCACCTCCCCGCCCTGCTGCATCGCAGCTTTTGCGGCGGGCGCGATCGCATCGACCAGCGAGGGAATGTGTCCCGGCGGCGGCTTGTCGTCCTTGATCGCCTTCAGCGTCGCATCGACCGCGCCGCATGCATCATGGCCGAGCACGAGGATCAGCGGCGTGTTGAGCACGGCGACCGCGTATTCCAGGCTGGCGATGGTTTCGGTGCCGGCAAAATTCCCGGCGACGCGGCAAACGAAGAGATCGCCGCGGCCGGTGTCGAAGGCATATTCCGGCGCGATGCGCGAGTCCGCGCAGCTCAGCACCGCCGCGAACGGGTTCTGCCCGCCGGCCAGCGCCTCGCGCTCATGCTTGAAATCGTGGCGCCGCGCCACGCCGTCGACGTAGCGCGCATTGCCCTCCATCAGCCGCTTCAACGCCGCGTCCGGCGACAGAACGTTCTGCGGTTTGGGCGGCGGCTTGCTGCCCTTGGCGAAGGCTCCGCCGCCGAAGGCGGTGCCAAGTGCGGCAGCAGTCAGCAGCATCGCGGACCGCCGCGACGGCGTCAGCCTGTCAGTCATGGTTTCAGAGCACTGATCACACATGTCCCGCTCCCTCCCGGCGCCACGGACGCGCCCTCATCGACGAGCACCATCGCGGCCGATCATAGCCGCGATCACATGACGAAACCACTACACCCGCGACGCGCCTTCGCGGCAACAGGCTAGATCTGCTGCACGTCCACGACACCGGCCACCGCCTTGATGGCGCCTGCGATCTGCGGCGAGACCTTGAAGCGGCCGGGCAGCTTCATCTCCACCTCGGTCTCGAGGTCGAGCATCATCACCAGCGAGACCTCGCCGTCGCCGTTCGAGCGTGGCGCGATGCCGGGACTGCCGATCTTTGGCGCGGCACCGTTCGTGCCCGCGGCCTCGGGGCCCGCCAGACGCCTGGCGATCGAGTCCAGCGACTTGGTATCGCGCACGAAGATGCGCAGGCCCTTCTGTGTCTTGGCGGCGGCATCATCCAGCGGCTCGGCATGCAGCACGCGGGCGCGGACGTCTTCGCCCTGCAATTCGGCGCCGAGCTGGAGCAGCACCGCGGCGCCCGGCTCCAGCACGTCGCGATAGAGCGCGAGGCCTTCGGAGAACAGCACAGCCTCGAAGTGGCCCGTGGGATCAGAGAGCCCCATGATGCCCATCTTGTTGCCGGTCTTGGTGCGCCGCTCCATGCGCGAGACCACGGTCGCCGCGACCTTGCCGGCGGTGGCGCCGGTCTTCACCGCGCGCGAGAATTCCGCCCAGCTCTGCACCCGCAGCCGCTTCAGCACGGTGGCGTAATCGTCGAGCGGATGGCCCGACAAAAAGAAGCCGATCGCGTCATATTCGCGGCGCAGCCGCTCGGCCGGCAGCCACGGCTCGATCTGCGGCAGCATGATGGTCGGCGCGTCCGCCGACATGCCGAACATATCGTTCTGGCCGATGGTTTCGGCCTGATGCGCACGCTGGCAGGCGGCCAGGATCGAGTCCGCACCGGCGAAGACGCGGGCGCGGTTCGGCTCCAGCGTGTCGAACGCGCCAGCGGCGGCGAGACTTTCGATGATGCGCTTGTTGATCGCACGCGGATTGACGCGTGCCGCGAAGTCGGCGAGCGAGGTGAACAGCCCCCGCTTGGTCCGCTCCTCGATGATCTGGTCGATCGCATGGATGCCGACGCCCTTGAGCGCGGCGAGCGCGTAGTAGATGACCTTGTCGCCGACCTCGAAGGACGCGCCGGAGCGATTGATGTTCGGCGGCTCGACCTTGATGCCGAGGCGCTGCGCCTCGGAGCGGAATTCGGAGAGCTTGTCCGTGTTGTTGAGATCGAGCGTCATCGACGCCGCGATGAACTCCACGGGATAATGCGCCTTCATGTAGGCGGTGTGGTAGGACACCAGCGCGTAAGCCGCAGCGTGGCTCTTGTTGAAGCCGTAGTCGGCGAACTTCGCCAGCAATTCGAAGATGGTCTCGGCCTGCGCTTTCGGCACGCCGTTCTTCACTGCGCCGGCGACGAAGATGTCGCGCTGCTTGTCCATCTCGGCGCGGATCTTCTTGCCCATGGCGCGGCGCAACAGGTCGGCGTCGCCGAGCGAATAGCCCGACATCACCTGCGCGATCTGCATCACCTGTTCCTGGTAGATGATGACGCCGAAGGTTTCCTTCAGGATCGGCTCCAGCACGGGGTGGAGATATTCGGACTCCTCGTCGCCGTGCTTGCGCGAGCAATAGGTCGGGATGTTCGCCATCGGGCCCGGGCGATACAGCGCGACCAGCGCGATGATGTCCTCGAAACGGTCGGGACGCATGTCGACCAGCGCGCGCCGCATGCCCTGGCTTTCCACCTGGAACACGCCGACCACCTCGCCGCGCGCCAGCATCTGGTAGCTCTCGGCATCGTCGATCGGCAGTGTCGCGAGATCGACATGGATGTCGCGCGGCTTGAGCAGTTTGCACGCGACGTCGAGCACGGTCAGCGTCTTCAGGCCGAGGAAGTCGAACTTCACCAGGCCCGCCGGTTCGACCCATTTCATGTTGAACTGGGTCACCGGCATGTCCGACTTCGGATCGCGATACATCGGCACGAGTTCGCTCAGCGGGCGATCGCCGATCACGATGCCGGCCGCGTGGGTCGAGGCGTGGCGGGTCAGGCCTTCGAGGCGCTGTGCGATGTCGAAGGCGCGAGCCACCACCGGGTCTTCATCGCGAAAGGCCTGAAGCTTCGGCTCGCTCTCGATCGCAGCCGCCAGCGTCACCGGCGCGGCCGGATTTTGCGGCACCAGTTTGGTGAGCTTGTCGACCTGGCCATACGGCATTTGCAGCACGCGGCCGACGTCGCGCAGCACGCCGCGCGCCTGCAGCGTACCGAAGGTGATGATCTGCGCGACCTGGTCGCGACCGTAGCGCTCCTGGACGTACTTGATCACCTCGCCGCGGCGGTCCTGGCAGAAATCGATGTCGAAGTCCGGCATCGACACGCGCTCGGGATTGAGGAAGCGCTCGAACAGCAGGCCGAACTTGATCGGATCGAGATCGGTGATGGTCAGCGCCCACGCCACCAGCGAGCCTGCGCCGGAGCCGCGGCCCGGTCCGACCGGAATGCCCTGACCTTTGGCCCATTTGATGAAGTCGGACACGATCAGGAAGTAGCCCGCGTATTTCATGCGCATGATGACGTCGAGCTCGAACGCCAGGCGTGCGCTGTAATCCTCGTCCGTGGTGCCCTGCGACACGCCGTGGACGCTGAGCCGATTGGCGAGCCCCTCCTCCGCCTGCCGCTTCAATTCGGCCGCCTCGACCGCAGCCGCATCGGAGCTGCCTGCGGCGCCGACCGTGAAGAACGGCAGGATCGGCTTGCGCGTCATCGGGCGGAACGAGCAGCGCTCGGCGATCTCCACCGTGGACGCGAGCGCCTCCGGAATGTCGGCGAACAGCACCGCCATTTCGGCGCGGGTCTTGAACCGGTGATCGGGCGTGAGCTGCTCGCGCTCGGTCTCCGCGATCAGCCGGCCACCGGCGATGCAGAGCAGCGCATCATGCGCTTCGTAGTCGTCGGTCGCGGCGAAATACGGCTCGTTGGTCGCCACCAGCGGCAGGCCTTTGGCATAGGCGATGTCGATCAGCCCGCTCTCGACGCGCCGTTCCTTGTCGAGATTGTGGCGCTGCAATTCGACATAGAGACGATCGCCGAACAGGCCGGCAAGTCGCTCGCAACGCGCGGCGGCAACCTCAGTCTGGCCGCTCGCAAGCGCCAGCGAGATTGGCCCGTCGGGGCCGCCGGTCAGGACGATCAGGCCTTCGGTCTCGCCGTCGAACCAATCGAACTTGATGAACGGTGCGTGGCTGTCGGGCGATTCGAGGAACGCGCGCGAGTTCAGCCGCATCAGGCTGCGATAGCCACGCTCTTGCGCGGCCAGCAGCACCACGCGCGAGGGCGGCAGCGCGTTGCGCGCGGTGGGATCCTGGTCGCCGAAATCGATCGCGAGCTCACAGCCGACGATTGGCTGGATGCCGGAACCCGCCATCTTGTCCGAGAATTCGAGCGCACCGAACAGATTGTCGGTGTCAGTCAGTGCCAGGGCCGGCTGGTGGTCCTTCTTCGCCAGCTCCGCGAGCTTGGCGATCTTGATCGAGCCCTTGAGCAGCGAATAGGCCGAGTGAACGTGAAGGTGGACAAATCCGGCGCTCGGCATGGTCGCGTGACGGCCTCTTGCAGATGAGATGGGGCGCTCGCCGGCAGTGGAGGCATCTGCACGCACCCGGCCGACTCGCCTCACAATGGTGGGGGCTCGTCGCGCCAGAGTCCACGCCGGAGCGGCCGATCGGCCGCCTCATCCCGCTTTTCCCCAAGGAGGCCGACAAGGGCCGGCTAGGCTAGAGCTGCGGTATGACCTGGGCCCAGATCGCGACCATCCCGACGAACAGCGCGATCGACGTCAGTGCAGCGGCTTCTTCCACGAAAATCCTGAACATGGCTTGCTCCATCACTAGAACGTATGAAGAACATTGTTCTCATTTCGTTCTCGGGAGTCAAGCGATCTCAGCCGCTTCAAAATGAAATGGTTAACCTGCTGAATTCACGCAATAAAAAAGCCCCGGCGCAAGGCCGGGGCTTTCGACAACCGCGTCTTGCGAAGCGGCTGGTCTCAGTACCTGGCGATCATCGGGCCGCCGAACTTGTAGTTCAGGCGGACGAGGCCCATGTCGACGTCCTGCTTGACGTGGTCGGTCTGGATACCGGCGAAGGTGACGTCCTTGCCCGACAGGAAAATGTGGTTGTACTCGACGCCAACCGACCAGTTCGGAGCGAAGCCGAACTCGAGGCCCGCACCGATGGTGCCGCCCCAACGGGTGTCGCTGACGGACGCAACGGTCGCGCCGGCAAAACGGAGTTCGTTCTTCGTGCCAACCACAGCCGCACCGCCCTTCGCGTAGAGCAGGACGTTGTTCCAGGCATAGCCGATCTGACCGGTGATCAGACCAAACGAATCGATCTTCGAGCGATCGTTGAAGCCGGTGAGCGCGCTCAGGTTGTCGCCGGAGAAGTCAGCCCAGTTGCCCTGGCCTTCCAAGCCGAACACCCATTGCGCCGACTGCCAGCGGTAACCGACCTGGCCACCGACCGTGCCGCCCGTCGCGTTGTGCGAGCCTTCGCCGCCAACCACCGGAGCAAGCTGATCCCAGGTCGTGTGAGCCGAAGCGCCACCGCCGTTGATACCGATGTAGAAGCCGCTCCAGTCATAGACGGTCGCGATCATCGCGGGCGCCTTGGTGTAAGGCCGCGCAGCCAGGTCAGCAGCCAGCGCCGGCGCGGTCGCGCCGATCGCGACGAGGCTCACAGCAGCAAGCAACATGTTCTTGTTCATTTGAATGAATCCCGTTCCAGTTTCGTCGTTAGGCCCCCGGGCCATGTCGACGTCATAACAGCGGTGGATGAAATTGCTGTAACCTCGACGCCACAGTTCGCACCAAAGGGCAGCGCTTCATTAATGAAAGTTTAGCGAAGCGTGCACGGAAACCCTTTGAAACAAGAGTTCCCAGCAGTTCCAATGGCATCGATACGACATACAGCGCGATCGCGTGTAACGACGTCGCGCGCACGATCCTGTGATCGAACACGCGAAGACGCGCTCACAGTTCCCCTACCCAATTGTCGCCACATTTTCGCTCGCCACAATTACGTTCATGTCGGGGTGAGCGCCGCGCGTATTTGGCACGCGTCATGTGAACACCTACTTCCCGAACAAGAAGCGGCGCCCTCGCCGCTCGGAGCACGTTGATTGCGGCCGTTGATCTGGGTGCCTCGGGTGAGGCAGTTCGATCTGCCACCAAAAGTTGTGATCGCGTCGATCCTCATATAGCGTCGGCTCGTCTCCTTCATTGCGTCTGGTCTCCGCATTTCATGATTGCCCGCATTTTGCTCCTCGTGCTCTCGCTGGCGATCGCCGGCGCGTTGCGTGCAGAACAGACTCCGGCCGAGAAAGCCGGATTTGCCTCCAGGCTGACGATCTATCTTGCCAAGGGGGCACCCGACGCCTGCGGGCCGGGCTGCGACCGCTGGATCGCAATCGAGGGCGAGGTTGATGGCGATGCTGCGTCGCGCATTCGCCGCTTCCTCGCCGGCGTCAAGGACACGCAGCGTCCGATCTACCTTCATTCGCCCGGCGGCAACGTGGAGCAGTCCTATGTCATCGGGAGGCTGTTGCGCAGCCGCAAGGCGGTCGCGCGGGTCGGCCAGACCCTTGCGACGGCATGTGCCGCGGGCACGCAGGTGGACGCCGCATGCCTGAAGGCGAAGAACGCAGGCGGCGAGGTCGAGGCCGAGCTCACCACGTATCATGCGATGTGCAACTCTGCCTGCGGTTACCTGTTTCTCGGCGCGACGTCGCGCGAGGTGGCACCGGACGCGGCGCTGGCGGTCCATAATTCCAGGCTCGTCTTCGCGGTTCACGGCCATCCGCCTGCAGCGTTGCTCGCAGAATTCAGGCAACGTCGCACGGCAGCCTCCGACCGCGACCGCACCGCCTACATTGCGGCGATGGGGATCAGCCGCGAGCTGGATGAACTGATCCACACCGTGAAGTTCGAAAACCTGCACGTGCTGACGCGCGCCGAGATCGACAGGTTCGGCATCGATACGCGACCGCTTGCCGAGACGATGTGGCGGCTGGAGAAAGGAGCCCGGCCATACATCAGCAAGTTCGCAACGCTGAAGAACGAAAACGGCCCGTCGTTCCGAACGATGGAATGGCGCCTGTACTGCGACATCAAAAATCGCGTGCCGCTGATGTTCGCGGCCGAGATCGACGAGGCGGCCGTCGGCAAACGCACGATCATGATGACGGCGGACGCTGACCCCAACGAGCAGGCCGGAGGATTTCCGGTGCGGGCCGGCAAATATGAAATGTGGAGCGGCTCGCTCGACTTCGGCACGTTCAGGGCGATCATGGCGTCGCGCTCCCTGCATGTCCGGGAGATCACGCGAAAGCCGGACGACACCGCAGACTCGACAAAGTTCGACATCGACGCCACGGGCCTGCGGTCGGCATGGACGCAGCTTGGGGCGACGTGCCCACCGGCGACGGCCGCACCGAAGAGCCCCTGGCCATCGGTTCCTCTGCAGGGTCGCGGCAGCTAGGACCGCCGGAGCGTCGCGTTCAGTCCGGAGACGGGATCCCCTGCAAGACGTCCCTGAGCACGCCGTACTGCAATCGAAAGGCTTCTGGGCTGTACTCTTGATAGCATCCCGCGGTCGCCGCGACGACCAAGGGGAGCGGCTTTATCGTCACGGCGGCGTGCTCGCTCGCCATGTCGGCGGCATCTTGTTCCGCGCAGCGTTAGCTACGACGGCGAACCAATCATCGTGCAGGGTCAGGCTGAGAGAAGTTGCGATCCAACATTGCGGTGGTGCCGATCTCTCGGTTCACGTGCAGCCTTGATCTGTTTTTCGCCACCTTTGAATTCGCTGCGTAGGCGCTCCTCAGTGCATACGACCTAACTCTCGACCCACGTCTGGCAATCCTCTCGAAGGAATCGCCACCGATCGTCTGCCCTGGCGCAGCCGCTACCAATGGGTTTACTCCGCGGCGGTATCGCGTTGGGCAATCGCTCACTTCTGGCGGCATCGACAGCGGCTGACCCCATTCGTTCGATGTCTTGACGATTCCATAGGCAAAGAAACCTGTTCCCCGGATGCCGTGCTGAGAAACGAGCCCGCGTCCCTTGTTGACGTCGAACCTGACAGTCCGCACGAGCGGGAAACAATGCTCCCGGAGTGGAAACTGCTGGTCATATTCGCGCACCTGTTCAAGAATTTCGCCAGGGTGATAGACAATATCGACCTCCAGCGCGTTGCTTTCACCCTTTCCGACGTTCCTATCCAGCGTGACCTGGTCGATCAGCCTGGCGCCTGTCTCCGGCGAGGGGTTGAAGGCAAACACTTTTGCAATGCGCGGACCTGGCCGAGGAGCAAAAGCAGAAAATTCGGCCAAGCCGGCCCCTAACGAATGCCCGACAGAAACGATTTGTGTTGATGCGTTCCTATAGCAGGGAAGGCTCGTTACTCTTCCGATGATGGCGTCGATGTTGCGCTGTAGTTGATGATAACCTTCGTCGGCCGCCCAATCGGTGAAACCGCGAAAATTGGAAAGAAAATCGCCCGGCTTCTCCGTGCCACGAAACACAATACTCACTTCGTTACATCGGGCGGATCTTCTCCCGTGGGCCCAAACGTTGAACGCGGGCCCCGTATATGAACCGATGAATCGCTTCAACCTGCCCGGCAGCGCTTTCTTGCAAGCGTCGTCTTGCGGAAAGGCTGCATCTTTGTCGTGGAGGCATTGGATGTAGCCTTCGCTCCCAAATCGATAGCTCCATCCCCGCATAAGCGTCTTGGCGTAATCCGTAATCTCATCCCGCGCTCCCAGGCCGATCACTGCCACTTCGGCGCCGGATCTCCCCGCGGCTCGCTCCTTTTCATAATCACTAACGGAAGCATAGGCACCCGCGGCCATGATCGCGTAAGGCGCGTAATAGCGGGCGCAAGGCGCTGAGTATTCTGCACTGATGAGACGGCCCTGCTCTTGCGGAATGCCAAAGCCGCATGGCAAGTTTCGCGCCGATTGCGCAGCCGCCTGATGCGGCAAGGTCAGCGCGCACAATCCGACAATGAAAAAAAGACGAGAAAAGAAATTTGAGGAATCTGGAAACATCGATGGCCCCCAGGTTAAACTTCTACATTGCGCCATAATCGGCCGCGGTTGGCAAGCTTTTTTGCGACCTTAGGTGGTATTTTTGTAGTCGCGTTATCATCCAATCGGGGAAGCCGTTTTCTTTCCAGGGATCGAAAATACGACGATGATCGCATAGATGCCGAAAATTCCGAATGCGAGCGGAATGCCATACGAAGCGAGCCAGCCTATGCGGACGGTGTCGTGCGCGTTCCAGACGTAACCGCCAAGCGCTACGCAGGTCCCGAAGCCTGCTTCATTTGTCCTGCAATTCTCGTCAGCAACGCTCGCCAAGGCCAGCCATGGTCCAAAGTAGGGCAGGAATGCCAAGACACTGGCCACAGCGAAGCCGAGAAGGAGACGACTGAGCCTGGACGCCCAACCCAGGCTTACCAGAATCAGACAGAGACAAAGCCACGTGGTTAAGGCGATGTAGAACACAATGAGCCATTTGAGCTGATTGCCAACAGCGACCACGATCCAGCTTACCGAGACCTTCAATACAAAATCGATGATGCTCGAGGCACGCTCCGACGCAAAGGTACACAAGCCCCTCTGATCCCAGCCCATAAAGGCTGCACTGGCTCCTGTTGCGAGGATGACGAATTCCGGGAGAAATGGAATGATCATCAGGAGCAGCAATGCCAGCCGATAACGACGCGACGAGTAAATGGATTGCGCGTTCATTGCCGAAAACCCGCCGATTGGATTATCAGAACGCCCACTTGAGGTAGCAGAACCTTTATCTCTTGTTGCGTTGTCCTGCCAGAAGTTTCCGCTGGCTCGCACGCCGTTTGGCCGCCAGCGGCGTCGTTCAAATCGATCGCGGCATCGACTACGGCTCTCGGATTCTGACGCTCGACCGCCATTGGTCCTTGGCCCTCACACCGGCGTATAAATCACGAGCTTCAGCGCCGGATCGTCATTGGCCTGAAAGCTGGTGTGCTCGAAATGCAGCACGCCCTTGGTGGGATGGGTCATGGTCTTGCGGCCCGACAAGGTGCCATGCACCTCGTGCGCGCCCCACCATTTAACGAATTCGGGACTCCCATCGCGCAGCCGCGTCAGCAATTCCGCAAAGGCTGGATCTCCGGCCCAGACATCGTGGGTGGCGCGAAACATCGCGACCATGCGCTTGGCCACGTCAGCCCAGCCCGCGCCGTAGGATTTTCGCGTGCGCTTGTTGGTCATCATCAGCAGCAGCGTGTTGCGATCCTCCTCCGGCAATCGGCCGAACGCAAAGATCTCCTCGGCGGCTTCGTTCCAGGCCAGCACATCCCAGCGCCGCCCGGTGATGTAGGCCGGGTGCGGCAGGCTCTCGACCAGCCGCAGGATGGGCGGCGTCACGATCTCGCGGGCGAATGCACGCCTGTCGCCGTTGCGCGCCAGCGCCTTCAGATGCGAATGCTCGGTCTTGCTGAGGCGCAGCGCACGCGCCAGCGCATCGACGGTCGTGACCGACGGGCTGACGGTACGGCCCTGCTCGAGCCGGATGTACCAATCGACGCCGATGCCGGCGAGCTGGGCGACCTCCTCGCGGCGGAGCCCCGCGGTGCGCCGCCGCTGGCCCGCGGGAAGGCCCACGGTCTTCGGCGACAGCTTTTCGCGGCGGGAGCGGAGGAAATCGCCGAATTCAACGCGGCGTGGGTCGGCCATCGCACGTTCCCGTGACAGAGGGTTTTGGAAATACTAGGATAATACCAGGCCCGCGCCTGTCCGCAAGATGTGCGCATCACCGTTTGCTGATGTTTCGTTCAGTGACGCCAACGATGTGATGGCGCTGATCGTGACGCCCGGCGATGGGCAGGCGGCGGTCGCCGACCATGTAGACCGTTGTCGGGGTGAAGCACGATCGTATCAGGGTCATTGCGCGGAAAAGGTCGCTTTGTTCAATCAAAGGCGCGGATGCTGCTCGATCCCGACGGCCGCGTCCGCTCCCTTCAGGGTTGTGGCGTCGCACAACAGGATTATCTGGCAACTTCCACGAATCAGCATCAATCTGATCTTGCAATGCACGGGGGTGCCGCGTGAGTGCTGATGCGCTGCTGATTAGTTTGGCGTTGTGGGGAATGATCGCGTGCGCAGCGATGAAGCTGGCGGTATTAATCGCTTAAGCCTGCCTGTTTATCCGAACAGCCACGCGATCAGATAGCGGATGGGATGCCGGACAAGCCAGGCAAGCACTGCGAGCCAAACAACGGTGGCCACGCCCGCCACGCCGAAATACGCCAGTGGCAAAAGCCAATCTAGCAGCTTTCGTGGATTGGCTGGCTCCATGTTTTGCTCGGCTGTGCCGTCGGGCATCGATCATCTCTGTTGGATCAATGACTACCGGCCTCGGCCGCGATGAACAAACGCAGATTGGAATTAACCTCACCAGTCAACGTTAAGGTCGTAGGCCCTTCTGGTCGACCGCTCGCTCCCGTCAAAAGGGGCCGGAGAGCGCCTCCAAAGGTGCCCTTCAAGCAAAGAAGTCCAGCACAGTGCTCAAATCGCGACGGCTCGCGGGCCTGCCGGAATAGATTGCGTCCAGCACGCGGCGGCAAGCTTCGACGACTTCAAAGTCTCGAAGATCGAAGGCAGCATCGAGCGCGGTCCATGCTGTGACCATCAGCGCGCTGTGAGGCCCGGCGCAGGCCAAGTGAGGCGATCGGTGCATCGAAATTGTCTCCCGTTCGGCTGCGCCAGTCTGGCAGAAAAATTTGAAGGATTGCGCCTCAAGCCGACGTGCAAATTAATCGGAGCCGTTAACGGAGCCTATACGCTGTCGCGTCCCTTCAGGGCGATCCTCGCCCCGGCGCCACGTCATGCTGGGCCCACTGAATACTAGGATAATACCAGGCCTTCTTGTCCCTGCGAAGGCGGCGCATATGAGCTTCACCCGACTTCGAGGTGAACATCATGAAAGCTGCCGTACTTAAATCCCTGGGATCACCGCTGGTGGTCGAGACCGCCCCGGATCCGGTGCTCGGCACCGGCGAGGTCATCGTCGATGTCGTCGCCACGCGCGTCCTGTCCTACATGAACGAGGTCTTCAGCGGCGAACGCAACTATGCGCTCGACCTGCCGATCATCCCCGGCCCCGGCGGCATCGGCCGGGTGCGCGCGATCGGCCCGGACGCAACCAAGCTCAGCGTTGGCGACTGGGTGTTCTGCGACCCGACGGTGCGCTCGCGCGACGACATCGTTGCGCCCGATATCGCACTGCAAGGGCTCACGGCCGCCGGCCCCGGCGGCATGCGCCTGCAGCAGCATTTTCGCCACGGCTCCTATGCCGAGCAGATGCGCGTGCCGACCGAGAATGTGAAGAAGCTTGGCCAGATCACGTCCGAGGAAGCCTCGCAATGGTGCGCGCTGGGAACGGCGCTGGTGCCCTATGGCGGCTTTCTCGCCGCAAACCTGCAAGCGGGAGAGACCGTGCTGGTGAGCGGGGCCACCGGCAATTTCGGCAGCGCAGCCGTCTCCGTCGCGCTGGCGATGGGCGCGGCCTGCGTGGTGACCCCCGGCCGCAACGAAGCGATCCTGGCCGACCTCGTCCGCCGCTTCGGGGCGCGGGTGAAGCCGGTCAGGCTCACCGGCAACGAGGACGACGACCGCGAGGGGATGAAGCGCGCCGCAGGAGGCCCGATCGATTGCGTGTTCGACATCATGCCGCCTTCGGTCAGCACGAACGTGGTGCGGGCGGCGGTCATGACGGTGCGCGCCTACGGCCGCGTCGTGCTGATGGGCGGCGTCGGCATGGCGGGCGGCGCAGGGCTCGAGCTGCCCTACCCCTGGATCATGCGCAATTGCGTCTCCATCCACGGCGTCTGGATGTATCCGCCGGATGCAGCGAGCCGTCTCATTGCCCTGGTGCGCGCGGGATTGTTGCGGCTGGACGAATACAAGACGACGAACTTCGACCTCGACCACGTCAATGAGGCCGTCGCCCACGCCGCGGCCAACGGCGGACCATTTAAATTGACGGTGGTCAGGCCGTAACCGGCCGGCCCGCTGCGGCGCTGCGCTGCTGCGGCGGGTTTGCCTGCTCTGTCAAATGGATGGCAGACGTCACCCCGACCGTCACCGGCTGCGGCCGTCTACTGTGCATGGGGTTGTTTTCGCAGTTTTATTCGAGCTCGATGACCTGACCGTTCGCCAGCGACACGCGCCGGTCCATGCGGCCGGCAAGCTCCATGTTGTGGGTCGCGATCAGCATCGACACCTTGGTGGCCTTGACCAGCTGCATCAGGGCCTGGAACACGTGGTCGGCGGTGTGCGGATCGAGATTGCCGGTCGGCTCGTCCGCAAACAGCACCCGCGGCGCATTGGCCACCGCCCGCGCGATCGCGACACGCTGCTGCTCGCCGCCCGACAGCTCCGCAGGACGGTGCGTGATGCGGTCGCCGAGGCCGAGATAGCCCAGGATCTCCTTGGCGCGCTTGACGCTCTCGGACTTCTTCAGGCCGCGGATCATCTGCGGCATCATCACGTTCTCAAGCGCCGAGAACTCCGGCAGCAGCCGGTGCGACTGGTAGACGAAGCCGATATCGGTGCGGCGAAGCTGGGTGCGCTCGATGTCGGGCAATTGCGAGGTCGGCGCGCCATTGACGTAGACCTCGCCGGAATCGGGCGCTTCGAGCAGGCCCGCAATGTGCAACAGCGTCGACTTGCCCGAGCCCGACGGCGCCACCAGCGCGACGGATTGTCCGGCCCACAGCGCGAGCTTCGCGTTGTCGAGGATTGTCAGCGCCGCCTCGCCCTGAAGGTACTGCCGCTTTATCTCGTGGAGATAAATGACCGGCACATCCTCGGCCCCCTGCTGCTGCTCCATCACCCCTCACTCGTACCGCAGCGCTTCGACGGGATCGAGGCGCGCGGCGCGCCACGACGGGTAGAGCGTCGCCAGGAACGACAGCGTCAGCGCCATGATGACGACGGCCGTGGTCTCGCCGACGTCGATCTCGGCGGGCAGTTTCGACAGGAAATACAGCTCCGGCGAAAACAATTCGGTGCTGGTCAGCCAGGACAGGAATTGCCGGATCGATTCGATGTTAAGGCAGATCACCAGCCCAACGAAGAAGCCGACCAGCGTGCCGACCACGCCGATCGACGCGCCCGTGATCAGGAAGATCCGCATGATCGAGCCCTGCGATGCGCCCATCGTGCGCAGGATCGCGATGTCGCTGCCCTTGTCCTTTACCAGCATGATCAGGCCGGAGACGATGTTGAGGGCGGCGACCAGCACGATCATGGTCAGGATCAGGAACATCACATTGCGCTCGACCTGGAGCGCGTTGAAGAAGGTCGAGTTGCGCTGGCGCCAATCGACCAGGAACACCGGCCGGCCCGCGGCCTCCGTCACCGACTTGCGGAAGGAGTCGATCTTGTCCGGATTGGTCGTGAACACCTCGATCGAGGTGACGTCGCTGCTGCGATTGAAATAGGCCTGCGCTTCGGCGAGCGGCATGAAGACGAAGCCGAGGTCGTATTCGGACATGCCGATCTCGAACACGGCGACGATCTTGTAGGGTTTTATGCGCGGCGTCGTGCCCATCGGGGTCACCGCGCCCTTCGGCGCCACCAGGGTCACGCTGTCGCCGGCATGCAGCGACAGCTGGTCGGCGAGCCGCCGGCCGATCGCGACGCCCTGCCCGTCGTCAAATCCCTCGAGCGAGCCCTGCTTGATGTTCTTGGCGATCGAGGTGAGGTTGTTGAGGTCGTCGGAGCGGATGCCGCGCACCAGCACGCCCGAGGCGTTCCAAGGCGAGGACGCCAGCGCCTGGCCGTCGACCACGGGGGCAGCTAACCGGACACCCTGGACCTGACTGATCCGCTCGGCGACGTCCTTCCAGTCGGTCAGCGGCGATTCCAGCGGCTGGACCAGGATGTGCCCATTCAGCCCCAGGATCTTGTCGAGCAGCTCTTTGCGGAAGCCGTTCATCACGGCCATCACGATGATCAGCGTCGCCACACCAAGCATGATGCCGAGGAAGGAGAACCCGGCGATGACCGAGATGAATCCCTCCTTGCGGCGCGCCCGCAGGTAGCGGGCCGACAGCATCCACTCGAAGGGCGCGAAAGGTGCGGTTTGTACGGTTTGGGTCATGGTGTCATCCATCGCTCGATAATCCCATGATTCGGGGTCAATTGTGGCCGGATTGGCGGCCGCGATCTCGGGCGATGAACAATATTCAGCCGATCAGCCGGGCGACAGCGTCCGCAGGCGACATTGTCTCGCGGGAGCCGTCGCTGCGCTTCTTGATCTCGACCTTGCCCTCGGCGAGCCCCTTCGGCCCGATCATGATCTGCCAGGGGATGCCGATCAGGTCGGCGGCCGCGAATTTGGCGCCGGCACGTTGATCGGTATCGTCATAGAGCACGTCGACGCCCTTGGCCTGGAGCTCCGCATAGAGCTTCTCGCAGGCCGCATCGACCGCCGCATCGCCCTGCTTCAGATTGAGAATTGACACGCGGAACGGGGCCACCGCCTCCGGCCATTTGATGCCGGCATCGTCATGGCAGGCCTCGATGATGGCACCGAGCAGGCGCGAGACTCCAACGCCGTAGGAGCCGCCGTGGATCGGCACGTCGACACCATCAGGACCGGCCACCAGGGCCTTCATCGCGTCGGAATACTTCGTGCCGAAATAGAATATCTGGCCGACCTCGATACCGCGGGTGTTCACCCGCTTGTCTTCGGGCACTTCCTGCTCGAACCGCGCGGCGTCGTGGACGTCCTCCGTCGCGGCGTAGACCGAGGTCCATTGCTTGATGATCGGGGTCAGGTCGCTCTCGTAGTCGACATCCTCGCCCGGCACCGGCAGGTCCAGCACGTCCCGATTGATGAACACGCCGGATTCGCCGGTTTCCGCGAGTACGATGAACTCGTGGCTGAGATCGCCGCCGATCGGGCCGGTCTCGGCGCGCATCGGGATCGCCTTCAGCCCCATCCGCGCGAAGGTGCGCAAATAGGCGACGAACATCTTGTTGTAGGAAACGCGTGCGGCGGCCTCGTTGAGGTCGAAGGAATAGGCATCCTTCATCAAGAACTCACGGCCGCGCATCACGCCGAAGCGCGGACGCTGCTCGTCGCGGAATTTCCATTGGATATGATAGAGATTCAGCGGCAGGTTCTTGTAGGACTTCACGTAAGCGCGGAAAATCTCCGTGATCATTTCCTCGTTGGTCGGCCCGTACAGCAGCTCGCGCTTGTGGCGGTCGGCGATGCGCAGCATCTCCGGGCCGTAGGCATCGTAGCGGCCGCTCTCGCGCCAGAGGTCGGCGAGCTGGAGCGTCGGCATCAACAGTTCCAGCGCACCGGCGCGGTCCTGCTCCTCGCGCACGATCTGCTCGATCTTCTTCAGCACCCGGAAGCCCAGCGGCAGCCAGGCATAGATGCCGGCCGCCTCCTGCCGGATCATGCCGGCGCGCAGCATCAGCCGATGCGAGACGATCTCCGCCTCTTTCGGATTTTCCTTCAAGATGGGCAGAAAGAACCGCGACAACCGCATGGTAATACTCTGGGAATCAGTGATGGGCTGCAGTGAAACCGGATTGAGAGCGAAAACACAAGGCCGAGAATGAGGAAAAGCCGCTAACGCGGCGGAATTCCTGTCATTTTTCCGTTGCCTTAAGATTCAGCTTGAGCCGCCACGGCTCGCCTTACCGCGGCGCCACATCGAGCTCGTCCTCAAGCGTGATCTTCTCGAAATCGGTCACCAGCGCGTCGATCCGCACATGCCAGCGGCCGGCAAAGGGCAGCTCGACCTTGCGCACGTGCCAATAGCCGTCGGCCCCGAGCTCGGCGTCGCGTTCCATCGGCTCGATGCCGCGCTCGGGCAGGCTGAGCGTCAGCGTCGCCTCCTTGGCCTTCAGCGGCGTCGCCTCGCCGGTCATGAGCTGGAGCACGAAATCATCCACGCCGGCTTTGCCGGGGGACACCAGCACCTGGAACATCGCCTTGTCGGTGTGGATGTGGATTGCCAGCGGGGTCTCCGGGACGATCGTCCGCGGCGGCGGCGTGAAGCGCCATCCGGCGACAACGGCAAAGATTCCGAGCGCGGCCACGCATTCGAGCAGGATCGAACGCTTGAGCGCGGACGCGGCCCCGTGATCTTTCGCCAGCGCTGGCGTCAGCCGAGTGCGATTAAGCGCGGCGAGCGCCAGCAGGCACACGACCAGCGCGAGCTTGACCGAGAGGATGACGCCGTAGCTGGTCTCGACCAAAGCCTGCGGCTTCTCGAGCTGGATGATCGCAAGCGCAAGGCCGGTCAGCGCCAGCGCCGCGACCACCGGCATGGCGATGCGCGAGAAGCGGTTCAGCAGCGGTAGCACTGCTGGCGTCGACTTCGAGACCAGCGCTGCAAGCGGCGCCAGCGCGCCGGTCCAGAAGGCGACGGCGAGACCATGGAGGAAGATTGCCGGCCGCGTGAGGATCTCGGGCGATGCCGTTGCGGCGTGCCCGGTCATCGCGAGCGACAGGCCGACACCAGCGAACGCGACCACGGCAACAGCGCGCGCGTACCACGCGCGGCTCAAAGCCATCAGCGCGAGCAGCATCGCGGCAATGGCGACGACCAAGGCGGGGCCGGCGCTGGTCGCGAATGCGATCGTCCAGGGAGCCGTCGTCACGAGCGCTGTGGGCGGTAGGCCCAAGAGATCGAGACCCAACACGCCCAGCGAGACAACGGCACTTGGGAGACCCACAAGCAGCGCCGCGCGCGGCACGCTCATACCCGTCATCGACCGCGCGATCCAGCGGCCAAAGAACACACCGCCGACGCCGACAAACAGCCCGAGATAGAGACCAATCCGCGACAGCCAGATCAGCGCATTCAAGCCACTATTCGTGCTCGCGGGAGGCTGCGTTCCCGTAGGCATGCCGATCGAAAAAATCACCGATCCCCCGACGGGATGGCCGTCCTGCGAGATCACGCGATAGCTCACGACCGCCGTGCCCTTTGGCAAATCCGGCGGCATCGCGACCAAAATGCTCTCGCCCGATGTCGTGACACGGGCGTCGTCGCGAGCCTTCCCGGCTCCGTCGATCAGCTGAATCGCGCCCGGGACCACCGTCTCGTTGAAGCGCAGCTCGACGGCCTTCGGCGCGCTCGCCAGCATGCTGCCGCTCGCCGGCTCGACCGAGATCAGCGCCGCATGCGCCAACGCGCCGGTCGAAGTGCCGGCGACGACGAGCAGCATCGCGAGAGCAGCGAGAAGACGCATTACGGCTTGGGCAGCAGCTTCACGCCGGGCGCCGGCGACTTGTCCTCATGCGAACGCGCTGCCCCCTCCGCCGGAATCTCGATCCAGCGGCTGACGCCTTTCTCGCATTCCTGTACCACCGGGAAATACAGCGTGGTGTTCGGTTTCAGGCTTTCGGTGAGGAAGCTGCTGACGACGAACTCGTCGTAATTGTGGTCCGGCAGCTTGCCGCCGGACCAGACCACTTCCTTCACGCCCGAGGTCAGCTTATTGCCATGATAGTCGTACGCACTGGCATACTCGCCCTCGACGACATCGACGTTCCAGCCGGCCTTCGGCATCGGCTTCACCGCGATGACGCCTTCGGGGATCTGCACGCGGATCTTGACCGTCGGCGAGCCGGAGCAGCCGTGCGGCACGGCGAAGACAGCCTTGTAGGACGCGCCGACCGCAGCTTGCTTGCCTTCCAGATAGACGTGCGCCGCCGCAGGCGATGCGGCGAACGCAGCCATCAGGATCAGCCAGGGTGTCTTCGACATGCTCGATCTCCCGGAAGTTAGATTACGTGAGTCACATCTTCATTCCCGAATGATCGGGCATTTTCTTCATCATCATGCTTCCGCCGCCGCCGGGCGCCTGGGCGCCGACACCCTGGACATCGAGCGACACGGCGACCTTTCCGGCCTTTTCGAACTCGAGCGTCACCGGCACCTTCTCGCCCTCTTTGAACGGGCCCTTGAGATCCTGGAGCATCAGATGATTGCCGCCCGGTGCGAGTTTCACGGTCTTGCCCGGCTCGATGACGAGACCTTTGTCCAGCGGGCGCATCTTCATGACGCCATTGTCCATCGCCATCTCGTGGACGTCGGCCTTGCCCGCGATCTCCGCCGAGACGCCGATCAGCTTGTCAGGCGCGGTGCCCTTGTTCTCGATGGTGAGGAAACCGCCAGCGACCTTGGCACCGCCAGGCGTCGCCCGGCTCCAGGCCTGCGAAATGACGAGATCGCCGGCCTTGACGTCGTCAGCGCGGACGGGAGCCGCGACCACAATGGCCGAGACCGCCGCGAGCGCGAAGATGCGTGAGAACTTGTTCATGTTGATTTGCCTTTCTTGTCGCCGCTGAGAGCGCCCACCTGTCAGAACGTGTACTTGCCGGCGAGAACGAAAGTTCGTCCCGGGAACGGATGGAACAGGAAATACTGCTCGTTGAAGAGATTATCGATACCGAAGTCGAACGCGAAATTCCTCGTCGCGTTGTAATGGATCTTCAAGTCCACAACGAAAAAATTGTCAAAGGCGCCGTAGACGTGCGGGATGATATCCGAGTTGTCCAGCGTCGAATACTGCTTGCCGCTATAGCGCGCGGCGACCGTATAGGCCCAGCTGTCGTTCGGCCGATAGGTGACGCCGAACTTGGCGCGCCAGTCGGGCACATTAGGCACACGCTTACCGACCGGCGTTGTTGGAACGCCGGAAAGTGGATCCCTGCCGGCCCAGTTTGCGTCGGCAAGTATTCGAGAATCGACGTAGGTCACGCTACCGAAAAGCTGAAGACCCTGAACAATGACGTTGTCCTTGTCGGCGGACAACTCCAGGCCCTGAAGCCTGATGGCGTCGACATTGCTGAATGTCGTCGCCGTCTGCGTAGCGTTGATCGCGTTGGTTTGCGAGATGATCGCATTGTTGGTCCGCTCGCTGAACAGGGTCAGGCGCACCCGGCCGTCGTTCCAGTGGCGCTCGATGTTAAGTTCACCGGTGAAATCCTGCTCGGGCTTCAGGAAAGGATTGGCGACCGTGATCGTGCTGCCGACCGTTACGTTCTGATAAAGTTCAAGCACGGTCGGATAACGGTATGCCTCGCCAAAATTGGCAGTGACGTTCCAATCCTTGTTTGGGTCGTAGGATAGCGATGCCTTGGGTGAGAAGTTCGTCGATGCGAGGCCCGGTTGATTCGTCGCGAAGACGGACGTGACGGCGCCGGCCGCCGTGCTCGTGGTGACGACATTGTAGCCGTCGAGCGCCTGCCAGCTATCCAGCCTTCCGCCCAATGTCAGCTTCAGATTCGGCTGGATCTTCCAGGCATCTTGCAACCAAAGTGCGCCCGTCCGGGTCCCGCCCTCTCCGTTCGCGTAGAGCTGGCCCGTACCGGTCGATGAGGTCTGGTACCAGACAGTCGACGCATACGTCGGATTCTCCAGGCGGTAACGATCGCCATGTACGCCAAAGCTGATCTCGTGAGGGCCGTCGTAGCCGAACGGACGCCAGATGCCCTTGGCGTCGGCATTCTGCCAATTGGTTCCGTCCATGCGCGTGATCTTGCCGTTCTGCGAGAAGCCGATACCGCTGGTTACCGTGAACGGATTGAGCTGGGTATCCTCGAGATAATTGTAGCTGGAGGCCGAGAGATCGAAGTCGAACACGCCCTTGCTATCGCTCTTCACAGCGACCGCATTGCTCAAATGCGTCTGGTCCCAAATGTACTTACCGCTGGCGAAGGTGCTGATACCGGCGAAGGTTGGCAGCCCGGTTATAGTCGAACGCAAGTAGGTCTGGGGATCGGACACTTGATGATTATTCCAGACCCCCAACGAATAGGTTGCTTGCACCAACGGCGACAGATCGTAGACGAGCCGTAGATTGGCAGATGTCTGCTGCGAATGTGCGAGAATGCCTGTGCCGACGATGTCGGCCTCTTGCCCGACTTTGTTCTTTGCCGCGAAGGCACCGGTGGTGCCCGCAGGAATGCCGCTGTTCGTGGTATACGTCAGCGGCTGCTGGAAGCTGTCGAGATAGTTGGCGCTCACGAGCCAGGATAGCTTGCCGTCCTTGTTGCCCGCCGCAGCGCTGGTCTGGCTCGTCGGATAGACGTCCTTCGTGCCGTATTGATTCCACGGCATGATCGAGACCGTTTCCTTGGCCACGGCAAACGGCTTGTCTGGCATCTTGGAAGTGATCAACAGGACGCCGCCGATCGAATTGCCGGGATAGGCCGCAGCAAAGGGACCATTGAGAAAATCAATCCGCCCGATCGCCTCCGGCGAAATCAAATTCCACTTCGGTGAGGCGTTGGTGTTGTTGTTGCCGATCAGTGCTGAGATCAGAAGATCGTCGTAATAGATCAGTGTGCGTGCGCTGGAGTTCAGGCCCCATGTCCGGGTCGCGAGCACGGCCTGGTTGTCGCCGTCATTGCGCTTCCGCACGAACAGGCTCGGCATGTATTTGACGGCGTCCTCGGGGTCCTTGAGGTTGATGGTCTCGTCGACCTGCTTTGCCGTGATGCTGAACCAACGCTGCGGCAGCTGATAGCGTGCCACCGCCGCCGGCTGATCGAGCGACGCCCGGGCGTTGCCAGCGCCCTGCTCATTGGTTGCGGCGACCGCGGCGGACCGCTCGACCGCCGGCTTTACAGAGGTTCTCTTGACGCCGACAGTTTGCACCGCTGGCTTGCGTGGCTTGGGTCTCACCGTCGCGGGTGCATCGACGGTCACCGCGGGCAGCTCCTTTAGGCTGTCCTGGGCGAAAACTCCGCTCGACGAGGCAAGCAGCGCAGCCTGAACGGCAACGACGCTCACGCCGCAGCGGGCATGACGAATTAACATTTGGGCAATCCTGACGCCGGCTTTCTCCCCGGCCATTCGACAGCATCAACCGCCAACGGATGAACCGAGGCGACACTGGAGTCGTCAGGAAAAGTGGGGAGGTCCGCGCGCCTGGGCGCTCGAGCCCCTATGAGTGGCGACAACGGACGCATCCGCCTCGTGCCACACCACGCGTTCGGCGTGGCGCAAAGGAACCGAGAGCGTCGCATGCGGCGGCGAATCGAAGGATGCATTGGCCTGCGCCAGGCAACACAGCGCGCAGGCACCGCCATGCGCGGCCGGCGAGCCACCTTGGTCGCCCGGAGGACCCTGCTCGCTGACGCTGTGGCAGATGACACCGGTGCCAAGCGGATCGGCAACGGCCTGGCCGGCCGCCCAGCAGGCGGCAATCGGCGCCAGCACCTGCATCACCAGGGCGAGCAGGACGATGGGTAAGAATTTTTGCAGCCGTGCGCGCATCCGCCGAACCATTCGTTCGCCTACCAACTAAACACCACGCCCGTCCCGAGTCGAGATCACTTCGCCAGCCTTGTTGGGATGACGCAAATTTCTCGAAAACTGTGCCCGGCGGGTCCCAGCCAGGATGGCGTCTGGCATTTGAGGCAGTTGCACCGCCCTGCTATTCCACAAAATTCTTATATTTGTCATATAGTTATGGAGCCAGCAGCCCGATCATTTCGTCAATTGCTCGAATTTTGAACAATCGTTGCCGAAAATGATGACAAGTGAGAAAAGTTGATCTAGCATCCCCTTGCTCAGGCCTGACCGCGAGGTCGAAGTCTGGTGGTCCAAGTCTCGGGAGGAGCCCCTGGCGCGCAAAACGCAGCGTCGCCCCGCCAATCAAGATCAAATCTTAGAATCGGGGATAATAGGGTCGACACAATTTTTGAGCGGGGCTAGAGCCCCGCTCTTTTTTTGTCTTTTGCGGCTGACGTGCCGATGAGTGCTTCTCCCAATCCGATCGAGCAAAGCTTTGAGCTTGCGGCCTTGCGCTGCGCCGATCTCACGCCCCTCGTCTATCAACGTCTGTTCAACGAGCACCCCGAAACGCGGGCGATGTTCCGTTCGCAAGGCAGCGAGCCCGTGATGGGATCGATGCTTGCGCTGACTATCGAGGCACTCCTCGACTTCGCAGGCCCGCGCAACGGCCATTTCCGGCTGATCGCCTGCGAAGTCGTCTCGCATGACGGCTATGGCACGCCGCGCGAGCTGTTCATCGCCTTCTTCGCGGTCATCAGGGATACGCTGCGCGAATTGCTCGACGATGAATGGTCAGCCGAGATGGCGCAGGCGTGGGACCAGCTGCTCGTCGAGATCGAGGCCTTCGCTGGCATCGCAGCGTAGCGCGCTTTGCGCTGCACCAACGCAGCAGCGACGATCCCGTCGTTGATTGTACATTGAGTGGCATCAACTCTTGTGAGACACTTTCCACATCGGTCGCTCAATCAATGACGCGCCGACGATAAAATATATGGGAGCGAGCGATGTCCGGGACGAAAGATTTCTCGACGACGAGGCGCGATCTTCTTCAGGCGGCAGCAACCGCCGGCGCCGCAACTGCCATCCTTGGCAGCATGGGGATAAACCCCGCACTTGCAGCCGAAGTCGGACGATCCGAGAAGCCGCTGAAAGCGGCCTTCTCCAACGCAGGTCTTCAGGCGACCTGGTGCGCGCAGGGCAAGCAGGCCGCGGAATTCTGGGGCAAGCTGTTCAATGTCGAAGTGACCTGGTTCGACGGCCAGCTCGACGCCGTGAAGCAGCGCGCCGCGATCGACAACATGGCCTCGCAGAAATGGGACTTCGTTGCGATCCAGGCCTTCGGCATCGGCACCCTCACCCAGCCCGTGCAGAAAATGATCGACGCCGGCACGCCTGTCATCGACATGGATACGCTGATTGCGCCGCTCGACCAGATCAACGTCCATTCCTTCCTCGCCCCCGACAACGAGTTCATGGGCGCCTCGGTGACCCAGGCGCTGTGCAACGCGATGGGCGGCAAGGGCAAGATCATCATGACCCAGGGCGCGCTCGGCCACACCGGCGCGCAGGGCCGCGCCAAGGGCTTCAACACTGTCGTCAAGCAATTCCCCGGCATCGAGGTGCTGGACACCCAGCCGGCCGATTGGGACGTGTCCAAGACCGCGCGGCTCTGGGAGACATATCTGACCAAGTATCCGCAGATCGACGCGGCATTCTTCCACAATGACGACATGGCGCTCGCCGCCGCCAACATCATGAAGGCCCACAACCGCACCAACATCCTGATCGGCGGTGTGGACGCAATGCCGCCGGCGATCCAGGCGGTGAGCGAGGGCCGGATGTTCGCAACCGTCCGCAACCCGTCCTGCCGCATTCATGGCGGCGCGATCGTTGCGGGTGTTGCGGCTGTGGTCGGAGGCGAGAAGAGCGGACAGGGCATTCCCAAGAACGTCGTCACCGACGGCCCGGTCGTGACCAAGGCCAATGCGGCCGGCATGCAGTGGATGGAAGATCACTTCCTGATCTGAAATTCTCCAAGATCTGAACTCCATGCCTGAGGGTCAACAGCCCATCCTGGAACTCCAGGGCATCACGAAGAGCTTCGGCGGCGTCGAAGCGCTTCGTGGTGTCGACTTCGCGCTTCTTCCCGGCGAGATCCACGGTCTCGTCGGCGAGAACGGCGCTGGAAAAAGCACGCTGATGAAGATCATCGCCGGCGTGCACACCGAATTCTCCGGCCGCTTCCTGATCGACGGCCAGGAACAGCATTTCCGCTCAGCGCGCGACGCGCACGCGGCCGGCATCGCTATGGTTCATCAGGAACTCTCTGTCGCGCCCGATCTCACGGTCGCGGAGAACGTCTTCCTCGGCAACCAGCCGACCAACCGGCTCGGTCTCGTGCAATGGCGGCGCATGGCGCGCGAGGCCGGCGAGCAGCTTTCTCGATTTGGCATCGATGTCGATCCCATGAGCAGGCTCGGCGACCTGCCGATCGGGTTGCAGCAGCTGATCGAGATCGCCCGCGTGCTGTTCTCCGGCGCCCGCATCGTCATCCTGGACGAGCCGACCTCCGCCCTCTCTCCGCCGGAGGTCGAACGGCTGTTTGCGACGCTGCGGCGGCTGCGCGAACAAGGCACTGCCATCGTCTTCATTTCGCATTTCATCGAGGACATCCTGCGTGTCTCCGACACGGTCACCGTCTTCCGCAACGGGCGGAAGGTGGCGGAAACCGCGAGCGCGGCGACCACCAAGGGCGCGCTGATCGAGGCCATGATCGGTCGCGGCGGCGAGGCGCTCGAGCACAGCTACAGCGACGATCTGATGCTGCCGCGGTCGAGCGACAGTTCGGTCATCCTGAAGGTCGATCAGCTGTCGCTGGCTCGCAGCCTGAACGACATCTCCTTCGAGGCCCGCGCCGGCGAGGTGCTCGGCATCTACGGCTTCATGGGCTGCGGTCAGCAGGAATTATCCCGCATCCTGTTCGGCAAACTGAAACCGGACGCCGGCACGCTCGCCGTCGAGGGCAAGCCAAAAACCTTCGCCAGCACGGCGGCGGCGCGGCGCGCGGGCGTGGCGCTGGTGCCCGAGAGCCGGCGCGCCATGCTGTTTCACCAGGAGCCGGTCTACAAGAACATCTCGATCAGCATCCTGGATCGCATCTCCTCACTGCTGCTCAAGCCCACGCAGGAGCGCGACATCGCCCAGCGCCAGGTCGAGCAGTTACAGATCAGGCCGCCGGTGGTCGGCCTCGACCTCGGCATGCTCTCCGGCGGCAATCAGCAGAAGGTCGCACTCGCAAAATGGCTGACCTATCCGCCGAAGCTTCTGGTGCTGTGCGAGCCGACCCGCGGCATGGATGTCGGCGCCAAGAACGACGTCATCAACATCGTCCGCGACCTCCGTGCCAAGGGGCTCGCCATCATCGTGCTGTCGACCGAGCCGGAAACGGTGCTGTCGCTGGCTGACCGCATCCTCGTGCTCAAGCGCGGCGCCCTGGTGCGGGAATTCAAGAACGAGCCGGTCAGCAAAGACCGCCTGCTGGAGGCGGCGTGACGGAGAAGCACCATGGCGAGCAGTGAGACCGCACCGGCCGCGGGTCAGCGCGCACGGGGCCTTGGGCCCTTCCTGCGCTCGCAGATGCGCAACATCGCGCCGTTCCTGACGCTGATCTTCCTCTCCGCCTTTTTCGCTCTTGCCAGTCCCTCCTTCGCGACGATCGACAATCTCGGCAACATCCTCACGCAAGTGTCGGTGACCGGCATCATCGCCGTCGGCCTCACCTTCGTGATCCTCTGCGCCGAGATCGATCTCTCGATCGCCGGCATCGCCAACGTTACCGGCATCGCCGTCGCCTACTTCACGCTGCAGGAATCTTACGTCAACATTCCGAACATCCCGCTCGCCGGCGCCGCCGCGATCCTGCTGGCGATCCTGCTCTGCGCGGCTCTCGGCCTCGTCAACGCGCTGGGGCTGACCGTGATCGGCATCCCCTCCTTCATCATGACGCTCGCCATGATGCAGATCGCCGCCGGCATCTCGGCGATGCTCGTGCGCGGCCAGATCGCCTACAAGGTGCCGAGCCTGATCACGACGCTCGGCTCCGGCTCGATCGGCGGCATCCCCTGGATCGTCATCGTCGCGGCCATCATGCTGCTCGGCGGCCATCTGATGCTGACCTACACGCGCTTCGGCCGCTACGTCTACATGGTCGGCGGCAACCGTGAGGCGGCCGAATATGCCGGCCTCAACGTCAAGCTCATCCTCGGCGCGGTCATGGTGATCTCGGCGGTGTGCTCCGGCATCGGCGGCATGCTCGGCGTCGCCCATTTCGGCAGCGCGCAGCAGAACGAGTTCGACACCTATCTGCTCGACTCCATCGCTGCCGTCGTCGTCGGCGGCACCAGCCTGTTCGGCGGCCGCGGCGGCATCGGCAACACCATCGTCGGGCTGTTCGTGCTCGGTGTTCTCAACAACGGCCTCGACCACGTCAACATCGACAGCTTTTTGAAGATCCTGATCCGCGGCCTGATCCTGCTGGCGGCGCTGATCATCAACGTCTACGCACAGCGGCTGAGAGAAAAAGCGGCGGACTAAATCGCCGCCGAAACGAAACCGCGAAAACAACCCCATGCACAGTACAAATCATTGGGGATTTTGGCGCGGGCAGAATGCGAACTTTCCGAAATTGAGTTTGACACGTCGGGCAAAACAGGAGCAGGATGTCATCATGGCGATGGGCACGTCGATGGCAGCTCCAGCCGGGCCGTCGCCCTTCGAGGGCCGCTGAAGAAGCGGCCACCTCAGGATGACGGTGATAGAGCGACGCTCGTTGCGCCAATCTCGTCTGCCCGCCAGCACCGCACCGCATGTCCGTCCGCTCGCGTCTCCAGCACCGGCCCCGGCTCCCTTCGACACACAGCCTCCGCATACCGACACCGCGGGCTGAATGCGCATCCGTTCGGCGGATTGAGCGGGTTGGGAAGGTCGCCGCCTGTCGTCGCCAGCGGTGCATGACGCAGCGGATCGGGAATCGCCGCGATCAGCGCCTGCGTATAGGGATGCGCGGGCCGCTCAAAAATTTCGCGCCAGTCGCCGTTCTCGACGATGCGGCCGAGATACATCACGGCGACCTTGTCGCTCATGTGCTCGACGACGCCGAGGTCGTGGCTGATCATGATGTAGGAGAGGCCGAGTGTGTCCTTCAATTCCAGCAGCAGATTGATGATCTGGGCGCGGATCGAGACGTCGAGCGCCGAGACGGGCTCGTCGCAGATGACGATTTTGGGATTGAGGATCAGGGCGCGCGCGATGCCGATGCGCTGGCGCTGGCCGCCCGAGAATTCATGCGGGTAGCGGCCGGCCTGTTCGGGCCGCAGGCCCACGTGGCGCAACATGGTCGCGACGCGCTCCTCGATCTCGCTTTTCGCTGTCACGCCATGCACACGCAGGGGATCTTCCAGCGTGCGGCGAACGGTCTGGCGCGGATTGAGCGAGGCGTAGGGATCCTGAAACACCATCTGCACGATGCGGGCCAGCGCCTTGCGATCGCCCGGTGGCCTGCTTGTCACGACCTGCCCGTCCAGCACGATGCGGCCGCGCGTCGGCGTCAGCAGACCCAGGATCGACAAGGCCACCGTCGATTTGCCGGAGCCGGACTCGCCGACAAGGCCGAGGCATTCGCCGCGCTTCAGCTTGAGATCGACCCCGTCCACGGCTCGCAACAGCCGCCGGTTACGGCCCAGCAGGCCGCCGCCCAGCGGAAAGTGAACTGCCAGATCCTCGACACTGAGAATGAGATCGTCGTCCGGCCTGCCCTCACCCGACCTGTCTTTGGGCTCATGCATGGTGGTGGCACCTCACCAAGCCGCCGGCCTCCAGAAAATCCGCTGTCGGCACGACGGTCCGGCAAATGTCAGTCGCATTTGCGCAGCGCGGATTGAACCGGCAGCCATCCGGGAAACTGGCGATCGCCGGGACGACGCCCGCGATCTCCTTGAGCCGGGTGCGGCCAAGGGCTGCGCGACTGCCAAGCCGCGGCAGCGACGCGACCAGGCCCTGCGTGTACGGATGCGACGGTGCTCGGAAAATATCGGCTGAGCCACGCTCCTCGACGATGCGGCCGGCATACATCACGGCGACGCGGCGGCAGACATTGGCGACCAGACCGAGATCGTGGCTGATCATCAGGATCGCCGTGCCGCGCTCGGCGCATAGATTGCGCATCAGCTCGATGATCTCGGCCTGCACGGTGACGTCGAGCGCGGTGGTCGGCTCGTCGGCGATCAGGAGATCCGGGCCGCAGGCGAGCGCAATGGCAATCATCACGCGCTGGCGCATGCCGCCGGAGAGCTGGTGCGGGTAGTCGTTCACGCGGCGCTCCGGCGCGGACACGCGGACACTCGCCAGCGCCTCGACTGCCAGTTGATTGGCCTCCCGCCAGCTCTTGCCCTGGTGCAGCACGAACATCTCGGCGATCTGCCGTCCCACCGGCGAGACCGGGTTCAACGCCGTCATCGGCTCCTGGAAGATCATAGCGATGCGATTGCCGCGCAAGTTTCGTTGGGCAGCCGCGGAAAGGTGCTGGATCTCCCGCCCGTCAAACCGGATGATTCCGCCCCCGATCGACAGCGGCTGCCGCAGCAGGCCGATCAGGGCAAGCGCCGTGATGCTCTTGCCGCAGCCGGATTCGCCGACCAGGCCGAACGTCTCGCCACGATCAATGCGGAATGAAATGCCCTCGGCCGCCGCAACGCGCCGCGATCCATCGTCGAGATCGATGCGGAGATCTTCGACCTCGATCAGCGGCGCGCCGGTCATGCCCGCCGGCTCCGCGACTGGGGATCGAGAATGTCGCGCAGGCCATCACCGAGCAGATTGAGGCCGAGCACCGTCAGGAAAATCGCGAGGCCCGGAAACACAGAAAGCCACGGCGCCGTCGTGATCTGGTCGCGGGCGTCCGACAACATGCTGCCCCAACTCGGAAACGGCGGGCGGACGCCGAGGCCGAGGAATGACAATGCGGCTTCGGAGAGCACCGCGCTGCCCATGCCGAGCGTGCCGATGACGACAATCGGCCCTAACATGTTCGGCAGGAGCTGCGTGATCATGATGCGCAGATCGCCGTAGCCGAGCACGGTCGCGGCCTGCACATAGCCCTGGCTCCTCAGCGACAGCGCCGAGGCCCGCGCGATCCGGCAGGTAAATGACCAGTTGGTGAGCCCGAGCGCGATCAGCAGGCTGGTCAGGCCCGGTCCAAGCACCGCCATGATGGCGAGCGCAAAGATCAGCGAGGGGATCGCGAGCATCACATTGGTCAGGGCGTTGACGACATCGTCCCACCAGCCGCCCCAATAGCCGGCGCTCAAGCCCAGCGCCACGCCGATGACGCTGTTGATGAGCTGCGAGACGATGCCGACCGTCAGCGAGATGCGCGCGCCATAGACGACGCGGGAATAGATGTCGCGGCCCTGGTCGTCGGTGCCGAACCACCAGGTCCAGCTCGGAGGCTCTTCCGCGTTCAACAGATTGGCGTCCAGGACGGGATCGGTGTGCGCAAGCCAGGGCGCGAGCACGCCGACCAGGATCGCAAGCGCGAACAGCGCCCCACCGATGATGAGATTGGCGCGAAGCTTCATGCGTATCTGATCCTCGGATCGATCACGCCGTAGAGCACGTCGATCAGCAGATTGATCGCGAGAAACGCCAGCACCACCACGAGAATTGAGCCCTGGACCGCCGGAATGTCGCGCTGCAGGACGCTGTCCACGAGCAGCGAGCCAATGCCCGGCCAGGAGAACAGCTTTTCGACGACGACCGCCTGCCCCATCAGCCCGCCGAATTGCAGGCCGACAGTGGTGAGAATGATGACGAGCGCATTGCGCATCACATGCCACTTCACGACCCGGGTCTCGCTCATGCCCTTGGAGCGCGCGGTGCGGACGAAATCGGCCGTCATGATCTCGAGGACCGCCGCACGCGTCGTCCGGGCAAACAATGCCATTGGCGAGACGCCGAGCGTCACGGCCGGCAGCAGCAGATATTTCAGGCCGCCATCGCCATAGCCAAAACTCGGCAGCCAGCCGAGCTTCAACGCGAACAGATACATCAGCACCAGCCCGAGCCAGAATTTGGCAATGGACAGGCCCGACACCGCCAGGACCATGGCCGCGCTGTCGACGAGACCGCCCGGCCGCAATGCGGCGATGAAGCCGAGCGGCACGCCGAGCAGAACCGCAAACGCCATGGCGGTGAAGATCAGCTGCAGCGTCGGCCAGGCCCGCTTCGCGATCATCGACGTGACCGGTTCGCGGGTCCGGAATGACGTGCCGAAATCACCGGTCGCGAGCCTGGCGATGTAAGAGCCGAACCGCACATAGACGGGATCGTCGAGGCCAAGCTGCTTCTTCATGCGCAGCTCGACCTGAGGATCGGCGTCGTCGCTCATGGACGAAACGATACTGCCGGGAACGACGCTGAACAGCACGAAGACCAGCAGCACGACGGCGAGCACGGTCGGAATGGTTTGCAGGAGGCGACGGATCAGGAAGGAGAGCATCGGCACTGTTCCTCTCTCCCTCCACCGTTCGCTGCGATGGAGGGAGCGCGAGAGCGCGTGTCACTTCGCGGGCGAGGTTGCGTCGACCCAGAGGTCTTCGACGTTCTGATGAGTCAGCTCCGTCGCGTTGAGCTGAACGCCGTGGAGCCACGGCTGCACCGCCATGACCGCCTTGTTGTAGTTGAAGAACCAGACCGGCGCCTCGTCGTAGAGCAGCGCATTGGCCTTCTGCAGCAATTGGGTCCGCTTTGCGGAATCGTCGGCCTGCCCGGCATCATCGATGATCTTGTCGAACTCGGCATTCCTGAAGTTCATGTAGTTGCAGGCCGATTGCGGCGTCGACGAGTGGAAGCATTTCAGTGCAGCCAGGGGGTCCGGGCCGGTCTGCTGGGAATAGATGAAGGCCTGGTAGTCGCCGGAGCGAACCACCTCCGACAGCACCGCGGCCTCGACCTGCTTGACCTTCACCTTGATGCCGACCTTGTCGAGCATGGGGATGACGGCCGAGACGATCGGCAGGCCCCAGCTCTCATTCTGGCTGGTGGTCCATTCGAATTCGAAGCCCTGGGGATAGCCGGCGTCAGCGAGCAGCTGCTTGGCCTTGGCGGGATCAAAGGGATACGGCTTCATCGCCTTGTCGTAAGCGGGAGAGGTCAGCGGCAGCCAGCTGGTGGCGCGATAGGCCTTGCCCTTGACCAGCTTGTTGATGATCAGATCGGTATCGATCGCATAGTTGATCGCCTGCCGAACGCGCTTGTCGGTGAACGGCTTGAACGCGGGATTCATTCCCATGTAGCGCGTGAAGACCTCGGCGACCTCGGCGATGGTGCCCTTGAGGTTGGGGTCGGCCTGATAGGCGACGTATTGCGCCGGCCCGAGCACGGAGGTGTCGATCTCCTTGTTGCGGAAGGCGACATCGCGCGCAGCCGCTTCGGCCATGATCGACACGATGACCTTGTCGGCATAGGGCTTGCCGGGTTTGTAGAACTTGTCCCACCGCTCCATGACGATGCGCGATCCCGGCACGTGCTCGACGAATTTGAACGGTCCGAGACCGATCGGATGCTGGATGAAGCTGTCCTTGGCGGCCTCGTCGGCGGGATAGATCGAGGTCAGCGCAGTGAAGAGGTAGAAGCCCGGATCGACCTTCTCGGTCAGTTTCATCTCGACGGTGAAGTCGTCAATCTTCTTCAGGCCGGAAATCTCCTTGGCCTGGCCCTTCTCGACCGCGGCCGCGCCCTCGATGATGCGGACATAGCGCGCGCCCGGATAGGCCTTGGTGCCGTCCATGATGCGGTTGTAGGACCAGATCACGTCGTCTGCAGTCATCCTGCGGCCGTTGTGGAAATAGGCGTCGTCGCGGAGCTTGAAGGTGTAAACGAGACCGCCGCCCGAGACGATGGCCTCCTTCGCAAGTTCCGGAACCGGCTTTCCTTCCGCGGAATCCCAGATGTAGAGCGAACGATGCAGGGCCTTGGCGTAGATCTCGTCCTGGGCGCGCTGGGTGGTGTGAATGTCCAGGCTGGTGAAGCTCGAGCCATAGGGCGCGGTCATGCGGATGGTTCCGCCCTTGCGCGGTGTCTGGGCCTCCACTGATCCGGTGAGCGCCAGTCCCAAGCCCGCGATGATCGCAATCATCCTGAACATCATGTGTCCCCCAACAGCGCAGGTATTCCGATCAGGGATTTGATCATTCACAGCCCGTCGAACGCAAGCTTCGTTTTGATGGCAATCAATCGGTTCCGCATCTCCCGGCGATGCAAGTCCGCCGTTTGACGCGGTGCGTCATCGAGCGACCAGGACCGGTGAACATTTTTCGCGATTAGCGCGACCAAGCTCAGGATCGTTATCTGAGCCACAGGGATCGCGGAAAAAATGACGCGCCAAACGCTGTTTGCCTTGCTTGCCGGCAGTCTGGTCGCCGCGACGGCCGCGCTGGCGATTCCCGTCACGCCGGATTCGGCCCGGGACGGCGCCGCTGATGGCATCCACGTCGGCTGGTACCGCAGCACGCGCCCGGATACGTCCATCGACCAGACCTGGTGGGCGACCAGGAACCGTTGCGTCCCTGACCATCTCGGCGAACGCCTGATCTGCGGCGCTCTCGGAATTCTGGCGCGGGCCGCAGGTCGGACCTTCGAAACGAAGATGTCCGACGATGCCGGCCTGCCGCTGCCAGCCGGCTGGGACCTGATGACGGCGAAAAACGCGTCATTCATCAGGTCTGCTCATGTCGAGACACCGCTCGATCTCGCAGCCGTGCTCGGCTTCTATCGCGCCTCACTCGGACAGCGCGGCTGGACCGAGACGAACGGCGCTGTCATCGCGCCCGACAGGGCCGAGATCGCCTTCACGACGTCAGATGGACCGGCGACGCTCCGGCTCATCCGCCAGGACAACAAGACGATCGCCGACCTTTCCCTGCGTAAGTTTATGAACGTGACGGCGGGCATCCCGCCAAAGCCGGGACAAGTGAGGTTGATGCTCGGTAACGAGACCGATGACGCGGCCGTTGTCACCGTCAATGAGCGAACCATCAGCCTGGCGGCGCATGCGGGAGAAAAATTGACCTACACCGACGACGCCGCGCGCGAAGTGTCGGACATTCCGAAGATCGACCTGCCGCCAGGCAAGCACAAGGTCACTGTCAAGGCCGAGGGCAGCACTGCGCGGAGCCGGGAGCTCGAGATCGCAGCCAACGAGACCTGGGGCCTGCTGGTTGGCCCGGATGGCGTCCCACTGCCGATACGGCTGTATTGAGGCTCGCGACGCTCTCTCCCCGTCATTGCGAGGAGCCCTTGCGACGAAGCAATCCAGACTACCCCTGCGGCGACAGTCTGGATTGCTTCGCTACGCTCGCAATGACGGAGTGTGGAGGTGCGCTCCTCCCTGGAGCCTGTGTCAGCTTGACAACTCCGGCTGCCAATCCCGCAGCTTCCGCGCGGCGCCTGCGACGTCGGCGATCGTGCGAAACGCCGCCGCCTCCACCATCATTGCGCGTGCGAGCCGCACAGCGCGGGCTTCGCTGATCGCGCGCTTCCTGGGATCCTCGATCAGCTCGAAGTCGATGTTGTGGGCGAGGCCAAAGATGCGGCGGATGGTCTTTGCGGCGGCGAAGCCGACGGTGTCGGTGAACAGCCGCTGCATGTAGGCCTGCCGCTCGATCTCAAGGCGCGCAGCGCCCTTCTCGCCGGCGAAGAGCGAGATCGGATAGGCGTCGCCGCCGGCCTCCGACCGCCAGAGGTCGATGAACTTTCGCGCGAACTCGATCCAGACTTTCTCGACGGTCTCCAGCACCCAGCTCTCAAATGCCTGCCGCTCGCCAGGCGAGCGCTCGTGACCGGCTGAAGCAAAATAAGCCATCAGGAGATTCGCCAGCACGGCGCCGACGTCGAAACCCATCGGGCCGTAGAACGCGAATTCGGGATCGATCACCCGCGTCTCGCTCTCCGTCACCATGATCGATCCGGTGTGGAGATCGCCATGCAACAACGCCTCGGGGCTCGCCATGAATTTCAGCTTCAGGCGAGAGACCGCGACATGCAGCTCCATGTCGTCGCGCAGGCTTGCTGCGAGGCCATCAAGATACGGCGCGGTCCAGCGGTTCTGCTCGGCGATGCGGTAGGGATCGGTGAAGATCAGATCCTCGGTGATCTTGCACAGCGCATGGTTGCCGGCGAAGGCGGCGATGGCCTCCTTCTTCTCGGCGGCTGTGCGCGCAAGGTCTGAGCTGTGGAACAGCGTCCGCGCCATGAACGTCGTGATCTCGTCGACGAAGCGCGGATATTGCGTGCCTGCGACCAGCCCCTTGCGCATGATGATGTGGGGCTCGAGCAGCTCCATCACCGTGAGCGCCAGCACCTCGTTGTGATGCAGCAAGGCGGGCACGAGGCCGGGCGCAAGCTGCGCCTGGCGAGACAAAGCGAGATATTCGTAATGAGCCCGCGACAGCGGCAGCGGCCAGCTCTCGCCGACGAGGCGGACGTAGGGCAGCGCCTGCTTCACGGCGATGCCGCCGCTTGTACCCTTCACGATGAAGACGAGGTTGAGATTGCCGTCGCCGACCTCGGTGATCGCCCAGGCAGCCGGCTCGCCGCCAAGGAGCGCCGCGATATCAGGCAGGCCCGCGAGATGGTCCCGCAAGGCCGCTTCCTGCAGAATTCGATAGTCCCCCGCCTGCCCTTGCGCCATGACGATCCCATCCCATGCTTGGCACGGCCGGATCGTTACTCCCGCTCCAGGAAGCTCGAGCCGATCTCGGCCTTTCTTTTGATGGGATCGTAATCACAATAGACGTTGTCCGCCACCAGCGTGTAGCTGGCGCTGACGGTGTATTTGTCCAGTTTGGCCGAGTTCAGGCCAATGACCGAGGTGCTCTTGCCGCCGTTCCATTTGAACGGCGTCGAGCTCTTGACCTGCTCGCAGGCCGCAACCGCCTCGTTGAAGACATAGCCCTCAACGAACGCCTTCAGCGTTCGCACCTGCACAGCCATCTTCCACTCGAAATAGCCGATGCCGCCAATGCCGGCGACGATCAGCACCAGAAGCGCGGCGACGATCCTCTGAAAAGTCATTCGTTCCCCCAACAAAAACAAGCACGAAATTCCAAGCAGTTGATGAGACCAAACAAGGTCTGCCGCGACACCTCTCCCCCTTCGGGAGAGGTGAAACTAGAACGGCATTCCCATCAATCTCGACAGCCGTTCGATCGAGAGATAGCCCGCCTGATAGGCTGCAAGCCCGAGACCATAGATGATCGCCGAGATGATCGTGGTCCACAACAGCTTGCGCTTCATGCCGGTCAGGACCGGTGCGCCAGGGTCGGTGCCGGGCGCGCCGACGCCATCCTCGTGCTGGCTGCGCACGCCGAAAGGCAGCGTCAGGAACAGCGCGAGCCACCAAATGACGAAGTAGATCGCGAGCCCGGTTGAGATCTGAGCGGCCATGATCCAGCCCTATGCCTGCTCGATTTCGACGAGCGCGCCGGAAAAATCCTTCGGATGCAGGAACAGCACTGGCTTGCCGTGCGCGCCAATCTTGGGCGCGCCGTCACCGAGGACCCGCGCGCCCTCTTTCACCAGCGTGTCGCGCGAGGCGATGATGTCGACGACTTCGTAGCAGACGTGGTGAATACCACCATCGGCATTGCGCTCGAGAAACTTTGCGATCGGCGAGGCCTCGCCGAGCGGCTCGATGAACTCGATCTTGGTGTTGGGCAGCGTCGCAAACACGGTGGTGACGCCATGCTCGGGCAGCGCGACGGCCCCCGAAATCTCCGCGCCGAACGCCGCGCCATAGATCTTCGCAGCCTTGATGGCGTCCTTTGTGGCGATCGCCACATGGTTGAGGCGGCCCAGCATCGTTCTTCTCCCTTCAAGCATGATCCGGAAAAGTGCGAAGCGGTTTTCCGACAAGATCATGCCCAGACAATTAGACTGTCAGGACGTGTACCAGACAGGGGGGCTTTTTGCCCCAATGTTCGTTGATGACGGACCGTACGGCGCGTCGCACCGATTCAGCCAGCGCATCCGGATCCCTGCGGCGCGCCTTCGGCAGGCCCTCGATCGTGGACATCACGGCGTCGAAGACGATGTCGTCCAAGGGCTCACCGGCCCGGTTCTTCTCGGGGACGCCGACCAGATCGACCTCGGGATCGTCGGCGAGCTCGCCCTGCGCGGTCATGGCGATGGCGACGAAGGCGCAGCCGGAGAACGCCATGCGGCGGCGCTCGACCACCGCACGGGACTTTGAATCCTCCAGAATGGTGCCGTCCTTGTAGAGCCGGCCCGAGGGCACTTCGCCGACGATGCCGGGATCGCCGGGGCCGAGCTTGACGAGGTCGCCGTTGCGAATGACCAGCACACGGGGCACGCCGGCAGCGCGCGCGAGTTTGGCGTGCTCGTTCAGGTGCAACGCCTCGCCATGGACCGGGATCAGAAGCTGCGGCTTCACCCATGAAATCATGTCGCGCAGCTCGTCGCGGCGGGGATGGCCGGAGACGTGGACCAGATGGTCGCGGTCGGTGAGGACCTCGACGCCCTGCAGCACCAGATTGTTGATGATCGCGCCGACGGCCTTCTCGTTGCCGGGAATCGTGCGCGAGGAGAAGATCACGCTGTCGCCGCGGTTCAGCGTGATCTCGGGATGGTCGTCATTGGCGATGCGGGCCAGTGCTGCGCGGGATTCGCCCTGGCTGCCGGTGCAGAGCGCCAGCACCTTGTCCTGCGGCAGATGGCCGTAGACCTCGGGCGAACGGAAACTCTGCACGCCGTCGAGATAGCCACACTCGCGCGCCACCTGCGTGACCCGCTCCATGGCACGGCCGACCACGACGACCTCGCGGTCCGCGGCCTTCGCGGCTTCGGCGACGGCCTTGATGCGCGAGACGTTGGAGGCGAAGGTCGTGACCGCGACACGGCCCTTGGCTGATTTGACGAGGTCGATGATGGTCCGCGCAACCTCGGCTTCGGACGGCGAGCGGCCGTCGCGCACGGCATTGGTGGAATCGCCGATCAAAGCGAGCACGCCCTCCTCGCCGAGTTCGCGCAGCCGCTTCTCGTCGGTGGGACGCCCCAGCGTCGGGGTCGGGTCGATCTTCCAGTCGCCGGTGTGCAGCACGATGCCGGCCTCGGTGTGGATCGCAAGTGCATGCGCTTCCGGAATCGAATGCGCGACCGGAATGAACTCGACGTTGAACGGGCCAACATCGACACGGCCGCCTGACGGCACCACCGTCACCGGGATCTTCGGCGCATTGCGCTCGGCGGCGCATTTGGCCTCGAACAGCGCTGCGCTGAATTGCGTCGCATAGATCGGGCATTTCAGCCTGGGCCAGAGATCGATGATGGCGCCGAAATGATCCTCATGGGCGTGGGTCAGCACCAGGCCCATCAGGTTCTTGCGCTCCTTCTCCAGGAAGCTGATGTCCGGCATGATCAGATCGATGCCGGGCAGATGCTCCTCGTCGCCGAAGGAGACGCCGAGATCGACTGCCAGCCAGGAGCGCTGCTGCCGGTTGCCAAGGCCGTAAATCGACAAATTCATGCCGATCTCGCCGACACCGCCGAGCGGCGCGAATACCAATTCGTCGGGTCTCGCCATCACGCAGCTCCTGCCGAACGGACCGGGCCGAAGAACACCTCGCCCGCGGCCACCGGCACGCGCCGGCCCTCCGCGGTGCGGACGATCAGGCAGCCGGTATCGTCGATCGTGTCAAAAATGCCTTCCAGGATCATCGCTCCCGTGTTGATCGCAACCGGCTCGCCGAGGCCCGCGGCGCGCTCCAGCCACAACTTGCGGATTTCGGCAAAGCCGCGACCATTGTCCCAGATACCGCGAAACGCGACCCAGGTATCGGTGAGCGCAGAAAACAGCTCTTCAGCGCTGATCTGGACGCCGAGGGCCGCGAGCGACACGGCCGGCGTCGGCGTGCCCTCGGGGGCTGCGATCACGTTGGTGCCGATGCCGACGACGATGGCCAAGCGGTCGCCGACGGCTTCCGCCTCGAGGCCAATGCCGACCAGCTTCTTGCCATCGGCAAGAACGTCATTCGGCCATTTCAGGGCGTATCGGGGCCGGTCAGGGCCAAGCCGCAGCGCGGCCTCGAGGCTGACTTTCTCAAGAGCGGCTTCCTCGGCCAGCCCGGCGGCAAAGCCGATCGTGGCCGCCACGGCCGGCGCCACATCGACGACTTCGAGGACGCTGGCGGCGAGATTGCCCTTTGGCGCGATCCAGGGACGCTGGCGGCGCCCGCGGCCGGCGGTCTGCTCTGAGGTCACGAACCAGATCGGGCCGCGTTCGCCGGCGCGTGCCGCTTCGATCGCATCAGCGTTGGTCGAGCCGGTCCGTTCCAGAGCCGCGAGCTTGTAGCCCGCGGCGGATGCACGAGGACCGAGCGCGAACCCCATCCTAGAACAACGACTTGGCGGCGGCGGCAGCAACGGTCACCACCGGACCCGCGAACACCGCGAACAGGATGTTGAACAGGCCTGCGACCGCCAGCACCGTCTTGACCTCGACGCGCACCGGATCGACCCGACCGGCCGGCTCGTCGAAATACATCGTCTTGACGATGGTGAGATAATAATAGGCGCCCACCACACTGGAGAGCACGCCGATCACGGCGAGCGTGAACAAATTCGCCTTGATGGCGGCGACGAAGACGTACCATTTAGCGAAGAAGCCGGCGAGCGGCGGAATGCCCGCAAGCGAGAACAGCAGCATCGCGAACATGAAGGCGAGCAGCGGATTGGTGCGCGAGAGACCGGCGAAATCGCTGATCTGCTCGACGGCCTGGCCGTTGCGCTTCATGGCGAGGATGATCGAGAACGAGCCGAGCGTCATCGCGACATAGATCACGATGTACATCAGCACGCCCTGCGCGCCCTCGACGGTGCCGGAGGCAAGACCGACCAGCGCGAAGCCCATATGTCCGATCGAGGAATACGCCATCAGGCGCTTGATGTTGCTCTGGCCGATCGCGGCGAACGACCCCAGCACCATCGAGGCGATCGCCACGAACACCAGGATCTGCTGCCATTGCGAGACGATGCCGGGAAACGCGGTGAGCGTGACGCGGGTGAAGACCGCGAGCGCTGCGACCTTCGGCGCGGAGGCGAAGAAGGCGGTGACCGGGGTCGGGGCGCCCTCATACACGTCCGGCGTCCACATGTGGAACGGCACGGCCGAGACCTTGAAGCAGAGGCCGGCGAGCAGGAAGACCAGGCCGAACACGAGGCCGACATTCGCGGCGGTCGCAGCCGTCGCGATCCCGCTGAAGGTCACGGTGCCGGTGAAGCCGTAGATCAGCGAGGCGCCGTATAGCAGCATGCCCGAGGACAGCGCGCCGAGCACGAAATACTTCAGGCCGGCTTCGGTCGACTTGGCGTTGTCACGGTTCGAGGACGCCACGACGTAGAGCGCGAGCGACATCAGTTCGAGGCCGAGATAGAGCGAGATCAAATCGCCGGCCGAGATCAGCACCATCATGCCGAGTGTCGAGAGCAGCACCAGGATCGCGTATTCGAAAATCCGTCGCGACGGATCCGACAGGAACTCGGTCGACAGCACCAGCGTCACCGCCGAGCCGACCAAGGCCAGGATCTTCATGAAGCGGGCAAAATCATCGACGATGAAGCTGCCGCCGAAAGTCACCTGCTTGCCCGCGGGCAGCATGTATTCGAGCACGCCAACCACGATCAGGAGCAGCACCGCCAGCGTCGTGACCGTGCTGGTGGTCCCCTGCCCGCGATAGGCGCCGAGCATCAGAAGCGCCATGGCGCCGATCGCGAGCACGAGCTCGGGCAGCACCGGCGCCAGTTGATAACCTGCAGTCGTAAAGCTCATGGCGATATCCTGACCTGCCCGATCACTGGAGCAGTGCGGCGGCCTTCACGGCCGTCACAGCGGTGTTGTAATTGTTGACGAGTTGCTGGACCGAGGCCGCCGAGATGTCGAGCACCGGCTTCGGATAGATGCCGAACAGGATCGTCAGCGCGATCAGCGGGAACAGCGTCACGCATTCGCGCAGGGTGAGATCCTTCATGCTCGCCAGCGACGGCTTGACCAGCGCCCCGAACACGACCTTGCGGTAGAGCCACAGCGCGTAGCAGGCCGAGAGGATCACGCCGAAGGTGGCGAAGAACGCGGTCGGGACCGAGACCTTGAAGGTGCCGAGCAGCGTCATGAACTCGCCGACGAAGCCCGAGGTGCCGGGCAGACCGACATTGGCCATGGTGAAGATCATGAAGGTCAGCGCATAAAGCGGCATCCGGTTGACGAGGCCGCCATAGGCCGCGATGTCGCGGGTGTGCATGCGGTCGTAGACGACGCCGACGCAGAGGAACAGCGCGCCGGAGACGATGCCGTGCGAGATCATCTGGAACACGCCGCCGGCGACGCCCTGCATGGTGCCGGCGAAGATACCCATGGTGACGAAGCCCATATGCGCCACTGACGAGTACGCGATCAGCTTCTTCATGTCCTCCTGCATCAGCGCCACCAGCGAGGTGTAGATGATGGCGATGGCGGAGAGCGTGAACACCAGCGGCGCGAAATCATGCGAGGCCAGCGGGAACATCGGCAGCGAGAAGCGCAGGAAGCCGTAGCCGCCCATCTTCAGGAGGATCGCGGCGAGAACCACGGAGCCCGCGGTCGGCGCCTCGACGTGCGCGTCGGGGAGCCAGGTGTGCACCGGCCACATCGGCATCTTCACCGCAAACGAAGCGAAGAAGGCGAGCCAGGCCCAGGTCTGCAAAGACCGCGGCACGGCGGTATGCATCAGGGTCGGGATGTCGGTGGTGCCGCCGTTCCAGTACAGCGCCATGATGGCGAGCAGCATCAGCACCGAGCCGAGCAGGGTATAGAGGAAGAACTTGAACGACGCGTAGACCCGCCGCGGACCGCCCCAGACGCCGATGATCAGGAACATCGGGATCAGGCCGCCTTCGAAGAACAGATAGAACAGCACGAGATCGAGCGCCGAGAAGGTGCCGATCATCAGCGTTTCCAGGATCAGGAACGCCATCATGTATTCGCGGACGCGGTTGGTGATCGCCTTCCAGCTCGCGATGATGCAGAACGGCATGATCGCGGTGGTCAGGATAATGAGCGGCAGCGAGATGCCGTCCACACCCATGTGGTAGGTGATGCCGGTCGCGAGCCAGTTCGCCTTCTCGACGAACTGGAAGTCGGCATTCGACGGGTCGAAGCGCATGACGAGGATCACCGACACCGCAAAGGTGATCAGCGTGGTCCACAGCGCGATCCAGCGCGAATTGCGCTTGGATGCCTCGTCATCGCCGCGGCTGAGATAGACAATCAGCGCGCCGACCAGCGGCAGGAACGTCGTGACCGAAAGAATGGGCCAGGTTGTCATTTACTGGCCTCCAAAGCCGAACATGAACCAGGTGATCAGGCCGGCGGCGCCGATCAGCATGGCGAAGGCGTAGTGATAGAGATAGCCGGTCTGGATCTTCACGACGTTGCGGGTGATATCAAGCACGCGTGCCGAGATGCCGTCGGGACCGAAGCCGTCGATGATGAAGCCGTCGCCCTTCTTCCAGAGCTGGTAGCCGATCCACTTCGCCGGACGGACGAAGATGAGGTCGTAGAGCTCGTCGAAGTACCATTTGTTGAGCAGGAACTTGTAGAGCATCGGCTGCGTGTTCGCGAGCTCGACCGGCAGGTACGGCTTGCGGATGTAGAAGGTGTAGGCCACCAGGAAGCCACCGACCATCATCAGGAAGGGCAGCCAGCCCAACAGATGCGGCATGTGCTCCATATCCTCGAGGATATGCGGGTTCATCTTCACGGACTCGCGGAAGAACTCTTCCACGCCGTGAGGTCCGGTGAAAAGCTCCTTGAACGGGAAGCCGGCGAGGACCGAGCCGACCGCCAGCACGCCGATCGGGATCAGCATCCAGATCGGGCTCTCGTGCGCGGCCTCGTAGTGCTCCTGATCGTGGGGTTCGCCGAAGAAGGTCTTGAACACCAGACGCCAGGAATAGAACGAGGTCAGGCCGGCCGCCACGACCGTCAGCAGATAGGCGTAGGTCGAGAACGGATTATGCGAGGCATAGGCCGCCTCGATGATCGCGTCCTTGGAGAAGTAGCCGGCGAACAGCGGGAAGCCGGTCAGCGCCAGGGTGCCGACGGTCATCACCGCGAACGTGTACGGGATCTTCTTCCACAGGCCGCCCATGTTGCGGATGTCCTGCTCGTGGTGCATCGCGTAGATCACCGAGCCGGAGCCCAAGAACAGCAGCGCCTTGAAGAAGGCGTGCGTGAACAAATGGAACATGCCGACCGAATAGGCCCCTGCTCCCATTGCCACGAACATGTAGCCGAGCTGCGAACAGGTCGAATAGGCGACGATGCGCTTGATGTCGTTCTGGACAAGACCGATGGTCGCCGCGAAGAACGCGGTGGTGGCGCCGAAGAACATCACCACGGCCTGGGCGTTCGGGGCGAGCTCGAACAGCGGCGACAGGCGCGCCACCATGAACACGCCGGCGGTGACCATGGTCGCGGCGTGGATCAGCGCCGACACCGGCGTCGGGCCTTCCATCGCGTCCGGCAACCAGGTGTGCAGCAGGAACTGCGCCGACTTGCCCATCGCGCCCATGAACAGCAGCAGGCAGGTCAGGGTCAGCGCATCGGCATGCCAGCCGAGGAAGTCGATGGTCTTGCCTGTGAGGCCGGGAGCTGCATGGAAGATGGTCTCGAAATCGGTCGAGTTCGTCAGGTAGAAGATCGCGAAGATGCCGAGCGCGAAGCCGAAATCGCCGACGCGGTTGACCACGAAGGCCTTGATCGCGGCGGCGTTCGCCGACGGCTTCTGGTACCAGAAGCCGATCAGCAGATAGCTCGCCAGACCGACGCCTTCCCAGCCGAAGAACAGCTGCACCAAATTATCCGCGGTCACCAGCATCAGCATGGCGAAGGTGAACAGCGAGAGATAGCCGAAGAAGCGCGGCCGGTACGGATCCTCGTCCATGTAGCCGATGGAATAGAGGTGCACGAGCGAGGACACGGTCGTCACCACCACCAGCATCACGGCGGTGAGCGTGTCGACGCGCAGCGTCCAGTAGACCTGAAGGTCGCCAGAGAAAATCCAGGGCAGGAGCTGGATCCGGGCGTCGTGGCCATTGAAGCCGACATCGACCAGCGTCATCCAGGACAGCGCCGCCGCCACGAACAGGAACGCCGTGGTGATCAGCTCGGCGCCGCGCGAGCCCGCCGCAGCCGGCTCGACCGGGCCGTGGTCGTCGTGCGCATGATCATCGTGGCCATGATCGTCATGGGCCGCCGACGCATGCGCGTCGCCGTGGCCGTGATCATCGTGATGCTCGACCGTGTCGCCCGAGGGGCTGCGGGCATGCGCGCCGAACAGCGCGATCAGGCCGGCCAGAATGGCGCCCAGCAGCGGCAGGAAAACAATTGCCTGAACCATGACTTACTCTTTCCGCATGATCTGGTCGGAAAACCGGTGTCCACTTTTCCGGATCATGCGATCAGCCCTTCATCAGATTGACGTCCTCAACCGCGATCGAGCCGCGGTTGCGGAAATAGACCACCAGGATGGCGAGACCGATCGCGGCCTCCGCGGCCGCAACGGTCAAGACCAGCAGCGCGAAGACCTGACCGACGATGTCGCCGAGGAAGGTCGAGAATGCCACCAGGTTGATATTGACCGAGAGCAGGATCAGCTCGATCGACATCAGGATGACGATGATATTCTTGCGGTTCAGGAAGATGCCGAGGATGCCGAGCGTGAACAGGATCGCGCCGACCGCCAGATAATGTCCGAGCCCGATCGTCATTTCACCCACTCCGCCGCGTCGCTGTCCTGCAGCCCCTGCCCCGACGTCACCTTGCGCATCGCCATCGCCATCTCGGGCGTGCGTGCGTTCTGAACGTTGATGTCCTGCCGCTTCACGCTCGCCTTGTGGCGCAGCGTCAGCACGATGGCGCCGATCATGGCGACCAGCAGCACCATGCCCGAGAGCTGGAAGTAGTGGACATACTTCGTATAGAGCACGAGACCGAGCGCCTCGGTGTTCGACACGTTGGTCGGGATAGGCGCCGTGATGGTCTTGCTCACGGTCGGGTTGATGACCCAGGCGCCGACGGTCAAGAGCAGTTCGAACAGGAAGATGCCGCCGATCACCACACCGACCGGCAGGTACTGGATGAAGCCTTCGCGCAGTTCGGTGAAGTCGACGTCGAGCATCATGATCACGAACAGGAACAGCACCGCAACCGCGCCGACATAGACGACGATCAGGATCATCGCGAGGAATTCGGCGCCCATCAGCACGAACAGGCCGGAGGCGTTGACGAAGGCCAGGATCAGGTACAGCACGGAGTGAACGGGATTGCGCGAGACAATCACCATCACCGCCGAGGCGACGCAGACGCCGGCGAAGAGATAGAAGAACAGCGCGGGAAGGATCATGCTCTCATCTCACCGGTAAGGCGCATCGAGCTCGATCGCTTTCGCGATCTCGCGTTCCCAGCGGTCGCCATTGGCGAGCAGCTTGGCCTTGTCATAGAACAGTTCCTCGCGGGTCTCGGTCGCGAACTCGAAATTCGGACCTTCGACGATGGCGTCGACCGGACAGGCCTCCTGGCAGAGGCCGCAATAGATGCACTTCACCATGTCGATGTCGTAGCGCACGGTGCGGCGAGTGCCGTCGTTGCGGCGCGGGCCGGCTTCGATGGTGATGGCCTGCGCCGGGCAGACCGCTTCGCACAGCTTGCAGGCGATGCAGCGCTCTTCACCGTTCGGATAACGGCGCAGGGCATGCTCGCCACGGAAGCGCGGCGAGATCGGGCCCTTCTCGAACGGATAATTCAGCGTCGGCTTCGGCTGGAAGAAATAGCGCATGGCGAGGAAGAACGCCGAGACGAATTCCGACAGCAGAAGCGAGCGTGCAGTGGCGTTGATGTTGATACCCATGACGGCCCTCACTTCGGCGCGATGCCGGCGAATTGCAGCACGCCGGCCACCACGACCACCATCGCCAGCGACAGCGGCAGGAACACCTTCCAGCCGAGACGCATCAATTGGTCGTAGCGGTAGCGCGGCACGATCGCCTTTGCCATCGCGAACAGGAAGAACATGAAGAAGACTTTGAGCGAGAACCAGATGATCCCCGGCACCCAGTTGAAGGGCGGCAGGTCCACCGGCGGCAGCCAGCCTCCGAGGAACAGGATGGTCGCCATCGCGCACATCGTGACGATCGCGACATACTCGCCGAGCATGAACAGCAGGTACGGCGTCGAGCCGTATTCGACCATGAAGCCGGCGACGAGCTCGGATTCCGCTTCGACGAGGTCGAAGGGCGGACGGTTGGTTTCCGCCAGCGCCGAGACGTAGAACACCACGAACATCGGGAACAGCGGCCAGACATACCAGTTCAGGATGGTCAGCTGCGGCAGCCCGATCAGGCTGGCAAGGCCGCGGATATGCTGGGCCTCTACCACGGCCGAGAGGTTCAGCGTGCCGGCGCAGAGCAGCACCGTGATGATGACGAAGCCGATCGAGACTTCGTAGGACACCATCTGCGCCGCGGAGCGCAGCGCGGCCAGGAACGGGTACTTTGAGTTCGACGACCAGCCGGCCATGATGATGCCGTAGATCGACAGCGACGAGATCGCGAAGATGAAGAGGACGCCGACATTGATGTCGGAGATCACCCAACCGAGATTAGTCGGGATCACCGCCCAAGCGGCGAGCGCGAGCACGCACGAGACCAAGGGCGCAAGGAGGAATACGCCCTTGTTGGCGCCGGACGGGATGATCGGCTCCTTCAGCACGAACTTCAGGAGATCGGCGAAGGACTGGAACAGGCCCCAGGGCCCGACCACGTTGGGGCCACGCCGGATCTGCACCGCCGCCCAGATCTTGCGGTCGGCAAGCAGGATGTAGGCGATCGCGACCAGCAGGATGACAAGCACCATGACGCTCTCCGCGATCATGATGATCAGCGGCCAGAGGAATCCGGTCCAGAATGCGCTTTCGAAGAATTCCATCGGCTCACTCCGCTGCGGTCAGCATCTGCCCGGAGGCAAGCCGCGAGCATTCCGCCATCACGGCGGACGCACGCGCGATTGGGTTGGTCAAATAGAAGTCCTCGACGAGGGCCTTGAACGGCGCCTTCTCGAGCGAGCCGCCCTTCCCCGCCAGCTTCTTGATCTGGTCGGCTGCACCGGCCTCGATCTGGTCGAGACGGATCAGATGCGGCACCGCCTTGAAGATCGCCTGGCGCAGCGCCGATAACGAGTCGTAGCCGAGCTTCTTGCCGAGCGCCTCCGACAACGCTCGGACAATCGCCCAGTCCTCGCGGGCTTCACCCGGCGGGAACGCGGCGCGGCCGGTCATCTGCACGCGGCCTTCGGTGTTGACGTAGATCGCCGACTTCTCGGTGTAGGCGGCCGCCGGCAGGATCACGTCGGCGCGATGCGCGCCGCGGTCGCCATGAGTGCCGATGTAAACGACGAAGGTGGCGTCCGGCGCCTTGATCTCGTCGGCGCCGAGCAGAAACAGCAGGTCAAGCGTGCCGAAGGTCGTCATCTGCGCGGCGTTCAGCCCGCCCCCACCGGCGACAAAGCCGATGTCGAGCGCACCGACGCGCGAGGCGCTCTCGTGCAACACGCCAAAGCCGTTCCAGCCGTCCTTCACCGCGCCGACGTCGAGTGCGAGCTTGGCGGCGGCGGCGAGAATGGCGGCGCCATCGTGACGTGAAGCCGCACCCGCGCCGATCAGGATGATCGGGTTCTTGGCGTTCTTCAGCACGTCCATGAAGGAATGCTTGCCGGCCGCGAGCTCACCGAGCGTCTCGGTGCCTGCGCCGAGATGATCATAATCGTAGGTCAGGTCGGCCTTGGCGCCGATCACGCCGACCTTGAAGCCGCCGGCGCGCCAGCGCTTGCGGATGCGGGCGTTGAACACCGCCGCTTCCTTGCGCGGATTGGCGCCGACGATGAGCAGCGCGTCCGCCTGCTCGACGCCCGCCAGCGTCGGATTGAAGATGTAGGAGCCGCGGCCGAGCGCGGGATCGAAGGCGTCGCCGCCCTGCACCGCCAAATTGGCCGAGCCGAACTTGGCGAGCAGATCCTTGATCGCGAACATCTCTTCGACGCCGGCGAGATCGCCCGCGATCGCGCCGATGCGCTTGCCATCGGTGCGCGCGGCTTTCGCAGTGATCGCAGCAAAAGCTTCGGGCCAGCTCGCCGCGCGCAGCTTGCCGGCTTCGCGAATATAGGGCCGGTCGAGGCGCTGGGTGCGCAGACCGTCGACGACGTGGCGGGTCTTGTCGGAGATCCACTCCTCGTTCACGGCCTCGTTGATGCGCGGCAGCACGCGCATCACCTCGCGGCCGCGGGTGTCGACGCGGATCGCAGATCCGACGCCGTCCATGACGTCGATCGACTGGGTCTTGCCGAGCTCCCACGGGCGCGCCGCGAAGGCATAAGGCTTCGAGGTCAGCGCGCCGACCGGGCAGATGTCGACGAGATTGCCCTGCAGTTCCGACGTCAGCGCGTGCTCGAGATAGGTCGTGATCTCCATGTCCTCGCCACGCCCCGTCGCGCCCATCTCGGGGGCGCCGGCAACTTCCGCCGAGAAGCGGACGCAGCGCGTGCACTGGATACACCGGTTCATCGAGGTCTTGACCAGCGCGCCGAGATATTTGTCCTCGACCGCGCGCTTGTTCTCGGCGAAGCGGCTGGTGTCGACACCATAGCCCATCGCCTGGTCCTGCAGATCGCACTCGCCGCCCTGGTCGCAGATCGGGCAGTCCAGCGGATGGTTGATCAGAAGGAATTCCATCACGCCTTCGCGTGCCTTCTTCACCATCGGCGAACGCGTGGAGATTTCCGGCGGCTCGCCCTTCGGGCCCGGACGGCAATCGCGCACGCCCCAGGCGCAGCTTGCGACCGGCTTCGGGCCACCTTTCACCTCGACGAGGCACATCCGGCAATTGCCGGCGATCGACAGCCGCTCGTGATAGCAGAAGCGCGGAATCTCGGCGCCGGCCGCCTCGCACGCCTGAAGCAGCGTGTACTCGGCGGGGACATCGATCTCTTTGCCGTCGATGATGAGCTTGGTCATACGTCAGTCTCTCTCAGTGCGGCAGTTCGACGAGATCGAGGCGACGCTCGATACGATCAAGCCGAGCCTCGACACGGTCAATTCGCCGATTGATCCCGGCAACCGCGATATCGACCTGGGCAAGCCTCAGGTCAACATGCCCAATTCTCTCCTCGACGTTCGTGACGCGAGTCTTGATATCGCTGACGTCCGCTGCCATGCGGTCGAATTTCTCGTCCAGGCGACGAAGATACACGAGCACGATGTTGTCCGGCTGCTCCGTCATCGATCTCTCCTACTCCGCCGCGACCATGTTCACGGGATCGCGGACGCCGATATCGTCAATGTCGGCCTTGTGCGAATATTCGTCGATGCGCGCTTCGATCTCATGACGGAAATGCGCGATCAGGCCCTGGATCGGCCATGCGGCTGCGTCGCCGAGCGCGCAGATGGTGTGGCCTTCGACCTGCTTGGTGACTTCCAGCAGCATGTCGATCTCGCGCTTGTGGGCGCGGCCGTCGGCCATGCGGGTGAGTACGCGCCACATCCAGCCGGTGCCCTCGCGGCACGGCGTGCACTGGCCGCAGCTCTCATGCTTGTAGAAATAGGAGATGCGGGCGATCGAACGGATCAGATCGGTCGACTTGTCCATCACGATCACGGCCGCGGTGCCGAGGCCCGAGCGCAGCTTGCTCAAGGAGTCGAAATCCATCGGCGTGTCGATGATCTGTTCGGCCGGCACCATGCGCACCGACGAGCCGCCGGGGATCACGGCCTTGAGATTGTCCCAGCCGCCGCGGATGCCGCCGCAATGCTTCTCGATCAGCTCACGGAACGGAATGCCCATGGCTTCTTCGACGTTGCAGGGCCGCTCGACATGGCCGGAGATGCAGAACAGTTTGGTGCCGACATTGTTCGGACGGCCGATGCCGGCGAACCAGGCCGCGCCGCGGCGCAGGATGTCCGGCGCGACCGCGATCGACTCGACGTTGTTGACGGTGGTCGGGCAGCCGAACAGGCCGACGTTGGCCGGGAACGGCGGCTTCAAGCGCGGCTGGCCCTTTTTGCCCTCGAGGCTCTCGAGCAGCGCGGTTTCTTCGCCGCAGATATAGGCGCCGGCGCCGTGCGCGACGTAGATGTCGAACGGCCAGCCGTTGACGTTGTCTTTGCCGACCAGCTTGGCCTCATAGGCCTGGTCGATCGCGGCCTGGAGATGCTCGCGCTCGCGGATGAACTCGCCGCGGACATAGATGTAGCAGGCGTGCGCGTTCATCGCGCAGCTGGCGATCAGGCAGCCCTCGATCAGGAGATGCGGATCGTGCCGCATGATCTCGCGATCCTTGCAGGTGCCGGGCTCGGATTCGTCGGCGTTGACGACGAGATAGCTGGGACGACCGTCGGTGGATTCCTTCGGCATGAAGGACCATTTCAGGCCGGTCGGGAAGCCGGCGCCGCCGCGGCCGCGCAGGCCGGACGCCTTCATCTCGTTGATGATCCAGTCCCGGCCCTTGTCGATGATATTCTTCGTGCCGTCCCAGGCACCGCGGCGCCGCGCGCCCTCGAGCCCCCAATCATGGAGGCCGTAGAGGTTCTTGAAGATGCGGTCCTTGTCCTCGAGCATGTCAGTGCTTTCCGATCAACGGTTGGCTTGCTTGTAGGCAAGCCCGGCGGCGCAGACGGCGAAGGTCAGCGCCCAGAGCAGACTGGTTTCCTGCGTCGCGTTCATCACGAAGCGCTGCAGCAGGAACATGAAGGCGGCCGCGAGCGCGGCATGCATGGCAACGAAGCCCCATTTCTGCACGGCTTCGCTCCCCCGGTTCGCCTGAGACGGAAGACCCATCAGGAGGTCTCCTTCAACGTGGTCGGCCCGCCCGCCGGCGCGGAGAACTGGCGACCGTTCTGCGGACCGGGCTTCGGCGGATTGCCCGAGGCGAAGCCGTCGAGCACCTTGCCGAAAGTTTCCTTGGTCAGGTCCTCATAGGTGTCCTTGCCGATCAGCACCATCGGCGCGTTCACGCAGGCACCGAGACACTCCACCTCCTCCCAGCTGAAATTGCCGTCCTTGGAGAGATGGAAGGGATCGTGATGGATCCGGCTCTCGCAGACATGGATCAGGTCTTCGGCGCCGCGCAGGCGGCACGGCGTGGTGCCACAAACCTGGACGTGGGCTTTCTTGCCGACGGGGGCGAGCTGGAACATCGTGTAGAAGGTCGCCACTTCGAGCACGCGGATATAGGCCATGTCGAGCAGGTCGGCGACGGCGCGGATCGCGGCCTCAGACACCCAGCCATCGTGCTGTTCCTGGACGCGCCAGAGGATCGCGATCACGGCGGAAGCTTGCCGGCCCGCCGGATATTTCGCGATCTGCTGCTTGGCGAACGCGAGGTTCTCGTCCGTGAACGCAAAGCTCGCGGGCTGGACTTCCTTCGGTGCTAATCGGCGAACGGACATGTCTTAATCTCTCACTGCATGCGGCGCGCGGTTTTCGCATTCAGGGCATTGATCCTGTCCTGCCAGAATGCGCTTGCGGTGCCGAAAACATTGTAGCCGACGTGGGTCGAGACCTTGATGCGGTCGAGGATCGACAGCTCGGTCACGGTCTCCAGCCGGTTGGTGCGCGGATCGAGCACGATCAGCTTCATTGGGGTCTGCTCGAGGATGTAGCGCGAAACCGCATGAGAGCGGTCGCTGCCGTGCTCCTCGCACATGATGACGCTGTCGGTCTGGAGCAGCCGAGCGCCGCCCTTGATCGCCTCGATCTCGACGCCTTCGACGTCGAGCTTGATCAGGTACTTGCCGTTGGCGGAAACCTTGCCGTCGTCGATCAGATTGTCGAGCGCGAGAACAGGCACTTCCTCGCCGCCGTCAGACGCCTCACCAGCAATGCTGAAAGCCTCGTGCTTGGTGCCGGACAGCCGCGCGCTGCCGCGGGCCGCGCCGATCGCGCATTTCAGGGTCTCGAAGCGGTTGCCGTTGACGCGCGCATTGTTGGCGAGCTTCGGATAGTTCTGGCCCGACGGCTCGATCGCGATCGACTTGTGCGAGCCGAATGGCTTGCTCGACACGAGCACCGACCAGTAGCCGTAATTGGCGCCGCAATCGAGCAGCGTGTAATCGACGTCGATGGAGTCCGCGAACAAGAGCTCCAGTTCGTCCTCGTAGCTGTAGGATCGGTTGAGCAGCTTGCTCCAATAACCGTCGCCGTACGGGAATTCGAACACGGCGTCCGGGTTGAGCTTGATCGCGATGTCACGCCTGGGCAGCGTCTTCGCCAGCAAATTGGCGCAGGCGATGTAGCCCATATGCGAGAAGTGCGACGAGATCTTGGATCCGGTCACCAGCGCCAAGGCAGCCGTCCGCTCCCACAGGTTGGCCCCTTCAAGAGCCCCCGAGGCACGGTCAAACTGGATTGGCGCCTGCGCCATCACCGATCGACCTCTCCGAACACGATGTCGAGCGAACCAAGAATGGCCGAGACGTCGGCGAGCAAATGGCCGCGGCAGATGTGATCCATGGCCTGGAGATGGGCGAAGCCCGGCGCGCGGATCTTGCACTTGTAGGGCTTGTTGGTGCCGTCGGAGATCAGATAGACGCCGAACTCGCCCTTGGGCGCTTCAACGGCGGTATAGACTTCGCCGGCCGGCACATGAACGCCTTCGGTATAGAGCTTGAAATGGTGGATCAGCGCTTCCATCGAGCGCTTCATGTCGCCACGGCGCGGCGGCGCGACCTTATTGTCTTCGACGACGACGGGGCCCTTGCCATCAGGCGCATTCAGCTTCTGGATGCACTGCTTCATGATACGCACGGACTGGCGCATCTCTTCCATGCGGATCAGATAGCGGTCGTAGCAATCGCCATTCTTGCCGATCGGAATGTCGAAATCCATTTCGGCGTAGCACTCATAAGGCTGCGACTTGCGCAAATCCCAGGCAGCGCCCGAGCCGCGCACCATCACGCCCGAGAAGCCCCACTCCCAGGCTTCCTTCAACGGCACCACGCCGATATCGACGTTGCGCTGCTTGAAGATGCGGTTGGCGGTGAGCAGACGGTCGAGATCCTCGACGACTTTGAGGAACGGATCGCACCAGGCCTCGATGTCGTCGACCAGCTTCTGCGGCAGGTCCTGATGCACGCCGCCGACGCGGAAGAACGCCGCATGCATGCGGCTGCCCGAGGCGCGCTCGTAGAACACCATCAGCTTCTCGCGCTCTTCAAAGCCCCACAGCGGCGGGGTCAGCGCGCCGACATCCATCGCCTGCGTGGTGACGTTGAGAAGATGCGACAGGATGCGGCCGATCTCGCAATAGAGCACGCGGATCAATTGGCCGCGGCGCGGCACCTCGATGCCGAGCAGCTTTTCGGCGGCCAGACAGAAGGCGTGCTCCTGGTTCATCGGCGCGACGTAGTCGAGCCGGTCGAAATAAGGGATCGCCTGCAGATAGGTCTTCTGCTCGATCAGCTTTTCGGTGCCGCGGTGAAGCAGGCCGATATGGGGATCGACGCGGGCGACGACCTCGCCGTCAAGCTCCAGCACGAGGCGCAGCACGCCGTGCGCGGCCGGATGCTGCGGCCCGAAGTTGATGGTGAAATTGCGAAGCTGTTCGGGTTGCTCGTTCATGGTCAGACCTTCGGTCCCGCCTTCTCGTCACCGGGAAGCGGATAGTCCGCCCCTTCCCATGGCGAGAGGAAATCGAATTTGCGGAATTCCTGGTTGAGCCGGACCGGCTCGTACACCACGCGCTTTTCCTGGTCGTCGTAGCGGACCTCGAGGAAGCCGGTCGTCGGGAAGTCCTTGCGCAGCGGATGGCCTTCGAAACCGTAATCGGTGAGGAGCCGGCGCATGTCGGGGTGGCCGACGAAGAACACGCCGTAGAGGTCGTAGGCCTCGCGCTCGAACCAGTCGGCGCCGGGGAACACCTCGATCAGCGACGGCACCTGTGTGGTCTCGTCAGCCTGGGCCTTGAGCCGGATCCGGGTGTTCAGGGCCGGAGACAGGAAATGGTAGATCACATCGAAGCGTTTTTCGCGCGACGGATAGTCCGCAGCCGTGATGTCGGTGAAGTTGATGAACCGGCAGTTCGGATCGTCGCGGAGGTACTTGACCACCTCGACGATCTTGCCGGCCTCGACATCAACCGTGAGCTGGTTGAAGGCCACCGAATGACCGAGGGCGGCGCCCGGAAGCGCGCTCACGATCGTCTGCCCCAGGGCGTCGAGCTTGGCGTCGTCCATGACGTAAAACCTTAGCGTTCGATGGTGCCGGTGCGGCGGATTTTCTTCTGCAGCAGCAGCACGCCGTAGAGCAGCGCTTCCGCCGTGGGCGGGCAGCCCGGCACGTAGATGTCGATCGGCACGATGCGGTCACAGCCGCGCACGACCGAGTAGGAATAGTGGTAATAGCCGCCGCCATTGGCGCAGGAGCCCATCGAGATGACGTAGCGCGGCTCGGGCATCTGGTCGTAGACCTTGCGCAGCGCAGGTGCCATCTTGTTGGTCAGCGTGCCCGCGACGATCATCACGTCGGACTGGCGCGGCGAAGCGCGCGGGGCGAAGCCGAAGCGCTCGACGTCGTAGCGCGGCATCGACACCTGCATCATCTCGACCGCGCAGCAGGCGAGACCGAAGGTCATCCACATCAGCGAGCCGGTGCGCGCCCAGGTGATGAGGTCGTCGGTCGCGGCCACGAAGAAGCCCTTGTCGGACAGCTCGTGATTGACCTCGAGGAAGAACGGATCATTGGCGCCGACCGGCCGGCCGGTCGACGGATCCAGAATGCCCTTGGGAGCCGGCGCGATCGCCGGGCCAGCGGATGACACAGGGTTCAATCCCATTCGAGTGCGCCTTTCTTCCATTCATAGGCGAAGCCCACCGTCAGCACGGCGAGGAACACCAGCATGGACCAGAAGCCGGTCGCGCCAAGCTTGCCGAACGCCACCGCCCAGGGAAACAGGAACGCCACCTCGAGGTCGAAGATGATGAAGAGGATGGCGACCAGATAGAAGCGGACGTCGAACTTCATGCGGGCGTCGTCGAAAGCGTTGAAGCCGCACTCATACGCCGAGAGCTTTTCCGGGTCCGGCTGCTGGAACGCCACGATGAAGGGGGCAATCAGCAGCACCAGGCCGATGATCGCAGCTACTCCGATGAAGACGACGAGTGGAAGGTAGTTCTGTAGAATGCCGCTCATTGACGAGCCTCTTTTCCCGCAGCCTCGGGACAGCCACGGATTCGTCCAGTTTGGAATTGTTCTGAGCCTTAGCGCAGTGCACCAATGGGCGCAAGACACGCTCATTTCAGGCCCTTTGCTGCTCCCAAACCGGTGGAAATCCCGGAATCACCCCGCGCTGGTATGGAGCAGATCGCCAGACCCAGCAAGGCCGGCCACAATTTTGCAGGGCAGCAGTTCTGAGATCGCGGCGCACAGGGCGCGCCGGCTATTGGCCGTGGTTCGTCGGCGACAATGGCCCGGTTTTTGGGGGACGGTGGCGCACCCAAACCCAGGCAACGACCAGTACCGGCGCCCCGACTGTCACCCAGGCGACATACTGGCCAACTGTTCCCCAAAGCAACGCAGCCAGGAGACCCGTGATGGTCGCAACCGCGAGCAGCACCGGTGCAGCAAAGACACGTATCCACAGCCGCACGCGGTCGGGGGAGCCATGCATCAGGAAAGGACCGGGCCTCGTCTGGTGAATGCGTCGGTGCGGTGAGGCGCCCGCTTCCGCCGCCGCACCAGCCAGAGATAGAAGCCGCTGCCGATCACAACGATGGTGAGCATATCGAGCGCGGCCCAGATCAATTTGAGCGGCGTGCCACCATAGTCGCCGAAATGCAGCGGCTGCGAGATCAAAAGCGCCTGGAGATAGAGCGGCAGCGCCCGGCTGTCGGCGACCTCCGCGGTTTCGCCGTCGAGCAGCACCGGCTGCAACAGCCGCGCGGTCAAAGCCGTGTCGCCGCGCATAAAGGCGGCGAAATGGTGCGAGGACGTGAACGGCGTGCCCGGAAAGGCGATGAAGGCGACTTCCATGCCGGGGGCAGTCTGCCTGGCGCGCGCGACCACGTCGTCGAGCGAGGCGAGATGCACGGGCGGCGGCTTGCCGGCATAGGGCGCGACCATGCTGGCGAGTTCGGTCGCCTTCCACTGGTTCAGCATCAGCTCGGCCCAGGTGTTGACGACGCCGGTCAAGCCCACCACCAGCGCCCAGGCCACCGTCACCACGCCGATCAGATTGTGCCAGTCGAGCCAGCGGACCCGGCGCGCGGCACCGTCGCGGACGGTGGCAAAGCGCTGGCGGCGGGTGAACGGCCAGTAAAGCACCACGCCGGAGACGATAGCTGTGGCAAACAACAGCCCCATCGCGCCGAGGAACAGCTTTCCGGCCTGGCCTGCGAACATGTCGGTGTGCAGCTTGAGCACGATCAGCATCGGGCCGACACCGACCGGCCCGAGCAGCTTGGCCGAGACGGCGTCGAAGGCGCGCACGGTCGCGTTGTCAGGCGCGCCGTCCGGGGCGCTGTTGGTGAACGCCATCACGATCCCGGGCTCGTCCTTGTCCCAGGACACATATTGCAGAACCTTGCCGGGATCGGCGGCGAGCGCGGCGTCGGCAACGATCTGAGGCGTCGCACGCGCCGCGCCCGCATGAGCTTCGGGCTGGGGGGCGTAGCCCAGGAGCTCATCGATCTCGTGATGGAAGATCAGCGGCAGGCCGGTCAGGCAGAGCAAAAGCAGGAACAGGGTCGAGATCAGGCTGGTCCAGGTGTGGACCACGGACCAGAGCCTGACCGTGCGCGCCTTCACGAAACTCCCCCTACGCCCGGCTTCACCATTTGTAAGAGACACTCCCCGTCACGCGCCGGCGATCGCCGTAGAAGCACGACGTATCCGAGGCGCAGCTCGCGACGTAGACCTTGTCGGTCAGATTGGTGACGTTGATTGCCGTGCGCCAGTTTTGCCATTCGTAATGTACCGCGAGATCGCCGAGTACCACCGCCGGGACCTCAAGGGTGTTGGCTGCGTCGGCCCAGGAGGAGCCGACATAACGCACGCCGCCGCCGAAACCAAATCCCGCGAGCGGTCCGTCCTTGAAGGTGTAGTCTGCCCAGCCCGAGACCAGCATTTCCGGCGTGTTGGTCGGTGTCTTGCCGATCAGGGACTGATCGAGGTCCTTGCTGGTGAAAAGATGGTACGACGTGAAGGCGCCGATCAGCTTCAGCTCCTTGGTGGCGTTGGCCACCGCTTCGAGCTCGACACCGCGCGAGGTCACCTCGCCGGTCTGGTTCTGCAACAGCACGTTCGACGGATCTGTCGTCGCCACATTCTGGCGCTTCAGGTCGAACACCGAAGCGGTGAAATAGCCGTCAAATCCCTTGGGCGCGACCTTCACGCCGATTTCGGCCTGCCGGCCGGTCTCGGGCAGGAACAGCTGGTTTTGCGCGTTGAGGCCGATGATCGGATTGTAGCTCGTCGCATAGGAGATATAGGGCGCGATGCCGTTGTCGAAATTGTAGATCAGCCCGGCGCGCCCGCTGAACCTGCTGTCGTCGCGTTGCGCAATATTTGCACCGGTGTCGCGGGCTGCCTGCGTCGTCTCGACCCAGTCATTGCGGCCGCTCAGCACCAGCGTGAAGTTGCCGAGCTTCATCTGATCCTGGAGATAGGTGCCGGCTTGCTTCTGCGTGATCAGGAAGTTGCGGAACGGCGCGCCGGTAATCGGAATGTTGGTCCCGTAGGCGGGATTGAAGACGTTGATCGACGGCACCGTGCCGAAGTTGAACGCCTGGTAGTCGTCGATCTGATAGCCCTTCAGATCGACGCCGAACAGCATCGTGTGCTTCACCGGGCCGGTGTTGAATCGGTACTCGAGCTGGTTGTCAAGATTGGCCTGGTTGGCGGTGTCTTTTGCGTACCAATTGTAGCGGCCGAGGGTGGCCGTGTTGATGTCGGTCCAGCCGCTGCCGACATAGCCGCGATAGGTCAGGTCGATATGCGCGAACCGCGCATTCTGCCGGAACGTCAGATCGTCGGTGAGATTGCGCTCGAACTGGTAGCCGAGCATCTCCTGCTCGCGCGTGAATTTGTCGACGCTTGGATCGCCGGCAAAGAAGCTGGTCGGGATCTTGCCGAATGGCGCGTTCGTCACCGTGCCTTGGTAAGGCAGGAAGTTGATGCCGCGGGTGTCGGTCTTCGACGCCAATGCAAGCACCGTGAAGGAGGTGTCGGCATCCGGCTTCCAGGTGAAGGACGGCGCGATCGAATAGTTGTTGTCGGGCGTGAAGTTGACCTGCGTGTCGCCGTTCCTGACTTCGCCGACGACACGGTAGAACAGCTTGCCGTCCTGGGGCTGGGTCGCGACGGGACCACCGACATCGAAGCCGACATAGGCATTGCCGAAATTGTTGACGCCAGCCTCGATATAGCGGACAGGCTCGGTCGGCGGCATCTTGCTGATGACGTTGACGATGCCGCTCGGGCTCGATCCGCCATAGAGCACGGCCGACGGGCCGCGCAACACCTCGATGCGCTCCATGTTGGACGGCGGTAGCCGCCAGCTCGCGTAAGCGGTGTAAAACAGCTGCATGCCGTCGAGGAACAGGCCAATGTCGTCGGACTTGAAGCCGCGGATCAGCCACCAGTCGTTGCGCGTGTCGGCGCCGAAGGTACCGGCGCGTACGCCAGCGGTATAGCGCAACGCCTCATCCAGCTTCATCGACTTCTGGTCGCGGATCTGCTCTGCGCCGATCACCGACACCGACTGCGGCGTCTCCATGATCGGCGTGTTGGTCTTGGTGCCCGACGAACTGCGATGGGCAACGTAGCCCTGCACCGGGCCACGCGGATTCTCGACGGCGCCGACGTTGCGTTGGGGCTGCGGCTTCCGGCTATTGGCCGTCTGCTCCGGGCCCTGCGTCCGGCGCGGCGCACGGACGGCCGCGCGGCGGCGCTGCTCCGGCGCAGCCACGTTCACCGGTGGCAGGCTCTGCGCGCCATTTTGTGCCGACGATTGTGCGAGCGATGCCCGCGGCATCAAAACCAAAGCGGACGCGGTCACCAATACGGCCGACCGCAGCATTCCAAGACTGTTCAACGCGCCACCCCAACATGTGTGCCTGATGCGTCATGCCGTTGTTCCCCCAACGGCATGCGTTCCAGGCGACGCTTATGTGAGAGAGCGCGGTTCCCCTAATTGAATGGCTCTTAGAACATCTCTTAGAGACGTTCTTAGAAGCACTCGAATATTTCCAAGGATTGCTGCGCGATCAGCGCGAAACTTTCTCGGCTTCGAGCATCGCTTCCGCAGTCGCGGTGAGACGATCGATCTGCGCGAGCAACGTCTCCAACTCGTCATTGCTCAATTGCTCGAGCAGCATCCGGTTGCGCTCCTGCGCGCCTTCGACGATCGCATCATGCGCGGCAAGCCCCGCAGGCGTCAGCGACACCAGCACCTCGCGGCTGTCTTTGGGATTCGCGGACTTCGCGATCAACTTGCGCGAGACGAGTTCGGCCAGTGCCCGGCTGATCTGGCCCTTGTCCTGACCGACGGCTTCGGCGAGCCGGGCCACGCTCATCGGTGGCCGCCGGCCGAGCGAGGCGACGAGACCGAACTCGACCGAGGACAATCCGGCGAGACGCTTGTAGCGGACGATCGCGCCGCGCTTGAGCAGATTGGCCAGCACCATCAACCGTGATGACAGCATCCCGGTGATCGGCGCCGGTGAGTGATTATCGTCCGTATCGGACGATGCGCGCCCGTCCCTGCTCGATGTCTGGCTCATGGTCCACCTCTGCCAAGAAAGCCAGGGCGTGCCAAGTCTTGGTAGCGCAACCTCCCCAGCTTGATCCGAATGCGACCAAGAGGCACCTTGCAAGATCGTTGACATTGTCATCGAATTATTTTTCACTGGGTTACCGCGCGAAACGCGACTCGGCCACCAAGGCCAGCAGCGGGAGGAACATGCATGACGATGACCCAGCGGGATCGCGATCTCGGCACGGCTTATGCGATGAAGCCGACGCAGACGCGCACCGAGCTCACCTCCGTCGCGCGCGGCACGCCGATGGGCGAATTGCTCCGCCGCTACTGGCATCCGGTCGGACTTGGCAGCGACGCCACCGACACGCCGAAGAAAGTCCGCGCGCTCGGCGAGGACTTGATCCTGTTCCGCGACAAACATGCTCGCGTCGGCCTTTTGCATGCCCGCTGCTGCCACCGCGGCACCACGCTCTATTATGGCAAGGTCGAGGAAGACGGCATCCGCTGCTGCTATCACGGCTGGAAGTTCGACACCGAAGGCCATTGCCTGGAGCAGCCCTGCGAGCCCGATGGCGGCCAGTTCAAGGAGAAGGTGCGCCAGCCCTGGTATCCGGTCGAGGAGCGCTACGGGCTGATCTTTGCCTATATGGGCCCCGCGGAAAAACGCCCGGTGCTGCCGCGCTACGAGTGCCTGGAAAACATGGATGACGGCGAGTTCGTCGAGGCCGACGATTCCTCGATCGGCGGCGGCGGACCGGCGGTCATTCCCTGCAATTGGCTGCAGCATTTCGAGAATGTGGTCGACCCCTATCACGTGCCGGTGCTGCACGGCTCGTTCTCGGGGCCGCAATTCACCAACATGATGGCCTCGATGCCGGAGGTGAAATTCGACAAGACGCCGCGCGGCATCGCTGTGCGTTCGATCCGGAAGCAGGACGACGGCCGTGTGTTTTACCGCGTCACCGAGGCCGCCCTCCCCACTCTGCGCGTCGTGCCCAATCCGCGCGTGGCGCAATTCGCCCGCGTCGAATCGATCGGCTGGACGCTACCGATCGACGACACCTCGTTCCGTATCTACGTCGCCGGCCGCGTCAAGAACTCCGGCGACATCGGCCGCATGCGCTCGAAATTCAACGGCAAATTCTGGTGGGACATGACGGAGCAAGAGCACCAGCAATTCCCGGGCGACTACGAAGCGCAAGTCGGCCAGGGCCCGGTGACGGTGCACTCCGAGGAGCATTTCGGCCAGAGCGACCGCGGCGTCCTTATGATCCGGCGCATTCTCGGCGAGCAACTGGAAGCGATGGAGGCGGGCAACGACCCGATCGGCATCTCATTCGACGCAAGCGCGCCGCCGGTCGAATTCGAAGCGGGGAACTACATCCGCGAAGGCTGAGCGACCGGCTTCAATAAGAGCTGGACCCATAAAGATAACAAAGACAAGTTGGGGGGATGCGATGGTCGATGTGACATCACAGGTGTCAGTTGAGATGCCCGCCGCGGCAACGCCGACGCCGCGGCGCTATTACGTGCTGGGCCTGCTCACCATCATCTACGCACTGAACTTCCTCGACCGCACGATCTTCAACGTCCTGATCGAGCCGATCAAGAAGGAGTTTCAGCTCAGCGACACCACGATGGGCCTGCTCGCAGGCTTCGGCTTCGCGCTGTTTTACTCCCTACTCGGCATTCCCATCGCGCGCGTCGCCGACCGGCTCAACCGCCGTAACATCGTCGCGCTGGCATTCGCTTTCTGGAGCGCGATGACGGCGCTGTGCGGCTTGGCCTCCAGTGTCACCACGCTGGCCTTTGCCAGGATCGGCGTCGGCATCGGCGAATCCGCGGGCTCGCCAGCCTCGCAGTCGATTGTCGCAGATCTCTTTGCCAAGAACGAGCGCCCACGCGCGCTCGGCATCTACGCCATCGGCACCTATCTCGGTGTCTTCCTCGGCTATTTCGTCGGTGGCTATGTCAACCAGCATTATGGCTGGCGGGCGGCCTTCTACGTCGCGGGCGTGCCGGGCATGCTGCTCGCACTGATCCTGTGGCTAACGATCTCGGAGCCGAAGCGCGGCGCGATGCAGGAAAATTTCGTGCCTGAGCCGCTCGGGCCGACGCTGAGTTTCCTCGCCTCCCAGCGAAGCTTCGTCATCGTGCTGATCGGCTTCTGCCTCACCACCTACACCAATTACGCGACGGCAGCCTGGATCCCGCCGTTCCTGGCGCGCGTGCACCATTTGTCGAGCGCCGAGATCGGCACCTATGCCGGCACCTTCAAGGGTCTCGCCGGGATGGCCGGCACCCTGCTCGGCGGCTTCGTGGTGGCCAATATCAGCCGCCGGGACGATCGCTGGAAGCTGTGGGCCCCTGCGATCACCTCAGGCCTCGCGGGCCCCGTCTTCGCGCTGTGCATGCTGACGCAGGACTTCAAGATGATGGTGGCCATGCTGGCGCTCACCTCATTCCTGGTCGGATTCCATCTCGGGCCGATCTTCGCGATCGCGCAGACGGTGGCGAAGCCCAGCATGCGCGCGCTCGCCTCAGCCCTCATCGCGCTCACCGCGACCTGCTTTGGCCAAGGCGTCGGCCCGCTTGCCGTAGGCGTGGTCAACGACGCGCTGAAGGGCAGCTACGGCGCCAACGCCGTGCGCTATTCCCTGCTCTCTGCAGCGGTCACGACCACGCTCGGCGCCCTGCTGTTCGTCTGGGCGGCGGGGACCATCCGCGCCGACATCAAGCGGGCGAGTTGACCACGCTCACACGGTCATGAATGCGAGCATGTCCGCAATCAGCCGCTCGCTGTGTGTCAGCGGCAGCGGATGCGGCGCGCCTTCGTAGACGATCAGCTTGCTGCCCTTGATCAGCTTTGCGGTCTTGGCGCCCGTCAATGGCAGCGGCGCACTGGCATCCTTATCGCCATGGAGGATCAGCGTCGGGCGATCGATCTTGGCAGCCGTCGCACGAAGATCGGCGAACGCGATGGTCTTGCGGCACGCCAGCGCCACCGGCAGCGGTACGCTCAGCATCATCTCGCGGATCCAGGTCCGCGTGATCTCGGGCGTGTCGGAGGTGAAGAACGGCGCTTCATTCGCCGCAATCCATTTGGGGAAGTCGCGCGCGACGGCCGCATTGTCGGCCTCGATCATCGCCATCGGAACCGCGTCCGGATTGTCCTCGGTCTTGACCATGAACGGCGTCGTCGGCGCGATCAGCACCAGCCTTGCGATCCGGTCCGATCCGTATCGGCCGAGATAGTTCACCGCCTCAGCCGTTCCCATCGAGAAGCCAATCAGCGTCACGTCACGCAGGTCGCGCGCCTCGATCACAGCGGCGACGTCATCGGTCAGCGTCTCCAGATCATAGCCTGAAGACGGCATCTCGGACCGGCCATGCCCGCGCCTGTCAGGCGCAACGCAGCGGAAGCCTTTTGCGTCGAGGGCGGCAATCTGACTGCCCCAGCTGCTGGCATCGAACGTCCAGGCCGACAGCAGCAGCACCGGTTGTCCGCTTCCCCAGTCCTGCACGAACAGTTTTGTGCCGTCCTTCGCGGTCACATAGGGGGATCGCACAGCCTGTTGGGCTGCGGTCACTGGCGCGCTGCTACCTGATGCCGCCGCAAAGGCGCTTCCAAGCAACGTGGCTTCGAGGACGGTTCGACGGTTCATGGTGCTTCTCCCTTGCCGATCGGTCGGCCACCAGCCGCGGTCGATGAAACGATCATGACGAAAGGATTGGGCTTCCGCGATTACGCGGCAGGTAAGCGCCGGTCCGGCCTCCGCCCCGTCCCCACGGCGAAACCGGCCAAATGGCGCAATGAAACCATTTTGCGGAACCCGCGAAACGATCCGGAAACAGATGCTCCTTAAGACATCAGCCTACAGACGGCGCCAAAGCCCGTCGGGAGGCTTCGATGAACCACTCAATTCACTCTGCAGATCGGGGTACCCACCTGAAGATCGTGGTGGTGGCGCTGGTGGCCGGTATCGCAGTGGCCGCCTTCGGGATCGCAGCCCGCACCAACGCCGATTACAGCCAGACCGCCCAGTCCACCCACGTGATCAAGGCTGGCAAGCCGGTGGCGATCACGAGCGCGGGCACCTCGGCGATGCGCTAATTGCGGAAAAGGTCCGGTTTGAGACGAAACGGCCGCCTTGGGGCGGCCTTTTGCTTTTGGCCAGTACCTGAAGAATTGGGGCCAAGCTGCTGAATCAGTGGGCCTGTGCCGCACAATACTCCCGCCAGAACTGGCGATATGCCGCTTCGACGTGGCGCGTGTAGATCGCGCCATTGCCCGCCGCCGAGGCTGCGATCCGGGCCGGCAGCCCCTCGCGCAGTGCGGCCAGCGCTGACGGGTTCCCCGCAAACCGCATTGCGATCGCAAGATAGGTTTCGTCGTCCTCCGCGACCCAGTCGTCGAGGCCGATCGCCTTGAGGATGCCGCCAGCTGCCCGGCCGGAGGTCGTCTGGCCGAGCTTGGCGATGACGGGCACGCCCATGTGCAGGGATTCCCAGGTGCCGGCGCCGCCGTTCTGCGGGAACGGATCGAGAGAGATGTCGATCTCTGCATATTCCCCGAGATGCTCATCGCGTCCACTCGCCCCTAGGCAGACTACGCTGTCCGGGCTGACGCCATGTTCCACGAAACGGGCTACCAAGCCGTCGCGAAGGCCGACATCGTCGAGCGCAGCGTGTTTGATGACGAGCTTCGATCCCGGCAGGTCACGCAGCAACTTCGACCATACCGGCAGCACCTCGTTGGAGATCTTGTCGATCCGGTTGAAGGTGCCGAAGGTGACGTAGCCGTTGCGCAGCATCGGCAGGTCCGGTTTGTACAGACCCGGCGCAGGCTCTGATATCGTCAGCATGCACGGCAGATCGTGGATCTTCTCGGCGAACTCGGGCCGCGCTTCTTTCGGAATCGCGACCGGGTCCGCAAAGATGTAGTCGATGGTTTTCAGACCCGTACCGGTCGGCGCACCCCAGGCCGACACCTGGATCGGCGCGGGCTTGCGCGAGAACATCCCGAGGCGACTGCCACCGGAATGACCGGAGAGATCGACCAGGATGTCGATCCCGTCGTCCTCGACGCGATCCGTCAATTGCTCGTCGGACAGCAACACCGCATCGACCCAACGATCCGCGAACGAGCGGAACTCGTCCGTCATCTCGTCCTGGAGCGGTGACGACGAATAGCAGACGATCTCGAAATTGGCGTGATCGCTATGGCGCAGCACCGGCATGAAGATGAACCCGGCCGAATGGCGCCTGAAGTCGGCAGACACGTAACCCACCACTAGGCGCCTGTCGGGATCGAGATCCCGCGGCCGAAGCGGTCGTTGCGGAATCCTGCTGCCGATGTTGTCCCACCAATATTTGCGCACGGCCTGCAACAGCGCGAAATCCGCGCCGGGCAGGAAGTCGAGCGCGAAGATCTTCCTGTCGATCGCATCCTGGAAGTCGGGCTTGAGCTCCAGCGCCCGATCGAAATGTTCGATCGCGGTCGCGATGTCTCCGTAGCTGGCAAAGCACGATCCCATCAGGCTGATGGCAACCTCCGACTTGGAATTCTGCTCGAGCAGCGTCTTGCACGCTGCCATCGCCTGCGTCGGCTTGTGCAGGAGCAGACTGACCAGCGCCTTTACGCGCAGCGCCAGTTCAAGCAGCGGAGCGATGGCGAGCGCCGCCTCGATGTCGCGCCCGGCCTGTTCGAGGCGCAGCAACCGGAGATGGAGCCGCGCCCGATGGGCCAGGACCTTGGCATTGCCCGGCTTCATGGCCAGGGCCGTGTTCAGGGCGGTTTCCGCGGCGGCATAGTTGCGCAACTCCAGCAAGGCCATACCGCGGCCGGCGAGCGCCTCCTGATGCTTCGGCTGAAACGCCAGCGCGCGCTCGAAGCTTTGCAAAGCTTGCTCGGAGCGCCAGATCCGCAGCTCGGCCATGCCGCGATTGCAATAGGCGTCGGCATAGTCGGGCTTCAACCGGATGGCGCGCTCGTGCAGTTCGAGGGCGTCCAGCGGCAGCCCCAGATGCATCAGCGTATTGCCGAGATTGGTCAGAGCCATCGGGAAGTTCGGATTAAGCGCGAGGCCCTTCTCCTGACAGGCCCGCGCGTCCTCAAAGCGCTTGAGGTCGAACAGCACCGCGCCGAGGTCGCAATAGACGTTGGCCGCGCGTGGGCTGACCGCGATCGCGGCGCGCAGGACCTGCTCGGCCTCCTCGAGCCGCTTCGGATCGCTGCTGAGACTGACCCCGAGCAGGTGCAGCGTGTCGAAATGATCGGGAAGTGCCTGCAGTATCCGCCGGCACAGTGTCTCGACGTCGGTGAGCCGCCCGTTGCCATAAGCCTGATGCGCCGCCGCGAGCGCGGCCTCCGCGTCTTTCTTGAATTTCTTCTGGAGCCTTGCGTTCTGGAAGGCGCGCGAGCCGACGGTCAAACCAAATGTCCTCGGAAATTGCCTGTGGAGCTTGTAACACCGTTGATCGATTCGGCGCCCGGAGGCAGCCGCCCGGACCGTAGCGATACGGTCCCGGCCCGGCTCCAGCAGGCGTTTGGTCCCCGTGAATGCAACGTCCTTGACTTCACCATGTCCCCCCTTTAAGTCCCCCCTCGTTCCGCGCGGACACATACGCGTCACGCGGGAGTAGCTCAGTTGGTTAGAGCGCCGGCCTGTCACGCCGGAGGTCGCGGGTTCGAGCCCCGTCTCTCGCGCCATTTTTGGCAACATCTTCAAAAGCTTAGCAGAAAATTCTCAACCTGATTGACGATCCCTGTGTCGAATCTCGCGCCTTGCGCTTGTCCAGGGACCGGCGGATTGGCCTGACAAATCACGCGAAAGCCCTCGCCGGGATGGCCGGCATAGTCAGTCTCAACCCGAATCGTCTAGGCCTGCAGGAACTTGGCAGTTTGGGAGCCCGGCAAGCTTCCGCGCGATACCCGAGGAGGCCAGTCATGGCGAAAAAGACAGCTGCTCCGGCAACGATCACGCTCAAGCACCTCGCGGCCGACATCGCGGAACGCCAGGACCTCTCGAAGAAGCGCGCCGAGGCCGTCCTGACCGACATGGTCGAGCTGATCGCCAAGCACCTGAGGAAGGGCGACCGCGTCCGCATCGTCGGGCTCGGCATCCTCCAGGTCCGCAAGCGCGCGGCCCGCACCGGCCGCAATCCGGCCACAGGCGAGCCGATCCACATCAAGGCCAGCAAGAAGGTCGCGTTCCGTCCGGTCAAGGAACTGAAAGAGGCGATCTGACGCTTACGCTTCGTTAGGCCTGATCCGCGCCAGTCCGACCGCAACGCGGTCCGCTTTTCTGATATACTGCCTGCTTCCCCAAAGACCCGGCGGTTTGACCAGACATGTCCCTGACCTTCGCGCATACCGTGACCGAGCGCTTCCTGCGCTACGTCACCATCGACACCCAGTCCGATCCGAATTCCCCGGCCTCGCCATCGACCGAGAAGCAGAAGGATCTCGGCCGCGTGCTCGTCACCGAGCTGAAGACCATCGGTATCACCGATGCCCATCTCGACGATTACGGCTACGTCTACGGAACGATCCCGGCCAACACGACGAAGAAAGTGCCGGTGATCTGCTTCTGCTCGCACATGGATACTTCGCCCGACGTCACCGGCAAGGATGTGAAGCCGCAGATCGTGAAGAACTATCGCGGCGGCGACATCACCTTGACGGGCGATGCCACCCAGGTGATCCGCTTTGCCGAGCATCCCGCGCTGAAAAACCAGATCGGCAACGACATCATCACCACCGACGGCACCACGCTGCTCGGGGCCGACAACAAGGCCGGCGTCGCCGAGATCATGGACGCCGCGCATTTCTTCATCAACAACCCCGATGTGAAGCACGGCACCATCAAGATCCTGTTCACGCCCGACGAAGAGATCGGCCGCGGCGTCGACAACGTCGACATCAGGAAGCTTGGCGCCGAGTTCGGCTACACAATGGACGGCGAAAGCGCCGGCAGCGTCGAGGACGAGACGTTTTCCGCCGACGGCGCCACCATCACCATCACCGGCGTCAGCGCCCATCCCGGCTATGCCAAGGGCAAGATGGAGCATGCGATCAAGATCGCAGCCGCCATCGTCGAGCGTCTGCCCAAGGAAGGCTGCTCGCCCGAGACGACCTCAGGCAAGCAGGGCTTCCTGCACCCGGTGGGCATGGAAGGCGCGCTGGAACAGGCGACGCTCTCTTTCATCGTGCGCGACTTCACCGAGGAAGGACTGAAGGAGAAGGAGGTCCTGCTCGAGGGTATCGTCAAGGACGTCATGAAGGATTTTCCGCGCTCGACCTACAAGTTCGAGGTGCGGGAGCAGTACCGCAACATGAAGCAGGTGATCGACCGTCACCCGCACATCCTCGAATACGCGATCGAGGCGATCCGCCGCGCCGGCTTGCGTCCAATGCGCACCGCGATCCGCGGCGGCACCGACGGCTCGCGCCTCTCCTTCATGGGGCTGCCCTGCCCCAACATCTTTGCCGGCGAGCACGCCTTCCATTCACGGCTGGAATGGGTGAGCCGGCAAGACATGGAAAAAGCGGTGCAGACCATCGTCCATCTCGCAATGATCTGGGAAGAGAAGGCTTAACCTTCTCGGGAGGGCCCACGATCAAAACATCGAAAACAACCCCATGCAAAGTAGCCGCCCCCTGCTGGAATAACGAATTTCGTGTTTTACGAATTTTCTTGACGCGTCGGGCAAATCAAGGGTATGGTGGCATCATCGGCGGGATCCGGTCGCTGGCAAAATCGTGATGCCGGCCGGTTTGCAGGCTCTCCCGCATCATGCGACAACTGGATATGCACCTGAAACGGTTCGTCAACGCTGTGGTGATGCTGCTTGTCGCGGCCGGGCTTCTGCTCGCGCCGCTGGCGGCACCGGTGTTGGCCGCGCCAGCCGCGGGGACTGCCGGCCACGACACGCAGGCGATGTCAGACGATATGCTGGCCATGTCCCGCAACATGCAGGATGATATGCCCTGCTGTCCGGGCCAGTCGCAGAGCAAGGACTGCGGATCCTGTCCCTTCGTGGCGCTGTGCCTGCTCAGCGCCTCCCTTCCCGCCCCGTCCGGGACAGTCTCCCTGATCGAGCGCCACGCGCAGTACCGCGCATTCGCTCAGGTCGACGATCTCCTGATCGACGGGCTCGGTACCAAGCCTCCCGACCACCCCCCTCGAATCGACGTTTGATGAGCGCGTAAGCGCCTGATCGTCGCGCGCGCCGGAAGCGGCGAGCGCCGTTGCACGCCGCCCTGGCGGTAATCAGACCTATCGAGGATTACTTTGATGAAGACGTCTCGCATTGCGCGCGCCACCATGGCTGCGCTGATCGGTGCTGCGCTCACGGGTGCTACCCATGCCGAAATCAAGAACTACGAGTTCCAGCTGGTTCAGCCCACCATAAAGACCGGCGCCGATCGCATCGTGACCGTGCGGCTGGTCGACAAGACCAGCGGCAAAGCTGTGCCTGATGCGGTGATCTTTGCCAGCCGACTCGACATGGCACCCGACGGCATGCAGGAGATGGCCACCAAGGTGACACCGATGCCGGGCGCCGAGCCCGGCACCTACCGCTTCAAGGCGACCTTCGGCATGGCTGGGCGCTGGCAACTCTCGCTCGGCGCCAAGGTGCAGGGCGAGACCGGCACGGTCGAGAACAAGCTCGTCGTCACGGCCGAGAAATGACTCGCCTCATCATGACAGGCACTGCCGCTGCGATCCTCGCAGCGGCAGGTGTCGCGCTGTACGCTGGCGGCAGTCTGCGACCCCAGCCCGACATCAGCCAACTCGTGTCCGCGGCAATCGCCGCGGATGCGAGCCCGCCGATTTATTTCCGAGATCCCGACCGCAAGCCGCTCTACTCGCTGACGCCGAAGAAAACCTCTGACGGCCGCGACTACCGCGCCGTGCACGCAAGTGAGGATGTCAGCTTCGACGAGCCCGACGCGGCGCCGGACACGAGGGGCGATCGCAAGATCAGATATTATCGCAACCCGATGGGCCTGCCGGATACTTCACCGGCGCCGAAGAAGGACTCGATGGGGATGGACTATATTCCCGTCTACGAGGGTGACGACAGCGACGACGGCTCGATAAAGCTATCACCGGGCAAGATCCAGCGCAGCGGCGTCAAATCCGAACCAACCGAATTGCGCCGGATCAGGACGCTGGTGCGCGCGCCCGGCACGATCCAACTCGATGAACGCCGCGTCTCGGTGGTCGCCATGCGGGCCGAAAGCTTCGTGCAGAAGGTCGCCGACGTCACCACCGGCAGCCGCGTGACCAAGGGCCAGCCACTGATGGACATCTACAGCTCCACGGTGTCATCGGCGGCAGCCGAATATCTCGCGACCATCACGTCGAAGACGACGTCGGCTGTCGAGTCCTATGGCCGCGGCTCGCGGCAGCGCCTCGTCAATCTCGACGTTCCCGAACCCGTCATCGCCCAGATGGAGAAGAGCCATTCGGTACCGATCACGATTCCCTGGTCGTCGCCACGCGACGGCATCGTGCTCCAGCGCAACGCGATCGAGGGTATGCGCGCACAGGCTGGCGACGTGCTGTTCCGCATCGCCGACATCGCGCAGGTGTGGGCGACGGTCGATGTCGCCGAGCGCGACCTCGGCACGATCGCCGTCGGTCAGCCTGTCACGGTACGGGCCCGCTCCTACCTCGGCCGGGACTTCAAAGGCTTGATCAGCGTGGTCTATCCGCAGGTGAACAAGGAGACGCGCACGGCAAGGGTGCGAATTGAGCTCGCGAATGCCGATCTCGCGCTGCTTCCCGACATGTATGTCGATGCCGAGATCGACACCGGCACGCCGGCACCGGTGCTCAGTGTCGCCGAGAGCGCGGTGCTCGACACCGGCAGCCGGCAGGCCGTGCTGGTCGACAAGGGCCAGGGTCGCTTCGAGCCGCGCGAAGTCAAGCTCGGCCGGCACGGTGACGGCTATGTCGAGGTCCGCGACGGACTTGCCGTGGGCGACGCGATCGTCACCTCAGCCAATTTCCTGATCGACGCGGAGAGCAATCTCGAGGCGGCGCTCAAGGGCTTTGCCGAAGCCGGTAATCCAAAAGATGGCGACGCCGCGATGGGAGCCAAGCCATGATCGCGCGCATCATCTCATGGTCGGCGCGCAACCTGTTGCTCGTGCTGTTCGGCACCGGCTTTGCCGCCGCAGGCGGCCTCTACGCCCTGCTCCACCTGCCGCTGGATGCCATTCCCGATCTCTCCGACACCCAGGTCATCGTCTACACCGAATATCCCGGCCAGGCCCCGCAAGTGATCGAGGACCAGGTCACCTATCCCCTCACCACAGCGATGCTGACCGTGCCGAAGTCGAAGGTGGTGCGCGGCTTCTCCTTCTTCGGTGTCTCCTTCGTCTACGTCATTTTCGAGGACGGCACCGACATCTACTGGGCGCGCTCGCGGGTGCTCGAATTCCTCAACGGCGCGGCAGCGCGGCTACCTGCCGGGGTCACATCGACGATCGGCCCTGACGCCACCGGCGTCGGCTGGGTCTACCAATACGCGGTGATGTCGAAGCAACTCAATCTTGCGGAGACACGGACGATCCAGGACTGGAACTTGAAATTCGCCCTCGCCAAGGCCGAAGGCGTCGCGGAGGTCGCCGGCGTCGGCGGCTTCGTCAAGCAGTACAACGTCATCCTCGATCCGCAGCGCATGCGCGATCTCGGCATCACCATGCAAAAGATGCGCGAGGCGATCCGCGCCAGCAATGCCGATGTCGGCGGTCGCACCGTCGAGCTCTCCGAGTTCGAATACGTCATCCGCGGCAAGGGTTACCTCAGGAGCATCGACGATATCGGCAACATCGTGCTGAAGGCCGACAACGGTACGCCGGTCAAGCTGCGTGACGTCGCTCGTGTCGAGCTCGGCCCTGACGAGCGGCGCGGCATCGCAGAGCTCAATGGCGAGGGCGAGGTCGCAAGCGGCATCGTGCTCCAGCGCTTCGGCATGAACGCGCTCGACGTGATCGAGAACGTCAAGAAGAGGTTCAAGGAGATCGCGACCAGCTTGCCGAAATCGGTCGAGATCGTTCCGGTCTACGACCGCTCGAACCTGATCTACGCGGCGATCGACACGCTCAAGCACACCCTGGTCGAGGAGAGCATCGTCGTCGCCCTCGTCTGCATCGTATTCCTTCTGCATGTCCGCAGCGCGCTGGTCGCGATCCTGATGCTTCCCGTCGGCGTGCTGATGGCCTTCGGCGCCATGAAGCTGCTCGGGATCGGCTCCAATATCATGAGCCTTGGCGGCATCGCGATCGCGATCGGCGCCATGATCGATGCCGCGATCGTCATGATCGAGAACGCACACAAGCACCTCGAACGCGCCGAACCCGGCCGTTCGCGGGTTGATATCCTGATCGAGGCCGCCGCCGAGGTCGGCCCTGCGCTTTTCTTCAGCCTCCTGATCATCACCGTATCGTTCACGCCGATCTTCACGCTGGAGTCGCAGGAGGGCCGGCTGTTCAGCCCGCTCGCCTTCACCAAGACCTTTGCGATGGCGGCAGCAGCGCTGTTGTCCGTGACCCTGGTGCCGGCGCTGGTGGTGATCTTCGTCAGGGGCAAGATCATTCCGGAGCACCGGAATCCGATCAACCGCTTCCTGATCTGGATCTATCGGCCGGTGATCTCAGGCGTGCTGCGCGCCAAAATTCTCGTGATCCTGTTCGCACTCGGCGTGCTCGCCGTCTCTGTCTGGCCGGCCGTTCGGCTCGGCACCGAGTTCATGCCCGACCTCAACGAAGGCACCCTGCTCTACATGCCGACGACGCTGCCCGGCATTTCCGTGACCAAGGCCGCCGAGCTGCTGCAGACCCAGGACCGCATCATCCGATCCTTCCCCGAGGTCTCATCTGTGTATGGCAAGGCCGGCCGCGCGGCGACCGCCACCGATCCCGCACCGTCGGAGATGTTCGAGACCATCGTCAACCTCAAGCCAAAAGAGCAGTGGCGTTCGGGCGTGACCGTGGACAGCCTCATCGCCGAGATGGACAAGGCGTTGCAATTCCCCGGGGTCTCCAATGCCTGGACCATGCCGATCAAGGCCCGCATCGACATGCTCTCGACCGGCATCCGCACTCCCGTTGGCGTCAAGGTGATCGGCACCGACCTCGCCGGGATCGACAAGCTGGCAAGGCAGGTCGAGCAGGTGCTCAAGGCGGTGCCCGGCACATCCTCGGCCTATGCCGAGCGCAGCCTTGGCGGCTATTACCTCGAGATCACGCCGAACCGCGAGGCGCTGGCACGCTATGGCATCATGGTGCAGGACGTGCAGGACACGATCGCGGCCGCGCTCGGCGGCCAGACCGTGACCACCACCGTGGAAGGCCGTCAGCGTTTCACGGTCAACATGCGCTATCCCCGCGATCTGCGCGACAATCCCAGGGCAATCGCCAACGACATCCTGGTGCCGATGCCCGCAGGCGGCGCCGTGCCCCTTGGGGAGGTCGCAAGTGTGACGCCGGCGCGCGGGCCGACCTCGATCCGCACCGAGAACGGGCAGCTCGCCAGCTACATCTATGTCGACATCCGTGACCGTGATCTCGGCGGCTATGTCGCCGACGCTCAGCGCGCGGTGCAGGCGAGCGTCCAGTTTCCGCCCGGCTATTACGTGCTCTGGAGCGGGCAGTACGAATACCTCGAACGCGCCACGGCGCGGCTCAAGATCGTGGTTCCGGTGACGCTGCTGATCATCTTCCTGCTGCTCTATCTCAACTTCCGCTCGGTCACCGAGACCATGATCGTCATGCTCTCGTTGCCCTTCGCCCTCGTCGGCGGCCTCTGGCTGATGTGGTGGCTCGGCTTCAACCTGTCGGTTGCCGTCGCCGTCGGCTTCATTGCGCTGGCAGGCGTGGCGGCCGAGACCGGTGTGGTGATGCTGATCTATCTCAACCACGCGCTCGCCGAGACCAGAGCGCGCTGCGAGCTGGCGGGCCGCGCGCTGACGCGCGAGGACCTCCATGCCGCCATCATGGAAGGCGCCGTCGAACGCGTCCGTCCGAAGATGATGACAGTGGTCGCGATCATGGCCGGCCTGCTGCCGATCCTGTGGAGCACGGGCACGGGCTCGGAGATCATGCAGCGGATCGCGGTCCCCATGATCGGCGGCATGATCTCGTCGACACTGCTGACGCTGATCGTGATCCCGGCGATCTTCGGACTGGTGAAAGGGGTTGGATTACCGTCCTCCCCCACCATCGGCGTCGAGCCACCGCTCCACGTCGAAAGCCCCGAGCAACACCGCGGCGAGCTCGAGCCGGCGCAATGAGTGCAAGCTGCGCGGTCGTGAGAGACCTATGACGATCTGACAAAGCTGCTGAACTGAAAATTCTGCACCGATTGCCAAGGCGTCGCATGCTGATGACGGCGATGATCCGTCATCTTGAAACCGGCGCCGAGCAGCGCGGCGATGCTGTCGGCGCTGTGGCGCGTCACCGGCAAGCCGCTGCATTTTTCCGGCCCATCGATTGCGAATGTACCGACGATGACATGGCCGCCGATCTTCACCGCGCGTCGGACAGTTGCGACATAAGTCGCCTGCTCTTCCGGCGCGTTAAGAAAATGAAACGCGGCGCGGTCGTGCCAGACGTCGTATGTCCGCGTCGGCCGCCACGCCGTCATATCCGCCGCGATCCAGTCCACGCTATCGCCAGCGAGGCCCAGCCGCGTCCGCGATGCCGCAAGCGCCGCGTCGGACAGATCGAGCACGGTCAGGTCCGTATACCCGGCGGTCAACAGCGCATCGACCAGCCGGGATGCCCCGCCACCGATATCAACGATTGGAGAGGTCAGTCCCGCGCCAGCCAGCGCGATCAATTCGAGCGACGGCGACGGGCTCTCCTGGAACCAGCTCACCTCGCGTTCGCCTTTGCTCTCATATACAGTTTGCCAATGGGCCGCCCGACCTGAACTCGTCATGACGCCTGATCCCCTCCATGCTGGTTTCCCCGATACTCGACCGCAAAAATCACTCAACTCCTTTCGTGTTCTCGCCCTCAGCGCCGCTGCGGAAAGCCCGGCCTCGTTTCCTTGAAAAGATGACCACCAAAGTCACCCTCTGATCAATTCTCCAACAGAGATGTCGCCGATGCAGTTGCAATCGACCCTCACCTGCCCCGAATGCGGCCATCGCGCCGTCGAGACCATGCCGACGGACGCCTGCCAGTTCTTCTATGATTGCAAGGGCTGCGGCAAGCGACTGAAGCCGCGGGCCGGCGATTGCTGCGTATTCTGTTCGTTCGGCTCCGTGCCGTGTCCGCCGATCCAGGCCGGCAATTGCCGCTCGTAGCGAGGTCGCCAACGTCGAACGCCCCTAGATCGCGGGGCCGGCCATGCATCGGCCATATCGGAAAAGATGAGACGAACACCCACGCCGTACGATCAGCATAGGCCCGCCCTGCCCGCGACATCAGGTTCCTAATACGTAACATTGTAGCAGGTCGACAGTGTTCCCTCGGCCGTGCTAGGCCAGCGCTATCGACAACGAGAGCAAATTCGTGTTCCCGAGCCACCAGCCTGCCCTCTTTCGCCCCCTGCGCCGTTGGCGCGGACTGCTGGCTGTGCTCGTTGCGGTGGCCTATCTGTTTGCGAGCGTTGCGCACGGGCTGTGCGACATCGACGTCACCAGCCCCGCCGGTGGCTCGGAGATCGCCTCGATCCTGGACGACGGTTCGACCGGCCACGGTGATCACAAGGGTATCGCGGGCCATCACTGTCACGGTTGCTTCTCGGTCGCGATCACGCAGCCAGTTCACGCCGCAATCGCGGCTGACGACATTACCGCATCGGTGCAGCAGCGGCAGCCGACGCTCGTGGGCATCGCGCCCGATACCGACTCCCGGCCTCCCAAACATTTGACCTGAACTGATCAGCCGGGCGCTGTGCGCGCCCACGATGCTATTGTTCACAGGTCACTTTCATGTCTTGCAGACGAACGACCGCGCGCCTCGCGTGCGCGATGGCAATTCTGGTCAGCCCCTGGCTGACGCAGCACGCCCACGCCCAGACCCTGACGATGCGTGCGGCGCTCTCGCGTGCGCTGGCCGCGAGCCCGCGCCTGACGGCGGCGGAACGCGATGTCGGCATCGCCACGGGCCAGCGCATCCAGGCGGGCGCGCTGCTCAATCCGGAACTGTCCTATGAGCAGGATAATTCGTTCGGATCGGGCATTTATCGCGGCACCAAATCGGCCGAGACAACGCTCCAGATCAGCCAGGCCTTTGAGCTGTTCGGCAAGCGCGATGCCCGAATTGCCGCGGGCGCAGCCGGCATCGAGGTCGCCGCGATTCAGCGCAAGGCGATCAGGTTGGAGGTGCTGTCGGAGACGGCGATCGCCTTCCTCAGCGTGCTCGGCGCGCAGCGGCGCATCCAGATCCTCGACGAGCAGATTGCAGCGATCGACAAGCTGACGCCGCTGTTGCGCCGCCGCGTCGAGGCCGGCGCGTCCTCGCCGGCCGAGACCGGCCGCGCCGAAGTCGCCTCCGCGCTGGTGAAGGCCGACCGGGAGCGCTTCAAGGCCACGCTGGCAAGCGCCCGGCGTGAGCTCGCGGTGCTGATGGGCGATCCCGCCACGAAATTTGGCGAGGTTTCCGGCCGACTCGACACGATGGGCCGGCCGCCGACGTTCCAGTCGGTCGTCGCCGCCATCGATGCCAACCCGCAACTGGTGCGCTGGACCGCGGTGTATGCGCAGCGTAACGCCGAGTTGTTGATGGCGCGGCTGAGGCCTTATCCCGATGTGCGGATCGCCGCCGGCTGGCGCCATTTCAACGAGACCAATGACGACGCTGTGCGCCTCTCCGTCTCGGTGCCGATCCCCGTGTTCGACCAGAACCAGGGCAACATCCTCTCGGCGCAGGAAAGCCTCGCCAAGACCCGCGTTGAGCGCGAGGCCAACCGCAACACGCTGATTGTGATCGCCGGCCGCGCTTACGACTCGCTGCAGGGCTCGCGGCGCGAACTTGCCGTGCTGCGCGAGACCGCGATCCCGAAGGCGACTGAAGCATCTGAGGCGATCTCGCAGGGCTACGGCCAGGGCCGCTTCACCCTGCTTGAGGTGCTCGATGCCCAAGCCAGCGTTGCGCAAGCGCGCCTGCGCGAGCAGGAGGCGCTGCAGAACTTCCATGCGGGCGTTGCGACCATCGAAGGCCTCGTCGGCAATCCCTTTGCGCTGGCCCGGGAGAGCGCGCGATGAGGACATTTTCCACCATCCTCATCGCCACCGTTGCCGCCGCGCTCGGCGCCTACGGCTATTCCCTGCTCGCCCCGGCCAGGGTTGTGCCCGCCGAACATACCGAAGAGAAGAAGCCGGAGAAGCCGAACGACCATATCGAGCAGGACGAGCACGGCGCCGACCGCATCCGCATCTCCGACGTCAAGCTTGCGGCCGCCAACGTCACGCTGGCCGAAGCCGCGAGCGCCACGCTGACCGACACGCTCGCCTTCAATGGCATTTTGCGCGCCAACCAGGAAGCGGTCGTTCAGATAACACCTCGCTTTCCCGGAATTGCAAAATCGATCCAGAAGCGCATCGGCGACAAGGTGGGCAAAGACGACCTGCTCGCCACCATCGAGAGCAACCAGAGCCTCACCGTCTATGAGCTGAAGGCGCCGATCGCCGGCACCATCATCGAGCGCCAGATCTCGCTCGGCGAATACGCCTCCGAGCAGAAACCGGCCTTCGTCGTCGCCGACCTCTCGACTATCTGGGTCGATCTCTCGATCTACCGGCAGGACCTCAAGCGCGTCCGCCTCAACGATGAAGTTCTGATCGATCCCGACGACGGCCGCGGCGAGATCAAGGGCACGATCTCCTATATCGCGCCGATCGGCTCGAGCGAGACGCAGACCGCGCTCGCCCGCGTGGTGCTCCCGAACGCCGAGGGACGCTTGCGTCCCGGCCTGTTCGTCACCGCGCGGCTGATCCTCGCCGCGCGCAACGTTGCGGTCGCCGTGCGCCGCAGCGCGATCCAGACATTGGAAAACAGGACCATCGTGTTCGTCCGCGAGGACAGCGACAAGATCGAGGCGCGGCCTGTGGAGCTTGGGGATTCCGATCCACAGTTTGTCGAGATCAAGGCCGGGCTCGCCGCCGGCGAGCGTTACGTCGCGGAGAACAGCTTCGTCGTGAAGGCGGAGATGGGCAAGGGCGAGGCCGAGCATGATTGAGCGTCTCATCGCCGTCTCGCTGCAACAGCGCTGGCTGGTTCTCCTGCTCGGGCTGGGCGCCGTCGCTTTCGGAGCCTGGAATTTCCAGCGGCTTCCGATCGACGCCGTGCCAGATATCACCAATGTCCAGGTCCAGATCAACACCCGCGCGCCCGGCTATTCGCCGCTGGAGACCGAGCAACGCATCACCTTCCCCGTCGAGACCGCGATGGGCGGCCTGCCCAAGCTCGACACCACTCGCTCGCTGTCGCGATATGGCCTGAGCCAGGTGACGGTCGTGTTCAAGGACGGCACCGACATCTATTTTGCCCGCCAGCTCGTGGGCGAGCGCATCCAGCAGGTGAAGGACCAGCTTCCGGCCGGTGTCGAGGTCGCGATGGGTCCGGTCTCGACCGGTCTCGGCGAAATCTTCATGTACACCGTCGAGGCGAAGCCGGGCGCCAAGACGCAAGGCGGCCATGACTATACGCTGACTGACCTCCGCACTGTGCAAGACTGGATCATCCGCCCCCAGCTTCGCAACGTGCCGGGGGTGATCGAGGTCAACACCATCGGCGGCTTCGAGCGGCAATTCCACGTGCTGCCGGATCCCGGCAAGCTGATGGCCTATAAGCTCGGCTTCCGTGACGTCATGACGGCGCTTGCCGCCAACAACGCCAATGTCGGCGCCGGCTATATCGAGCGCAACGGCGAGCAATATCTGGTTCGCTCGCCGGGCCAGGTCGGCAATATCAGCGAGATCCAGGACGTCGTGATCGGCTCGCGCGGCGGCAACCCCGTCAGGATCAGGGATGTCGCTGTTGTCACCGAGGGCCGCGATCTGCGCACGGGCGCGGCGACGCGCGACGGCGAGGAAACCGTGCTCGGCACCGCCATGCTGCTGATCGGCGAGAACAGCCGTGCGGTGGCCAGTCGCGTCGCGGCCCGGCTCGCGGATATCGCCAAATCCCTCCCCGAGGGCGTCGCGACGCGGACCGTCTATGACCGCACCCATCTGGTCGAAGCCACCATCCGCACGGTCGAGAACAACCTCCTCGAAGGCGCGGCGCTGGTGGTGGCCGTGCTGTTCCTGATCCTCGGCAACATCCGCGCCGCGCTGGTGGTGGCCTGCGTCATTCCGCTGTCCATGGCGATGACGGTCACCGGCATGGTCGAAACCAAGGTCAGTGCCAATTTGATGAGCCTCGGCGCGATCGACTTCGGCATCATCGTCGATGGCGCCGTGATCATCGTCGAGAACTGCCTGCGCATGCTGGCCGAGGCCCAGCGCGCGAAAGGCGGCCTGCTCACCACGTCCGAACGATTGCGCGCGATTCTGAACGGGTCGAGCGAGGTGATCAAGCCGAGCCTGTTCGGAACGCTGATCATCGCCGTGGTCTATCTGCCCGTGCTGACGCTGACGGGCGTCGAGGGCAAGATGTTCACCCCGATGGCGCTGACCGTGCTGATGGCGCTGGGCGCCGCCGTGCTGTTCTCCATCACCTTCGTGCCGGCGGCCGTGGCCCTCTTCGTCACCGGCAAGGTGTCCGAGCACGAAAACCTGTTCATGCGGATGGCGAAGCGCGCCTATCTCCCCCTGCTCCGCCTTGCCATCGACAACCGGGGCGCGGTCGCCATCACGGCCGCAATCATCGTCGTCGCAAGCGGCGTCGCCGCCTCGCGCATGGGCGGCGAGTTCATCCCGAGCCTGGACGAAGGCGATGTTGCGCTGGCCTCGATCCGAATTCCCGGCATGAGCCTCACGCAATCACTGGACCTGCAGAAGGCGCTTGAAAAGCGCATCACGCAGATTCCCGAAGTGAAGGAGTTCTTCACCCGCATCGGCACGGCGGAGGTCGCGACCGATCCGATGTCGCCGGCGCAAACCGACGGCTACGTCATGCTCAAGCCGCGCGCCGAATGGCCCGACCCGGGCAAGCCGAAATCGGAGGTGATCGAGGCCATCGACAACGCCGCCGACGACATTCCCGGCAGCGCCTATGAAATCTCCCAGCCGGTCCAGCTCCGCGTCAACGAGCTGATCTCCGGCGTGCGCAGCGATGTCGGCATCAAGGTGTTCGGCGATGACCTCGATATCCTGCAAGGTGCGGCCAAGCAGGTGGAGGCCGCGATCCGCGGCATCCGCGGCGCCAGCGACGTCAAGGTCGAACAGGTCACCGGCCTGCCGATCCTCACCGTCCGGCTCGATCGTCAGGCGCTCGCCCGCTACGGCCTCAGCATCAGTGAGGTGCAGGGCATCGTCGAAATCGCGGTCGGCGGCAAGTCGACCGGAAAGCTGTTCGAGGGCGACCGCCGTTTCGACATCGTGGTGCGCCTGCCGGAACATCTGCGCGGCAATCTCGAAGCGATCCGGGCCATTCCGATCCCGCTGCCGCCCGGCGAGGACGCCGCCGCGACCGTGCCGATCCGAACGGCATTGCCGATCTCTCCCCTCGCCCAGATGCGCTATGTGCCGCTGTCGTCGGTCGCAACTGTCGACGCGACGCCCGGCCCCAACCAGATCAGCCGCGAAGACGGCAAGCGGCGGATCGTCGTCACCGCCAATGTCCGCGCCCGCGATCTCGGCTCCTTCGTCACGGAGGCCGAGACCGCCGTCGCCGAAAAGGTGAAACTGCCGCCAGGCTACTGGATCGGCTGGGGCGGCCAGTTCGAGCAGCTGGTCTCTGCGACGAAGCGGCTGACGATCGTCGTGCCAGTCGCGCTCGCGCTGGTGTTCCTGCTGTTGTTCATGAGCATGGGATCGGCGGCGGATGCGTCGCTGGTGTTCTCCGGGGTGCCGCTGGCCCTGACCGGCGGTATCGCGGCGCTCTTGCTGCGCGGCATTCCCCTGTCGATCAGTGCCGGGGTCGGCTTCATCGCGCTGTCGGGCGTCGCGGTACTCAACGGCCTCGTCATCATCGCCTTCATCGAGCGTCTCCGCAGCGAGGGGCACCCCATTGCGGAGGCCGTGCGTGAGGGCGCCCTGACGCGGCTCCGCCCGGTGCTGATGACGGCGCTGGTCGCCTCGCTCGGCTTCGTGCCGATGGCGCTCGCCACCGGCGCCGGCGCCGAGGTACAGCGGCCGCTTGCGACCGTCGTGATCGGCGGCATCATCTCCTCGACGGTGCTGACGTTGCTCGTGTTGCCGGCGCTCTATTTGCTGTTCCGCCGTGACGCGCCGGGCGAAACGCTTACAATGCAATCTGATTTGATGGCTTCCGGGGAGCGCTAGATTTGGCCAGCCACGACCATCACGGCCATCACCTTCATGACCGTGCCGGCCATGTCCAAGACCATGGTCACGACCATAGCCATGCTCACGGTGCTGGCCACGCGCATGTCCATGCGCCCGCCAATTTCGGCAAGGCCTTCGCGATCGGCATCACGCTCAACACCGGTCTGGTTGTGGCCGAGGCGATCTACGGCTATCTCGGCAACTCCACCGCGCTCCTCGCCGATGCCGGCCATAATCTTTCCGACGTGCTCGGCCTTGTCGTGGCCTGGGGCGCGTCGATCGCGGCGCGGCGTGCGCCGAGCGGCCGCTTCACCTATGGCTTTCGCGCCTCTACCATTCTGGCCGCGCTCGCGAATGCGGTGTTCCTGCTGGTCGCGACCGGCGCGATCGGCTGGGAGGCGATTCTGCGCCTGCGCGAGCCGGAGCCGATTGCAGGCGTGACCGTGATGGTGGTCGCCGGCATCGGCATCCTCGTCAACGGCTTTACCGCCATGCTGTTCGCAAGCGGCCGCAAGGACGACATCAACATCGAGGGCGCCTATCTGCACATGGCGGCCGACGCCGCGGTCTCGCTCGGCGTCGTCGTCTCGGCGGCGCTGATCATGTGGACCGGCTGGCTCTGGCTCGATCCCCTCACCAGCCTCGTCATCTGCGCGAGCATCCTTTGGGGCACGACCAACCTGCTCCGCAGCTCCCTCGACATGTCGATGGCGGCCGCGCCGAAGGGCACCGACATCGCCGCGATCAAGGTGTTTTTGCTGGCACGGCCCGGCGTCTCAGCGATCCACGATCTCCATGTCTGGCCGATCAGCACAACAGAGACGGCGCTGACCTGCCATCTCGTGATGCCCGCAGGTACCGCCGATGCATTCCTGATGGAGACCGCCCAACTACTAAAGACATCCTTCCGCATCGGCCACACCACCCTCCAGGTCGAGACGCATCCTGACAATGGCTGCGCACTGGCGCCGGATGATGTGGTGTGAGGCGGGCACTGGCCCATCCACGTCGTTGCGAGGAGCACTTGCGACGAAGCAATCCAGACTGTCTCCGCAGAGGCAGTCTGGATTGCTTCGCTACGCTCGCAATGACGGCGGAGAGAGCGGCGGGCGCCCTCTACCTCGCCTTCGCCGTCACGATCCAGATCGCGCCCGGCAGCGCCACTGACTGCCCCTTGAGGAACGGCGCGAGCGCCTCGCGGATCGAAGCTTTGGCTGCTGCGTACGTCTCCGGCGGATGGCCCTGCAGCGCGCGGCTGGCCGGGCCGATCTGGAGCGAGCCCTCGACGGCGGCATCGAGACCACCGCCGATGGCGATGTCCATGGGAAGATTATGCGGCTCCATCGCCACATCCACGAAGCCGGCGCCTTTCAGGATGCGCGTCACGCGCTCTTCGGAGGCGAAGGCGAACGGCCCCGGCTCTTCCGGTCCGACCGGCGGCATTTTCGGCACGTGCTTGTAGACCGCCATCAGCGGCGCCATCATCCACGGATTCTCCTTCGGCTCGCGCCAGCAGGCGAAGGCGAGCCGCCCGGTCGGCTTCAGCGCGCGGCGAAGGTTGGTGAAGGACGCAATCGGATCGGCAAAGAACATCACGCCGAAGCGCGAGGCCAGCAGATCAAAGGTCGCCGGTTCGAACGGGTGCACGGTCGCATCCGCCAGCGCGAAATCGAGCGGCAGTCCCTTCGGCGCCGTCGCGCGCGCCTGCGACAGCATCGGGTCGGAGACATCGAGCCCGAGCGCAAAGCCATTCGGCGCAACGGCTTTCGCGAATGCGACCGTCGTTGCGCCCGAGCCGCAGCCGACATCGATGACGCACTCGCCCGGCTTCGGCTTTGCGCGGTCGATCAGGACGTCGGCAATGGGCCCGAGCAGGCTCTCCTGCACCGCGTGGCGATCGGCCCAGCGCTGCCCGCTGGGACCGTTCCAATAGGCGATCTGATCGGCGTTCTGGTCGTGTCCACTGGGCTGTTCCATTGGGGCCTCTGTCATTTATCAGTCGGGGTGATACCACGCCGGAAGCTGATCAAGAGGTCAAATGAGCGCGGTTTGCCATGCGGCCGCCTCTTGCTCCGACACCCGCCGGAGCGCTAAAGAGGCGCCGTGGGGCGGTTAGCTCAGCTGGTTAGAGCATCTCGTTTACACCGAGAGGGTCCGCGGTTCGAATCCGTGACCGCCCACCAGCCTGCGCTCGCTTCGCGAGCTTCGGCTAGGCAGGCCAGCCTCAATCCCCCGGCCTCCCCGGCAGCAGCGGGACCGCATCGATCCACACTGCGGCCGACTTGCACCAGATCTGCCTCACCGGGCGCAATTTGTCGCGTTGGCGGATGCTGCCCCAGCGGATGCCCCAATCGTCGGCCTGGTCGCCTTCACCGCTGGTGAACAGCGGGGAACCGCAATCCCCACAGAAGTGCTGGAAGCGCATCCGGCCATTGTCGCCACGCTTGCCGTAGACCTTTGGCGTGCCGGCGGTGAGCTTGACGTCGGCCTTGGTGCAGATCGCGGTCACTCGGAACGGCGAGCCCGTCAGGGCCTGACAGTCGCGACAGTGACAGACCGAGATGGTCTCGGGGTCGACTTCGGCTTCAAACGTGATCTTTCCGCAATGGCAGTGACCGTCGACCTGCATCGCATTCCCTTCCCCAAAAACAAAAACGGCGCCCGAAGGCGCCGTTTTATCATCTTTTCGAATTGCGATCTCAGTGAGCGGTCAGGCCACCGGCGGCTTCGTCGCCGTCCGGCTTCACCGTCACCTTGGTGTCCTCTTCCCAGACGATTGGCACCGGTTTCTTCACCAGCGCCCTGGCGACGACGTCGTCGAGACGGGAGACCGGGATGATCTCCATGCCGCCCTTGATCGCATCGGAAATCTCCGTGAGATCCTTGGCGTTGTCCTCGGGGATCAGCACCGTCTTGATGCCGCCGCGGGCAGCAGCCAAGAGCTTCTCCTTCAGACCGCCGATCGGCAGCACGCGGCCGCGCAGCGTGATTTCGCCGGTCATCGCGACATCATGGCGGACTGGAATGCCGGTCATGACCGAGATGATCGCGGTGGCCATCGCAACGCCCGCCGACGGACCGTCCTTCGGCGTCGCGCCTTCCGGCACGTGCACGTGGATGTCGCGGCGGTCGAACAGCGGCGGCTCGATGCCGTAGACAATCGCACGCGACCGGACGTAGGACGCCGCCGCCGAGATCGATTCCTTCATGACGTCGCGCAAGTTTCCCGTGACCGTCATCTTGCCCTTGCCAGGCATCATGACGCCTTCGATGGTCAACAGCTCGCCGCCAACATCGGTCCAGGCAAGGCCGGTGACGATACCAACCTGCGGCTCGCTCTCGATCTCGCCATAGCGGTACTTCGGCACGCCGAGCAGCTCTTCCAGAGTCTTCTCGGTGACCTTGACCGACTTCTTCTTGGAGATCATCAGCTCCTTCACCGCCTTGCGGGCGAGTGTGGAGAGCTCACGCTCCAAATTACGCACGCCCGCTTCGCGGGTGTAGCGGCGGATCAACAGCAGCAGAGCGTCGTCGTCGATCGAGAACTCCTTGGAGTCCAGGCCGTGCTTCGACACCGCGGTCGGGATCAGGTGCTTGCGCGCGATCTCGACCTTCTCGTTCTCGGTGTAGCCGGCGATCCGGATGATCTCCATGCGGTCCATCAGCGGGCCGGGAATATTGAGCGTATTCGCGGTCGTGATGAACATGACGTTCGACAGATCGTAGTCGACCTCCAGATAGTGGTCGGCAAACGTCGCGTTCTGCTCGGGGTCGAGAACCTCGAGCAGCGCCGACGACGGATCGCCGCGGAAATCGGCGCCCATCTTGTCAATCTCGTCCAGCAGAAACAGCGGATTGGACGACTTCGCCTTCCGCATCGACTGGATGATCTTGCCGGGCATCGAGCCGATATAAGTGCGGCGGTGACCGCGGATCTCGGCCTCGTCGCGCACGCCGCCGAGCGACACACGCACGAACTCGCGCCCGGTCGCTTTCGCGATCGACTTGCCGAGCGAGGTCTTGCCGACGCCGGGCGGGCCGACGAGGCACAGGATCGGGCCCGTCAGCTTGTTGGCGCGCGATTGCACCGCGAGATACTCGACGATACGTTCCTTGACCTTCTCAAGCCCGTAGTGATCGGAGTCGAGAACGGCCTGCGCCGATTCCAGGTCCTTCTTCACCTTGGACTTCTTGTTCCACGGGATCGACAGCAGCCAATCCAGATAGTTGCGCACGACGGTCGCTTCCGCGGACATCGGCGACATCTGGCGCAGCTTCTTCAATTCATGCTGCGCCTTTTCGCGCGCTTCCTTCGAGAGCTTGGTCTTGGAGATCTTCTCTTCGAGATCGGCGAGCTCGTCGCGACCGTCGTCGTCGCCGAGTTCCTTCTGAATCGCCTTCATCTGCTCGTTGAGATAATACTCGCGCTGGGTCTTCTCCATCTGGCGCTTGACGCGCGAGCGGATGCGCTTCTCGACCTGCAGCACCGAGATCTCGCTCTCCATCAGACCCAGCACCTTCTCCAGGCGCGTGGTGACGGACAGCGTCTCCAGGATCTGCTGGCGATCCGCAATCTTGACGGCGAGGTGCGAGGCAACGGTGTCGGCAAGCTTGGCGAAATCGGTGATCGCCTGCACGACGCCGACGACCTCGGCCGAGATCTTCTTGTTGAGCTTCACATAGCTCTCGAAGTCAGACACGACCGAGCGCGACAGCGCTTCCGCCTCGACCGACTTTGCATCGGTGTCGGCAAGCGCGACAGCGGTCGCTTCATAGTAGTCGGCGCGATCGGTGTACTTCTCAACGCGCGCGCGCTCGAGCCCTTCGACCAACACCTTCACGGTGCCGTCGGGAAGCTTCAAGAGCTGCAGCACGCTTGCAAGCGTACCGGTCTCGTAAATTGAATCGGGTGCCGGATCATCGTCCGACGCATTCTTCTGCGTCGCGAGCATGATCAGCGCATCGTTCTTCATCACCTCTTCGAGCGCACGGATCGACTTCTCGCGACCGACGAAGAGCGGAACGATCATGTGCGGGAAGACGACGATATCCCGCAGCGGCAACACGGGATAAGCGTGCGTTTCGCCATGAACGATGGTTGGCCTGGGTTTAGGATTAGTCATGGCCTTTTCCTTTTGCTTTGCCCCCTTGCACGCAGCCCGCCGCTCTCATGCGCAACCGCCACAAGGTGCCGAAGTGATCCACAAACCGGTCTACCATTCGAGGGTTGGACCGGGCTTGCCGGATCGGAACTGAGGCGAATCTTGAACAGAATTCTCGCTCGCCGCCGATATTAGGTGGCTATCGACCGGGGGGGTGTCAAGTCATTGAAAAACACGCGCCATCAGGCGCTTACGCACGCGGGCAAGCGACGCAATTCCGGCTGCGGAATACATTTCCGCAGCCGCTGCCATGACAGACGTTTGGAGCGTTCCAGCGCCGCAATCAGGCGCTGGCGTTCTCGACGGCGCGATCGGTCCGATCGGCATAGATGTAGAGCGGACGCGCCGTTCCTTCCACGACTTCGCGAGAAATCACGACTTCTTCCACACCTTCCAGGCCCGGCAGGTCGAACATGGTCTCGAGCAGGATCGCCTCGAGGATCGAACGCAGACCACGCGCGCCGGTCTTGCGCTCGATCGCCCTGCGGGCCACCGCCCCAAGCGCCTCGTCGGCGAAGGTCAGCTCGATGTTCTCCATCTCGAACAGCCGCTGGTATTGCTTCACCAGCGCGTTCTTCGGCTCGACCAGGATCTTCTTGAGCGAAGCCTCGTCGAGATCCTCCAGCGTCGCCACGACCGGCAGGCGGCCGACGAACTCAGGAATCAGGCCGTACTTCAGGAGATCCTCGGGCTCGACATGACGGAAGATCTCGCCGGTGCGGCGGTCTTCAGGCGCCAGCACCTGAGCGGCAAAACCGATCGAGGTCGAACGTCCGCGTGCCGAGATGATTTTCTCGAGGCCCGAGAAGGCGCCGCCGCAGATGAACAGGATGTTGGTGGTATCCACCTGCAGGAATTCCTGCTGCGGATGCTTGCGGCCGCCTTGCGGCGGGACCGAAGCCACCGTGCCTTCCATGATCTTCAGCAACGCCTGCTGCACGCCCTCACCCGACACGTCGCGCGTAATCGAGGGATTATCGGACTTGCGGCTGATCTTGTCGATTTCGTCGATGTAGACGATGCCGCGCTGGGCGCGCTCGACATTGTAGTCGGCGGCCTGGAGCAGCTTCAGGATGATGTTCTCGACATCCTCGCCGACATAGCCGGCTTCGGTCAGCGTGGTCGCATCCGCCATCGTGAACGGCACATCCAGGATGCGGGCGAGCGTTTGCGCGAGCAGCGTCTTGCCCGAACCGGTCGGACCGATCAGCAGGATATTCGACTTCGCGAGTTCGACGTCGTTGTGCTTGGTCTGGTGGTTGAGGCGCTTGTAGTGGTTGTGCACCGCGACCGACAGGACCTTCTTCGCATGGCTCTGGCCGATGACGTAATCGTCCAAAACCTTGCAGATTTCCTTCGGCGTCGGGATGCCGTCGCGCGACTTCACCAGCGAGGATTTGTTTTCCTCGCGGATAATGTCCATGCAGAGCTCAACGCACTCGTCGCAAATGAAGACCGTGGGACCCGCGATCAGTTTGCGGACTTCGTGCTGGCTCTTGCCGCAGAACGAGCAATATAGCGTGTTCTTGGAGTCGCTCGTGCCGACCTTACTCATTCATGTCTCCGTCCGCGGTTCGATCTCGTCCGCCCGATCGTCCCATCCCGAAACGTTCGCGGGTAAGGGACTCAAATAGAGCAAATTCCGTACCAAAAAAGACCCTACGCGTCACACACTGTGCGAATCACGGTCACCCGGTTGTCCGCGATCATAGCCGATCATTCGTAGCCAACCATGCTGTCACCCGACTATCAAGAATTCGCTAATCGGGGGGGCGCCGGCAACCCGTTACAATACCGTGATTTCAGGTCTTGGCGCGGGCGAAGTGACCGAAATCACCCCGGCGTTGCTGGATTACCACGAAAAATAAGCACGAAAGCGGAACTTTCTGCCTGTCGCAGGGCGCAAAAGCTATCTTGGCGCCCGTGTGAACGCGTCCTTAACGTGAACGCCGTGCTGACGATCCACAGCAGTCCCGGGGACCAACGCTGCAGTCCCCGATCATGCTACGGCGCCTTCGCGCCCGCCGGCTCTTCAGCGCGCTTGTCGATGACCTTATCGACCAGACCGAACTCCTTGGCGTCGTTCGCGGTGAGGAACTTGTCGCGTTCCAGCGCGTCCTCGATCGTCTTGTAGGTTTGGCCGGTGTGCTTCACGTAGATCTCGTTGAGCCGCTTCTTCAGGTTCAGGATTTCCTGCGCGTGCAGCATGATGTCGGTGGCCTGGCCCTGGAAGCCGCCGGACGGCTGATGCACCATGATGCGCGCGTTCGGCAGCGAGAAGCGCATGTCCTTCTCGCCGGCACAAAGCAGCAGGGAGCCCATCGAGGCGGCCTGTCCGGTGCACAGCGTCGAGACCGGCGGGCGGATGAACTGAATGGTGTCGTAGATCGCGAGGCCCGACGTCACCACGCCACCCGGCGAGTTGATGTACATCGAGATTTCTTTCTTCGGATTTTCCGCCTCAAGGAACAACAGCTGCGCGACGACCAGCGTCGACATGCCGTCCTCGACCGGCCCGGTCAGGAAGATGATGCGCTCTTTCAAAAGGCGCGAGAAAATGTCGTAGGCGCGCTCGCCACGGTTGGTCTGCTCGACCACCATGGGCACGAGGTTCATGTAGGTTTCAACCGGATCGCGCATGAGTCACCTAGGTTTTTAGAGGCGGACATCGCCAGTCTTGGCTGCCAGTTGATCTGGACTTGCCGGAAGGCCGATGGACGTCCCGTGATGCAGGAGCTTGGTAGAAGAATAACGGGCAGGTACAGGGTGCACCGACAGATATAGCCCAAATCGCGCCAGACAAGTGCGGAACGAATTAAGGCTTAATCCACGCGGCACTTGAAGCTGATTCTCGCAAAAAGGCCCAGCCGGCCATCTGGCTAGCTGGGCCTGTTCCCTGATCATCCTTAATAGAAGGCTTTCTTAAGATGAGGATTGCTCAAAGCCTTCACGCTGCAGTCTTTTCCTCGTCGTCCTTGTACAGATCCTCGCGCGACACCTTCTTCTCGGTCACGTTGGCGAGCTCGAGGATGAAGTCGACGACCTTGTCCTCATAGATCGGTGCACGAAGCTGGGCCAGCGCCTGCGCGTTGCTGCGGTAATAGTCCCAGACTTCCTTCTCGCGGCCCGGCATCGAGCGTGCACGCTCGATCACGGCGCGGCCGACCTCGTCGTCGGTCACGGTGATCTTGTTCTTCTCGCCGATCTCGGAGAGCACGAGGCCGAGACGCACGCGGCGGTCTGCGATCTTGCGGTACTCTTCCTTCGCCTTGTCCTCAGTGGTGTCCTCGTCGGCAAAGGTCTTGCCGGCGGAATCCATCTCGGCCTTGACCGAGTTCCACATCAGGTTGAACTCCTCGTCGACCAGCGAGGGGGGCGCCTCGAAGCGGTGCGTCTCGTCGAGACGGTCGAGCAGCGCGCGCTTGACCCGCTGGCGCGTTGCACCGGCGTATTCGGCAACCAGCCGCTCGCGTGCGGCTTCCTTGAGCTTGTCGAGCGATTCCAGGCCGAGCGTCTTGGCGAACTCGTCGTCGACGGTGAGATCCTGCGGCGCCTCGATCAGCGTCGCGGTGGTCTCGAACTCCGCCGGCTGGCCGGCGAGCTTTTCGCTCATGTAGTTCTTGGGGAACGACACCTTCAGCGTGCGCGTCTCGTTCGCGCCGATGCCGATGAGCTGCTCCTCGAAGCCCGGGATGAAGGTGTTGGAGCCGATCGCGACCTGGATGCCCTCGCCGGCGCCGCCCTCGAAGGCTTCGCCGTTGATGGTGCCCTTGAAGCTGATGGTGACGCGGTCGCCCGACGCGGCCTTCTCGCCCTCGGCCTTGGCGGCATAGCCGCGATTGGTGTCAGCGATGCGCTTGATCGCCTCGTCGACGTCCGAATCGGACACGTCGGCGACGGGCTTCTCGACCTGGAAGGTCTTGAAATCGGCAAGCGCGATCGCGGGCACCACTTCGATCGCGACCGTGTAGGTCAGATCGGTCTTGCCGTTGAGCAGCTCCTCGACCTCGGCCTGCTCGGTCGGCATGGTGATCTTCGGCTCGGTCGCGAGCTTGAAACCGCGCTCGGAGAACAGCTGGGTGTTGGTGTCGCGGATGGTCTGGTCGATGGTCTCGGCCATCACGGAGCGGCCATAGACCTTCTTCAGGTGGCCGACCGGCACCTTGCCGGGACGGAAGCCATTGAGGCGTACCTTGTCCTTGAGGTCGACGAGCTTGGCGCCAGCCTTGGCATCGAGATCAGACGCGGAAACGCTGATCTTGAACTCGTGCTTCAAACCTTCCGAGAGGGTTTCTGTGACCTGCATGGCGTCCAATCTTCTTCTCGTTCGGTCCCGGCACGCTGTCGCGTCGGGACGCTATCATTAATCGGTCCGGCGCAAGGCAAACGCCTCAACGCCGGTGGTTCATCGAACCCGGCTCCGGACGGACAAATATCCGTGCGGTGCGAGGCCCGTCAGCAATCCGTGCAAACGCTGAAAGCGCTTGGTGCGGGCGGAGGGACTCGAACCCCCACAACTTTCGTCACTGGAACCTAAATCCAGCGCGTCTACCAGTTCCGCCACGCCCGCGTAAATTTGCATCAAGACCGGCCGCGATGCCGCGGGCGGCGGGCTTATAGCATGGGCCCGCCTGTTCGCAGCAAAAAAATGGCCGGTTGGAGACTCTCTCCAAGTAGGCACGATGGCTGGACTTATCCAGCGCGGCGTGATCCGGATCGCCGCCATGAAACCGCGGATTTTCGACCCGACCAGACGCGAGGTTTTGGCCGGCCTTGGGGCCTCCGCCGCGGGGCTGCTTGGCGGTGGCGCAACGCCGGTTACGACCACCCAGCTTGCCCTCCAGGCCCGCCCTGCGACCCTGGCTCTGAGGCCGGATCAGCCGCCGACGCCGATCTGGGAGCTGGCCGCCGTAAGCCATCTCAGCAACGTCCACCTCAGGCGCGGCGACCGCTGCGAGGTGACCTTCCGGAATGCCCTGCCTGTTCCACTTGCGCCAGTCTGGTACGGCCTCAACGGTGCAGCGGTTGCCGATCCCTTGCGAGGGCGCGCACCCACCATCCCGGACGCGACCGAAATATCAATCATTTCAATACCGAACGCCGGAACCTTGGTAGCCGACTTCCGACTGTTTGAGGACCGCCTGAAGCAGCCCGCGCGCCCGCTTCCCGTCATCGCCGACGAGACCAGCCGGATCGCCGTCGATCGCGACGAGGTTCTGCTGATCGAGGAATGGCGCGTACGGCCGGATGGCACCGCGCTTCCCCCGGGCCAGGACCCCAAGAATGCGACCCCGTTCTATACGTTGAACGGACGGACTTCATTCGAACTCTCAGCCGCGGCCGGCGAGCGGCTGCGGCTACGCTTCATCAACGGCTCGCAACGCTCTGTTCTGGCGATCAAATTGGAAAGCCACGAGGTCCAGGTGATGGCCTTGGACGGACAGCCGGCCGAGCCGTTCCCGGCCCGCAACGGCGCCTTGGTGCTGGCCCCCGGCGGGCGCGCCGACGTCTTTGTTGATGCGGCCACATCGGCCGCATTCGTGCTGCATGACGGCAGGGCGGCGCGGCCGATCGGTCGCCTCGCGGTCTCCGGCAAACTGGAGCGGCGCGCCTCGCTACCGCCGGCACAGCCATTGCCTTCGAACGACCTTCCCGAAAAACTCGATCTGAAAGGCGCCCTGCGGTTCGATGTCGCGCTCGGCACCCTCGACGCCGCCTGGACCCGGACCGCCAATTTCTCCACCGCTTCCGCCCCCGCCTTCCGCGCCAAGACCGGCCGCACCGTCGTGCTGGCGGTGAAGAACCCCGCTCCCATCACCACCGTCTTCCATTTGCACGGCCACCATTTCCGCCTGCTCGACCGTCTCGACGATGGCTGGAAGCCCTACTGGCTCGACACGCTCGCCATCGAGCCCGGCCAGACCCAACGCATCGCCTTCACCGCGACCTCACCGGGACGATGGCTCATCGAATCCGTGGTGACGGATTGGGCGGCGCCGCGGCTGGTGCGGTGGTACGGGGTGGAGTGAGCTATCGACTTGCTCGTCTCCAAACGTACCGCACATCCGGCTCGTTCTCCTCGTTCCGCGCCCCCTCTGTTTCCTCGGCCAGAACGAACCCGCGGGCTTCGTAGAAGCGCCGCGCCCGCGTGTTGCGCTGAAAGGTCCAGAGCTCGAGCTGCTCGCTGGTGCCTTTGGCGATATTGAGGAGCTCAGTACCGATGCCGCCGCCGTGAGCCGCGGGAAGCACATAGAGCTGTTCGATCCAGCCGTCACGAAACGCGATGATCCCGCTCAGCTCATCGCCGTCGAAACGTCCCCAGACGCGGCAGGTCGGAAAGACACGCTCGCGATAGAACCAGTGATCCTCGTCCGGCGTGTGCAGCCCGGTGAGCCACGGCATTGTGTGATCAAACGCTGCCCGATGGACCTGCGCCGCCGCACCCATGTCGGTGAGCGCGAGCGACCGGAGCATCAGTAATCGATCCCGAGCGCGCTATAGATCCGCCGGTGCACGGCCGGCAGCGTCTCGGTGAGATCTTCCGCGATCAGCCCGGGCCCCGCTTCGGTTGCCGCTTCGCCATGCATCCAGACGCCGATGCTGGCGGCCTCGAATGCCGGTACGCCCTGCGCCAAGAGGCCAGCGATGATGCCGGCGAGGACGTCGCCGGCGCCGGCGGTCGCGAGCCAGGGCGGCGCGTTGGCGGCGATGGTGGCGCGACCGTCGGGCGCGGCGATCGTGGTGTCGGGGCCCTTCAGCAGCACGACCGCGCCGGAGCGCTCGGCTGCATCGCGCACGCGCTCCAGCTTCGAGCGGCCCGGATTCTTGTTGCTGAGGTCGGAGAACAGCCGCGGAAACTCGCCCTCGTGCGGCGTCAGCACGACCCGTACATCAGGCGAGGACTTGATCGATTCAAACAACCGCTCGGGATGGGCGGCAAAGCTCGTCAACGCATCGGCATCGAGCACGACATGACGCTGCGCCGAGATCGCGGTATGAACGATGTCGCAGGTGCGCTCACCGACGCCCGCGCCGGGGCCGATCATGCAGGTGTTGTAGCGCTTGTCGCCGAGCAGTTCGCCGAACTCGACCACGGTGTCGACGGGGCGAACCATCACCGCCGTCAGCGCTGCTGCATTGATCGCTAGCGCATCGCGCGGGGTCGCGAGCGTCACGAGGCCGGCACCGGCACGCAGGGCGCCGCGGGCGGCCAGCCGCGCAGCGCCGGTCGCGGCCGCATCGCCGGACACGGCCAGCACATGGCCGCGCGCGTATTTGTGGCCGTCGATGCGCGGCACCGGGAAAGCAGCGCCCCAAAAATCCGGATCGTTCTCAAAAATCTGCGGCGCGATCTCGTCGAGCACCTGGGCGTCGATGCCGATGTCGGCGACGCGCACGTGGCCGCAATGCATGCGGCCAGGCAGCAGCAAATGCGCGGGCTTCTTGCGGAAGAAGGTGACGGTCTCGGTGGCGTTCACCGCGTCGCCCATCACGGCTGCGCTGGTGCCGCTGATGCCGCTCGGCAAATCGACAGCCAACACCGGCGCGCCGTTGGCGTTGATCGCCTCGATCATCGCGCGCGCCTCGCCGTCGACGGGACGGCTGAGGCCCGCACCGAACAGCGCATCGATGATCAGCGCAGGTCTTCCGATCGCCTGCGGATTGAACGGGAGCACCGGATGCTTCCAGCCGCGCGCGGCTGAGGCCGCGTCGCCCTGGAGCTGGTCGCGCTCGCACATCAGGATCACCGAGACCTCGCGGCCCTGAGCGGCGAGCTCGGCGGCTGCGACAAAACCGTCGCCGCCATTGTTGCCGGGGCCCGCCACGATCAGGATCGGCCCCTCCTCCACCAGCGCGTTGGCGGCCTCGGCAACCGCCTGGCCCGCGCTCAGCATCAGCTTGAAGCCGGGCGTTCCGGCCGTAATGCTGAGTTGGTCAGCCCGCTGCATTTCGGCGGTGGTTAGAACTTCCATGCCACTTCCCTGGTCCAAACGCCTTTTCAACAGGCACATTTCGTGCCGATCCACCCCACGGAACAACAATCTGCACAGATATTGAACCGTTTGCCTATTTCGCAGTCTTGGGTATTTTAAGCCGATCGACTCCACCTATGAGAGATGCACGTTAAAAGGCTGATAACGCTCCAATAATCAGGGCATTTGCAACTTGGCATAGACCCTGCTTTCGCGGAAGCTGCTTCGGTTTGTCGTGCTAACTGGCATTATCTGGTGTGGCCGGGCCGTTGTTGCCGGACTGGTCAGGTCCCGGCATAGCGAAGACAATATCTTGCGTTAGAAAAGCGCATCCTGACGAAGACGTTGCTATTTGTTCGATAAGGCCGGGAGGCGCGCAGTGAAGAAAATCGAAGCCATCATCAAGCCGTTCAAGCTCGACGAGGTGAAGGAAGCGCTTCAGGAAGTCGGCCTCCAGGGCATCACCGTGACCGAGGCGAAGGGTTTTGGTCGCCAGAAGGGCCATGCCGAGCTCTATCGCGGCGCAGAATACATCGTCGACTTCCTGCCCAAGGTGAAGATCGAGATCGTGATTGGCGACGACCTGGTCGAGCGCGCGATCGACGCGATCCGCCGCGCCGCGCAAACCGGGCGCATCGGCGACGGCAAGATTTTCGTCTCCAGTATCGAGGAGGCGATCCGCATCCGAACCGGCGAATCCGGGCTGGACGCTATCTGAGCCGGGTGCTATCCCGAATTTTGCGACACTCTGAAAGAGAAAAGGCTGCTTCGGCGGCCTGATTTCGTTTGTGCGGTTGCGCCAACTCGCCGAAAGCAAGAACGAATCTGCTCACCTGGAAACCGACCCGCAGAGCCAAAAGGGGTATGCATGAAGACCGCCAAAGACGTCCTGAAATCGATCAAGGACAACGACGTCAAGTACGTCGACCTGCGCTTCACTGATCCGCGCGGCAAGTGGCAGCACGTCACGTTCGACATCAGCATGATCGACGACGATATTTTCGCTGAAGGCACGATGTTCGACGGCTCCTCGATCGCCGGCTGGAAGGCGATCAACGAGTCCGACATGTGCCTGATGCCCGATCCGGTGACCGCGACGATCGATCCGTTCTTCGCCGAGACCACCATGGTCATCACCTGCGACGTGCTCGAGCCGACCACCGGCGAGCCCTACAACCGCGACCCCCGCGGCATCGCCAAGAAAGCCGAGGCCATGGTCAAGTCGATGGGGGTGGGTGATACCGTGTTCGTCGGCCCCGAGGCCGAGTTCTTCGTGTTCGACGACGTGCGTTTCTCGTCGGGCCCTTACAACACCGGCTTCCGCCTCGACTCCTCCGAGCTGCCGACCAACTCCGACACCGAATACGAGGGTGGCAATCTCGGCCACCGCATCCGCACCAAGGGCGGCTACTTCCCCGTTCCCCCGCAGGACTCGGTGCAGGACATGCGCTCGGAAATGCTCGGCGCCATGGCCAAGATGGGCGTCAAGGTCGAGAAGCATCACCACGAAGTCGCTTCCGCCCAGCACGAGCTCGGCATGAAGTTCGACACGCTGACGCTGATGGCCGACCACATGCAGATCTACAAGTACTGCATCCACCAGGTCGCGCACATCTACGGCAAGACCGCCACCTTCATGCCGAAGCCGATCTTTGGCGACAACGGCTCGGGCATGCACGTGCATCAGTCGATCTGGAAGGACGGCAAGCCGGTGTTCGCCGGTAACAAATACGCCGACCTGTCGGAGACCTGCCTCCACTACATCGGCGGCATCATCAAGCACGCCAAGGCGATCAACGCCTTCACCAACCCGTCGACCAACTCCTACAAGCGTCTGGTCCCGGGCTATGAGGCCCCGGTGCTGCTCGCCTACTCCGCGCGCAACCGCTCGGCCTCCTGCCGTATCCCCTACACCGCTTCGCCGAAGGCCAAGCGCGTCGAGGTGCGCTTCCCCGATCCGCTCGCCAATCCCTATCTCGGCTTCGCCGCGATGCTGATGGCCGGCCTCGACGGCATCAAGAACAAGATCGATCCGGGTCCGGCGATGGACAAGGACCTCTACGACCTGCCGAAGGAAGAGCTGAAGCAGATCCCGACCGTCTGCGGCTCGCTCCGCGAGGCCCTCGAAAGTCTCGACAAGGACCGCGGCTTCCTCAAGGCCGGCGGCGTGTTCGACGACGATTTCATCGACGCTTACATCGAGCTGAAGATGACCGAAGTCGCCCGCTTCGAAATGACCCCGCATCCGGTTGAGTTCGACATGTACTATTCGGGCTGATCGACTCGAATCGAATGCAACAAGCAAAAGGCGCTCCGCGAGGGGCGCCTTTTCGTTTTGGGAATCGTGGGATGGCTCCAAGCCATCAACTTTCGTTCTGCATCTGACTCCACTTCGTTCTCAAAGAACGAATCGGAATCGCAATAATCAGCACGCACCAATTCTTGCTGATTGGTCTATTCGGTCCGAGATATTACGAGTGCAGTTGGTAGGCTGAACTCACTTGTCCGGAAAATTCACCGCAATCTCCGCCACCACCGGCGCCCATTTCACCAGCGTCGCGTTGTCGGAGGCGACCTTCACGCCGTCGCCCAGCAGCGCTTTCGGCGCGGCGGATCCAAACTTGAAAATCCAGGCGAGCAAGGTAGCGCGCCGAGTCGGTTCGACACAACTCCCCGTCGCGGGCTAAGCGGGCTCAAAGCCCATCCTACGGGCTAGGGATTCTCGCGCCGCGGCAAGAAATGGTCGAGCAGGCCCGTCGGCAGTGGAAATACGATGGTCGACGACCGCTCGCCCGCGATGTCGTGCAGCGCCGCGAAGTAGCGTAGCTGCATCGCCTGCGGCTCCTGCGCGAGAATCCGGCCGGCCTCGACCAGCTTTTCGGCAGCCTGCTGTTCGCCCATTGCGTTGATCACCTTCGCGCGCCGCAACCGTTCCGCCTCGGCTTGCTTGGCGATCGCGCGCACCATGGCTTCGTTGAGATCGACGTCCTTGATCTCGATTCCGGTGACCTTGATGCCCCAGATGTCGGTCTGCTTGTCGAGTATCTCCTGGATATCGGCATTCAGCCGGTCGCGTTCGGCAAGCATCTCGTCCAGTTCATGCTTGCCAAGCACCGAGCGTAGCGTGGTCTGGGCGAGCTGACTGGTCGCGGCCATGTAGTCGCCCACCTTGATGATGGCGCGCTCGGGATCGACGATGCGGAAGTAGAGAACGGCATTAACCTTGACCGAGACGTTGTCGCGCGAGATCACATCCTGGGGCGGCACGACCTGCACCATCACCCTGAGATCGACCTTGACGAGTTGCTGCACGATCGGAATGAGGATGATAAGGCCCGGCCCCTTCACCCCCGTGAAGCGGCCGAGCGTGAAGACAACGCCGCGCTCGTATTCCCTGAGGATGCGAACGGCCTGGGTAAGAAACAGGATGACGATCAGCGCAAGCACTGCGTAAATCGAATATTCAATCATCAGGGTTGACCTCCCTCGCCGCGTTCAGACGCCGAACCACCAGCGTCAAGTCGACAATATTGGCGACCTCGACCCGGTCGCCGGGCTTGAAGCTGTCGGCGCCGCGCGCTTGCCAGCGTTCGCCATGCGTAAAGACGTGCCCCTCGCTCCAGTCGAGGACCTCGGCGGCCAAGCCTCGCATGGCTTGCGCGCCGACCCGCGGCGGACCGCGGCGGGCGCGCCGAAGCGCGCCGAGCACGACCAGAACGAAACCGGTGAGCATCGCCGCGACAACGGCGATGACTGACCATGACAGTCGGTAGCCCGGCGCTTCGACCCGCACCAGCATGATGGCGCCCAGCACAAAGGCGACGACACCTCCGAGGCCGATCACGACGGTCGGATTGAACGCCTCGATGCCGAGCAACGCGATCCCGACCAGCATCAAGCCTAGTCCGGCATAATTGATCGGCAGCAGGTTGAGGGCGTAGAGGCCGATCAGCAGGCAGATCGTCCCGACCACTCCCGGAGCGACCGCACCGGGGGACATGAACTCGATGATCAGGCCGCAAATGCCGACCAACAGGAGAATAAACGCGACGTTGGGATCGGTGATGACCGCCAGGAATCGGGAGGCCCACCCGGGATCGACGGCCTCGATGACTGCGTTCTGCGTTGCCAGGCGTTGCGTCGCGCCGCCCGCGACCTCGACGACGCGACCATCGATCTGCCTGAGCAATTCGGCCGCATCGCGTGCAACGAGGTCGATGGCGTGTGCCTGCAACGCGGCGTTCGCGGACAGGGTGGCTGCATCACGGACTGCCTTCTCGGCCCAATCGGCGTTGCGGCCGCGCAGTTCGGCGAGACTACGGATAAAGGCGACGGCGTCGTTCGTCACCTTCGCTGTCATCGCGTCCTTCGGCTCATCCTTCTTGTCTTTGCTGTCCTTGTCGGGTGTGCCGCTCGGCAGGCCCGGAAGCGGTCCGCCGATCTGCACCGGCGTCGCGGCGCCGATATTGGTGCCTGGCGCCATCGCCGCGATGTGGGTCGCATAGAGGATATATGTCCCGGCGCTCGCCGCATGGGCGCCTGCCGGAGCAACGTAGCCGACGACGGGAATGGACGAGCCGAGCACATCCGCAATGATCTCGCGCATGCTGGAGTTCAGACCGCCGGGTGTATTCAGTTGGAGAATCACGATCTCGGCGCGCCGTTCGGCGGCCTTGATCAGAGCTTCCTTCACGTAGCTCGCCGATGCCGGGCCAATGGCTCCATCGATCGTGACAGTCAGTGCAACACGGCGATTCTCCTCCGCTGACCCGGGAAGGAGACAGGAAAGAAAAGCGACGATGCCGATCGCCGCAACGAGCGCCGCCTTTATGGTTCGCACGGCAAGGGCTCCCTTCCCGGAGATATGGTGTGCGTCTCGCAAACCTCAATGCGATGGCTTGTCGTCCGACGTGGCGATTGTGCGATGCAATGGACGGGACGAGCTGCGTCTCTCCGCGGACGCACTTGGGATTGCTTCGCTGCGCTCGCTCAGCATTGACGGTGCGTGCCGCCATGGACTGGCCTTGAAGCTTCCGACCCCGCGGCGCGGCCGCTACACCGTCGCGCGCTGTCGCTCGACCATGGCCTCGCCAAACGCCTCGAACAGCTTGCGATTGATCGGATTGCGCTGCGGGTCATATTCGGCGTGCCATTGCACGCCGAGCGCGAAGGTCGGAGCTTCCGCGATGCGGATCGCCTCGATGGTGCCGTCCTCGGCGATGCCTTCGACCAGCACGCGCTTGCCGGGATCCAAAATGCCCTGCCCGTGCAGCGAATTGACCCGGATTTTCTCGCAGCCGAGCAGTTTGGCGAACGCGCCGCCCGGCGTGAGGTCGACGTCATGACGGTCGGCGAACACGACGGTGGGGTCGGGATGGATCTCGCCATTCTCGAGCCGGGGCATGCGGTGGTTCATGCGGCCGGGGATTTCGCGGATCTCGGGATGCAGCGAGCCACCGAAGGCGACGTTCATCTCCTGCAGGCCCCGGCAGATGCCGAACAACGGAATGCCGCGCAAGACGCAGGCGACCGAAAGCGCCAGCGCGACCTCGTCGCGATGAATATCGTAGGGCTCGTGCCGCTCACACGGATCGACATTGAAGCGGGTCGGATGGACGTTGGCGCGGGCGCCGGTCAGCACGATCCCGTCGACCACGTCGAGCAGCGCGCCGATATCGGTGATGTCCGGTGCTCCCGCAAACATCATCGGCAGGCCGCCGGAAACCTCAGCCACGGCGCGCAGGTTGCGTTCGCCGACCATCTGGACCTGGAATCGATTTTCGACGCGATGGGCGTTCCCGATCACGCCGACGACCGGCTTTTTCATCTCCCGTTCCGACCTCCCGCCGAAAAAGATTCTCCGAACATGCCTCTCGGATGGAACAAATTCAACAGAGGGGATCGCGGGACGGCAATGCTATTTTCGCGCAAATGCGCCCCTCGGGGCACCCCTGCGGGCCTGCCGCGTTGGCCCCGAAGACGCGCGGGCGCTTCAATCGGGCAATAGCCCCGGCTTGATCCCCGGTCAGATTTCACGAAAGAGTGCTTCGGCCGGCTTCCGAAAAGGACATGATGTGACCCTCTCCAGAGATGAACAGCCCCAAACCCGTTCCAATCTGGCCTGGGCGATTGCGGTTGGCGGCATCGGGGTCGTGTTGTTCACGGCGGCGCTGGTCTTCACCTGGTACTTTGCCGCCACCCTGCTCCTGATCTTCACCGGCATGCTGCTCGGCGTCGGCCTCAACGCGTTAACCAATGCGCTCGGCCGACGTGTTCACCTGCCCCATGCGGTGCGGCTTGCGATCGTCTGCATCGTGCTTGCTGCGCTGCTCGCAGGCGTCGCCTATCTCGGCGGTGCGACCATCGCCGATCAGGCCTCGGTGCTCAGCAGCACCATCAAGTCGCAGATCTCGCATGTCAGGTCCTTCCTCGAGAACCACGGCATCGACACCAGCGTCTTCGATCTGGGTAACGCCGCACCCGCGGCCTCCAGCGATACGTCGTCGGCACCTGCCCCGAGCCCAAACTCGCATGGCGGATTGCCGGGCGCAGGCGCGCTGGCTTCCAGCGGCGGGGCGATCGTGAGCCAGACCTTCAAGCTGCTGCTCGGCACGATCAGCGCCGTCGGCAACATTTTCATCGTGCTGTTCCTGGGGCTGGCGTTCGCCGCACAGCCCGCCGTCTATCACGATGGCCTGCTGTTCCTCGCACCCGCCAGGCATCGCATTCGTGCGACCCTCATCATCGACCGCATCGGCGAGACGCTGGAGCGTTGGCTGATCGCGCAGATCATCGTCATGCTCGCGGTCGGAATCGTGACCTGGATCGGACTGGCCGTCATCGGCATCCCCGGCTCGTTCATCCTGGGGATCCAGGCCGGCCTGCTTGCGTTCATCCCGACCGTCGGCGCCATCATCGCCGGCGTCGTCGTGGTGCTGGCGAGCCTCGCGTCAGGCTGGATCCCGGCGCTGTCAGCCTTCATCCTCTTCCTCGGCGTGCACGCGATGGAGAGCTACGTGCTGACCCCGATCCTCCAGCGCCAGGCGCTGGACATTCCGCCGGCCACGCTGTTCGCGTTCCAGATCCTGCTCGGCGTCGTCTTCGGAATCTGGGGCCTGGCGCTGGCGCTGCCTCTTGTGGCCATCGCCAAGGTCATGATCGATCATTTCAAGACGTATGACGCGCCGCCCTTGGCTGAGGCGGCGGCCTGAGCCGCCTCATGTCGTCAGCACAGTCTCGGTGTGCTCGACCTCCGGAGGCGAGGCAAAATACTGGCCGACGAGGCCGCGCCATTCCGTGAAGTTCTCGGAGCTGCGGAAATCGACGGTGTGGTTCTCCAGCGTCGCCCATTTCACCATCAGCCGATAGCGCTGCGGCTTCTCGATCGACTTGTGGAGCTCGAAGCTGTGAAAGCCCTTGGAGCGGCCGAACGCGGCCTTGGCCTTGGCGACGGCGGCCTCAAAATCCTTCTCGCTGCCCGGCTTGACGTCGATTTGCGCGATCTCGGTGATCATCGGTTTCCACCCTTTTGTTCGATGGGCGTATCTACCGCAGCCGGGAGCAAAGAAAAAGGCGCCGAAGCGGCGCCCAGCCCGGCCGAAAATGCGGCGCTGTCAGGCGAACAGCAGCACGCTACCCCCAACGGCGAGCGCGCAGCCGAGAAACAGCGCGATCGGCCAATAGCTACGGGTCTGCGCGTAGCGCCCCTGGGCGCGGCGCTCGGCGATCAGCGCGGTCTCGTATTCGTCGGCGGTCGAGAAGAGACAGGCGAAACCGCCGCGTGCCGAGGCCGCAGCGGCTTCGAGCGACATCAGGGCTGCCTGCGGGTTCTGTCGACGGATCGATTCCATGACCGCAATGGTAGGAACCGAATGGTAAACAGGGGATTACCGCGGAGCTCCTTCATCTCAGGCCGTCGCCGGCTGTGTCTTGGATCCTCCCTTGGGCACACCGATCCGCGCGGCGCTCTGGCGGCGCCAGTTCTCCAGCGACAGCGGCAGCTCCTCCGCCGCCTCGACGCGGTTACGGCCGCCGCGTTTGGCCTGGTAGAGCGCGGTGTCGGCCGAGGCCAGCAGCACTTCGAGCTCGGTGCCAGCGGGGCCGCCGGCCACGCCGATGCTGACGGTGGTGTCGACCGGGTCTTCGTCGACCACGACGCCGGAGGTCTCGAACGCCTCGCGCACGCGCTCGGCGACCAGCACCCCCTCCTCCAGCGCGCAGGGCAGCAGGGCGGCGAACTCCTCGCCGCCGATGCGGCCCGACAGGTCCGAGATACGCAGATTGTTGACGACGACGGTCGAGAACAGTTTCAGCATCTCGTCGCCGGCGGGATGGCCGAAGCGATCGTTGATCGACTTGAAATGGTCGATGTCGAAGATCATCACCGTGACCGGGCGGCCACCCTTGGCCTCGCGCTCGATCATCCGCGCGCAGGCTTCCGAGAAGCCGCGGCGGTTGAGCATGCCGGTCAGCGGATCGGTTGACGCAGCGGTACGGTGCGCGGTGACGGTGCGCTCCGACACCAGCATGAAGATCACGAACACGGTGCCGACGGCATAGAGCACGAGTTCGACCGCGAACACGGTGACCCAGACGCTGCCTGAGAAGCCGGCATCGTGCGGGCGCAGGAAGCTGCCGAGCAGGATCGGCAGCATCAGCACGCAGCCGTGCATCACCGGCACCACGAAGGCGGGCCAGCGCCGTTGCAGGCTCTTGCGCCTCTCGACCCAGAGCTCACTCGCGGTCAGCGCCGCATAGATCGAGACGATGCCGGCGCCGATGATCATGCGCAGCATCGACGCTGTGGGATCGAGCAGCGTCACGGTCGTGGCCCAGGCGAGCGCGCCGAGCACGAGACCGGGCCAGTTCGGCTTGCGGCCGTGGAAGACGCGCGCCGCATTCCACACCATGCCGCAAGCGACGAAGCCGACTGCGTTCAATGCGAGATATAGGTGCGGGCCGAGCTTGTCGCCGGTCGCCGTCCACAGTGCGACGGACGCAGCACCGAGGAGATACGCCGTGCCCCACCATTTCAGCGCGGGGCTGTTCTCCTGCCTGCCGAAAAACACCATCATGGCGCCGAGCAATGCGGCGACCATCGTGGCGACCAAATAGAGCGTGATGCTATCGAGCGACATCATGTCGGCCCCCTCTTGAACATAGCAGTTGCGCGATCGGCACATCCGATTTGCGCGCCCTTCCAGATGCGACGCTATGTCCCGCGCCTTCCATTCAGGTTTTCACGCGAGGCCAAGTTTTCGGGAAACTCGTCTGCAATTTGCGTACAAACGAACAACAAAAAGGGCGCTGAAATCAGCGCCCTTTTGCATCTCATTGAAGCCGCTTTCGCGGCGAATGTGACCGAAGCGATTAACGCTTCGAGAACTGGAAGGACCGGCGGGCCTTGGCCTTGCCGTACTTCTTACGCTCGACCACGCGCGAGTCGCGGGTGAGGAAGCCGCCCTTCTTGAGCACCGTGCGCAACTCCGGCTCGAAATAGGTGAGCGCCTTGGAGATGCCATGACGCACAGCGCCAGCCTGGCCGGACAGACCGCCGCCGGCGACGGTGCAGATCACGTCGTACTGGCCGGAACGCGCGGCCACCGAAAACGGCTGCTCGATCATCATGCGCAGCACGGGACGAGCGAAATAGACCTCGACCTCGCGCGAGTTGACCGTGACCTTGCCGGCGCCCGGCTTGATCCAGACACGGGCGACCGCGTCCTTGCGCTTGCCGGTGGCGTAGGCGCGGTTGAACTTGTCGACCTTCTTCTCGTGCTTGGGCGCATCGGGCGCCGCCGCGGTCTTGAGCTGCGAGAGCTGGTCGAGCGACTGAATGGATTCGGCCATGATTATGCGGCCCTCGTGTTCTTGCGGTTCAACTTGGCGATGTCGATCTTCTCGGGCGTCTGGGCCTCGTGCGGATGATCGGCGCCGCCGTAGACGCGGAGATTGCCCATCTGGACGCGACCGAGCGGACCACGCGGGATCATGCGCTCGACGGCCTTCTCGAGCACGCGCTCGGGATGCTTGCCCTCAAGAATCTGGCGCGCGGTGCGCTCCTTGATGTGGCCGACATAGCCGGTGTGCTTGTAGTAGGTCTTCTGCTCGCGCTTGCGGCCGGTGAGGACCGCATGCTGGGCGTTGATGATGATGATGTTGTCGCCGCAATCAACGTGCGGAGTGTAGGTCGGGAGGTGCTTGCCGCGCAGGCGCATGGCAACGATGGTGGCGAGGCGGCCGACGACCAGACCCTTGGCGTCGATCAGCACCCACTTCTTCGTCACCTCAGCCGGCTTTGCCGAAAAGGTTTTCATGTCAGAGTTTCCGTGGACGGGGAGCATCGGCGCGAACACCGCACCGGACTGGGCGGTTTTCTAGAGAAGAGACGCGCAACGGTCAATGCCCAGGGATGGAAATTACATTAGTAAAATCAGCGCCTTAAAATTAAGGTACTATAGTACCTGCAAAAAGCTCAAACATTTGGAATGGAATAGGTCGATGTGACGTGGGCGATTGGATCGGGCGAGGTGCCAGACAACAGCTTCACTTCCCCGACCGCGAGGCGCTTGCCGAGCTTGAGCAGTCTGGCTTCCGCCAGCACGTCCTGCCCCGGCTGACCCTTGCGCAAGAAGTTGATGTTGAGATTGGTGGTCACCGCGAGCCCGATCGGCCCAATGGCCGAGAGGAGCACCACGTACATGGCGAAATCGGCCAGCGCCATCAACGTCGGGCCGGACACGGTTCCACCCGGCCGCAGCATCCGTTCGCTGAAGCGCTGGCGCAAAAGACAGGTCTGACCGTCCGCGCTCTCGATCGTGATGTCGTCGCCGCCGAAGGCCTGGGGAAACTCGTCGCGGAGAAACTGCTCGACCTCCGCCACGCTCATTTTAGCTAACGCCATGCTACGCCTCACCCTCGCTTCACGTCCCCGGTTACATTAGGTTATCTGCATCATCTCACTGCAATAATCCAATCGGAAACGCCGCAATGTCCGCCCAGTCCGCCCGCGCCCCCTCCCCGCAACCGCCATTTCTGCTGCGCGAAATGGTCGGTCCCATCGCGGTGCTGACCCTCAACCGGCCGGCCGCGCGCAACAGCCTGTCGGTGGCGATGATCGCAAGCCTGCATGCCGTGCTCGACAATATCAGGGACGACAAGACCGTCCGCGGTGTGGTGCTTGCAGCCAACGGTCCCGCCTTCTCGGCCGGTCACGACATGAAGGAGCTGACCGCGCGCCGGGCCGATCCCGATCGCGGCCGCGCCTTCTTCGCCGAGACCATGAATGCCTGCAGCGCGATGATGCAGGCGATCGTGCACCTGCCGAAGCCGGTGGTCGCGTCCGTTCAGGGCCTCGCGACCGCGGCCGGCTGCCAGCTCGTGGCGAGTTGCGATCTTGCGATCGCATCCGAAGCCGCGAGCTTCGCCACGCCCGGCGTCGACATCGGCCTGTTCTGCTCGACGCCGATGGTGGCGCTGTCGCGCAACGTACCGCGCAAGCAGGCGATGGAGATGCTGCTCACGGGTGAGCCAATCGCAGCCGCGCGCGCGAGAGAGATCGGCCTCGTCAACCGCGTCGTTGCCGCCGGCACCGAGCGCGACGCCGCGATTGCGCTGGCGCAACAAGTCGCGCTGAAATCCGCCTACACCGTCAAGCTCGGCAAGGAGGCGTTCTACCGCCAGGCCGAGATGAGCCTTGCGGACGCCTATCGCTATGCGGCAGAGGTGATGACCGAGAACATGATGGCCCGGGACGCCGAGGAAGGCATCGGCGCCTTCATCGAGAAGCGCACGCCGAATTGGCTGGATGAGTGACATTCGTCATTGCGAGCGAAGCGAAGCAATCCAGAAATCCCTCCAAGGAAACAGACTGGACTGCTTCGTCGCTGCGCTCGTCTCAATGACAAGGAAGAAGAACGACAGATGAACCACGACGCCTATTCCGACAATTACATCCGCGCCATCCTCAACAGCGTGAAGTCGATCGCGATGGTCGGCGCCTCGCCGGTCAATGTGCGGCCGAGCTATTTCGCGTTCAAGTATCTGGCGCAGCGCGGCTACGACATGATCCCGGTCAATCCCGGCCATGTCGGCAAGGAGCTGCTCGGAAAGCCCTTCGTCGCCTCGTTGCGCGACGTCGGACGTCCCATCGACATGATCGATATCTTCCGGAACTCCAGCCACATCATGCCTGTGGTCGAAGAGGCCCTCACGCTCGATCCGCTGCCGAAGGTGATCTGGATGCAGCTTGGCGCGCGCGATGACGCGGCTGCTGAAAAGGCGGAAGCGGCCGGCATCAAGGTCGTGATGAACCGCTGCCCAAAAATCGAATATGGCCGGCTGTCGTCAGAAATCTCCTGGATGGGCGTCAATTCGCGCACGCTCAGTTCCAAGCGCCCGCCGGCGCCGACGCAGGGCATGCGTCTATCCCTCAATCGGATGAGTGTCGGCGGCGGCGACACCGCGGCCTCTGATCGCGCTGCCAAGAACAAGAGCGAGCAAAGCTGACGCAATAGCGAAGGATTCGTTTCGCGAGCGCGACAATGCGTAGCACGATCGTTGCGATGTGAAGCCGTGGCTTGACGCCGGGCGCGGCGCCGATCAGCATGCCGCGCGATTTCAGACCACAAGAATAGGACGCCCTCAATGAGCGAACGCCTTCCGGGATTTTCGACCCTCGCCGTGCATGCCGGTGCACAGCCCGATCCGACCACCGGTGCGCGCGCGACTCCGATTTATCAGACGACTTCGTTCGTCTTCAACGATGCCGACCACGCCGCCTCGCTGTTCGGCCTGCAGGCGTTCGGTAACATCTACACCCGCATCGGCAATCCGACCAACGCGGTGCTGGAAGAGCGCGTCGCCGCGCTCGAGGGTGGCACCGCCGCGCTTGCAGTGGCCTCCGGCCATGCCGCGCAGGTCGTGGTGCTGCAGCAATTGCTCCAGCCCGGCGACGAATTCATCGCCGCGCGAAAGCTCTATGGCGGCTCGATCAACCAGTTCTCGCATGCGTTCAAGAGCTTCGGCTGGAACGTGGTGTGGGCCGATCCCGATGACGTCGCGAGCTTCGAGCGCGCGGTGACGCCGCGCACGAAGGCGATCTTCATCGAATCCATCGCCAATCCCGCCGGCAGCATCACCGATATCGAGGCGATCTCGACGGTGGCGCGCAAAGCCGGCGTTCCCTTGATCGTCGACAACACGCTGGCCTCGCCCTACCTGATCCGCCCGATCGACCACGGCGCCGACATCGTCGTGCACTCGCTGACGAAGTTTCTCGGCGGCCACGGCAATTCTATCGGCGGCATCATCGTCGATGCCGGCACCTTCGACTGGTCGACCGGCGGCAAATATCCGATGCTGTCGGAGCCGCGGCCCGAATATCACGGCATCCGGCTCCAGGAGACGTTCGGCAATTTCGCCTTCGCGATCGCCTGCCGCGTGCTGGGCTTGCGTGACCTCGGGCCGGCACTGTCGCCGTTCAATGCCTTCATGATCCTCACCGGCATCGAGACGCTGCCGCTGCGCATGCAGAAGCACTGCGATAACGCCAAGGCAGTCGCCGAATTCCTCGCCAGTCATCCGGCGGTGTCCTCGGTGAACTATGCCGGGTTGGCTAGCGACAAGTACAACCAGCTCGCGCGCAAATACGCGCCGAAGGGTGCGGGCGCCGTGTTCACCTTCAGCCTGAAGGGCGGCTATGATTCCGGCGTCAACCTGGTGTCGAAGTTGCAGCTGTTCTCGCATCTGGCCAATGTCGGCGACACCCGTTCGCTCGTCATCCACCCGGCCTCGACCACGCACAGCCAGCTCGACGATGCCGCCAAGATCAAGTCCGGCGCCGGCCCCGACGTGGTCCGGCTCTCGATCGGCATCGAGGACAAGGAAGATTTGATCGCAGACCTGGAGCAGGCGCTGAACGCGTAGCTGCCTTCGACGCATTCCATCCGCACCGGGATCTGGCGCTGCGCCCTGCCGAAGGCTCCGCGCCAGCTCCCGTCGCTACGGTCGCCCAACGCTCCCACGACTCAAGCGAGCGTGATGATCGCGACTGCACAAGGATGGCCATGAATATCGCCGTGCCGGAAATCGGAACGCTTTTTCCAATTCCCTCACAAACAAGCGCTCACGATAAAAAGTTCTTGTTGCAGGCCATAACTCTCGCCAAGAGAGTCCTGGGATCGTTCTCTTACGTCGAGATCGGTTCCTATCTCGGCGGGAGCCTGACCCCGTTTCTGCTGGACCCCGCATGCAAGGCGGTGCTTTCGATTGATGAAAGGGGACGGCAACAGCCGGACGAGAGGGGCGCCAAGTACGACTACTCCGGAATTACGCACCAGACGATGATCGACAATCTGGTGTCTCGAGGCATCCCGACATCCAAGCTGACACCGTTCGATGGCTCCGTCGATTCGGTTCAAGGAGCAGAAAATAGCTTCGACATCGCCTTCATCGATGGCGAGCACACCGATATCGCCTGCTTCAGGGACTTCCTGTGGACGCTTCCGCTGGTGAAGAGCGACGCGATCGTTCTCTTTCATGACAGCACGCTGGTCTACAAGGCTCTCCGCATGATCAGCCTGTACATGAAGAAGTCGGAACAAAAACATCTGCTCGCGAAGAACAATGAGTCCGACGTCACGGCTCTCTTCCTTGGAAAATTCGCCGACATCGATTTCGCGAGAGAGTTTGGTCAAGCCGCGAACTGGAATGAATTCTTCGAGACGTCGGAAACGGAGGTCATCCAGCACGTTCTGAAGAACAGGGTGAGCATTCAATTCGACGCGGTCGTCACCCCCGTCAGGACGTTTCCTGCCTGATCAACCGAGCGCGGGAAAGCCGGCCCCACAGGCGGCGGTTAACAGTCATTAACCATGTCTGCCGCATACATCGTCTTGGATCGCCCCTTTGATTCGGAGCCGACGATGCTGCGCTGGATGGTGCCTGCCCTGGCAGTGATGCTGACGGTTTCAGCTGCCATTGCCGCCGATTTGCCGGCCAATCCGAGGCGGCGGGTCGCCGCTCCGGCGCAGGAACCGCCAAAGGTTTATGTCGAGACCGATCCGGATGCGTTGATCTCGCCGGCCTATGGCGTCGGCAGCTACATCCGCAACCTGCCGGGCACGCCGCTGCTGCCCGGCTCCCATACGCTGCCGGGTTACTACGGGCGCCCCTGGGATTACGACTATCAGGGCTCCTATTACGGCGGGAAGCAGGTCGATTATTTCTGGCGCTTGCCCTACTCGTGCGGCATCTACGGCTATTGCTGATCCGATCAGCCGGGTTGTCCCACCGGAACCGCGCGCGGCTGCGCTTCAGTCGATTGCCGCGACGCGAGCCGTTCCGCCTGCATCACCGCAAGCGTGAGCACCACGATCGCAACGGCCTGGTGCGAGAGTGCGAGATCGATCGGCACCTGGTTGAGCAGCGTAAGGATGCCGAGCACCGCCTGCACGCTCACGGCCGCGAACAACCAGAGCGCGCCACTCGCCGCCGAGCCTGCGCGTGAACGCACCGCGTCGAACGCATGCAACGCCACCAGTACGAACAGCAGATAAGCCGTCATGCGGTGCTCGAACTGCACTGTGAGCACACTGTCGAACATGTTGCGCCACCACGGCGTCTCGAACCACAGCCGCTCCGCCGACGGAATGAAGGCGCCGTCGATCTGCGGCCAGGTGTTGTAGGCGCGTCCGGCGCGCAGGCCCGCGACCAGCGCACCGAAATAGATCTGGACGAAGGTCACGATCACCAGCACTGCGCTCGTGAACCGCAGTCGCGCCGGGACGGCAAGCTGCGGCCGATCGGCGAGCCGCCGCACCGTCCAGACAATGCCGGCGAAGATCAGCAGCGCCAGCACCAGATGCGTCGCCAGCCGATATTGCGACACTTCGATCCGCTCGGACAGTCCCGATGCCACCATCCACCAGCCGACCGCGCCCTGGAGGCCACCAAGCGCGAACAGCAGCCACAGCCGCCGCTTCAACTCACCGGACAGACCGCCGCGCCACAGGAAAAACAGGAACGGCAGCAGATAGGCGACGCCGATGAAGCGTCCGAGCAGCCGGTGGCTCCATTCCCACCAGAAAATCTGCTTGAATTCGGAGAGCGACATCCCGGCGTTGAGCTCGCGATATTGCGGGATCTTCTTGTAAGCCTCGAACGCGTCGGTCCACTGCGCGCCTGACAGCGGCGGAACGCTGCCGGTGACCGGCTTCCACTCGACGATCGAGAGGCCGGATTCCGTCAGCCGTGTCGCGCCTCCGACCAGCACCATCAGCGCGATCAGGGCAGCCACGGAAATCAGCCACCAGCGCACGGCGCGATGCGGGTTGGTCGGGGCAGAATTCGTCGTCATTTCAGGGGCTAAAACCAAGGCTTGTACGAAGCTACTTGAACCGGACTGCGTGCCCCTTATAGTCCCCCGCTCCCGCAGCGCAAGTTACGCGAAAGCCGCAATATTCCACCATGACGATCCGCACCCGCAAGTTCCTTGGCGCCATCCTGCTCCTCGTGCTGGCCACCGTCTGGGCCCTGCTCGGCATGGCGGCCGCGCAGATGCCGTGGATCGCCGAGTCCGGCTGGCGGCAGGCGATCTATTACGTGGTGGTCGGCATGGGCTGGGTGCTGCCGGCGATGCCGATTGTGAGCTGGATGCAGCGGCCCGACCGAACGAAATCTAGCTCGTAACGCGGCCAGTCGGCTTCACCGTCGCAAAGGCAACCCCGGACACCAGCACGCGCATCATGCGCAGCGAGCGCACCCTTCCGTCCCATGAAATCCGCGGCAGCGCGTGCAGATTGGTGCGCCCTTCTGCGTCCACAATGCCCGGGATGGTCGACACCGCGCTGGCAAAGCCGGCCTCCTCCGCCATCACGACATGGTTGCGCCGAAACGAGGCGCGGTCGCCGAACGGAAACGCCAGATGCCGGATCTCGCGGCGGAAGGACGCTTCGGCCACCGCCTTGCCCATCGTCATCTCGCGCAGCGAGGCTGCGTCCTTCATGTTGGAAAGAACGGGATAGTTGACGGTCGCACTGCCGATCGTAACTAGCGGATCGCCGGCGAGCTTCGCAAGGTCTTCCCAATCCATCGACGCTTCGCGCGAGAGCGCGGCGAGATCGATGCGATAGCGCGTGCAGAGATCGGCGATCGCCGCCGACAAATCTGCGGGAGCAAGCGAGCGCAGCCAACTCTCGAGATGCGAAAACAACGCCTGCTTCTCGGCATTGCCGGTGACAGTGAAGCGCTGCTCCTTGTCGCCCATCATCAGGCTGATGCGGCTCTCCCGCGCGATCACCTGCTCGAGCCCGAGCCACCACGCCTCGCCGACACGATCCGGAAATGCGGTGGGAACGTAGAGCGTGAACGGCACGGCGTGGCGCGCCAGCACCGGATAGGCAAAGTTGATGAGGTCCTTAGGCGCACCGTCGAAGGTGAGCGCCACGAAGCGCCGCTTCTCAGGCAGCGTCACCGCGCGCCGGCAGACCTCGTCCATGCCGAGAAAATCATAGTTCCAGCGCTTCAGCGCGCGAATGGCCCGATCGAGAAATTGCGGCGTGATCTCGTTTTGACGCAGCGGCTGGAATGCGCCGCTCCGCCGCGGTCGCACACGCTCGAAGCGCAGGATCGCGCCTGCGCCACGGCTGCGCAGCAGCGGCCGGCCGGTGAACCAGGCCAGTTCGAGCCCCAACCGCTCCAGCCATCTGTCGTCGGATGCCAATATCCCACCCTTCGCGTTCGCTGGCGGCCTGTTCCCTCAGCTATTGTCATTACCCTTTGTTGACATTTATTTGCAAAGGTCGGCCACAGGCCGAACTACGTATTTTTTGTTTTCTCGACAGGTTTCGCGAATGACCATGGCTGCGGCGATGCAAAGCCGGACGGCAGAATCGCCCGCGCTGTCGAAAGCGAGCCGTATCGCGCATGTCGACCTCATCAGCGATATTGCGGAGGCCGAGGCGGTCTGGCGCGCCCTCGAGGAGCCCGGTCATCTCTTCACGCCCTATCAGCGCTTCGATCTGCTGGGCTCCTGGCAGCGGTCAGTCGGACACCGCGAAGGCGCCCGCCCCCTCATCGTGATCGCCCGCGACGCCGAGCAGACGCCGCTCACGCTGCTTCCGTTCGCGCTGCGCCAAAGCCACGGTCTACGCACGGCCTGCTTCATGGGCGGCAAGCATACGACTTTCAACATGGGCCTGTGGAACGCCGAGTTCGCAGCGCAGATTGCTACCGCCGAGCTCGACGCACTGTTCGCTCCGCTGAATGATCAGGTCGACGTTCTCGCGCTGACACAGCAGCCGAAGCGCTGGCATGACCAGCAGAATCCGTTTGCGCTGCTGCCGCAGCAGAGCGCAATCAATGGCTGCCCGCTTCTGGCAATGGAGCCGGGTGGCCCGCCCGGATCCCGGATCAGCAACTCCTTCCGCCGCCGGCTGAAGAGCAAGGAGAAGAAACTCCAGGCGCTCGCCGGCTATCGCTATCATCTTGCCACGACGGACGCGGACGTCGCCCGCCTGCTCGACTGGTTCTTCCGTGTCAAGCCGGTACGGATGGCGGAGCAGAAGCTGCCGAACGTGTTTGCCGAACCGGGTGTCGAGCAATTCATCCGCAGCGCCTGCCTCGCGCCGCGCGGCGAAGGCCGTGTCATCGACATCCATGCGCTCGAATGCGACGACGAGGTGATCGCGATCTTCGCCGGCGTCGCCGACGGCCAGCGCTTCTCGACGATGTTCAACACCTATACGATGTCGGAGCACGCCCGCTACAGTCCGGGTTTGATCCTGATGCGCTACATCATCGATCGCTACGCCGAGCGTGGCTACCGCTCGCTCGACCTCGGCATTGGCACGGACGACTACAAGCGCATGTTCTGTAAGGACGACGAAGACATCTTCGACAGCTTCGTGCCCTTGACCTCACGCGGCAAGCTCGCCGCGATGGCGATGTCCTCACTCAACCACGGCAAGCGCCTGGTCAAGCAGAACCAGGTGCTGTTCGACCTGGCCCGACGGCTACGGCAGGCGTTCGGTTAAGCACCGAAGTCTCCCTCTCCTTACGCCGCCACCACGCGCGGTCCTTCCATCCCCTCGGACGGCTGCACCGGCCGGTTCAGCATCGTCACCTCGCTGAAGCCGACGGCTTTGAGCTGCTCGCACATCAGCGTACGCGCATCCGCATCCATCGAGACATCGGGCACCACGACGGCGCGGGCATTCGCAGTCAGCAGTTCGGCCGGCAGATCGGAGGCGCTGCCGGCATCGAGCAACACGTGGTCGTAGGCGCGCAGCAAAGCGTCGATCGCGAGCGTCACCCGCGGCGACTGCAGCAGGCTGCGGTCGAAGCCGGGACGGCCCGCCATCACCAAGTGCAGCCGCGAGAGCTTGTCGCGCGTGATGATCTGGGCAAACGAGGCCTGCCCCTGCATCAGTTCGGCAAGACCGGGCGCCATCGGATCGACGGCCACCGCGGCGATCGTAAGCGAGGACGCGGCGAGATCGACCACGACGACGCGCGCGTTGCGTGCAAGATGGCGCGCGAGCGTCAGCGTCGACAGGGTGATGGCATCGCCGGCCGCGGTACCGAGCACGGTGACCTTCTTCGCACCTGCCCCTGCCGCAATCAGGCTTTCGGCCAGCTGCCCGATCTCGGCGAACTCACTGACATCGGCATTGGCCGTCATCGTTGGCTGGAGCGGCGCCGGCTCGATCTCGACTGCATCAATGGCCGGCTCTTGACGAACCACCGCCGATGCGAGCGTGGCAACAGCCCGCGGAGCGGTCTGGCGCAGGAGCTCACCGGTGACGACGAGACCGGACGAGAGCAGCAGCGTAGCCAGCGTCGCGATCAGCACGATCGGCAGCTTCTTCGGATAGGCCGGCGTGTTGGAGACGATAGCACGCGAGATGATGCGGCCTTCCGCCGGCGCGGTGTCGATGCTTTCGCGGGTGGTGGCCTCGCGGTACTTCCCGAGATAGGTCTCGAGCAGATCGCGCTGCGCTTTGGCTTCACGCTCGAGCGCACGCAGCTGGACATCCTGACCGTTGGTCGATGTCGCCTGCTTCTTGAGCTGCTCGAGGCTCGTGGTCAGACCGTCGACCCGGCCGGCAGCGACCCGCGCGTCGTTTTCAAGCGAGCGCGAAATCTTGGCCGCCTCGTCGCGAATTTGACCGTCGAGATCGCCAAGCTGCGCTTTCAACTCCTTGATGCGCGGATGGTTGCCGAGCAGCGTGGACGACTGTTCGGCGAGCTGCGCCCGCAGCGTCACCCGCTGCTCCGACAAGCGCCGCATCAGCTCGGAGTTCACCACCTCGGATGCCTCGATGGGCTTGCCGCTCTGCAGCATCTCCTTGATCAGCCGGGCCCTGGACTCGGCGTCGGCCTTCAGCGCGCGCGCATTGTTGAGCTGGGTGTTGACCTCGCCCATCTGCTGGTTCGACAGCGTGGTGTTGTTGGTGCCGACGAAAAGCGACGATTTGGAGCGGAAGTCCTCGACCTTGGCCTCGGCGTCGGAGACCTTCTTGCGCAAATTCTCGATCTCGCCCGACAGCCACTGGCTGGCGTTGCGCGCCTGGTCCTGACGCGCATTCTGCTGGAGCACGAGATAGCCGTCGGCGATCGAATTGGCGACCCGCACCGCCAGCTCGGGATCCTGCGACTGGAATTCGACCACGATGACGCGCGACTTGTCGACGGCGTAGGCCTGGAGGCGATCGTAATAGGCATCGAGCACGCGCTCTTCCGGCGTCATCGAGAACGGATCGCGGCCGATGCCGACCAACGCCGCGAGCGATTTCAGCGGGGAGACACCTTGCAGCACCGGATCGAATTCCGGTCGCTCGGCCAGCTTGTTCTTCTTGATGATCTCGCGCGCGAGGTCGCGCGACAGCACGAGCTGCACCTGGCTGGTGACAGCTTCGGGGTCGAGCGCCTGCCGCTCCTCGGTGCTGCGATCGCTGGTCGGTCGCAGGAAGACGTTCTCGCGACCGTCGATCAGGATGCGCGATTCAGACTTGTAGCGCGGCGTAATCAGATTGACGATGGCGACGGACGCGACGAGTGCCAGCACCGTCGGCACAATAATCCAGCTGCGCTTTCGCGCGAGTGCGCCACCGAGCGCATGCAAATCGATATCACCGGATTCAGCCAGCACCTGCTTCGCGGCAATCGGCACGGGCCTCGCTTCGACCCGGGGCTTAGCTTCAGGCTTGGCCTTCGAAACCGCCCGCTTGATGACGGCCTTGTCCTTGCCGGCACGCCAGAACGCTAAACACATCGAACACTCCCGCAGGCCAACGCCACTCATCTAGCTCAATGGAGCCGATTACACTCCATTAAGGTTGCCGCTGGGTTAATCACGGCGTCTCGCGGGCAGCACACGCGCGCTCGTCACCTTTTGTTAACCACGAGGCCCCTTAATCCGTCACGTATTTGGAGAACATTGTTCGGCATTCGCCGTCGAGCGCTGGTTTTGATCATGCCCCCCTCTCCCGACCAGCCGCTTCGCATCCTGCACGCCGTACGCGCGCCCGTAGGCGGCATCATTCGGCACATCCTCGACCTCGCCAATGGCCAGGTCGATCGCGGCCATCATGTCGGGATTCTCGCCGACAGCCTCACCGGCGGCGAGCGCGCGGACAAGGCGCTGGCCGAGTTGGCGCCGCGGCTGAAGCTCGGCGTGCATCGGCTGGCGATCCGCCGTGAGCCCTCTCCGGAAGATTTTCTGGTATGGCTGCGCATGCGCCGTCTGATCGCCGCGCTCAAGCCCGACGTCACGCACGGCCACGGTGCCAAGGCCGGCGCTTTCATCCGCATGCGGCGCCGCGCGGACGACACCATCCGCATCTACACGCCACATGGCGGCTCGCTGCATTATCCCCTCAACACCCTGAAGGGCGAATTTTACGCGCGCCTTGAACGCACCCTGATGGACGCAACGGATCTGTTCCTGTTCGAGAGCGCCTTTGCCCGCGATACCTACCAGCGCATCGTCGGCACCCCCAAGGGCGTGGTGCATTGCGTCTTCAACGGCGTGACACCCGAGGAGTTCGAGCCCGTCGTTATCGCCGATGACGCGACCGACCTCGCTTATGTCGGCGAGTTCAGGCACATCAAGGGCGCCGATCTCCTGGTCGATGCAGTGGCGTGGCTGCACGAGAACGGCAAGAAGGTCACGTTGACGCTCGGCGGCGACGGCGAGGAGACGGCGGCGCTGAAGGCGCAGGTCGAGCGGCTCGGCCTGACCGACGCAGTCCGCTTTATCGGCCACGTCAAGGCGCGCCACGGCTTTTCCAAGGGGCGGCTGCTGGTCGTTCCCTCGCGCGGCGATTCCATGCCCTATGTCGTGATCGAGGCGGGCGCGGCCGGCATTCCCATGATCGCGGCGCGCGTCGGCGGCATCCCGGAGATTTTTGGCGCGGAGAGCCCGGCCCTGTTCGCGGCCAGCAACGCCGAGGCCATGGCCGAAGCGATCGCGGCCGCGCTCGACAACGCGCCGGCGACCGCGCAGCGTGCCGCCTCCTTGCGCGAGCGCATCTCGGCGCATTTCTCCCAGCAGGCGATGGTCGACGGCGTGCTCGCGGGTTACCGCGACGCATTTGCAAATCATTAACCATCCTTAAGCTCGCTTTAGAGAATCTTCCGATTTGTCCGATAATCGAGGTGCCAGGGGATGCATGCCCCGGGGGCAAAGCCGCGCCCGCGGGGCTTTGGAATGGACGTGGACGCCCGTGGAACCGCTCAACGCACGCTCGATGTTCGATGCCGCGACCAGCGCCGCGGCCAAACCAGCTGACCAACCTTTTGTCGAACGCCGCCGCCGGCTAACGCCGGCCGCGCTCGATGTCGTCAACCAGAAAGTCGCCCGCGCCTATTCGCCGATCGTGATTGCCGGCATCGCACGTGCCGCCGATTTCATCCTGCTCAGCCTGGTCGGCGTCACGCTCTATGCCGGCTACGTCACGCCGCTTGTTGGCTTCAGCTGGGTTTACCCCGCCGAGATCGTCGCCGTCGCTGTCGCCGCCGTGGTCTGCTTCCAGGCTGCGGACATCTATCAGGTGCAGCTGTTCCGCGGTCAGCTCCGGCAGATGACGCGGATGATCTCGTCCTGGTCGTTTGTTTTCCTGCTGTTCATCGGCATCTCCTTCTTTGCCAAGTTCGGCAGCGAAATGTCGCGGCTTTGGCTTGCCTCGTTCTACTTCCTTGGTCTGGTTGCGCTCATCTCCGGACGCCTGCTGCTGCGCTCGCTGGTGCGCGGCTGGGCGCGCCAGGGCCGGCTCGATCGCCGCACCATTATCGTCGGCTCCGACAGCAATGGAGAGCAGCTGGTCGAGGCGCTGAAGGCGCAGGAAGATTCCGACATCCACGTCCTCGGCGTGTTCGACGACCGCAATGACAGCCGCGCGCTCGACACTTGCGCCGGCGCTCCCAAGCTCGGCAAGGTCGACGACATCGTCGAGTTCGCCCGCCGCACCCGCGTCGACCTGGTGCTGTTCGCGCTGCCGATCTCGGCGGAGACGCGCATCCTGGAGATGCTGAAGAAGCTCTGGGTGCTGCCGGTCGATATCCGTCTCTCCGCCCACACCAACAAACTGCGCTTCCGCCCCCGCTCCTATTCCTATCTCGGCGAGGTGCCGACGCTCGACGTATTCGAGGCGCCGATCACCGACTGGGACCTGGTCATGAAATGGCTGTTCGACCGTGTCGTCGGCGGCTTCGCGTTGTTCGCAGCGCTTCCCGTGATGGCGCTGGTGGCGCTGGCCGTGAGGCTCGACAGCCCCGGCCCGGTCCTGTTCCGCCAGAAGCGGTTCGGCTTCAACAACGAGCGCATCGACGTCTACAAGTTCCGCTCAATGTATCATCACCAGGCCGACCCGACGGCGTCGAAGGTCGTGACCAAGAACGATCCCCGCGTCACCCGCGTCGGCCGGTTCATCCGCAAGACCAGCCTCGACGAGCTGCCGCAGCTCTTCAACGTGGTGGTCTCGGGAAATCTCTCCCTGGTCGGCCCGCGCCCGCACGCGGTGCAGGGCAAGCTCCAGAGCCGCCTGTTCGACGAAGCCGTCGACGGCTATTTCGCCCGCCATCGCGTCAAGCCCGGCATCACCGGCTGGGCCCAGATCAACGGGTGGCGCGGCGAGATCGACAATGAAGAGAAGATCCAGAAGCGTGTCGAGTTCGACCTCTACTACATCGAGAACTGGTCGGTGCTGTTCGACCTCGTCATTCTCCTGAAGACGCCGCTCTCGCTGCTAACCAAGAACGAGAATGCGTATTGAGTTTCCGTTATCCTGGTCAAGCCGGGCGATGACTGCGAGTTTTGTGGCGTACCAAGTAGCGTGAGCGCGTGATGGCGTATGCGGCAACAGCCGGTGAAATGAACGTGGCCGCGCCGGCTGCGCCCGGTGTGCTGGCGCTCCAGCGCGCGCTGGTGTGGCTGGTCGGCGCGTCGGGCGCGATCGTCTTCATCGAGCCGAGCCCCTACGAGATCGCGACGCTGCTCGCTACCGTCGCCTTCTTCGCCACCGGCTTACGGCTCAAGCTCGTGCTGATGCCGCTGGTGCTGGCTCTGGTGCTGCTCAATGTCGGCTACACCATCAGCGCGATCCCGCTGCTCGACCAGTCCGAGGTCGCAAGCTGGATCGCAACCTCCTGGTACATGGCGGTGACCGTGGTGTTCTTCGCCATGGTCACTTCCGAGGACACGGCTGCGCGCCTCGACATGCTGCGCCGCGGCCTCGTGGTCGGTGCGATGGTCGCCTCGCTCTCGGCGATCGCGGGCTATTTCAACCTCGTTCCCGGCGGCCACGACCTCCTGACGCTCTACGAGCGCGCACGTGGCACGTTCAAGGACCCGAACGTGCTCGGCGCGTTCCTGATTCTGCCGGCGCTGTTCGCGCTCCAGAGCGTGGTTTCGGACAAGTTCGCCAAGGCCTTCCGCAACGTCATTGCCTTCGGCATCATGTCGCTGGCGATCCTGCTCGCCTTCTCCCGCGCCGCCTGGGGCGGGCTGGTGCTGACCTCCGCCTTCATGCTGGCGCTGATGGTGCTGACCAGCCGCACCAATGCGCAGCGCTCGCGCATCATCATTATGGCCATCGTCGCGGTGGTGCTCGGCCTCGCGCTGATGGCGGTGCTGCTGTCGTTCGACTCCATCGCCGAGATGTTCAAGCAGCGCGCGAGCTTCGACCAGAGCTATGACGAAGGCCGTTTCGGCCGGTTCGGCCGGCACATCCTTGGTGCGGAGATGGCGCTCGATCTGCCGTTCGGCATCGGTCCCTTGCAATTCCACCGCTTCTTCCCCGAAGACACCCACAATTCCTATCTGAACGCCTTCATGTCCGGCGGCTGGCTCTCCGGCGTGTGCTATCCCGCGCTGGTCTTCACCACCGCGATCACAGGCTTCCGGCACATCTTCGTCCGCGTGCCCTGGCAGCGCGCTTATCTCGCGGTGTTCGCGGCCTTCGTCGGCACCGTCGGCGAAAGTTTCGTGATCGACACCGACCATTGGCGGCACTTCTGGATGATGCTGGGAGCGATGTGGGGCATGATCGCGGCGGCGCAAGCTTACAAGATCAGGGCTTCGGACGAAGCCTCTTCAGCTTGAGATCGGGGCGCTTCTCCGGCGGCGTGTCGAGCAGGCCCTTCAGCGCGGCGGTCGCCGCGAGCACGCCCTTGTAGCCTTCGTTGGCGAAGCGCAGCAGGAGGCGCAGCTCCTCATCGGAATAGGCGCTCCAGACCTTCTCCATCGCCTGCTGCATCGGCACATAGAGTTCGCCGATCTTCATGGCCGTCTCCGGCACGACGGCGATGAAAACCTTCCGGCGGTCAGCCTCATCCCGCTCGCGGCGCACCAGTCCCGCCTTCTCGAGCCGATCGACCACGCCGGTGATGGCGCCGGTCGTCAGTCCCGTCACCTCAGCGAGCCGGCCCGCGGTCACGCGTCCCTCGAGGTAGAGGATGTCCATGCATTCGAGATCGGAATTGGCAATTCCAGCCACGTTCGCAACGGCTTGCCCATAGAGCACGCCCTGCGCGGACGACCGTCGCATCGCCTCTTCCAACTCCCCCAGCAACGCAGCGCGCGCCTTCGTCCTTGACAAGGCTCACCTCATATCTTAGTCGACATATATCTTAGCCACTAAGAGATTTAGTGACCGTAATTCCTCCTAGCACCACGGAAACCTCGGGAGCAAGCCAATGCCTCATCGTCCCCGCAAGGCCCTGATCATCGGCGCCGGCATCGCCGGGCCCGTTGCCGCGATCCTGCTGCGCCGCGCCGGCATCGAATCCGCGATCTACGAAGCCTGGCCCTATGCGAAGGGCATCGGCGGCGGCCTCCAGATCGCGCCGAACGGCATGCACGTGATGGACGAGATCGGACTTGCGGATGAGCTGATCAGCCGCGGTTCGATCGCAGAGTCCTTCGACTTCTATTCGCAGGAAGGCCGACGGCTCGGCTCGATCAACCGCGACATGGCGCGACGCTTCGGCCAGCCCGCGGTCAACATCTGCCGCGGTACGCTGAACGAAATGCTGATCGACAAGGCATGGTGCGCCTGTGTCTCGCTCTATTTCGACAAGCGCCTGATCAAGATCGAGGATCGCGGCGACCAGCCGATCATCGCCTATTTCGCCGACGGCACCACCGCCGAAGGCGACTTCCTGATCGGCGCCGACGGCGTGCATTCGATCACGCGGCGCCAAGTGGTGCCGGACGGGCCGCAGCCGTTCAACACGGGCCTGATCGGTTTTGGCGGTTTCGCGCCGCATGCCGTGCTCGACGGCCGGACGATCGGTCGGCATGTCGAGACAACGTTCGGGCAAAGTGGCTTCTTCGGCTACGGCTATTGCAGCCCGGATCCGAAGGATGGCGTGATGTGGTGGAGCACGCAGCCCGCACACGGCATGGATTGCGCGATGTTCCGCGCGCTCGACCAGCAGACGCTGAAGCAGCATCTGCGCGGCTTCCATAACGGCTGGCACGATCCGATCTCTGCCATCATCGACGCGGCCGAGAACATCGTGGTCACCGACACGCTCGACGTCGCGACCTTGCCGATTTGGTCACGCAAGCGCTCGCTGTTGATCGGCGATGCCGCGCATGCGACCAGTCCCCATGCGGGCCAGGGCGCATCGCTCGCGCTGGAGGATGCGATGCGGCTCGCGCGACTAATGCAGGAAGGCCAGGAGCTCGCCGCTACCTTCCAGACCTTTGAGGCCGAACGTCGCCCCCGCGCGGAGAAGATCGTCGCCATCGCCCGCCGCAACGGCAACAGCAAACGCGAGTTCAGCGCCACCGGCGCCTGGATGAGAAATCAGATGATGAAATGGCTGCTGCCGCTGGGATCGAAGAGCATGGATTTCATGTACGCATATGATGCGCGGGCCGCGTAACGGTACGATGCCGTAGGGTGGGCAAAGCGGAAGCGTGCCCACCACTTCTAGATGGTGGGCACGGCGCAAGTGCGCCTTTGCCCACCCTTGGGCTGAACTAGCCTTCCACAGCGAATATCAAACCCGCATTGTCCTGCAGCCGCCTGATCAGCTTGTGCTGCATCGCTGCGCCCGGTGTCCAAAGCCCGGCCGGGACATCGGGCGTGTCGCGCAGCAGGCAGATCGCGCATTCGGAAATCATCTTCGCCGTTGACGCATAGCCGGGATCGAGATCGCCCTTCACCGCCGCGCGCACCTGACGGCCATCGGGCGCAATGGCGACATAGAGCAGGTCATAATGGCCGTTGTCGCGCTCTTCCTTCGACGGTCCCTCACCGGGCTTGAGCGCCTCGGGGCCGGTCTTTTCGCTGTTGGCGGCCATGACGAGCCTGGCGTTGGCTTGCCCTTCGTCCCCCGCTCCCGTCAGTACCATCTCGTCGTAGACGAAATCCCGGCCATACGGGAATCCCATCAGCATGTTGGAGCGATGGACGTTGCGCGTGTTGAGCATCGCCATCGCGAACGGGGCGGCCCAGGATTGCAAATCCTCCTCGAAGACCGGCCGGTTGCCGCGCGGCTGCTTGGGCCCTTCGAAGCCTGGCGTGAAAGCAAAGGGGTCCTTGAGGATCGAGACCAGGCTGAGGTCCTGCGCAACCGCCTCGAAAGTAACCCTCGCACTCGCCGAGGTGCCACCGGAGAACTTCCAGCTGAGGTCGCGGACGCGCCCCTTGACGCGAGGCGCTGGCGCTCCGAACACACGCCTGGCTTCCTCCTGCACAAAGAACGCACCGAGCTCGAACGGAATTGAATCGAAGCCGCAGGAGAATATGATGCGCGCGCCGCTCGTCCTGGCGGCCGCTTCATGCCTGTCGATCATCTGCTTCAACCAGATCGGCTCGCCGCAGAGATCCATGTAGTCGGTGCCTGATGCGACGCAGGCGCCAAGCAGATCTGCTCCGTAAAGCTGGTACGGACCAACAGTGGTGACGACCAGCTTCGCCTGATCGACCATCGCGCGCAACGACGCAGGATCAGCTGCGTTCGCAACGATGAGAGGCGTGTCCGCGGGTGCGCCGATCGCGTCGCGAACGGATTCGAGCTTGTCTCTGCTGCGCCCGGCCATCGCCCATCTCGGCGCCCCATCACCGATGTAGTGCGCGGCGAGGTACTCGGCCACGAGCTGGCCGGTATATCCCGTTGCGCCATAGACGACGATGTCGAACTTCGCGGGCACAGATCATGCTTCCTGCAAGGCCGCGGACTTATGCTTCCACGGCGAACGTCAGCCCCGCATTGTCCTGCAGCCGCTTGATCAGCTTGTGCTGCATCGCTGCGCCCGGTGTCCAGAAGCCGGCGGCGACGTCGGTCACGTCGCGCAGCATGCAGATGGCGCATTCGGAGATCATCTTCGAGGTCGAGCCGTAGCCGGGATCGCGGTCGCCGGTGACGCCGGCGCGGACCATGCGACCGTCGGGTGCGATCGCGACATAGAGCAGATTGAAGAGCCCGTTCTCGCGCTCTTCCTTCGATGGTCCCTCACCCGGCTTCGGCGCGCTCGGGCCGGTCTTCTCGGCGTTGGCCGCCATCACGCGCTTCGCGTTCGCCTCGCCCTTCTCGCCGGGTCCGGTCAGGACCATCTCGTCGTAGACGAAGTCCTGGCCGTAGGGAAAGCCCATCAACATGTTGGAGCGATGGACGTTGCGGGTGTTGATCAGCGCCATCATGAATGGCGCCGACCAGGATTGCAGGTCTTCCTCGAGCAGCGACCTGTTGCCCTTCGGCTGCTTGGGACCGGTGAAGCCCGGCGTCAGCGCGAACGGATCGTTCAGGATCGCGATGAGGCTGATGTCCTTGGCGACCGCATCGAAGGTGGCCTTCGCACTCGCCGCAGTGCCGCCCGACAGCGTGCCGCGCATGTCGCGCACCCGTCCCTTGACGCGCGCGGCGGGTGCACCGAACACACGTTTGGCCTCTTCCTGCACGACGAACGTACCGAGCTCGAATGGCACGGAATCGAAGCCGCAGGAGAATACGATGCGCGCGCCGCTCTCCTTTGCTGCCGCCTCGTATTTGTCGATCATCTGCCGCATCCAGATCGGCTCACCGCAGAGATCGAAATAATCCGTGCCGGTGGCGACACAGGCCGCGAGCAGTTCCTCGCCGTAGAGCTGATACGGGCCGACCGTCGTGATCACCGACATCGTCCGCTCCGCCATCGCCTTCAGCGATGCTGCGTCGGATGCGTCGGCCACAATCAGCGGCGTATTCCCTGGCGCGCCGATCGCATCGCGTACCGCCTTCAGCTTGCCGAGGCTACGGCCCGCCATCGCCCATTTGAGCTGCTTGTCGTTCTTGTAGTGCGCCGTCAGATATTCGGCGACGAGCTGACCGGTGAAACCGGTCGCGCCGTAGACGACGATGTCAAATTTCGCAGAGCTCATGGTCGACCTTTATTTCTTCGCGTAACTCACGCCCATGCCGGCACGGACGTCGCTTTGAATCCCGTAGGGCGGGATTGGATAGCGCAGGCCGTTCTTGGCCAGCGCCTTCATGCCCTCGATCGCCTTGGCGAGATGCTCGGGCTTCAAGGCCATCAGCATCTCCTCGTCCGGCACGCCGCCATAGCGCCGTTCGGCATAGCATGGCAACGACAGGCTGGGCTCTCCGGTTTTCATTGCCCTCCCCCAGGAATCTGCGCACGCGGTCTCACCGACCACGCCCCACTCAAACTTCTTGTAGCCGGTATATTGCAGCCCGTTGATCAGGATGATCATCTGGCCGGGCGTTGCGTAGACGAGGCAGATGTCGGGCGGATCGAGCCGCCCGCTCGCAAGCGGACTGACGGCCAGCGCCTGATACTGGCCGAACGGAACCACGTCGAGCGCCTCCTGGCGCTTGCGCGCATCCTCCGCGGTTCCGTGCCAGACACCGACATAGTTTTCGCCGGCGAGCCATTTGTCGTCCTGCGGCGCGAGCCCGATCACGGCACGACATTGCGCGCCGACGAGATCGTCGCCGGTGATGCCGACGGTCCAACCGAGCCGCGAGGCCATGCTGACGATCTGGTCAGTGGTGTGGACCGCGTTCGGCCGCCGGATCTTCGGGACCGCCTCCATGTCGGCGACGCGCGCGAACAGCTTCATGCCGATCACCGTGGTCTTCAGCCGCAACAGATTGTTGAGATCGGTGACGAGGCCGGCGAGATCGATCGTATCCGCGGCTAGCTGCTGCATGGCTTCCTCCCGGCGCGCCCCTATTGCTGGGCTACTGAGGCCTGTTCTAGTCCTTGGCCGGCCCGGGAAGCAACTCGCTGGTCCTGCCCATGAGACGGTAGGCCACGAGGCCGATCCATTCGCGCACAGCCGTGTCGGTTCGGCGGAGACCGTCCGCGCCGGCATTGGTGAAAGAGAACAGATCGTCGCGTCCACCCATCCGCCAGTCCACGGGATAGGCTTCGACGTCAAATCCGGCCTTGCGGAAGATGCCCATCGAACGCGGCATGTGATAGGCCGAGGTGACCAGCAGCCAGCGCTCGGTCGGCTTCGGCGAAACCAAACGTTTCGTGAAGATCGCATTCTCGTACGTATTGCGCGACTCCCGCTCGACAATCAGCCGCTCCCTCGGGATGCCGGTATTTTCCAGGATCGGCGCGGAATAGTCGGCTTCCTTGGCACCGGTTGCCACCAGGTTCCCGGAGCCCCCGGTGAAGACGATCCGCGCATTCGGATAGCGGCGCGCAAGCCCGGCTGGCGCCAGCAGGCGATCGGCCGCGTGCGAGACCACCGGAGTGTGATGTGCCGCCGACAGATCGGTATCGACGGAGCCGCCCAGCACGATGATGCCGTCGGGCGCACCGCGCGACGGATCCCACGCTGGAAAGCGCGACTCCAGCGGATAGAGCAGTAGATTGCCGAGCGGCGAAAACGCAGCGAGCGCGAGCAGGACCAGCGTGGTCGCGGCCAGTTTGCGGCCGAGCCCGGCAAAGCGCGTTGCCATCAGCACGACCGAAATGATCCCGAGCTCGACCAGAAGATTGATCGGCAGCACTGCGGCACCAACCGTCTTGGAAAGGACGAAGAACAGGAGAAACCTCGCGGAATGATCGTGTCATGCGCGGGCTTGACCCGCCCGCCCATCTTCAGAAATCTTCTTGGAAGAGGATCGATTGCCAGGTCAAGCCCGGGCATAACAAGATCTCATGACAAGTTCTGATGAAACCGATTGGACGCGGCAAATGACCCATCATCACCTGCATTCAAGTCCCGAAACCTGCCACTGGGGCTTCTTTGAAGCCGCGCTCAAGCCCGTCCTCACCATCGCCAGCGGCGACGAGGTGACCGTCGATACCATCAGCGGCGGCCCGGACATGCTGCCCGACCGCAGCAAATTTCACATTCCGCCGGAGATGTTCGAGGTTCACGCCAAGAACGAACGCATGCTCCCCGGCCACATCCTGACCGGCCCGATCGCGGTCGAAGGCGCCGAGCCCGGCGATGTGCTCGCAGTCGAGATCCTCGATGTCCAGCTCCGCCAGGACTGGGGCTGGAACATGATCAAGCCGCTGTCGGGCACCCTGCCCGACGATTTCCACGAGACGCGGATCCTCAACATCCCACTGGATCGGTCGCGGATGGTCGGCCGGATGCCGTGGGGCCTCGACCTGCCGCTGAAGCCGTTTTTCGGCGTAATGGGCGTTTCACCGCCGCCAGCCTGGGGCCGCATCTCGTCGCTCGTTCCGCGCGCCATGGGCGGCAATCTCGACAACAAGGAGCTCGGCGCCGGCGCGACACTGTATCTGCCGGTGTTCGTCCCGGGCGCGATGTTCTCCTGCGGCGACGGTCATGGCGTGCAAGGCGACGGCGAGGTCTGCGTCACCGCGATCGAGACGGCGTTGCAGGGCCGCTTCCGCCTGACGCTGCGCAAGGATTTGCGGTTCGACTATCCGCGCGCGGAGACGCCGACCCATTACATGACCATGGCGATGGACCCCGATCTCGACCAGTGCGCGGTGCGGGCGCTGCGCGACATGATCGTGCTGCTTGGCGAGACGCGAAACCTGTCGCGCGAGGACGCCTATACGCTGTGCAGTCTCGCGGCCGATCTGCGGGTGACCCAGACCGTCAACGGCTCCAAGGGCATCCATTGCATGATCGAAAAGGCGATCGTGCACGGCTGACCTCGCCGGCACCTCCTGACCGCTCCACGCTCCGCGACCGCCCGAACGTTCCGGGCGGGCGCTCAGTCGCGCCTGATTTCCCGCGCGATTCCAACGGGCTAAGCGACGAGCACAACCGGCAATTGACTTCCACCCCCGAACCTAAATAGAGTCTTAATCGTTACTTTTATGTACCTGAGTAAGAGGCTAGCGTTCGGGCCATGGCCACCGAAAAAGCCGAGACTGACCGCATTCCCGTAACCTTGGCGCTCTCGACCATCACCTATCTGGAGAAGTTGGTGAGACAGGGCACCCACGGCACCAGCGTTCCAGGCGTCGCACGTACCTTGATCGAGGAAGGCATCCGCCTCGCCATCAAGGATGGGCTTTTGTCGATTCGCGACAATGGCAGGACGTGAGCGCGCGCCGAACGTGAAGCGGACGGATCTCAGCGACGGTTGGTCGATTGTCGCAACCTGGGACCGTTACAAATGGCTGTTCTCTCACCAACCTGGACCAACGAACGAATTGAACTTCTGAAGCAGCACTTCGAGGCCGGTCTGTCCTGCCGCGAGATCGCCGCCGACATCGGCGTCAGCCGCAACGCCGTGATCGGCAAGCTGTCCCGGCTGAATCTCACGCGCGGCCGCTCGGTCGACGAGCGCAGGCACCATGACAGGAATAGCGCACCGCGCGCGCCGAAAGCGGTGCCCCGGCTCCAATTCGCAATGCTCGCCACGATCTACGGCGAAGCGGACGGGCCCGTCGCGCCCGGTCCGATCGACGCGGCCAATCGCTGCTCGCTGATGGAGCTCGGCGAAAACCGTTGCCGCTGGCCGATCTCGACGCCCGGCGCCGAGGATTTCTGCTTCTGCGGTAACGCCGCGCACGACGGCCAGCCCTATTGCGCCGGCCACAGCCGCCTCGCCTACCGGCCGAACTCCCGCGCACGTGTCATGCGCGGCTGAAGCCCGCCGTGCCCAGCTCCACAACGAAAAACCTCCGGCAGGGCACTACCGGAGGTTTCTGGAGGCTTAGCGTGAAGCCAAGAGCCGTGACTTTTCGAAATCGGCTGAAGGCAATATAGCTGAGCCACTCAGGTAAGTAAATAAAATTGGTGCCGATCGAATCGCATAGCTCGTCTTCGTCGCTCGCGTAGGAGATTTCCGATTATCAAAATCAACGATTCATCAAGAAAAAACCCCGGCGGTTGCCCGCCGGGGTTTTCTAGTTTGCGCGATCGATGATCAGAAGTTGCGCTGAGCGCGCAGCAGCATGCTCACCGAGTTCTGATCCTTCAGCTCGTACACAGCTGCCGGCTTCGCCGCGGAGGCAATGCCCGGGCTCGCGATGGCGCCAGAGTACTTCTGGTCCAGACGCGACCAGCTCAGGTCGGCAGTGAACGCCAGGTTCTTCACCGGAGTCCACACGGTGTTGACACCGAGGACCGAGAAGTTGAAGTCCGGATTGCAGGTCGAACCTGCCACGGAGATCGCAGCGAAGTTGGTGCAGATCAGGGCCTTGCCCGTATTGCCGTACTTCAGCTGAGCATAACCACCGTAGATGGCGCTCGCCCAGTTCGGGCTCCAGTTGTGGGTATAGCCACCACGGAGACCCCAGGTCTTGACGGTATCGATGCCGGTAGCAGTTCCAAAGACGCCGTCAGAAAGACCGGCGAAACCGGTGCTCTGATACGCCGTGCTGCTGCCGCTGAACATGAAGAAGCTCTGCGGAAACAGGCTCTGGAAATTGTAACGAGTTGCACCGTCCGTGTAGACGGCCTGCAGGTTGATGTTGTCGCCCGCACCGGTCGGGATGTTCTTGATCGACAAGGAGCCCTGCACAGCCCAGCCCCACTTGTCTTCGGGGTGACCGCTGACTTCCGTCGCGCCGTAGTAGCCGGCATGGAGGTCATGCGCGACAACCGAAAGCTGGGCTAGACCCCAAGCCTGGTCAACACGGACCGCACCAATGATATCGGGTGAACGCGTTCCACCCCAACTGTTGGCACCGTAGACACCCGTCACGAACTGAGAGGCCGTACCCGCCGACACGTTCCAGAGGTTCGACTGGCCGTTCGACGCCGTCGTTTCCTCCTCCAACGCGAGCGAAGCGGTGATGCCTTGGCCGAAGTCGGCCGTGTAGGCAGCCTGGTTCACACCGTTGACGTGGTTGGAGCCGCCCGGAATGGAGTCGGGACCGCCAGCCGGATAGCTCTGCCACGGGGCATCGAAGATCGAGACCGTGCGGCCGAAGGTGAAGCCGGCGAACTGGATGAACGCATGGAAGAGACCGAGCGCCGGCGCACTGGGCGAGATCGCCGACGGGCTACTGCCGGTGACGTTCGACGTATCATAGGTGAAAACCATGTCGGCGTAGGTGCGAACAACGCCGTATTCGGTCGCCGTGCGGGTATCGACGTTGAGGTCGAAACGAGCGCGGCTGTAATAGTAGTTGGTCAGACGGTTGTTTGACCCACCGTTCGCAGAGCTGGTGCTGTTATTGAAACCATAGTCGCCAGCGCCGCCGAGAATTGCGTCAGCGCGCAGGTAACCACCCAGCTTGATGCAGGTGTCGGTGCCCGGCATGTAGTAGAAACCCGCACCGTAGAGCGAGCAGATCTTCACGTATTCGACCGCCTTGGCCTTGACCGGAAGATCAGCCGCCTGAGCTCCACCGACGGCGATCAGGGTCGCCGCAGTGCCGAGCAAAAGGCTCTTCACCACTTTCATATAAAACCTCCAAGTTGCTCATTTTACGGAGACCGGACCGTGAGGCCCCCCAGATCCCCGTCTCTTCATCAAATCCGCTCGGCCGCTTCGCGCTTTCGGACGTACCCGCATTCGACGCGAGGGACGTAAGCGAACCACCTGCAACGGGACGATTGAGAACCCCCCACCGTCACGATCAATATGCCTGCGCCGTTCCGTTAATCAAAATAGTTTATTAGATCAGCTTTCCGGTTTCCCTAACTCTGTGTCCGCAGCGCAACACCCGATTCTGACCCCGAAAATACTGATCTGATCATATTTGTAATTTCTGTGACACAATAACCCTGCTCTGCACTTGCGTCAGGGCAGACTTGCGTGGACTATGACCACGCGAACACTGGCCAGAAAGAAATCAGTTTGCGGGAGTGAATGTGTCAGCGACGAGGAAAGAAGGGGCGCGCCTCCGCTCCGTCGGCAATCTCGATATCATCAGGCGATTCACCTGGGAGATATCGTCGATCAACATGTATCTGGAGGAGCTGCGTCAGTTCTGGGCCAGGACGCTCGGCATCAGCGGACCGCAATGGCTGATCCTGATGGCGATTTCCGACCTCGACAAGGACGACGGCGTGCCCGTCAACGTGGTCTCCAAGCTGCTTCATGTCGACCCGTCCTTCGTCACCACCCAGTCCAAGCTGCTGGAGAAGAAAGGCCTGCTGCGCCGCCGCCCCTCGCCGACCGACGCCCGCGTGGTGCGGCTGTCGTTGGTCGAAAAGACTCAGAAGCACATTGCGAGCCTCAACGAGCAGTACAAGACGATTCGCGAATTCGTCTTCCAGGAGTTCGACGAGAACGAACTGACCGAATTCACCACGAAGCTCGCGACGCTGAAGACCCGGCTCGAGAAGGCCTGCGTCAGGATCTCCCTCGACTTCTAGGGCGCAAAGCCGCTTCTAAGCTCAGCGGCCGCGCTCAGATCCGCTTGCCGGTGGTACCGAGCCGCGATTCGAGCCAGTCGAAGATGTATTCGTTCGCGAGGCTCGGATTGTCTGCGTGGGCCTGCGCCGCGCCGGTCTCCGCCGCGGTGAACACCTTGAGCACAATGTCCGAACTGCCGAGCCGGGACTTCTGCACGATCTGACGCGCCCGGTCAGCCTCGAGCCAGCCGTCCTCGCCAAGCGTGATCAGCACCGGACATTCAGCGCCCGAGGCCATCAGCGGCGCATGCGGCACCGGGACGATGCTGAGGTCCCTCATCGCAAAGCGGCTGGCAAAAAACGACCGCTCGTGCAGGTCCCAGAGGCCGCCGTCGCAGACAGCCGCAGCAAACCGTGGCTCCTGCAACACCGCGCGTGCCACGAAAGAAGAGCCCCACCCGTCGGCCACGATCGCGACACGATCGAAATCGACGTCCTTGCGCTGCTCCAGATAATCCATCGCGCTGGCAACCGAGCTTTCGAGATCCCGGCGCTGCATAAGCATGTCGGTGTAATCGTCGCGTTGGTCGCCCAGCAGATCCAGGGCAAGCATCGACAACCCGCGCTCGCGCGCATGGGGCGCGAGCTTGAACAGGAACTCTTCCTTGCGGTGGCCGGGCTCGCCGATGCAGATCACCGTCGGTGCGCGACCGTTCGCCGCAGGCGCAGGCAGGAAGTAGCCCTGCAACGCATGTCCTTCGGCCCAGGGAATCGTCACGACCTCGCCGGCCGGTCCGCGCGCCGTGACGAATCGGCGGGCGCATTCCTGCATCGCAAGGACCGCGACCCAGCGGCGCTCGTCCGCGGGATCGAGCGGCATCGCGGCCGCGCCGTAGTAATTCATCGCGCGCAGCCAGTTGCGCTGCGCCGTCGCCAGATGGCCTTCCGCAAACGCCGCCTCGGCGCGCTGCCGGTTGGCTTGCGCAAGCCTCTTCCACTCGCGATGCCAGGACTGCTCGTCACCGCGCTTCAGCTGCCGCGCGATCATCAGGCATTCGGCGATGGTGGCGCCGCCCTCCTGGGCCGCGGTGAGCAGCCGCGTGAATTCAGCGGAGATATCCTCTCTCTCCGGGCAAAGGACAAAGTCGTCGGAGAGGCATGCGGGTATCATCTGAGCTACGCTCTATCGTGGCATTACCCTTGATTGGGTAAACTATTTTAGTTCGCCAACCAAGCTGGCTTGCGCCGAATGAGACACGTTCGAGATCACCATCGCTTGAACGCATGTCATATGTCGCATGCGTGACATTCCGTATCGTCATAAGACGACGAATGCGCGCGGGGCGGAAGGTCAAGTCACCTGAGTAAAATGACTCGCGCGCCTCTTGCGATGATGATCATCATGCCTACATACGCGCGCGATCGTCGATGGTCTCAGCCAAGCCGCCAGCCGACTTCCTGGGTGAAACTTTCGTAGAAGGCGCGGTCATAGGCTTGCTCGGGCGCCGCGCGCACCCGCCCGTCGAGCAGCTTGGCGTCTTCGCCCACCAGGATGCGCCAGCGCTCGGCCTTCACGCCGTCCAGGATGATCTTGGCGGCCTGCGCGGCCGTCGTCGGAGCATCCTCGAGGAAGCTGCGGGCGCGTTCGGCGAACCCCGCCTGGATGTCGTCGTCCGACATTATGTCAGCATCTGGCACACCGGCCGCGACCATGCGCTTGCGGGTCAGCACGATTTCATCGGGATTGAGACGCTCCGATCCATCGCCGCTCTGCACCTTGCGTGAGTTGGAGACGATCGAGGTGCCGATATGGCCGGGCATCACCACCGAGCATTTGACGTGCGGCGCGTGCAGGCGGAGGTCGTTGATCAGCGCCTCGCTAAATCCCTTCACCGCGAACTTTGCCGAACTGTAGGCGGTGTGCGCCTGGTTCATTCCGATCGAGGCCCAGAAGCCGTTGACGCTGGCGGTGTTGATGATGTGGGCTTCATCGGCCTTGACCAGCATCGGCAGGAAGGTGCGGACGCCGAGATAGACGCCACCCCAGCAGATGTTGAAGGTGCGCTCCCACTGCTCGCGCGTGTTGGAGAACAGGCTGCCGCCACCGCCGATGCCGGCGTTGTTGAACAGCAGATGGATCTTGTCGGTCTTCTGCTGATCGGCGAGTTCATCGCGAAAACGCTTGAGATGATCCTCGATCGACACGTCGGCGACATGCGTGGTGACGCGCAGGCCCTGCGGCAGCTTCTCGACTTCGCAGAGCCGCCTGGTCTCCGCCATCGCGGCTTCCGAGACGTCGCACATCGCGACATTGCAGCCCTCGGCAACAAGCTGCCGTGCGAGTTCGCGCCCCATACCCGTGCCACCGCCGGTGATGACGGCGATCTTTCCAGCAAATTCCTTCATGGGACTTCGGCCCCTCCCCTTATCGGCATGTTTCTTCGTCGTTGGCGCGTCGCGCATGCGGCGCGCGCGAAATCTAGCAGCGCCGCATCAGCAGGTAAAAGCCAATCGGCGCCGCTGTCTTCAACATCAGTTATTTCGACGTGCAGACTATTCGGCTGCTTCGACGCGCACCCCATTCAGGGCACCGAGTGCCTCCAGCGCCTTGCGGGTCGCAGCCTGCTGTGTCGCCGAGGCCTCCGGCATCGGTGCACGCGGATAGGTTCTCGGCAGGCCCTGGAGAGTCTGGGCGTAGCGGGTACAGGCCGGCAGATTGTCGGCGATGACGGCGTTCCACAGCGTCAGCAGCTTCTTGTGCAGCTCCAGCGCGAGCGGATGGTCGCCCGCCTTCACCGCATCCCACAGCGCCACGGAAGCATGCGGCGCAGCGGTCAGGATCGCGGCGATCGAGCCATGGGCTCCCAATGTGTAGGACGGATACATCAGGGCATCGACCGCGCTGTAGATCAGCTTGTCCGGCGCCATCATCATGAGGTCAGCAAACAGCTTGAGGTCGCCCGCGCTCTGCTTGACACCGACGACCAGCGGCACCTCGGTCATGATCCGCGTCAGCAACGCCGGCGACAGATACGACCATGGCACGACGTTGTAGATGATGATGGGCATGCCGGTCTCATCCGCCATGGCGCGAAAATGCGCCACCATCGCCTCGTCATCGGGCTTGAACAGGTAGTGCACCGGCGTGACCTGGAGTGCGGCCACATTCATGTCGCGCACGAGCTTGCCGCGGCGGATCGCATCGCGGGTTGAGTCCACAATGATGCCGGCGATTACGGGAATGCGTCCCTTCACCGCATCCACCGTCGCTTCCATCAGGTCGCGATATTCCTCGTGGTCGAGCGTGTGCCCCTCGCCGGTCGAGCCGCCGGCCGCAACGCCATGCGCGCCGGCACCGATCATCCAGTCGACCTGGGGCGCCACGAGCTTATAGTCGATCTCGCCGTCTTTCCGGAACGGCGTCGTCATCGGCGGGATCACGCCGGTCGGTCGTGCCTTCATGGTCTGCCCACGCGTTTCCTTTGGTCCTGTGGCGGTCCCGCTCTTTTGACGAGTATCCGCACGCTTCCGAGCCTATCGGCTGTGCCGGCCTTGTGAAGGGCGGCTCGCGCGGCGCTGCCCCCACAATCGCTCATTCCTGCCATTTCCTTGTGAGTTCCCCGTAGTTGTCCGGCTTCGGTTTAGGGATAATCTTTTTACAATCCGAATCGTCAAATGGGGTTGGACGCTGGGTCGAGTCGGCCAGGCCAGCGTGTTGTTTGCGTCACAGGCTCTGGCACTCCGCTTGCATCCTCTTCGTGATCGAAACGACCGATGAGGTGACTGGAATGTTCATAACCGTCGTTGCCGTGCTCTGCCGGCTTAGCGCTGCTGCCTCAGGCAGCTGTGTCGAGGAAATCGTGACCGACAGCAACATGACGCCCGATATGTCGATGATGGCGTGTGCTGTCGGTGCGCAGGCCCCGCTTGCAAAATGGATGGGCGAGCATCCGATCTATCACGCCAACTGGCGCCTTGACCGCTACAAATGCGTGCCGGGTCACTACGAGATCAAGAGCCACGCCTAAGGCTCCGCAAAACTATTGATATCGAGGAAACGCCCGGGGCCGCCCTTTCCCCGCGCGAGCTTGCAGCGCCAGAGCCATTGCGGCGGCGCCTGCGTGACAAAGATCACGCCTTCCCCTTACACCACCGCACGCAGAATATTCGCGCGCGCCTGCCTTCCCTCCGGCGTCGGCATCAGCGCATAATTGTGCGGCTGGTCACGGAGCAGATGCAGATCGACCGACACGCCCGCCGCCCTCGCCCGCTCCGCAAGATCGACGCTGTCGGGATAGAGCAGATCGCGCGTGCCTGAAAAGATCGTCATTGGTGCGAGCGAACGGAAGGCACCATTCAACGGGCTGACGAAGGGATGGCCGATATCGAGCTCGCCGGCATAAAGCCGCCCCGCCTCGATGATTCCCGGAATGTCCTGGATCGGATCGCGCGCCGCGATCTCGACCTGCTCCAGACGGCTGATCGATGCATCGGCCGCAGGCGAGATCAACACCAGCCGGTTCGGTTGCCGATGGCCGCGGTCACGTAGCCATTGGCACGCGGCAAGCGCGAGGCCCGCACCGGCCGAATTGCCGACCACCGTGACCTTTGCCGATCCAACATCTTCCAGCAGCATCCGCAACAGCGCGGCCGTCGCCGGCACGACGTCCTTGGCGGTCGCGCGCGGCGCAAGCGGATAGATCGGCACGACGCAAACGACACCTGCCTTGCGCGTCATCTGCCCGACGAAGCGCCAATGCGCGGGCACGATCTCGTTGATGTAGCCGCCGCCATGCAGGAACATCACGTGGTTGCAGCCTTCGTGCCCCGATGACGGCGCGGTGTAATAGACCGGCCATCCGCCCATCTTGGTCAGCGTGACCTCGACGCCACGGCCAAGCCCGGTAGGCTCATATGAGGCTGGCGCCAATGCGAGCTTCTGCACATGCGCCTGCACGGCCTCCGCTGAGGCAAGCTGCTCCTTGATGGGGAGCTGCCCGAGCAGCAAGTTGAAGACGCGGCTCTGCAAGCTCGGCGCGGGATCGCCTGAAAGCTTCGCCCGCGAGAAATGTCCTTCGCAAAGCCGCCCGATCGACAGCATCTTCGCAACGCTCATGCTCCTGCCCTCATTTGCTGCGCCGGCCGACGCCAACTTGCTTCTATCAATTGGCCACCGACGCGGCCTATAATGCGAGCATTCACTCGCTTTTCCTACTCGCATTCGGAATGCAGGATCATGGCGCGCAAGCCACCGACAAAACCCCGGAAAAATGCATCGCAGGAGCGATCTCGCGCCACCGTCGACGCGCTGGTCGAGGCGACTGCTCGCATTCTAGTTCGAGAGGGTTTTGAGAAGTCGAGCACCAACCGGATCGCCGAGGTCGCCGGCGTCAGCGTCGGCTCGCTCTATCAGTATTTCCCAAGCAAGGAGGCGCTGGTCGCCGCCGTGATCGACCGTCACAACGAGGAGATCATGGGGCTCGTCCGCGCAACCCTCACCGAAGTCGCCGACATGCCGATCGAGAAAGCCGTGCGCCGCCTCGTCACCGTCGCGATCGACGCGCACCGCATCAACCCCGAACTCCATCGCGTCCTCGCCGAGCAGATCCCGCGCGCCGGAAAGCTCGACGTCGAAGCCTTCAACCGCGAGGTCCACAGCCTCGTTCGCGCCTATTTCGAGCGCCACCGCAAGGAAATGCGCAAGATCGACCTCGATGTCGCAACCTTCATCTGCGTCAGCGCGATCGAAGCAGTCGCGCACAACACGGTGCTGAACGAGGCTGAGATGCTGTCGGAGAAGATGGTGCGAACGCTGGTGGACGAGACGGCGAGGATGGTGGTGGGGTTTTTGAGGCCCTCCGCCTAGCATTCGTTGTTGGACAAAGCTCCGGCGCTGGACGTGATCGAATCAAAGCCGCATCAGGTCGCGGCGATCAGAACGACACGCATCACCTCGTTAAAAAATTGTCGCGCTTCAAGAACGCGTCCGCAAACCCTCCGAGGGGTTGAATCGTACACGGAAGCACATACCTTATGAAGTCAGATGATTAAGTCACCAGAATGGAAGGCAATCGCCGTCGCAGTAACGGTTGCGCTTGTGTCAATATCCCTGTTGGCAGTCGACGCGGCGCTGGACCTGAACGTCAGCGGGTTGGCTAAACGTCTGGAGCGCGCGCAAGCCTCCTTCGTAAACGCGATGGGGCGGCATCAACTCGCCTTCGCCGTTCCGACATGGGCCCGTGACAAGGCCCGCGGAGCAGGAGTGCCCGCGAAGCCGGTGCTGACTGCCGACCGCTGACACTGGATTGCTCAGAACACAGGAGATCGCATGCACGATCCATGATCGTGCAGACTGTTGGTCGATCTCAGAAGAAATGGTCGGAGCGAGAGGATTTGAACCTCCGACCCCTAGTCTCCCAGTGATTCCACGGGCAAAAGTCACGAAAGCCCACCGCGTACCTAGCGATAGAATTAACGTCGTAAATTCAATACGATAGGTCCTATCAACTCGTATCACTAGTTACCAACGGTAACCGGCCAATCCCGCGCCGATGTTTCCCAAAAGTTTCCCAAATCGGCTATAAACGGCTCCGGCACACCATTAGAGACTAGGGCGCTAGGAGGGGTAGGAACATGGCTACAGGTCGAAACAGGCTCGCCGCTAAAGCGGTCGACAAGGCCATTGCGGAGGCCAGGGATACGGGAAAGCGGGTCGAGCTGAGCGACGGGGGCGGATTGGTCTTGCGCTGCCCGCCGTCTGGCGTGGCGAAATGGACCTACGCCTATCGCTCCCGGGCCAAGGGCGGCATGCGCCGGGTGACGCTGGGGCTGTACGGCGCCAAGGCCCCCGCCCTCAGCCTGAAGCTCGCCCGGGACGCACGGGACCGGGAAGAGGCCAGGAACGGCCAGGGCGAGGACCCGAAGGCCGCACAAGAGCGTGAGCTTGTCGAGCACCGTAAGGGCGTCGTCACGTTTGGCGAGCTGTGCGACCAATACCTAGCGCACATACAGGCTATCGACCCTCGCACCGGCAGGCCCCGCAAGAGCAGTTGGAAAAACGACGAGGGATACCTGAACCGCCCCAAAGCGAAGTTCGGCAAGCGCGCCGTAGGTTCGATTACCCGGGGCGAGATCAGGGAGTTTCTTGAAGAGATCGCCAAGACCTCCCCGTCTTCGGCGAACCGAACTCAGTCGGTCACTCTCGGGCTTAGCGTTGCTTTCAGAGGCCAGACTGGAGATGCCTCGTTTTTAGGCCTGCGAAATTCGTGCAGTGGATGTTTCGTCAATTCGGGAGATGCAGAAGTCCAAATGCTTTCCCTATCGAGTGCGCTGGTACAAAGCATGCTGGCAGTCAGCATCGAGTCCGACTTGCCGCGCGAGCAGGCGCTCGGCTCGCTCAACGCTGAAGACCCCCTCGCGGGGCTCGCAGCTCCAAAAGGCATTTCGCCCGAAGACTGGGCTAAAGCCAAGATCGACTTTTACAATAACATCAAAGTCGATTTGCAGCCGGGAGTCATCAACCATCTGCTTCGCGGCGACAAGATGCACGTTCAGGGGGACCTTCCCATCGCTCGGGAAGACGTAGAGCCCGACCTGTGCGAACTGGAATGCGTTCTTCTTGTTGCGCGATCTACGCGCACCCGAATTGTCGATTCGGTCGATTGTCATCGAAATTTCTTTCTGAGAGACTTGGAGACTTTTTGTTTGGGATCAGCGCGCAGAGCTTCCAGCGCCTTGCGACCACGCGAGACGTTCTGCCTCACCGCCGCGGCGCTGATGCCGAGTTCAACCGCGATCTCTTCCGAGGAAAATCCAGCTCCCGTTAGCTCCAGGCATCTCCACATTTCCGGACCGATAACTTTCGCGGCAAGCTCAATGAGGTTTTTCGCATCGAGCTGCTTCTCTCGTTCGCCTAAGGTCGTTTCGTCGGGAATGGTCGACACGAAGTCTTCCGCCTCGACTTCGGAATTTTCTCCCGCGGTGTCAGGATCGAGTTCACAGAAGAGCTTGCAGCGCTGGCGGCTCTTGTGCTGATCGTGGGCGACGTTCTTCATGATCTGCCGCAACCATGCAGTCATCGCTCCTTGCGCGCTGTACGCCGCCTCGCGCTTAAGGGCGCGCGAAAGCGTTTCCTGTAGAAGGTCGTCGGCAAGATCGGCGCCGCCTAGCTTGCCTGCATATCGACGGAGCGCGGGTGCGCATTTCAGCAATTCGTCTCGGAACGCGGACGCAGTGGGTGCATGAGAATCGGCGCGGCAAAGCGCGTCGGGCGGAATGTGTTTCAAATTGAGTCCTCGGAACGGTCGACCAAGAGCGCAGGTGCGAGCCGCCGTCGAAGGGCGGTCACTACAGCGCGGGTCGCGGGCTCTATCGGGAAGGATTCAGGGCTAGTGCGCGGTGGGGCGGGCGCCAGTCATCGCTCGAAGCCAGCGTCGCGCACGGCCGCCATCACGGACTCGGGCCATCGATTTAGATGACCCAGCTTCCGAGGCTGCGGGATTTTTCCGGCCGCCAACCAGCGATTGAACGACGTGACGGACGGGCCGCCGAGCACCTCAATGAAGAGGTCGCGTCCACCAAGTCGGGCGGGATGGGGGAAGTCGTGAGGGATGGTTTCGCGCGTCGCGCGGTTCGCATGGGCAGTCATAGCTATGGCTCCAAGTTGGTTGATTCTCGGAGCCCGCCTGCGCATGCGGGAATTGGTGCTTGTTAAGCGCTTGTGGGGTCCACCGGGGCGGACGGCCTGCCTTCCGGCAATACCTGCGGGTGTTCGCCGCTACACAACCGGGGAGGACAGCTCTTGCGGCTGCCTAGTCCCCCGCTCCACGCCGCGCACATCTCCGTTGCGCGGCGCTTATCCTTCAAATCGATACACGAGGCTGGACCGTCTCGGCAACTTGTGGGGCATGACGGCCTTCCCTGCCTCTCGGTGGTCTAAGTAGAAATCTAACGCCCCAACCCCAACCATTTCTTTTTCGGAGGCGCGAAAAAAAATCGTCGCGACGATACCCCTCCCGCCAATGTTTCCCGGGTGTTTCCCAGCGCGAATTTTGAGGGTGCAAGGCTTCCGGCTAAGCCTTTGATTTTATTGGTCGGAGCGAGAGGATTTGAACCTCCGACCCCTAGTCTCCCAGACTAGTGCGCTAACCGGGCTGCGCCACGCTCCGAACGTCGTTCCATTAGCTAGGATCGCTGCTTTGCGCAAGGCGAGCCCGACCATTTTGGTATCTTGGCCAAAAGCCCAGGGAACGGAGCGCAAAGGCGACGAAAAGCGCCCTCAGCCTTCCTTCAGCGCCTGATCGAGCATTTCCCGGCAGGCGACGAGGTCGGCGAGCACCCGTCCGAGCCGCTCCCGGTCCATCGCGCTCGGGCCGGCCGGCGCGGCGGGGGTACCGCCCTTGCGGAAGGTGGTGAGGATGTCCTCGTCGTCGACCTCCGTGAAGCGGAAGTCGATGCCTTCCTCTTCGTTGCCCTGGTAGTCGTCATCGTCGGCATCAGTGACGCCCTTGATGGGCGGTTCGTCGTCGGGCTCCATCAGGCTCGCCCCGATGGCGTCCTCGATCGCCCCGAACGAGACCGCGGCCGAGCCATCGGCCAGCCCTTGCACCGATTTGACGCCGTGCTCCTTCAGGATCCGCTGCACCCCGCGGATGGTGTAGCCCTCCCCGTAGAGGAGCCGGCGGATGCCCTTGAGCAGGTCGACGTCGTCGGGGCGGTAATAGCGGCGGCCGCCGCTGCGCTTCATCGGCTTGATCTGGGAGAATCGCGTCTCCCAGAACCGCAGCACGTGCTGCGGAATGTCGAGTTCCTGCGCTACTTCGCTGATGGTTCGGAACGCATCCGGCGCCTTGTCCAAATGCCAAATCCTTCGCGCAGGCGCGACTTACGCCTCGGGTTGAGCCTTGCTGGCGTCGCCATTGGTGCGGTGCTGGGCGTTGATCCGCTGTTTCAGGATCGCCGATGGCTTGAACACCATCACCCGGCGCGGCGAGATCGGCACCTCGGTGCCGGTCTTCGGGTTACGACCGATGCGCTGACCTTTCTTTCGAACCATGAAAGACCCGAACGAAGACAGCTTCACCGTCTCGCCCTTTTCAAGGCAATCGGTGATCTCCTTCAGCACCAGTTCCACGAACGCAGACGATTCCGTCCGCGACAGCCCCACCTTCTGGTAGACGGCTTCGCAGAGATCAACACGCGTTACGGTTTTACTTTGATCGGTCATCGCCCTGCCCCACATCACGGCGAACAATTGTTGTCTGAAATTATGAGGTTACGATACGACGGTCAACAGCGCTCATCAATGCAGACGCATCGATAATCCGCGCTGATTCGGGCAAAATTTTATCGATTGTGGCTCTACCAGCGCACCAGCGCGGAGCCCCAGGTGAAGCCGCCGCCCATCGCCTCCAGCAAAACCAGGTCGCCGCGCTTGATGCGGCCGTCATTGCGGGCCACCGACAGCGCCAGCGGGATCGAGGCGGCCGAGGTGTTGCCGTGACGGTCCACCGTCAGCACCACCTTCTCCGGCGCGATATGGAGCTTGTGGGCGGAAGCATCGATGATTCGCTTGTTGGCCTGGTGCGGCACGAACCAGTCGATGCTGTCTGCATTGAAGCCGGTCGCCTCGAAGGCGTCGACGATGACGTCAGTGATCATGCCGACCGCATGCTTGAAAACCTCGCGGCCCTCCATGCGCAGATGGCCGACCGTCTGGGTCGAGGACGGCCCGCCGTCGACAAACAGCTTTGCCTTGTGACGGCCGTCAGAGCGCAGATGCGTGGTCACCACGCCGCGGTCGGTCGCGGCCTTGCCCGGCTGCTCCTGCGCCTCCAGCACCACCGCACCGGCACCATCGCCGAACAGCACGCAGGTGCCGCGATCATTCCAGTCGAGGATGCGCGAGAAGGTCTCGGCACCGATCACCAGCGCGCGTTTGAAGGCGCCGGTGCGCAGGAAGTTGTCCGCAGTCGCAAGCGCAAACACGAAACCCGAGCACACCGCCTGGAGGTCGAAGGCCGCGCCGTGATTGATGCCAAGCCCGTGCTGCACGGCAACCGCGGTCGCCGGAAAGGTGTTGTCCGGTGTCGAGGTCGCGAGCACGATCAGGTCGATCGACTGCGCGTCCAGCCCGGCATCGGTGAGCGCGGCCTGCGCCGCCTTGATCGCAAGATGCGAGGTGAACTCGCCCTCGGCCGCGATGTGCCGCTCGCGAATGCCGGTGCGCTGCACGATCCACTCATCGGACGTGTCGATGCGCGCCGCCAATTGGGCGTTGGTCACCACCTGCTCCGGCAAATAGGAGCCGCAGCCCAGCACGACCGAACGAATTTGAGTCACGAAACATCCTCCGGCGCGGTTGGCACGTAACCGAGCGCACTCCCCTCGCGGTTGAGCATCTGATTGATCTTGTTCAGAAGATCGAATTTGACCATCTCATAACCAACATCGGTCGCATAGGCAAAGCCTTCGGCGCCAGCTCCGCCATGGCTCTTGACCACTAGTCCCTTCAAACCCAGGAAAACACCGCCGTTGGACTTGTTCGGGTCCATCTTGTTGCGCATGGCCTGGAAGGCATTGCGGGCAAAGAGATAACCGAGTCTGGACAGCCAGCTCCGCTGAATCTCGTTGCGGAGCAAGTCCGCCATCTGGCGCGCCGTTCCCTCGGCGGCCTTGAGTGCGATGTTACCGCTGAAACCCTCGGTCACGATGACGTCGGCCAGCCCCTTGCCGATGCCATCGCCCTCGACGAAGCCGATATAGTCAAGCTCCGGCAGATTCCTCCCACGCAGGATTTCGCTGGCCTCGCGAATCTCCTCGTGCCCCTTGATCTCCTCAGCACCGATGTTCAGCAGGCCGACTGTGGGCCGCTTCTTGTCGAACAGCACGCTTGCCATCGCGGCGCCCATGAGCGCGAGCGACACCAGATGGTGCGCGTCGCCGCCGATGGTGGCGCCTAGGTCGAGCACAACGGACTCGCCGCGCCTGGTCGGCCATATCCCGGTGATCGCCGGGCGGTCGATGCCCGGCAAGGTGCGGAGATTGAAGCGCGCCATCGCCATCAGCGCGCCGGTATTGCCGGCGGAAACGGCAACATCCGCCTCGCCCTTCTTCACCGCATCGATGGCGAGCCACATCGAGGAGGTCTTGCGGCCGCGACGCAGCGCCTGACTCGGCTTGTCCTCCCCGCTGACGGCAACGTCGGTATGGATGATTCGGGAGGCGGCCTTGAGCTTCGGGTGGCGGTCGAGCTCGGGCTCGATTCTTGCGCGATCCCCGACCAGCAGAAACTCGGTCTCGGGATGCCTGCCGAGCGAGATGGCCGCGCCTGGAATGACGACAGGGGCGCCGACGTCGCCCCCCATGGCGTCAAGCGCGATACGAACCTTGCTTGGCATCAAAATCCCGGAAACCTGGTCTGGCGCGGTCGTCGATCAGCGGGGCCGCGGAATGGGTTCGCCATGGACACGGCGACCGGCCAAGCGCCACGCCGCGCCCGGACCGGGGCGGACAATAGCGTTTTGTTATCCCGAAACAACCTCTTGCCCCCAGCCTTTTGGATTAAGGGCGACCCGCCGGCCAACACTCGAATTCACAAAAATCGCTTGGAAATCAAAGAGGTGGGCTAATCCTTCAAACCAGGCCCGCAAACACTTCACACCCGGTAGCACAGCGGTCTTACGGGGAATGCCCAGCTATTTGCCCTTCTTCTTGCCCTGCTTGTTGTCCTGCAGCGCCTTCAACGCCGCGAACGGATGGTCCTCGGGGTCCAGAGCGGTGACCTCCGCCTCGAACACAACACCCGGCTTGCGGGGATAAGGATCGATCGCCAGGAACAGCGCATCGGTCGCAATCCGGCCGAGATCAATGATCCCGTTGACGATGGCCTCCGGCGGATCGGCAACCTCCGGGGACTCGTCGTTGTCCCGCCCTTCTTCAACAAGGTCCTCCAGCGGCCGCGCCTCGGCCTCTGGCACAAATGTCAGGTCGATCTCCTCGTCGATCTCGCTCTCGATCGGATCGAGCGTGACCACGCAGGTCTGGCCGATCCGGGCCCGGACATGGCCCGTGACCTGGACCCGGCCGCCGCTCTTCGGCACGACCTCGAAGGTAGCATGGGCCGATAGGACGTCGCGCAGGCCCGCCATATCGGCCATGGCCTCACGCTCGGCAGCCGAAGCCTCGACCTCACGATGCAGGCCGGTATCGGGAATCTGCGCCACGGTTACGGGCGAACGCCAGGGGTCAGGTCCGGACCCGGTCATCGGTCGGTTCATAGCGTTCCATCCTCCCGAAGCGGTGCGGGAAACGAGAAAGATCCGCGCAGCAGCGCGGGGTCGGTGGTCCGGCCGAAGTCGGCGTTGGCGGCCACTGCATAAGCGGCGAGCCGCCGCGCCTGATCCAGCCCGGCACCATTCAAGATATTCTTGCAGATTGCCTGCGCCAGCGCCTCCGCGCCAGTTTCGATCGCCTGGTCGTAGGCCTGGACGCGGCCGTAAAAGGCCTCGCCGAACGCCCGCATCCGCTTGGGGACGGTCTGGTCACCCACGCCCATTTCCCGCAGATTGTCGTCCATGTCCTCGCAGAAGCGATCGAACAGGGCCTGCGACAACTCCGTCCCGCCTTGGGCCGCTATCCGCAGCCGTCTCAGCAACAGCCAGAGGTGCAGAAGCAACAGGTCGAAACGGCCGTTAACCGTATCAGGCACGCCCAAGTCCCGGTAAAATATGGGTTCTCGCGCCTGCGTCACGATCATGCCATAGATGGCCTCGATGGTGCCGGCTTGGGCTAGCCGGGGTTTCCTGAAGTGATTGAACGGCCAAAGCATTGTGGTTTCCGCAAGCGGGCGCGCGCGAGTTGCATTCAGAGCCTCCGCCCGGTACTTCAGCGCCTCGCGCGACGCAAGGGGACGGAATCAGTTCCACTATGACGATAACGAACCAGACCAGCCTGCGCGCAGACAAGCGGCGCGGCCTTTCTGCACGCTGGCGCTGTTTGCGCATGCTTGCGGCCGTGGCTCTGGTCGGCGGCGCCCTTGCGGGCTGCACCGGCGAGCAATTCCAGAAGGGCTACATCCTGCCGCCCGGCGCGCTCGAGCAGATTCCGATCGGCGCGAGCCAGGATCAGGTGCTGATCGTGATGGGCACCCCCTCCACGGTCGCGACCCTGGACGGTGAAGTGTTCTACTACATCTCGCAGCGCTCCGAGCGCATGGTCGCCTTCATGAACCAGAAGGTGGTCGATCAGCGCGTCATCGCCGTTTATTTCGACAAGAACCGGCGCGTGCGCCGCCTTGCGAATTACGGTCTCCAGGACGGCAAAATCTTCGACTCCATCAGCCGGACCACGCCGACGTCCGGTCAGGAGATGAGCTACCTCGCGCCGCTGTTCAAGCTGCTCAGCTTCAACTGAGATCATGAGCTGACTTTTCGGCCTGCGGCGTCGTGCCGCTCTCCGCACGATGCCCACCGCCGCATGCGACTTGCCGTTGCACGCCTGGTTCCATACGCTCTCTGCAAAATAAGAAGCAGGGAGTGGATTCGTGCCCAAGAAACCTCAAAACAGACTTCAGAACAAATTGCTGTCGCGTCGTCGCGTGCTCGCCGGCGCGGCCGGTCTGACGGCAGCAGCCATCTTACCGCGATCGAGCCTTGCCGACTGGAAGCCGACCGAGAATATCCGCATCATCGTGCCGGCCGCGGCCGGCGGCTCGACCGATGTGATGGGACGCTTGCTCGCAGCCCATCTCCAATCCGCTTGGGGCCAGACCGCGGTCGTGGAGAATCGTTCGGGCGGCGGCGGCACGATCGGGACGGCCGAAGTCGTTCGCTCCAAGGCCGACGGCCACGCCGTCCTGATCGGCAATCCCGGTCCGAACGCGATCGCCTACAGCATCTTCAAGAACCTCAATTACAAGCCGGACCAGCTCCAGCCGGTCTCCAACATGATCCGGATCCCGAACATCGTGTCGGCGCATCCGAAGACCGGCATCAAGTCGGTCGCCGAGCTGATTGCCTTTCTCAAGGCCAACCCGGACAAGCTCAGCTACGCCTCGTCCGGAGTCGGCCAGAGCCCTCACCTCACCGGCGCCTGGTTCCTCCAGCTTACCGGGCTGAAGATGACGCACATCCCGTTCCGTGGCGCCGGGCCTGCACTTCAGGCTGCGCTCGCCGGCGACATCCAGATCCTGTTCGACAATCTCTATCCGAGCCTGCCGCAGGTGCAGAACGGCACGCTCAACGGCCTCTGCGTCACCACGACTGAGCGGAGTGATCTCGCACCGAACCTGCCGACCATGCGCGAGAGCGCGCCGGAGCTCGCGAACTTCGACGTGTCGTCATGGTTCTCGGTGTTCCTGCCGAAGGGAGTCCCGGCGCCCGTGCTCGAAGCGCTCAATCTCCAGGTCAAGGCGATGCTGGAGCGCGACGACATGAAGAAGCAGATCACCGCCATGGGCGCCCGCGCCGACTACGGCACGCCGCAGCAGTTCTCCGAATTCGTGGACGCCGAGACGAAGAAGTTCGCCGGCATCATCCAGAAGGAAGGGCTGCAGATGGACGTGCAGTAGCTCCAAAGCGAGCACTAACCGCCCTCCGTCATTGCGAGCGCAGCGAAGCAATCCAGAATCCCTCCGCGGAAAGACCTTGGATTACTTCGTCGCACCAGCGCAAAATTGCTTCGCAATTTTGTCGCGGGCTCCTCGCAATGACGGGGTGAGAGCAACCAAACAAAAACCCCGCGGCTCGCACCGCGGGGTTCTGTCTTGCAAAGTTGACTCCGCTCAGTGCGCCAGGATCGCCAGCAGCAGCAAAGCCACGATGTTGGTGATCTTGATCATCGGGTTGACCGCAGGTCCCGCCGTGTCCTTGTAGGGATCGCCGACGGTGTCGCCGGTCACGGCCGCCTTGTGGGCATCACTGCCTTTGCCGCCGTAATGGCCGTCCTCGATGTACTTCTTGGCGTTGTCCCAGGCGCCGCCACCCGAGGTCATCGAGATCGCGACGAACAGGCCCGTCACGATCACACCGAGCAACATCGCACCTACGGCCGAGAACGCTGCCGACTTGCCGGCCGCGCCGCCGCCCGCGATGAAGTAGATCAGGAAGTAAACGACGATCGGCGACAGCACCGGGAGCAGCGAGGGGATGATCATCTCCTTGATCGCCGCCTTGGTGAGCAGGTCGACCGCCCTGCCATAGTCCGGCTTGTCGGTGCCCTGCATGATGCCTGGCTTCTCACGGAACTGGCGGCGGACCTCCTCGACGATCGCGCTGGCCGCGCGGCCGACAGCCGTCATGCCCATCGCGCCGAACAGATATGGCAAGAGGCCGCCGAACAGCAGGCCCACCACCACGTAGGGGTTGTTGAGCGAGAAGTCCGGATTGACGCCGGCGAAGTAGGTGTGGTGCGCGGAGTCCGCAATGAAGAACTTGAGGTCCTGATTGTAGGCCGCGAACAGCACCAGTGCACCGAGACCGGCGGAGCCGATCGCGTAACCCTTGGTCACCGCCTTGGTGGTGTTGCCGACCGCGTCGAGCGCATCGGTCGACTTGCGCACCTCCTTCGGCAGGCCCGCCATTTCGGCGATGCCGCCGGCGTTGTCGGTCACCGGGCCAAAGGCGTCGAGAGCGACGACCATGCCGGCCAGCGCCAGCATGGTGGCGGTCGCGATCGCGATGCCGAACAGCCCTGCCAGGCTGTAGGTGACCAGGATGCCAGCGATGATCACGATCGCAGGCAGCGCGGTCGACTCCATCGAGATCGCCAGCCCCTGGATCACGTTGGTGCCGTGGCCGGTCACTGACGCCGCGGCAATCGACTTCACCGGGCGATAGTCGGTGCCGGTGTAGTATTCTGTGATCCAGATGATCAGCGCGGTGACGATGAGGCCGACCACGCCGCATTCGAACAGCGACATGCCGGTGTAGTCGACACCGTCGAGTTTGCCGAAGCCGATCAGGTAGTAGATCACGCCGGCAATGCCGATCAGCGACAGGATGCCGGTGGCGATCAGCCCCTTGTAGAGCGCGCCCATGATCGACTGGCTCGGCCCAAGCTTCACGAAGAATGTGCCGATGATCGAGGTGATGATGCAGATACCGCCAATCGCAAGCGGCAGCGTCATCATGTTGGCCAGGATCGGAGTCTTGGCGAAGAAGATCGCCGCGAGCACCATGGTCGCAACCGCGGTCACCGCATAGGTCTCGAACAGGTCGGCGGCCATGCCGGCGCAGTCACCCACGTTGTCACCGACGTTGTCGGCGATCGTGGCCGGGTTGCGCGGATCATCCTCCGGGATGCCCGCCTCGACCTTGCCGACAAGATCGCCGCCGACATCCGCACCCTTGGTGAAGATACCGCCGCCGAGACGGGCAAAGATCGAGATGAGCGAGGCGCCGAAGCCGAGCGCCACCATGGCGTCGATGACGGTGCGGCTGTCAGGTGCAAGGCCCAGGGAATGGACCAGGAAGCCGAAATAGAGGGTCACGCCGAGCAACGCGAGACCGGCCACCAGCATGCCGGTGATGGCGCCCGCCTTGAAGGCGAGCTCGAGGCCGCCAGCGAGCGACGTCGTCGCGGCCTGTGCGGTGCGAACATTGGCACGGACCGAGACGTTCATGCCGATGAAGCCGGCGGCCCCCGACAGGATGGCGCCGATCAAAAAGCCAATGGCGACGTAGAGACCAAGGAAGTAGGCGAGCAGGACGAAGATGACGATGCCGACCATGCCGATCGTCGTGTATTGGCGCCGCAGATACGCCTGTGCACCCTCAGCGACCGCTCCCGCGATCTCCTGCATGCGCGGTGACCCCGCATCCGCACTCAACACCGAAGACGTCGCCCAAATCGCGTAGACGACGGAAAGCACTCCGCAGAGCACAATCAACCATAATGCTGTCATGTGATTTTTTGCCTCAGATCCTTGATGTACGTACCCCCGGCGCCTTTTGTTTTTCCGTCAAGCGGTGGCGCCCTTATGTTGAACAGGGCCGCCCCTTGCACGAAGGTGTGGCCCCAGTCGGTCACAAGCTTGCCAAAATCAAATTGAGGGTGCAACGCCGGATAGGGTCGAAAAAGCCGATCTCGGCAAGTATTTAGACCTAATCGCGAGCGTCTGGCCGCCGGCTTGGCGCGATTCCTAGAAGTGGCTGTAGGACAACCGCTTCAAGACCAGTTCCTGGCCCTGTCCATCGAGGAAGCGCGGCCGCTCATGGCCCGCTACGATTGTGCCGATCGCCGTGACGGCAAGGCCCGCCGCCCGCCCCTTGGTAATCAGCGCATCGCTCTGTGCTGGCGGTACCGTGCACAGCACCTCGTAGTCGTCGCCCCCGGCAAGCAGCGTCTCAACGCAAATAGCGTTGCAGGCGATCAGCCCGGCCGCAGCGGATGACAGGGGCACGCTTGCCGCCTTGACCGTGGCCGAGACGCCGGACGCTGCACAGAGTTTCGTCAGGTCGCCGGCGAGCCCATCGGAGACGTCCATTGCCGCAGTCGCGTAGTCGCGCACGGCCTGCGCCAGCACATTGCGCGGCTGAGGGACGCGATAGCGTGAGATCAGCGCTTCCTTTGCCGCTGGATCGGACGTAAGCGCTGTGGCCACCGCGCCGCCCGCGAGGACGTCCAGGCCGAGCGCGGCATCGCCGATCGTACCCGTCACCAGGATAAGGTCACCTGGCCTGGCGCCGGTTCGGCCCACCATTCGCCCCTTCGGTACGCGGCCGAAGGCAGTGATCGAGATCATCTGCGGCCCCGGCGTCGACACGGTGTCGCCGCCGAGCAGAGGGCATCCGAAGCTCTTTGCGTCCTCGCCGAGCGCATCCGCAAACGGCCGCAGCCAGCCATCCTCCTTGCTGCGCAGCGCCAGCGTCAGCACGAAGCCGGCGGGCGCAGCTCCCTTGGCGGCGAGATCGGACAGGTTCACCCGCAGCGCCTTGCGCGCGATAGTGTCGGGGGGATCGGTGGCAAGATAATGCACGCCCTCGACCACGGCATCGGTGGTGACGACGATGTCGTCGCCGGACGAGGACAGGATCGCGGCGTCATCGACCAGGGCGAACGCACCGGGATCGGTCGCCAGCGGCTTGAAATAGCGCGCGATGAGGGAGTCTTCGGCGGAGGGATCGTTCGGAGTGGTCATCGGCTCGATCCGTCATCTCCCGCCGTCATTGCGCGCGAAGCGAAGCAATCCAGGCTGCCTCTCCAGAAATAGTCCGGATTGCTTCGTCGCTGCGCTCCTCGCAATGACGACCCCAAATTACCCCCGCCCGAACTCGTCACCGCGAAACTGGCGGCCGATCTGGTCGAGCACCGCGTTGACCATGCCGGTCTCCTCGCGGTCGACGAAGGCATTGGCAACATCGACGTATTCGGAGACGACGACGCGGCCCGGCACGTCCTTGCGGTGTTCCAGTTCGTAGGCCCCTGCCCGCAGCACTGCGCGCAAAATCGCCTCGATCCGCTTCAAAGGCCAGCCCTTCGACAGCGCCTCGTCGATCAGGGGATCGAGCTTCTTCTGGTCGCGCACGACGCCGGAGACGACGTCGCGGAAGAACGCGGCTTCCGCCGGCAGATAGGTGTCGCCCTCGACTTCGTTGCCCAGCCAGTGGCTTTCGAACTCCGCAAAGATGTCGTTGATACCCGCGCCGGCGATGTCCATCTGATACAGCGCCTGAACGGCTGCGAGCCGCGCCGCACCGCGCCGGTTCGCTTTCTTCTCCGCAGGCCCCGCCGGTTTCCTGGTGTCAGCCATCGCTCAGGCCCGCGCCATGCGGCGTTTGATGCGCAGCATCGCAAGTGCTGCGCGCGCGGCATCGCCGCCCTTGTCGAGCTCGCTGGCGCGCGCCCGCGCCCAGGCCTGGTCCTCATTGTTGACGGTAAGGATGCCGTTGCCGAGCGGCAGCTTTCGCGCCACCGCAAGGTCCATCAGCGCGCGCGAGGATTCCTGCGAGACGATCTCGAAATGGATGGTATCGCCGCGGATCACGCAGCCGAGCGCAATCACCGCGTCGTAGGGCTTGCCGTTCGCTGCAGCCGCGTCGACCGCGATGGCGACCGCCGCCGGGATCTCCAGCGCGCCGGGAACTGTGATGACGTCATGCGTCAGCCCGGCCGCCTTCAGCTCGGCGACCGCGCCGTCCAGAAGCGCGTCCTGGAGATCGTCATAGAACCGCGCCTCGACAATCAGCGCACGCGCGCCGGAAATGTCGGTCTGGTCCTTCAGGGGTGCGCGCCGCGCGTCTGCCATCGTCTCAATCCGTTTAGTTAAGTCGTCTCATGGTTGGTCTCTTGGGTCGGCGCGTTATGTAGTCGCCGCAAGCGGATAAGCCAAGTTTTAAACCGTCATCTCCGTCAGCCGCGCTGCATAGCGAGCCATCAAATCGACCTCGATATTAACCTCGCTCCCGGCCTTCCAGCCCCCGATCGTCGTGACATCCAGCGTATGCGGGATGATCAGCACCGAAAAGGTCACGTCCTTGACCGTATTGACCGTCAACGAGACACCGTCGAGCGTGATCGAGCCTTTGGTGGCGATGAAGCGGGCCAGCTCCCGCGTTGTCGAGAGCTCGAACCGTGCCATGTCGGGCAGGTCCTCGCGGCTGACGATGGTCGCGATCCCGTCTGCGTGGCCGGCGACGATATGGCCGCCGAGCTCGTCGCCGATCTTGAGCGCGCGCTCGAGATTCAACCGCGTGCCTTCTTTCCAGTGCTTCGCGGTTGTCAGCGCCAGCGTCTCGGCGGCGGCATCGACATCGAACCAGGTCCTTTGAGCAGAGTTTTTGCCGCCCGCGACGCCGGAGGCGACCACGGTGAGGCAGACGCCGTTGCAGGCAATCGAGGCGCCGTCGGCAATGGTGGTCTGATCATAGCTGCAGGCGATGCGCAGCCGGTGCAACTGGCCCTGCGCCGTTGGCGTGAAGCCGACGATCTCGCCGATATCGGTGACAATGCCGGTGAACATGTTAAGCGCGCTCGTAGATGGTGAGAGTATCGTGATCAAATGTCTCGCTAGCATGAACCTTATAGGCCTGCGACTGCGTGATTTTCGACAGCGGCAATGCATCGAGCGCATCGACGCCGCCAGCGCCAACCTCTTCCGCGCCGCGGAACAGCCAGATCTCGTCGACAAGGTCGGCGGACACGAACGATGCCGCAACGCGGCTCCCGCCCTCGACCATCAAGCGTGTGATGCCCTTCTCGGCCAGCGCATGCAGCACGGCCGGAAGGTCGAGCCCGGATGCATTGCCAAGCGCCATTCGCATGATCTGCGTGCCGGAAGCGCCAAGGCGGGTCGCGGCCGCAGCCTCTGCAAGCTCAGAGCCGATCACCCAGACCGGCGTCTCGCGCGCGGAACGCACGAGCTGGCTCGAGGCGGGAATGCGCAGGCTCTGGTCGAGCACCACGCGTACCGGCGAGCGCGCCGCCATGCCCGGCAGGCGGCAATTGAGCTGCGGATCGTCTGCCAGCACCGTGCCGATGCCGACGAGGATGGCATCGCTCGAGGCGCGGAGCAGATGCACGCGGTTGCGTACCGGCTCGCCCGTAATCGCGAGCGGCTTGCCGCCGGCAGCGCCAATCTTGCCGTCGGGCGAGACCGCGAGCTTCAGGATCACGTGCGGGCGCTTGTCGCGGATGCGGCGGAAATGGCCGGCATGATCGAACGCGGCCTCCGCCGCGCACAGGCCGACATCCACCGTGATGCCGGCAGCGCGCAGGCGCGCATGGCCCTGGCCTGCGACGTCCGGATTGGGATCCTCGATCGCCGCCACCACCCGCTTGATGCCGGCGGCGATCACCGCATCGGCGCAAGGCGGCGACTTGCCGAAATGCGAGCATGGCTCAAGCGTGACGTAGAGCGTAGCACCGCGCGCCGCCTCGCCGGCCCGGCGCAACGCTTCGGGCTCGCCATGCGGCCGTCCGCCAGGCTGCGTCCAGCCGCGGCCGACGATGACACCGTCCTTGACGATGACAGCGCCCACGGCCGGATTGGGCCAGGTACGCCCCTGTCCGCGCCGACCCAACGCCAGCGCCAGCTGCATGAAGCGGCGATCGGCGTCTTTGGTCTCGCGGATTTTCTGGGCGAACTGATCTTCCAGGATGCGGAAGATCATTTGCGGATCGCGGCGAGCCGCGCTTCCTCCTCACCGGAGAGCTCGCCGAGCACGTCGGCGAAATCCTTGGCCTCGCGGAAATTCCGGTAGACCGAGGCGAAGCGTACATAGGCGACGTCATCGAGCGTGCGCAGATGCTCCATCACGGTCTCGCCGATCACCTCGGACGAGATCTCGGCCTCGCCCCCGGTCTCGAGCTCGCGCACGATGGTGGAGACCATCTTCTCCACCCGCTCCGGCTCAACCTGCCGCTTGCGCAAGGAGATCGACACCGATCGCATCAGCTTGTCGCGGTCGAACGGCATGCGGCGGCCGTTGCGCTTGATCACCGTGAGTTCGCGCAGCTGCACGCGCTCGAAGGTGGTGAAGCGGAATTCGCAGGCGACGCATACGCGACGCCTGCGGATGACGGAAGAATCCTCGGTCGGACGCGAGTCCTTCACCTGCGTATCGAGACTGTTGCAGTTCGGGCAGCGCATCCGTTTACCTTGACCGGTTTACTTGGACCTTACTGATAGATCGGGAACCGGTCGGTGAGCGCCTTGACCCGTTCCTTGATCGCGGCTTCGACCAGCGGCGCCTTGCCGTCGTCGGACTGCGCAATCGCGTTGAGGACCTCGGCGATCATGCCGCCGACCTGCTGAAACTCGGCGACGCCGAAGCCGCGGGTCGTCGCCGCAGGCGTGCCGAGACGCAGGCCCGAGGTGACGAACGGTTTTTCGGGGTCGAACGGAATGCCGTTCTTGTTGCAGGTGATGGCGGCGCGGACCAGCGCCTTCTCGGAGACGTTGCCCTTCAGACCCTTCGGCCTGAGGTCAACGAGCATCAGATGGTTATCGGTGCCGCCGGAGACAATATCGAAGCCATGGCTCTTCAGTGTCTCGGCCAGCGCCTTGGCGTTCTCGACGACGTTCTTCGCATAGACCTTGAAGTCGGGACGTAGCGCCTCGCCGAAGGCCACAGCCTTCGCCGCGATCACATGCATCAGCGGGCCGCCCTGGAGACCCGGGAAGATCGCCGAGTTGAGCTTCTTGGCCAGCGCCTCGTCGTTGCTCAGGATCAGGCCGCCGCGCGGGCCGCGCAGCGACTTGTGCGTTGTGGTGGTGGTGACGTGGGCATGCGGCACGGGCGAAGCATGCACGCCGCCGGCAACGAGGCCCGCGAAGTGCGCCATGTCGACCAGCAGATACGCGCCGACCGAGTCCGCGATCTCGCGGAAGCGCTTGAAATCCCAGGCGCGCGAATAGGCCGAGCCGCCGGCGACGATCAGCTTCGGCTTGACCTCTTCGGCCTGCTTGGCGACCGCGTCCATATCGATGAGCTGGTCCTCGCGGCGCACGGTGTAGTGCGCGGCCTTGAACCACTTGCCGCTCATGTTGACGGGCGAGCCGTGGGTGAGATGGCCGCCCGCCGCGAGATCGAGACCCATGAAGGTGTCACCGGGCTGGAGCAGCGCCAAAAACACCGCCTGGTTCATCTGGCTGCCGGAGTTCGGCTGCACGTTGGCGAAGTTGGCACCGAACAGCTTCTTGGCGCGATCGATCGCGAGGTTCTCGGCGATGTCGACCCACTCACAACCGCCGTAGTAGCGCGCGCCCGGATAACCCTCTGCGTATTTGTTGGTCATCACCGAGCCCTGCGCTTCCAGCACGGCGCGGCTGACGATGTTCTCGGAGGCGATCAGCTCGACTTCATGGCGCTGCCGGCCGAGTTCGCCCTTGATGGCGGCGGCGATTTCCGGGTCGGCCTGCTCGAGCGAGGCGGTGAAAAACGAATCGGGCGCGGAGGCGGTTTTGGCGAAGGTCATCTTGCGAATATCTCCACCGCCGCAGCCTTTTGGCGGGCTACGGGCGGGTCTGGTGTGGTGATCGGAAGCGGCGAGCGCGATCTACCACATCGCCCGCCCCCGGCCAAGGGTTTGCGGGTCGGGCGTGATATTTATGCAAGATATGGTGGGCACTGAAGGATTTCGGCGCCCGGATGGCTCGCTGGAACCGCCCCGATCCGATCATCCCAGAAGGGCCCGCTTCGGACCCTAATGACGCCCCAGGGCCGGCCGGATCCCCCTCTACAGCCCAGTATACCCCGCCTTCACCGGGTCCACGCTGCCGTCGAGCTGGCGCAGATAGGTCAAGCCGCAGACTGTCAACCTGTGGGTGTCTTTCTCGCCGGCTTCCATCAACGTATTGAGGTAGTTCGTCACCTTCAGACGCGCCTCTGCACTCGCCGCGGACGTGCGGTTGGCGAGCAGGTCATAGGTCTGCATGATGCGGTCAATGGCGGCTTCCATAGCACCCTCTGTTTCTCTGGGATTTTGGGAGGCTTGATCAAGCGGCTCGGGCACCGGAGTGCGCCTCGAACCTGACGATGGCCTTGTTGGCCAGTCTGATCTTGTTGAGTTCACCGTGCTGGAGCAGCTTGATGATGATCTCGAGCAGGTGCTCATTGGTGACGAGCGTATCGGGAATCGCGCCGGAGCGACGGAGGTAATTCGCGGCGATCGCATAGGCATCGCTCACGAGCTCGACGTTCATTGCCTGCAACCCGCGTTCGACCAGCATCGTATCCTCCGATCCGGAGAGACAACTGCGGTGCGGGGAACTGGTTCCGCCTTGCCGGCACTTTTTTTCGCAAGCGCGAGATGACGACAAAACGCACCGGTCCGGGCAGAAGCCGGGCCGGCGCGCTTGGGGAAGTCTAGGCACGTTCGGGACGGCTTGCCGGTCTTGTTGCGGGCCGGCTTGGCCAAATCCCTTCGAAAGCTCAGAGCCGATACAGGATCTGGTCGGTCCAGAACCGCTCGAGGCGGTGCAGCGACTTGTTGAGGGTCGAGAACTCCTCGCCCGAGATGCCGCCGACCTGTTCCACCGTCTTGACGTGCTTCTGGTAGAGCGAGTCGACGATGCGACGGACTTCCTGTCCCTGCGGCGTCAGGCGGATGCGCACCGAGCGGCGGTCAACGCGCGAGCGCTGATGATCGAGGAAGCCGAGCTCGACGAGCTTCTTCAGATTGTAGGAGACGTTGGAGCCGAGATAGTAGCCGCGCGTGCGCAGTTCGCCCGCGGTCAGCTCCTTGTCGCCGATGTTATAGAGCAGGAGCGCCTGCACGGAATTGATGTCGGCGCGGCCACGACGATCGAACTCGTCCTTGATCACGTCGAGGAGACGGCGATGCAGCCGCTCCACCAGAGTCAAAGCTTCCAGATAGAGCGTCTGCACCGAACCCTGCGGGCCCGAAACGCGTTCCGCGGTATCTGCCGCAGTTGCGACGGCTTTCATCATGACACTTCCCCTGTTGTCGTTTTTATCGACACTCATTCGACGAAACTTGTGTCCCGTCTGATAGGTGCAACTTAAGGGGGGCGTTTGAAGATCGGCTTAAATAAGAGAATAAAGAGATCATGAATTTAAGACAGTGAATTGCGGATTAAGCCTGTCCCACAAGGGCTTTTCGCAACCCTCTGTTGACCGTCGCAAGGTCCTGTTCACCCTCCGTCCGCACCGATTGTCGCATTCCAGAACAGCCTCGCCCCGTTTCGAAACGCACGCGTAAGAGGTGTGGCGGATATCGCTAGGTCAACGAAAAGTTACCTCGAATTTTACGCAACGAGTGGTCAACCAAGCGCGCGTGAAACCTCTGGTGTCCCGGAGCTGAACAGACCGTAGGATGGGTGGAGCGAAGCGAAACCCATCATGCTCGCGCGGTTGCATCGATGGGTTTCGCTTCGCTCCACCCATCCTACAAGATGCCTGCGCGCGATCCCTATGGCGGCCGTTCGCGCGCGGCCATCCAGGCCAGCGCGAGATACGCAGCGAGCATGAAGGCCTCGACGCCGACCACGACCAGGCTGCCGCCGTAGATTCCCGGGAACATCAGCTCGATCACCGCCATCGAGACCACGGTCGTGAGCCACACCACCGCGCCCCAGGGCGTGGCGAGCCAGAGGCCGACGGCGGCCACGAGTTCGATGACGGCGAAGTAGATGGTTGAGGCCTGCCAGGCCATCGACTGGTTCTCGAATGCCTCGTCCTCGCCGCCGACGAAGCCCGTCACCTGCGCCCAGTGATAGAGACCCTTGAGGATCGACAGCAACGCCATCACCCGCAGGAACAGCACCAGCCGGCGCGTCCAGACATTGTCGTCGGACTCGGGGCGCTCCGACGAGATCGCCGCCACCGACATCGCATTGTCTCGGGCGTTGTCTCTGACGGCGTCCCTGGCATTGGCACTATCGCGGGTGGAGATCTCGGACATGGCCCCCTTCTGGCTGTTTCGTCCAGCAAAATCAATCGGCAGCGCAAGTCGGTTCACTCAAGCCGGTTCAATTCTGCCTTGGGGCAGGTCAAGCCGCGGTGACGGGAACCATGCGAGCTGGTATAAGAATAATTCCAGACGGAGGAAGAGTGATGGCGATCAAATACGGACGTCCGATCGAACTGCGCGAGGTTGCGCGCGGGACGGGTGCAGCCGTGCCCCATGCCCTCGACCTGACCGTCCGCCCGCGCCGCAACCGCAAGGCCGAATGGGCCCGGCGCATGGTGCGCGAGAACGTCCTCACCACCGACGATCTGATCTGGCCACTGTTTTTGATCGACGGCAACAACAAGCGCGAGCAGATCGCCTCGATGCCCGGCGTCGAGCGTCTCAGCGTCGACCAGGCCGTGCGCGAAGCCGAGCGCGCCATGAAGCTGACGATCCCTTGCCTTGCGTTGTTTCCCTATACTGATCCCTCCTTGCGCGACGAGGAAGGCACGGAAGCGACCAACCCGAACAATCTGGTCTGCCAGGCGGTGCGCGCCATCAAGAAGGAGTTTCCTGAAATAGGCATCCTCTGCGACGTCGCGCTCGATCCCTTCACCAGCCACGGCCATGATGGCCTGATCGTCGACGGCAAGATCCTGAACGACGAGACGGTCGCGGTGTTGGTGCGTCAGGCGCTGGTGCAGGCCGAAGCCGGCTGCGACATCATCGCGCCCTCCGACATGATGGACGGCCGCGTCGCCGCGATCCGCGAGGGCCTGGACCGCAGCGGTCTGCTCGACGTGCAGATAATGGCCTATGCGGCCAAGTATGCCTCGGCCTTCTACGGCCCGTTCCGCGACGCCATCGGCTCGGCCAAGACGCTGACCGGCGACAAGCGCACATACCAGATGGACAGCGCCAACACCGACGAGGCGCTGCGCGAGGTCGAGCTCGACATCTCCGAAGGCGCCGACATGGTGATGGTGAAACCCGGCATGCCCTATCTCGACGTGGTCCGCCGCGTGAAGGACACGTTTGCGATGCCGACCTTCGCCTACCAGGTCTCCGGCGAATACGCGATGATCGCAGCCGCCGCCAACAACGGCTGGCTCGACGGCGACCGCGCGATGATGGAGAGCCTGCTCGCATTCAAGCGCGCCGGCGCCGACGGCGTGCTCAGCTATTTCGCGCCGAAGGCGGCGGAGAAGCTGCGCGCCCACGAGTGAGCTGTCGTAGGATGGCCAAAGCGTAGCGTGCCCACAAAGCGTAGCGTGCCCACTTTTTGGTAGCGATGGCGACAAATCGTGGGCACGGCGCAAACGCGCCTTTGCCCATCCTAGCGCGGTTGCGCCAGCGGCTACCCCGCCCCCGAATTGCCGGAATATTTCGGCTTGTTAACCCCTGAGCACCCTTGGCAGGGGAAGAGCCTGTTCCCATGTCCTGCCACGGGAGTTTTCCCTGGGAGGACGGACGATGTCGTATGACTCGGGTAGTTCAGGCGCCTGGCGCAGTGATGGCGCGGCTCACGCCTACGATCCGTATCTGCATCCGGAACTGTTCCGCGGTGTCGCGACGCGGCGGGTGCTCGCGTTCCTGATCGACATGGTCGTGATCTCCGTGCCCGTCATCCTCGGCTACATCTTCATCGCCGTGTTCGGCGTGGTGACGCTCGGGATCGGCTGGGCGCTGTTCTGGCTGGCCTGGCCGGCCTCCGTGGTCTGGGCCATCGTCTATTACGGCGCCTGCATCGGCGGTCCCTCGTCGGCGACGATCGGGATGCGGATCATGGATCTGGAGCTGCGCACCTGGTACGGCGCGCCCGGTTATTTCGTACTCGGCGCCACCCATGCCGTGCTGTTCTGGGTGACGGTGTCGTTCCTGTCGCCCTTCGTGGTGCTGGTCGGCCTGTTCAATAGCCGCCGGCGCCTGTTGCAGGATTTCGTGCTGGGAACGGTCGTGATCAACAATTCCGTTCGTGCGCCTGTGCCCCAGACGGCAAGGACCTACTAACCAGGACCCGCTAGACTGAGTGATCTGACCTGCCGAGCGGACCGATTGACCGGGGGCTTTCGTAGCGCGATGCTGATACTCACTTCGGAGGCCCACGACGTCCCTTGACCCAGCACTCGCGCGACACCCCACAATTTTACCTCACGGCGCCGTCCCCCTGCCCGTATCTGCCGGGGCGGCATGAGCGCAAGGTGTTCACGCACCTCGTGGGTGAGCGCGCCGGCGACCTCAACGACCTCCTGACCCATGGCGGGTTCCGCCGTAGCCAGTCGATCGCCTATCGGCCGGCCTGCGACCAGTGCCGGGCCTGCGTCTCGGTCCGGGTGGTCGCCAACGAGTTCCGCCCGTCCCGCAACTTCCGCAAGGTGATGGCGCGCAACGCCGACATCGTCGGCGAGCAGCGCAGCGCGGTGCCGACCTCCGAGCAATATTCGGTGTTCCGTGCCTATCTCGACTCCCGCCACCGCCATGGCGGCATGGCCGACATGACCGTGCTCGACTACGCCATGATGGTCGAGGACAGCCATGTCGAGACCCGCATCATCGAATACCGCAAGCGCGGTCCCGACAGCGGCATCACCGGCCGCGGCGAGGAGTTGATCGCGGTGGCGCTCACCGACGTGCTCAGCGACGGCCTGTCGATGGTCTATTCGTTCTTCGAGCCCGGCCAGGTCAGCCGCTCGATGGGCACCTTCATGATCCTCGACCACATCGCGCGCGCGCGCCGGCAGGGCCTGCCCTACGTCTATCTCGGTTACTGGATCGAAGGCTCGAAGAAGATGGACTACAAGGCCCGCTTCCTGCCGCAACAGCGCCTCGCGCCGTCAGGCTGGCTGCGCATCGACGCGCAGGGTGACGCGGCGTCCGAGCCGCAGGATTAGCGCGCTCACCCGAACAGCGTATCCACCAGCAGCTTTACATTCAAAACCACGATCACCCCCGCCACGATCCACGCGATCGCGGCGACATACGGCGAAATCGCGAACTGGCCCATCTTGCGGCGGTCGGAGACGAATCGCACCAGCGGGATGACGGCGAAGGGCAGCTGCATCGACAGCACGACCTGGCTGAACACCAGCAGATCCGCGGTGCCGCGCTCGCCGTAAATCGCGGTGACGACGATCACCGGAATGATGGCGATGCCGCGCGTCAGCAGGCGGCGCGCCCAACTCGGCAGGCGCAGGTCGAGAAAGCCTTCCATCACGATCTGGCCGGCCAACGTGGCCGTGACGGTTGAATTGAGGCCCGAGGCCAGCAGCGCCACCGCAAACAGCGTTGACGCAATGCCAAGCCCGAGCAACGGCGAGAGCAACTCAAACGCCTGGCCGATCTCGGCAACGTCCGAATGGCCGCTCTTATGGAATGTCGCGGCCGCTACGACGAGGATCGCGGCGTTGATGAACAACGCCAGCATCAGCGCGATGGTCGAGTCCGTCGTCGCCCATTTGATCGCTTCGCGACGGCCCTCGGCGTCGCGCGCATAGGCGCGCGTCTGCACGATCGACGAATGCAGATAGAGATTATGCGGCATCACGGTCGCACCGATGATGCCAATCGCGATGTAGAGCATTTCAGGGTTGGTGAAGATCTCGGACTTCGGCACAAATCCCTGCAGCATCTCGGCAACCGGCGGCGCTGCCGCGGCAAGCTGGACCGTGAAGCAAACTGCGATCACGACCAGCAGCGCGATGACGAAGGCCTCCAGGAAACGGAAGCCGCGATTCATCAGGATGAGGAGCAGGAACGCATCCAGCGCTGCGATCAGCGCGCCGCCGACCAGGGGGATGCCGAACAGAAGTTTCAGAGCGATCGCGGTGCCGATGACCTCGGCCAGATCGCAGGCGATGATCGCCGCCTCGCAGGCCAACCAGAGCAACAAGTTCACCGCGGGTGAATAGGTCGCGCGGCAGGCCTGCGCGAGGTCGCGATCGGTGACGATGCCGAGCCGCGCCGCCAAGGACTGGAGCAGGATCGCCATCAAATTCGAGAGCAGGATGACCGAGAGCAGCGTGTAGCCGAACCTCGACCCGCCGGCGAGGTCGGTCGCCCAATTGCCAGGGTCCATGTAGCCGACCGAGACCATGTAGCCCGGGCCGACGAAAGCCAGCAGCCGCCGCCACCACGCCCCCGCCGTGGGAACGGCCACGGTGGCATTCACCTCAGCCAGGCTCTTGGTGATCGGCGCGTCGGTGCGCCAGCCGGCGGCGTCTTGGGTCAGGTCCTGGGTCAGGTCCTGGGTCAGATCGGGCGATCGGGCATCCATGGGGCGACAATACCGATGTCAGGCCTTATTGCAACTAATTTGCAACTGCATCTAGCCGCATCGGTTCCCGGTTGCCCGCCCGTTTTGCCCAGCGCTGTCGGGAAGCGGGTGGGTTTGGCCGCCCCCGAAAGCCGATATTGGCGCCAGCCCGACTTTGCAGGAAATGAGCCATGTCGAATCCGCCCCATCTCCCCGACACCTTCAACCGCCTCGCCTGGTCCAATCTCGCGGCGCAATCGGCCGAGCAGATCGCGCTGGCCGCGGCCCCCATTGTCGCGGTGCTGACGCTGGGTGTGGCGGAGGGGCAGACCGGCCTGCTCCAGACCGCCCTCACCCTGCCCTTCGTCCTGTTCGCAATTCCCGCCGGCCTGCTCGCCGACCGCATCTCCCGCCGCTCGCTGATGGCCAGCGCCGAGGCGCTGCGCGCGGTGGCGCTCGCGGCGATCGTGCTGCTGCTCGCGGTCGGCGAGCTAAATTTGCCGCTGCTGGCGCTGCTGGGCTTTACTGCTGTGTGCGGCACCGTGGTCTACAGCGTGGCCGCGCCGGCGCTGGTGCCCTCACTGGTTAGCGGGGAGCTGTTGCCGGCTGCGAATGCCCGGATCGAACTCGCGCGCACCATTGCCTTCGCCAGCGGCCCTGCGCTCGGCGGCGCGCTGGTCGGCTGGTGGGGCGCGAGCCCGGCCTTCGGCTTTGCTGCGGCGCTCTCGGCCATCGCCGTCGTGCTGCTCTCCGGCATCTACGAACCCGAGCGCGCGCCCGTCCCTCGCCGGCATCCGTTCCAGGACATCCGCGAGGGCGATGCCTTCGTGTTTCACCATCCGCTGCTGCGGCCGGTCTTCATCACCCAGTTCATTTTCAACACCGGCTGGTTCCTCCAGATCGCCGTGTTCGTGCCTTACGCCGTGCGCCATCTCGGACTGACCGCCGCCGGCGTCGGCATCGTGCTGACAATGTACGGCGTCGGCATGGTGATCGGCGCGCTGTTCGCCACGCGTGTGATGAAGCGCATCGCGTTCGGCACCGTGGTCGGCCTCGGCCCGGTCACCGGCTTCGTCGCCGCTGTCGTAATGGCGTTGACGGTGCTGGTGCCTTCACCCTGGCTGGCCGGCCTCAGCTTCTTCCTGCTCGGCGTCGGTCCGATCCTGTGGGTAATCTCGACCACGACCTTGCGCCAGTCCGTGACGCCGCCGCGCTTGCTCGGCCGCGTCTCCGCCATCAACATCATGAGTTACGGCGCCCGTCCGCTCGGCTCGGCGCTGGGCGCGATCGTCGGCGGCTTCTGGAGCGCGGAAGCGTGCCTCTATCTGGCGGCAACCGTGTTCGGCGCGCAGGCGCTGGTGATCTGGCTGTCACCGGCGGTGGCGCTGGATCGGCAGCCGGCCATGGTGGGGGACGAAGCGACGGCGCGGTGCTAAATTAGTTCGCCAGATACCGCTCGTAGCTCCCCGTCACCGGCTCGCTCGCGTCGACCTCGAGATCGAGCGTGTAGAGGTCCTGCGCGCGGCCGATGCCGCGCAGCGCGTAGCGGCCGGTGGAGACGAGGTAGCGGCGGCCGGCGGCATCCAGTCCCTTGTAGAATTCCGCTGACGCCAGCAGCTCGCGATCGACCGAGCGGCTCATCGAGGCGATGCGGCTGACTTCGTTGACAGTCGGGCCGACCACGGTGAAATCGAGCCGGTCCTCACTGCCGATATTGCCGTAAAGGACCTCACCGACGTGCAGGCCGATATAGGCTGATGTCGTCGGACGGCTCTCCGCCGCCCGGCGTGCATTCAGAGCCGCGACATTCTTGCGGAACAAATGCTCGGCGCGTAGCGCGGCGCGGCGGGCATCCGCCATGTCCGCAGCCGTGAACATCGCGAGCACGCCGTCCCCGATCAGCTTCAGCACGTCGCCGCCGGCATCGTGGATCGCGTCGATCACGGCCTGCGCATAGTCGTTGAGGAACGGGATGATTTCGTCCGGGCCGATGCTCTCGCTGATTCCGGTCGAGCCGCGCAAATCCGAATACCAGAGCACGGCATTGATGCGCTCGGTGACACCGCGCGAGATGCGCCCGCGCAGGACTTGCTCCGACGCATCGCGTCCGAGATAGACGCGTCCCAGCGTCCGAACGATATCGACCTGCTGCGCCGATTTGATCGCGAGGCCCAGCACCGGCACCAGATCGCGCAGCGCGGCGAGTTCAGCCTCGCTGAATCCTTCCTCTCGCCGTGTCGTCCAGTTCGAATAAAGACAATCCATCTGGCCGAGCGCGCCGGTCTCACCGAAACGGTGGACAAACGCGAGATAGTGGCGGTGCCCTTGTTCGATGAGATCGCCAAGCTGCGAGAAATCGAATGAACCGGAGCCTGTGAGATCGAGAAGCATTTCGTCGTGGCCGTGCTCGAGCATGTGGAAGAAGGTCGAGCGCCGCCAGTTCCGGGCCGCATCGCCCTCCGCGGTCGAACCATATTCGATGACGTCGCTCTCATTCGTCGGCACGTCGCTCCAGCGAAACCCGCGTCCTTCATAGATCGGATGCAGCGTATCGATCAGGACCAGTGCACGCGCCAGTTCCAGCCCTTCGGCGCGGCAGCGCTCGCAGAAGCCGCGAAGCAGCTCGTTTTCGGGAAGGCCGGTGAGGCCCTGACCGGTCAGCCAGTTCATCAGCGCAAGGCGCGAGGTCAATTGCATACGCTATTATGGCGTGCGTTCGCGATGAGCGAAAGGCCGAGCACAACCAAGGCTCCCTCCCGCAGCAGGTCGAATATGCCGCGGACGCTGTTGACGCGCGCGCGCCTAGGGCCGCAAATGCAAATGATGGGATCAACGATCACACATATGGCGACATGAGCCAGCGCCAGCTTCCAATCATCCTGGCGCTCGGCACGACGCAGACGTTGGCGTGGGCCTCCAGCTATTATTTGCCGGCCCTGCTCGCCGATCCGATGGCGCACGACCTGGGCATCTCAACGAACTGGATCTTTGGCGCGTTCTCGGCCTCGCTCGTGATCTCCGCGATGCTGGGGCCGCGCATCGGGCGGCAGATCGACCTCGTCGGCGGGCGGCAGGTGCTGTCGGCCTCCAACCTGATCATCGCCGCCGGCCTTGTCCTGCTTGGCTTCTCGCAATCGGTGGCCGTGATGGCGTTCGCCTGGCTCGTGCTCGGCATCGGCATGGCGATGGGGCTCTATGATGCCGCCTTCGCCGCGCTCGGCCGCATCTATGGGACCGAGGCGCGCAGGCCCATCACCGGCATCACGCTGATGGCGGGCTTTGCCTCGACTGTGGGCTGGCCCCTCACCGCTTGGGGACTTTCCCATATCGGTTGGCGCGACACCTGTTTTGCCTGGGCCGCCGCCAACATCCTGATCGGCCTGCCCCTCAATTTCTTCATGCTGCCGGCGATCAAGGGCGCGAAGCAGGCCGCGGCGACCACGGAGAAGCCGCACCTCCCGCTCGACCGCACCATGATCCTGCTCGCCTTCGTTTTTGCCGCGGTCTGGACCGTCACCGGCGCCATGGCCGTGCATTTCCCGCGTATCGTCGAGGCAACGGGCGCAACGCATGTCGAGGCGATCGCGGCCGGCGCATTGATAGGTCCGGCGCAGGTGATCGCGCGCATCCTCGAAGCGAGCGTTCTCTCCCGCTTCCATCCCCTGTGGTCGACGCGGCTCGCCTGTCTCACCCATCCTATCGGAGCTGCCGTCGTCGCTATCTTCGGCGCTCCTGCCGCAAGCGCCTTCGCGCTGCTGCACGGCTCCGGCAACGGCATCCTGACGATTGCCCGCGGAACGCTGCCGCTCTCAATCTTCGGCCCGAAAGATTTCGGTTATCGCCTCGGCGTCATCGGCGCGCCGGCGCGGATGGCGCAAGCCGTAGCGCCGCTGGCCTTCGGCCTGCTGATCGACGTCATGGGGACCAAGGTGCTGATGGTTTCGTCCGCGCTCAGCCTGTCCGCGCTGGCGGCGCTATTCCTGATCCGCGCAGAGCGGCGTTCGGATTGACCGGGCTACCGCTTTCGCGCACAAGCGCACCATGACCGAAGACAACCGCCCGCCCCGCACTTTCAAAGGCCTTCTGCGCTGGGCGGTCACGCCACCGCAGGCCTGGGGCGTCTATCTGCTGGCCATCATCCTGGTCTGGCTGCTCTCGTTCTATGCCGGCACGATGAAACCGAAAAAGACGCCGGAAGGCGGACCGCCGCCGGTGACCGCGCCGCGGAGCTAGGCCGCCTCGCCTCCCATCCCATCCCGGAGCCTTTGGGGGCGCCTAGCACATCCCTGCTGCCACTACTGTGGCAACAGGGCCGCCGGCGAAGCTAGTCATAAAACTCCGGCGACATCTTCTGGCTGTCGCGCTGAGCCTTGTCGTGGTTGATCCAGAGCTGCCCTTTCTCCTTGGTCAGCGTGTCGGCGATCTTCTGCATCGAGGCGACCGACTGGTCCTTGCTGACATTGTTGACGGGAACGCGCCGGTTCTCCCAATTACTCTTGAAGTGGGCGGCATCGCCGGAGAGCACGACCGCCCCGGTCTTCGGCAATTTCACCAGCAGCGACTGATGCCCCGGCGTGTGACCGGGCGTCGACAGGATGGTGATGCTGCCATCGCCGAAAACGTCCTTGTCGCCCGCGAGCAGCTCGACCGGATGCGAGGGCTTGAACCGCGGCTCGTTGTTGGCGCCCGGCCAGTCATATTCGGCCTTCTGCACGTAGAGAGTCGCCTGCGGGAACATCTCGACATTGCCGATGTGATCGGGATGCGTATGCGAGACGCCCATTGCCTTGACGTCGGCGGGTTTCACGCCGATCTGCTCGAGCTGAGCTGCAAGCGTCTTCGGACGTCGCCAGGTGACGGCCTTCGGATCGGCCGGCGCAAGCCCGTTCGGCATCGCGGCGACGGCATCGGGAATGCCGGTGTCCCACAGGAACCAGCCCTGGCTGTGCTTGATGAGATAGCAGGTGTCGACGAAATCCATCGACTTGCCTTCGTTCACCCCGGGCGACCAGCGTCCGATGTCGCCGGCAACGCCCTCCCCGCAATTGAGAATGTAGAGTTTCTCGACACCCGGCTTCTGCGCGAACGCAGCCTGGGCGGACAGCGCGAGTGCGGCAACGACGAGAGCGAGCGTGATCTTGCGTGTCATCCTTGATCCTTCCCTGCAGCGCTTTCTTGCTGCGACCGAGGGTCAACCCCGCCCCCGCCGCAGAATTCCGCTTCCACACGGCCAGTATAGGCCCGAGCCACATATCTTTCTGACGTTCAGTGCCGGCGAAACCTTCGATTGACAGGCCGGCGCGGTTTCGCTGTAATCAGCGCCATGGGGATCGAGCGATCTCCCCACGAGGCGACATGCCCAAGTATCGCGTCCCCCGATTTTTCGAGGACGCATCATGTCAAGTTTCACAACCATATCATCTGACAAATTGGCGCGCCTGATCGGCACGGCCAATGCCCCCGCCCTGATCGACGTGCGGACGGAGGAGGATTTTGCCGCCGACCGGCGGCTGATCCCCGGCTCCATCAAGCTAAGCCACGACAACGTTCCCGACTGGGGCGCCGCCTTTGCCGGCCGCACCGCCATCGTCTCCTGCCTGCGTGGCGCCAAGCTCGCGCAGGGAACGGCCGCCTGGCTCCGCCAGCTCGGCGTGGCGGCCGAGACGCTCGATGGCGGTTTTGAGGCGTGGAAGGAAGCGAAGCTGCCGCTGCTCGACACGCGCAAGCTGCCGCCGCGCGATGCCAAGGGACGCACTGTCTGGGTGACGCGCGCACGGCCCAAGGTCGACCGCATCGCCTGCCCCTGGCTGATCCGCCGCTTTGTCGATCCCAATGCGGTGTTTCTGTTTGTGGCGCCATCCGAAGTTGTCCCGGTCGGCGAGCGCTTCAACGCCGCGCCCTTCGACATCGAGAACGTGTTCTGGAGCCACCGTGGCGAGCTCTGCACCTTCGACGTCATGATCGAGGAGTTCGGCATCGCCACGCCGGCGCTGCTGCGGCTCGCGACACTGGTGCGCGGCGCCGACACCGCGCGGCCGGACCTTGCGCCGGAAGCGCCCGGCCTGCTGGCGGCGTCCCTCGGGCTGTCGCGGATGTACGATGACGACCTCGAACAGCTCGAAGCCGGCATGCTGCTCTACGACGCCTTCTATCGCTGGTGCCGCGACGCCACGGGCGAAACTCACAACTGGCCGACCAACAAGGTGAAGGCGTGATGGATACCCGCAGCCTTCAAACGGGAGCTGATGCCGGTCACGGCATCAGCTCCGGTGAAGCCTTTCGCGTCTGGCTCCGCGTCGCCTGCTTGAGCTTTGGCGGGCCCGCGGGCCAGATCGCGGTGATGCACCGCATCCTGGTCGAGGAGAAGAACTGGATCTCCGAGGGCCGTTTCCTGCATGCGCTGAACTACTGCATGCTGCTGCCGGGACCTGAGGCGCAGCAGCTCGCGACCTATGTCGGCTGGCTGATGCATCGCACTGCCGGCGGACTGATGGCGGGCGGGCTGTTTATCCTGCCCGGCATCATCGCCATCATGGGCCTGAGCTACGTCTATGCCGCCTACGGCAATGTCAGTTTCGTCGAGGCGCTGTTCTTCGGGCTGAAGGCTGCCGTGCTCGCGATCGTCATCGAGGCCGTCTTCCGCGTCGGCAAGCGGGCGCTGAAGAACCGCATCATGATCGCGCTCGCTGCGATCGCTTTCGTTGCGATCTTCTTCTTCGCCGTCCCCTTTCCGATCATCATCATCGCCGCCGGTTTGATCGGCTATGCCGGCGCGCGCGCCGGTCGACCGGAGTTCGCGCCTGCCGGTCACGGCCATGGGGGGAGCAGCGCCGTGATCGACAGCATGCTCGGCGAGACCGTGCCGGAGTATGTCCGCCCCAACACCGCGCGCGCGGTCCGGACCGCTGCGCTGTGGCTAACGCTTTGGCTGACGCCCGTGATCGTGCTGCTGCTAGTCCTCGGCCAGGCCAGCGTGTTCAGCCAGATCGCGCTGTTCTTCACCAAGATGGCGCTGGTCACGTTTGGTGGCGCCTATGCGGTGCTGGCCTATGTCGCCCAGCAGGCGGTCGAGCATTATCACTGGCTCAAGCCGCACGAGATGCTCGACGGCCTCGGCATGGCCGAAACCACGCCGGGCCCGCTGATCATGGTGCTCCAGTTCGTGGGCTTCATGGCCGCCTATCGCGACCCGAGCGGCCTGTCGCCGATGCTGGCGGCAATGCTCGGCGGCTTGCTCGCGACCTGGGTCACGTTCACGCCCTGCTTCCTCTGGATCTTCGTCGGCGGCCCCTATATCGAGCGGCTGCGCGGCAACACGGGGCTCGCCGGTGCATTGAGCGCGATCACCGCGGCCGTCGTCGGCGTGATCCTCAACCTCTCGATCTGGTTCGCGCTGCATACGTTGTTCCGCGAAACCGTGTCGGTGCATGCCTTCCCGCTGGATTTCGACAGGCCGGTGCTGACCAGCGTCGATGTGCCAGCGCTGGTATTGTCAATCGCGGCCGCCACCGCGATCTTCCGGTTCAAGCTCGGCATGCTGACGGTGCTCGCGGGCAGCTGTGCTGCCGGCGTGGCGTTGCGGATAGTGGGGGTGATCTGAGGTTTAAGTCCCGTCCCCGCTGGGTCGCCCGGCTTGACCGGGCGACCCAGTATTCCGAGACGGCAGTGAGATGCGGAGAGGCCGCCGTGTACTGGATGTCCCGCCTTCGTGGGGCACGACACCGTTGTTATCGCTCTACCGCATCATCATCCGCGCAATCGCTTCCCCGATCACCACCGTCGTGAAGTGGGTGTTGGCGCGGCAGTCGGACGGCATGATCGAGGCGTCGGCGACGCGCAGGCCCGAGATGCCCTTCACGGTGCCATCAGGATTGACCACACCATCGGCGTCGTTGTTGCCAGTCATGCGGCAACTGCCGGCGGCGTGCTGGATGTCGCCTGTTTCGCGCCGCAGCAACGCATCGAGCTCGTGGTCCGGCAGTGCCGCGGCCTGCGGCAATGTCAGATCGGTGTCGGTCAGCCTGATCCAGTCGGCAATACCGGCCAGCGCCGGCTGCGAGGTGATCACGGCCAGCCGCTTCACCGCATCCATCATGCGCAGCATGTCGCGGGGGTCGGCGAGCATGTTCTCCTCAACGATGGGATCGACGGATGGGTCGGTTGAAGCCAGCTTGAGCGTGCCGCGCGAATAGGCGTTGAACAGTCCGGCGCCGATCGCCCCGGGCACGCCGATGCCACGGTGATTGAATGCGATCAGGATCATGTCGCGCTTGCCACCATCCGCGAGACCGGAAGAATAGGTCACGCAACAATTGGTGTGACGGGTGTCCGGATCGGTCGGCCGCAGATTTTCGTGAAGCTGAATCGTGGCGCGAAACAGCGGGTGATCGAAGAAGTGGCGGCCGACCGGCAGGTCGCGCTCAACTGCAATCCCCATCGCCTTCAACTCCTCCGCAGGTCCAATGCCCGAGCGCAGCAGGATCGCCGGGCTGTGGATGGCACCGGCGCACAGCACGATCTGGCGCGCGCTGATCTCGCTGGTGCCCTGCCCCTCGGTGTGAACACGGAGGCCGGTTGCCCGGCCGTCGCTGATCAGCACGCGATCGACCAGCGTCTTACCCCGGATCTCCAGATTGGCGCGGCCGCGCGCGGGCTCCAGATAGCCCTCGTTGGTCGTGATGCGGCGGCTGTCGCGGCTATTGATGGGATAGCAGGCGACGCCCTCGCCGTCCGGGCCGTTGAGATCGGCGCACCAGGGATAGCCGCTCGCCAGCGCCGCATCGCGCAAGCCGCGATCGATCGGGCCCCATTTTTCCGGCGGCGCGCGATAGACCGGCAACGGTCCGCCGCGGCCGTGACCTGCGGCGTCACCGAACTCCAGATCGTCCTCGATCACCGAGAATAACGGCATCACCTCTTTGGCCGACCAGCCGGTGCAACCATTGGCCGCCCATTCGTCGAACGCGTCCGCAACACCGCGGATGGCGATCTGGCCGTTCATCATCGACGAGCCGCCAAGCCCCTTGCCACGCCAGTAGAAGCGCGGCTCCTGCCCCGCCACACGGCGCGTCAGAAGATCAGGCCATTGCCATTTCTCCTGATACTCGCGCTTGTGAATAATCGGGATCGGGTTCGGCGTCCTCACTTCCCAGGGCGCCTCGTCGGCACGCCAGTCCAGTCCCGCTTCGAGCAGCAGAACGCGCCGTGCGGGATCTTCGGAGAGCCGTGCCGCAACAGCGGCGCCGGCCGAGCCGCCGCCGACAACGATGACATCGTACATGGCGTTATTTCCCAACCTTCCAGAACACCGGGATGGCGGACGGTATCAGACCGCGCAAACCAGCGCAGCGACGCCGTAGATGTTGCTGCGCGTTCAGGACACGAGAGTTACCCGATCACCTTGCCGAACTTGTTCGACTTCGGGAAACCCTTCGGCGGCAGGCGGCCGGCGTCGGCGCGGGAGCCTTGCCACTCGGCGAGCTCCTTCATGGTCGCGGAGAATTCGCGACCGGCGGAGTCCCTCCAGGTCAGGCCTGCCTTGGCCCCGAAGACAGCGACGTCGGACAGACCGCCGTCCTTGTACTTCTGCAAGCGTACGCCGCGACCGCGCGCCATCTCCGGCACCTGATCGAGCGGGAAGATCAGCATCTTGCGGTTCTCGCCGATGACCGCGACGGTGTCGCCGATCACCTCGGTGACCGTGCGCGCCTCGTTCGGCATGTCGACGTTGAGCACCTGCTTGCCCTTCTTCGTCGTGCCGACGCAATCGTCCTCGTTGACGACAAAGCCCTGGCCCTCATGGCTCGCGACCAGGAATTTGCGTCCGCCCTTGTTGACGAACAGCGTGACCGGCGCGGCCTCCGGCTCGAGGTCGATGAACTGGCGGATCGGCTCGCCGTGACCGCGGCCGCCCGGAAGCTTCGCCACGTCGATCGAGTAGAACTTTCCGTTGGTCGCGAACAGCAACAGCTTCGAGGTCGTCTCCGCAAAGAAGGCGAAGCCGAGCTTGTCGTCCTGCTTGAAGGCCAGGCCCGAGAGATCCTCGACATGGCCCTTCATGGTGCGGATCCAGCCCTTGTCGGAGACGACGACCGTCACCGGCTCGCGCTCGACGAGGGCCTCCTCCATCGCGGCGAGATCGTGCTCGGGTGCATCGGCAAAGGTGGTACGGCGCTTGCCGAGCGGCGTCTTGGGTCCGAACATATCGCGGACCTTGCCGACCTGCTCGGCAACCTTCTTCCATTGCTCGGGTTCGGAAGCGAGCAGGCCTTCGATACCCTTCAGCTCCTTGCGCAGATCCTTGTCCTCGGTGCGGATCTCCATCTCTTCGAGCTTGCGCAAGCTGCGCAGGCGCATGTTGAGGATGGACTCTGCCTGGATCTCGGTGAGCTTGAACGCCTTCATCAGCGCCGGCTTCGGCTCATCCTCGGTGCGGATGATCCTGATCACCTCGTCGATGTTGAGGTAGGCGATCAGGAGACCGCCGAGAACTTCCAGCCGGTGCTCGATCTGCGCCTTGCGGTAGTTGCTGCGGCGGATCAGCACGTCGCGCAGATGGTCGAGCCACTCGCGCAAGCACTCCGCGAGCCCCACCACCTTGGGCACGCGGCCCTTGATCAGCACGTTCAGGTTCAGCGGAATCTTGTTTTCGAGCTCGGTCAGCCGGAACAGCGATTCCATCATCAGCGCCGGATCGACGTTCTTCGATTTCGGCTCGATCACGATGCGGACGTCTTCAGCCGACTCGTCCCTGATGTCGCCGACCAGCGGCAGCTTCTTCTGGTCGAGCAGCTCGGCGACCTTCTCGATCAGCCGCGACTTCTGCACCAGAAAGGGAATCTCGGTGACGACCACGACCCAAACGCCCCGCGCACCCTCTTCCTGCTCCCACCTGGCGCGGACACGGAACGAGCCACGGCCGGTCGTGTAGGCCTCAGCGATGGCCTGCTTGGAATCGACACAGATGCCGCCGGTCGGGAAATCCGGGCCCTTGACCCATTTGAGCAACGCCTTGGACTTCGCGTCGGGCTTCTCGATCAGATGCAGCGCGGCGTCGCAAAGCTCGGCGGCGTTGTGCGGCGGGATCGAGGTTGCCATACCGACGGCGATGCCTTGCGCGCCGTTGGCGAGCAGGTTCGGGAAGCCACCGGGCAGCACGACCGGTTCCTTCGACTGGCCGTCGTAATTGGCGCGGAATTCGACGCCGTCCTCGTCGATGCCCTCGAGCAAAAGCCGCGCGACATCGGTCATGCGCGCTTCGGTGTAGCGGTAGGCGGCCGGATTATCGCCGTCGATATTGCCGAAATTGCCCTGGCCGTCGACCAGCGGGTAGCGCGAGGAGAAGTCCTGCGCGAGGCGCACCATGGCGTCGTAGATCGCCTGGTCGCCATGCGGATGGAACGAACCCATCACATCGCCAACGATCTTTGCGGATTTCTTGAAGGCCGTGCCGGGGTCGAGCCTGAGCAGGCGCATGCCGTAGAGGATGCGCCGGTGCACCGGCTTCAGGCCGTCGCGCGCGTCGGGCAGCGCGCGATGCATGATGGTAGAGAGCGCGTACGCGAGATAGCGCTCTTCCAGCGCCTCACGCAGCGGCACCTCATGAATTTCGGCCGGTTCTTCCGGCGGAACGATTCGTTTTCCCATGCCGCCCGGTTAAACCGTGGAAGCGAATCGGGCAAGGATGGATTGGTTCCCTGAAGGCGGCTACTGCCCCGCCCAGCCGGCGGTCACGGTCGGCTGGACCTTGGCTTGTGCGGTGACCGGCGTATTGGCCACACAGCGGCGCGCAGCCACGATTTCGGCCTCGGTGGCGCCATGGGACCGCGCCCATGTCTCTGCGGCCCCTGCGGAATATTTCGCCACATAATATCGGACGAGAGTGCAGGATGCCCGGCGAAACACGCCAGGTTGCGGCTCGCCGGCCATTGCGTCAGGCGCAAAAGCCAGCAGCGCCGCGGTCAGCGCAAAACCCCTGATCAACATTTGGGCTGTCCCCGTTGTGGAACCTGCGGGGCAAACTCAAGCTGGCCGATTTTGTTCCGGGACTGCCATGTCGTCAGGCGGGGCAGAGGCGCGCTGATGTCATGGCGCGAGAATCACCGCTTTGGTCTGCTGCCGCGTGAGGGCGTTGATAAAGCCCGCACGCGCGTCGGAATGGGCCTGCCCGCGCGGCTCCAGCACGTGGCGCAGCAGGAAGAGGCCGGTGAGCCGAAAGCCATCCTGGAGATCCTCGTCGGTGAGGTCGTCGTGCACCTCGCCCTGGCGCAGGAACGGCGGCAGCCGCAGCAACCGGTCGCGCCACGGCTCGCCCGCTCCGCGCGACACCGCGCCGCCGGATTTCGGCGAGACGTAGATCAGGTCCGTGGTCTCACCGGTGACCGCACAATTCTCCAGGGCCAGCCCGAAGCCAAGCTCACCGAGCATCGCCAGCTCGAAATGGATGACGTGCACAGCCGCGCTGCCGATGTCGTCAAAATCATCGAGTGAATGTTCGAGCTGCGTAAAGATATCTTGGTGCGGATCGCGCTCCGGCAGCAGCCGCGCAATCGAGGCCAGATGGGTGACGCCATAGACGCCATGGGACGATCCCAACAGCGTCGCCGCGCGCAGCTTCAGGCCCTCGATGGCATAGGTGCCGAGATGCTCGTCGAGCCGCGCCCGCCACACCGCGCTGACACTGTTGCCGGGCTGCAGCAGCGGCCGCAGCCGGGAGCTCGCACCGCCGCGCACAAGACCGAGATGCCGGCCGTGCTGGCGCGTCAGCAGTTCGACGATGGCGCTACTCTCGCCATGCCGCCGCACGCCCAGCACGATGCCTTCGTCGGTCCATTCCATGGGATGAAGTGTAGCCCAGTTCGAGGGATCGTAGGGTGAGCAAAGCGAAGCCTGCCCACCAATTTGATCCACGGCGCGATTATGCTGGGCACCGCGCCCAGCCTCACGCGTTGAACCAGCCCTGGGCGTCTCCGGTGAACGAGAAATACAGACCAAACGCCGTCAGGACGCAGGAGACGATCTCGATGACGCTGTCGAGCTCGAGGCCCCGTTCGCCGATGATCTGGCCGAGCGAAATCACCGATAGTACCAGCGCCGCCGCCAGCACCCAGCGCGGCCAGTTCTTGCGCCAGCGCGCAGCCAGCCGAACGAAATAGACCAGCAGCAGGATCATCCCGCCGGCGAGCAGGGTCGACGTCATGATCATCTGCTCGGTCATCTCGATGGTGGTCGTGCGGTCCTGCACCGCCACCGACAGGGCTTCCAGCATCAGCGATGCATAGAGCAACGCTTCGAAGCGCTGGACGTTGCGGGGTACGCTCATCGGGACCGAATCTTTTCTTGGCTATTCTTTGGGAAATTCCAGGCCCATCTCGCGGTAGCGATCGGGATCGTCACCCCAGTTCTCGCGCACCTTGACGAACAGGAACAGATGCACCGGCACTCCGACGATTTCGGCGAGCTCCTTGCGGGAGTCCGCGCCGATCGACTTGATGGTGGCGCCGCCTGCACCAAGCACGATCTTGCGCTGGCTCTCGCGCTCCACGAAGATCGTCTGCTCGATGCGCACCGACTTGTCCTTGCGCTCCTCCCACTTGTCGGTCTCGACCGTGGACTGGTAGGGCAACTCCTGGTGCAGCTTGCGATAGATCTTCTCGCGCGTGATTTCGGCCGCAAGCTGCCGCATCGGCGCGTCCGACATCTGGTCCTCGGGATAGAGGAACGGCCCCGGCGGCACGATCTCGGCAAGTGTATGCCTGAGGTCATCGACGCCGTCGCCCGAGATCGCCGCGATCATGAAGGTCTTCGCAAAAGGCATGCGCTCGTTGGCGGCCTGCGCCAGCGCCAAGAGCTTCTCGCGCTGGACCAGATCGACCTTGTTGATCACCAGGATCTTCTCGTGTTTCACGCTGGCGACCTTGGCGAGGATCGCCTCAGCCTCCTCGTCGATCCCGGCCTTGGCGTCGAGCAGCACGCAGACGAGATCGGCATCGTGCGCCCCGCTCCAGGCGGTCGAGACCATGGCGCGGTCGAGCCTGCGCTTGGGCAGGAAGATGCCGGGCGTGTCGACCAGAATGATCTGCGCGTTGTTCTCGATCACGATGCCGCGGATCAGCGCGCGCGTGGTCTGCACCTTGCGCGAGACGATCGTGACCTTGGCCCCCACCAGCGCATTGACCAGCGTGGACTTGCCGACATTGGGCGCGCCGATCAGCGCGACGAAGCCGCAACGGGTAGCGGTGGGCGCCTCGCCGCTTGTTTCAGCCGTCATTGCCGCCGCCAACACCTTCACGTTCGATCATCACTGAAGCAGCCACCTTCTCTGCCGCGCGCTTGCTGCCACCGGTGCCTTCGGCCGGTGCCAGTCCCGGCAGGTCCACTGCGACACGGAACTCCGGATCGTGATGCGGGCCGGTGCGCTCGACCTCGCGATAGACCGGCGTCGGCAGTCCCTTTCCCTGCGCCCATTCCTGCAGCACGGTCTTGGGATCGCGTAAGGGCCGCCGCGGCTTGTGCATGCGTTCGGTCCAGTTGGCTTTGACGAACTCGTCCGCCGCCGCATGGCCGCCGTCGAGGAAGATCGCGCCGATCACGGCTTCGCAGATGTCGCCGAGGATGGATTTGCGCAGGCGGGCATCGGCGCTGGAGCCGACCGAACCGAGCTTGATGTCGTCGAGCAGACCGAGCGACTTGGCAACGTCGGCGCAGCTCTCCTTGCGCACGAGTTCGGCAAGACGCTTGGACAACTCGCCCTCATCGGCGTTGGGGAAGGCATGATAGAGCATGTCAGAGACGACCAGCCCGAGCACGTGGTCGCCGAGGAATTCCAGCCGCTGATAGCTGTCGCCGCGCTTGCGCCCGGACTTCAGCGCCGAGACATGCGTGATTGCCTGCATCAGCAGGTTCGGATCGGCGAAGCTGTGGCCGATGCGAGCCTCGAGCGCCGCATTCGCGTCGGCTGCCGCCTTCGCCTTGCTGCTCCGCGTCCGCTTCTTCTTCGCAGGCGCTTTGGTTTCAGAGGTCTTGGATTCAGAGGTCTTGGCTTCAGCAGTCTTGGTCGCAAGCGTCTTGGTTGCAGCTTCGCCCTCAGGAGCGGCTTGCGCCTCGATCGATTGGGTCGCGATGTCCTTGGCTTCGTCTTTCATCGGACGATTTTGAAGAAGCGATTCCAGCGCACCGCCCACGGCCAGCGCCAGAACATCCAGGCATGCTCGCCCTCGCCGATCGAGAAGAAGATCATCTGGGCGCGGCCGATCAGGTTCTCCTGTGGCACGTAGCCGACCTGGCCGAGGAAGCGGCTGTCGGTGGAGTTGTCGCGGTTGTCACCCATCATGAAGAAATGGCCGGGCGGCACGGTGTAGACGTTGGTGTTGTCCATGTAGCCGTTGTCGGCGCAATCGAGCGTCTCGTAAGAAACGCCATTCGGCAGCGTTTCCTTCCAGCGCTTCACCCGGGAGATGCCGCCGCCTTCGGAGCCGCAGGGATCCTCGCCGACAAACTCGCTCATGCGCTGGCGCTCGACCGGAGTGTCGTTGATGTAGAGCAGACCGTCCTTCATCTGGACGTGGTCGCCGGGAAGGCCGATCACGCGCTTGATGTAATCGGTGGTGTCGTCCTTCGGCAGCCGAAACACGACGACGTCGCCGCGGTTCGGATCCGAGCCCCAGATCCGTCCCGAGAACAGCGGCGGCGAGAATGGGATCGAGTAGTGGCTGTAGCCGTAGGAATATTTCGAGACGAAGAGGTAGTCGCCGACCAGCAGCGTCGCCTTCATCGAGCCGGACGGGATGTTGAAGGGCTGGAACAGAAAGGTGCGGATCACCAGCGCGATCAGCAGAGCGTGGATCACGACCCGGATCGTTTCGCCGACGCCGCTCTCAGTTTTCGTTCCCGAAGTCACGCTCATTGCTCTCTCAATTCCGGCCGGCGATCACAGAACGCCCACCTTCCACGAACGGCCCACCGGTTCGTAGCCCTAGGAGATTGTCCTGATTCTGATAGTGAGGGCCAATTCCGGCGTAAAGCCGAATTCGCCCAGCCTGATTTGCGTCGGCGGACTTTTAGACGGTTGTCGCAGGCCACGCAATCAAGGATCGCATCAAAAACCAATAAGATATTGATTTTTAACGCGAATTATTAAATCACCATCAAGCTCTCAGGGCTTGGCCCGCGGGACGGCGGAAATGATCACAAAGGCCTGCGCCAACGGCCAGTCGTCGGTGATCGACAGGTCGATCTGGGCCTCGAATCCCGCCGGCGTCAGGGCCTGGAGCCGGGCCAGCGCCCCCCCGGTCAGCCGCATGGACGGCCGCCCTCCGGGCAGATTGACGACCCCCATGTCGCGCCACCAGACGCCCTGCCTGATGCCGGTACCGAGCGCCTTGGAGCAGGCCTCCTTGGCGGCAAAGCGCTTGGCATAGGTCGCCACCACCATCTTCTCGTTCTTGGCCCGCCGCTCGGCCTTGGCCCGCTCGGCCGCGGTGAAGATGCGGTCGAGGAAGCGCTCGCCATGCCGCTCCATCACCTTGCCGACGCGGGTGATATCGATCAGGTCGGAGCCGATGCCGATGATCATGCCCGGCTCCGTCCCCGGTCCATCGCCGCGCGCATCTCGCGCACGGTCTCCGCGAGACCGACAAAGAGCGCCTCACCAATCATGTAGTAGCCGATGTTGAGTTCCATGATTTCCGGCAGACCCGCGATCTTCTCAGCCGTCGCATAGTCGAGCCCGTGCCCGGCATGGACCTCGAGCCCTGCGTCCTTCGCCAGCTTTACGCCCGCCACGATCCGCCGCCATTCAGCCTCGGCCTTGTCGGCGTGGCCGTCGACCACGGCGTCGCACCAGGCGCCGGTGTGGATCTCGATCACGGGTGCGCGCAGCCGCGCCGCCATCTCGATTTGCGCGGGGTCCGCCGCGATGAACAGCGAGACCCGGATGCCGGCATCGTTGAGCCGCGCGATATGGGGCGACAGCGCGTTGTGCTGGCCGACGACGTCGAGCCCGCCCTCGGTCGTCACCTCCTGACGACGTTCCGGCACCAGACAGACCGCATGCGGCTTGGTGGCGAGCGAGATGCGCATCATGTCATCGGTCGCTGCCATCTCGAAATTCAGCGGCTTGGAGATCTCGGCCTTCAGCCGCGCCATGTCCTCGTCACGGATGTGCCGGCGGTCTTCGCGCAGATGCGCGGTGATGCCGTCGGCGCCGGCCTCAATCGCAAGCAGCGCGGCGCGGACGGGATCGGGATGGCGGCCGCGGCGGGCGTTACGGACGGTCGCGACATGGTCGATATTGACGCCGAGGCGGAGCGGAGGTGCGGGCATTTCAGGACTCACGAGATCGGAAAGACGGGCGGCCAAGACAAACGCCTATCCATTAACACGTTCGACGCGGGCGACGACCGCCTTGGCGCGCAGCTGTGCCAGGATCGCGCTCAAATGCTTGAGATCGTAGACTTCGAGATCGATCGTCGTCTCCGTGAAGTCGGGTGAGCGGCGCTGCATGCTGATATTGTCGATATTGCCGTCGTGCTCGGCGATCACGGTCGCGATCTGTGCCAGCGCGCCGGGCTCGTTGACGTTTTCGACCTTGATCCGTGCCGGAAAGCGCTGCGGCGCGGAATCCTCGATGTCCCAGCGGACGTCGAGCCAGCGTTCCGGCTCCTCCTCGAAATCCTTCAGCGCCGGCGACTGGATCGGATAGATCGTGATCCCCTCGCCCGGCGTGACGATGCCGACAATGCGGTCGCCCGGCACGGCACCGCCGTTCGGCGCAAACTTCACCGGCAGGTCGGAATTGTTGCCACCGATGGGAATCGCAACCGGGCGGCGCGACGGCTCCGGCGACTTCTCCTTGAGCTTGGCGGCGAGCCCCTTCTTGATGCCGTAGCGCGCGACGCGCTCCTCCTTGTAGTCGGGATACATCGCGCGCGCGACGTGGGAGGCCTTGATCTCGCCGCGGCCGACCGCCGCCATGACGTCCTCGATCGAGGTGCGCGCCAGCCGCGGCAGCGCGCCCTTGAGCTTGTCGTCGGCGTATTCGATCTTGGCGCGCTCGAACAGGCGCTCGACGATGCGCCGGCCAAGGCCAACATATTGATCGCGCACCGCGGTGCGGGTGGCGCGGCGGATCGCGGCGCGCGCCTTGCCGGTGACCGCAAGCGTTTCCCAGGCCGACGGCGGCGCTGACTGCGCTTCCGAGGTCAGCACCTCGACCTCGTCGCCGTTCTGGAGCTCCGAGGACAGCGGCGCGAATTGGCCGTTGACCTTGCAGCCGACCGCGCTGTTGCCGACGTCGGTATGCACGGCATAAGCGAAGTCGATCACGTTGGCATGGCGCGGCAGCGCGATCAGCTTGCCCTTCGGAGTGAAGCAGAACACCTGGTCGTGGAACAGCTCGAGCTTGGTATGCTCGAGGAATTCCTCTGGATTGGCGCTCTCCGAGAGGATGCCGATGGTGTGGCGCAACCAGGCGAACGCCGTCGACTCGCGCTTGAGGAGTTCGGTCGGCGAGCCCACGCCCTCCTTGTAGAAGACATGCGCGGCGATGCCGCGCTCGGCGATCTGGTCCATCGCCTCGGTGCGGATCTGGAGCTCGACACGCTGGTTGCCGGGACCGATCACCGTGGTGTGGATCGAGCGGTAATCGTTCTGCTTCGGCGTCGAGATGTAGTCCTTGAAACGTCCTGGCACGACCGGCCAGGTGGTGTGGACGATGCCGAGCGCGCGATAACAGGACTCGATGTCGTTGACGACGACGCGGAAGCCGAAGATGTCAGACAACTGCTCGAAGCCGACGGACTTGCGCTCCATCTTGGTCCAGATCGAGAATGGCTTCTTGCTGCGGCCGTAGACCCGCGCGCCAAGGCCCTTGTGGCGCAGATTGTTGGAAAGCTGCGCCTCGATCTCGCCGATCAGATTGCGATTGCGCTCGGCAAGCGCGTCGAGCCGCTGCATCACCACCGAATAGGCTTCGGGATCGAGGGTCCGGAAGGACAGATCCTCCAGTTCCTCGCGCATTTCCTGCATGCCCATGCGCCCTGCCAGCGGCGCGTAGATGTCGAGCGTCTCCTCGGCAATGCGCCGCCGCGATTCCGTCGGCACGAAATCGAGCGTGCGCATGTTGTGCAGGCGGTCGGCGAGCTTGACCAGGAGCACGCGGACATCGTCGGCAATGGCCAGCAACAATTTGCGCAGGTTCTCGGCCTGCTTGGCCTCGCGCGACACCAGCTCCAGCCGCTTCAGCTTGGTCAGGCCCTCGACCAGTGCGCCGATCTCGGCCCCGAAGATCTGGTCGATCTCGGCCCGCGTCGCCTCGGTGTCCTCGATCGTGTCGTGAAGCAGCGCAGCGACGATGGTTGCGTCATCGAGCTTCAGGTCGGTGAGAATCGCCGCCACTTCGAGCGGGTGCGAGAAATACGGATCGCCGGAGGCGCGGGTCTGCGACCCGTGCGCCTTCATGGCGTAGACATAGGCGCGGTTCAGCAGGTCTTCATTGGTGTTCGGATTGTAGGACCGGACGCGCTCGACGAGGTCATATTGACGCATCATCCGCGCGCGTGGCTTCGCTGGCCTTGCCACCGGCGCAGTCGGGGCCACGGCAACCGATTCGGTTGCGGCCTGCATCTGCGTAGATCTTCGGCCTCGATACACCATGCCGTCCTGCCTTCAAACGGACCATGAAACGGCCCGTTGTATACATCTTAAGCTCCGATCGCGAACGCGGCCGATCAATTCAATGACAGGCGCGCGGCGCGAACCGGAAACGCGATGGTAACCACGAAAACGCCAACAAAAGCAAAGGCCCGAACGCGGGTTCGGGCCTTTGATAAGATCACAAGAAGTCGACGATCGCGATAGGACGATTACTCGTCCTCCTCGGGCTGCTCTTCCGGCGGCGCGAGGCCTTCGAGGCCCTTCAGGAGCTCCTCTTCGGTCATGCGCTCCACAGCCACTTCGGTATCGTCCGCATCAACGCTGGCGCCGGCGGAACCGATCAGCGGCACCGTATCCGGCTCGGGCTCGTCCACCTCGACGAACTTCTGGAGGGAGTGCACCAGCTCCTCGCGGAGGTCCTCCGGCGAGATGGTCTCGTCGGCAATTTCACGCAAAGATACAACAGGGTTCTTGTCGTTATCGCGGTCAACCGTTAGTTGTGAACCGGACGAAATCATGCGGGCACGGTGGGCGGCCAGCAGGACCAGGTCAAACCGGTTGTCGACCTTGTCGATACAATCTTCTACGGTGACGCGAGCCATGGACTGTCGCTCCGCTGTGGGTGGGACGAAATATGTGGATGAAGTCGGCTAGTTATAGGGACCGGGGCGGTTTCGCAAGGCCATTTTGTGATTTGGCCTCGCCAAACGGCTCTGCTACCCCCACATTGGGACTGGGACGGGTGGTTTCCCGGACTGCCTTTGTAGGCGGCGCCGGGTGTATGAGAGTCCGCCATAACTATACCTTGATTGCACCGACTTCTCCGGATTTGCGGTTTCGACGGGTTTCGGCAGGACTTTGAACTGCGCGGCTTGCTGCCGCGCGCCAACAATAAACGAATTGATCACGAACACTACGCGAGCAAACTGAATGTCACCTTCCTCTACCGACAAGATCGCGCTCTTCATCGACGGGGCCAATCTTTACGCAACGGCGAAAACTCTCGGCTTCGACATCGATTACAAGCGCCTTCTGAAGGAATTTCAGAGCCGCGGGACGCTGGTGCGGGCGTTCTACTACACGGCGATCATCGAGGATCAGGAGTATTCCTCGATCCGCCCCCTGATCGACTGGCTCGACTACAACGGCTACACCGTCGTCACCAAGGCGACCAAAGAGTTCATCGATGCCTCCGGACGCCGCAAGGTGAAGGGCAACATGGACATCGAGCTTGCGGTCGATGCCATGGAGCTCGCCGAGCATATCGACCAGATGGTGTTGTTCTCCGGTGACGGTGACTTCCGCTCGCTGATCGAAGCCGTGCAGCGCCGCGGCGTGCGGGTCACGGTGATCTCGACCATCGCCAGCCAGCCGCCGATGATCGCGGACGAACTTCGCCGCCAGGCCGACGTCTTCACCGACCTCGTCGAGTTGCAGTCCAAGCTTGGCCGCGATCCGTCCGAGCGCCCCGCGCCGCGCGATCGCGGCGAGCGCGAGGCGCGCCACCACGCACCGCAGTTCCTCCAGCGCGCGACCACGATGGCGCCGAGGGGCGATGACGACTTCGAGGAGTGAGGCGGCCCGGTCAAGCCGCCATGCCCCCACCCTCGTCCCCGACCGTGACTGTCCGCTCTGCCCGCGCCTGGTTGCCTTTCGTGAGGCAAACCGCGCGCGAGAGCCGCTCTGGCACAACGCGCCGGTTCCGCCCTTCGGCGATATCAAGGCGCGCCTTTTGATCGTCGGCCTCGCGCCGGGCATGCAGGGCGCCAATCGCACGGGACGGCCGTTCACCGGCGACTATGCCGGCGACCTGCTCTATGCGACGCTGCTCGAATACGGCTTTGCCAAGGGCACCTATCAGGCCCGTCCCGACGACGGCATGAAGCTGGTCGACTGCCGGATCGCCAATGGCGTGCATTGCGTGCCGCCGCAGAACAAGCCGCTGCCGGTGGAGATCAACACCTGCCGGCAGTTTCTTGTCGCGAATCTCGAGGCGATGCCGAAACTGCGCGCGATCGTTGCGCTCGGGCGGATCGCGCACGACACCGTGCTCAAGCCGCTGAAGCTGAAGGCGTCGCAAGCCCCCTTTAGCCACGGCGCCGTGCATCAGGCTGGCCCGTTCAAGCTCTACGACAGCTATCATTGCTCCCGCTACAACACGAACACCCGTGTGCTGACGACGGACATGTTCCGCAGCGTGTTTGCGAAGATAAAGGCCGACCTCGATTAGGTCTCTGCCGGAGTCTTTGCGGGATTGGCCTTGAGCCAGTCCAGCACATCGCCGGCGTTCCGATCGGGTGGGAACACCGGATAGAACACTTGCGTGATCCTGGCGTCGTCGATGATCAGCGCGAGTCGCTTGATCAGCGTGAGGCCTGCGACCTCCATGGTCGGCAGATTGAGCGCGCGCGTGAACGCCAGCTTCTCGTCCGAGAGCACCGGGAACGGCAGATGCAGCCGAGAGGCCATCTCGGTCTGGTAAGCGTTGCTCTGGGTTGAAAGGCCGAACACCTGGGCGGCGCCGGCGGCCTTCAACTCGGCAAACAAGTCGCGAAACGCACATGTCTGCGGCGTGCATCCTCGCGCCCCCGGGATCATGTCCCAGTCGTCGACCAGCGCGATCTTGCCTGGCTCGCCGGTGCGCGGATAGGCGAACACCACGGTGCGGCCAGGGAGCGCCGACAGATCCACCGAATTGTCATCGGTCGCACGCAGGCTGATCGCAGGCAGAGTCAGGCCCTTCAGATGCGTGGTACCGCCATCGTCAGCCGGTGCGGGAATCTGGCTCCAATCGACCTCGAGCAGGTTCTTCTGGGTCATCCTGTCCTCTTGCCGCTATCCCCTCGCCCGCATCAGCCGGCCCTTCTCCCGGCTCCAGTCGCGCTTCTTCTCGGTCTCGCGCTTGTCGTGCAGCTTCTTGCCCTTTGCAACCGCGAGCTGCAGCTTGGCCCGCCCGCGCTCGTTGAAATAGAGCTTGAGCGGGATCAGCGTCATGCCCTCGCGGTCGACCGCGCCCATCAGCTTGTTGATCTGCCGGCGATGCAGCAGCAGCTTTCGCGGCCGTTTGGGCTCGTGGTTGAAGCGGTTGCCCTGGAGATATTCGGGAATGGTGGCGTTGATCAGCCAGATCTCGCCGCCCTTGGAGTCGGCATAGGACTCCGCAATCGTGCTCTTGCCGTTGCGGATCGACTTTACCTCGGTTCCGGTCAGCGCAATGCCCGCCTCGATCGTATCCTCGATCGCATAGTTGAAGCGGGCCTTGCGATTCTCCGCCATGACCTTGATAGGACGTTCGTTCTTATCGGCCATGACCTAGAAAACCTGGGCAACAAACCTGATCGACATACGCGCGTAAGCTAATAGTTTGGATGAAGCGCGCGCGTCACTTCTTGAGGAGATCGCGGATCTCGGTCAGCAGCGCGACCTCGGCCGACGGCTTCGGCGGCTCCGCGGGCTTGGCGTCATCCTTGCGCTTGAACTGGTTCATGGTGCGGATCACCATGAACAGCACGAAAGCGATGATGACAAAGTTCACGACCAACGTGAGGAAGCTGCCGTAAGCCAGCACCGCACCCTGCTTCTTGGCTTCGACGAGATTGGTCTGCGTGACGTTTTTGGAGAGTCCGACGAAATAATTGGAGAAATCCAGGCCGCCGGTGATTGCGCCGATGATCGGCATGATGATGTCGCTGACCATCGACGTCACGATGGCACCGAAGGCGGCGCCGATGATGACCGCAACGGCGAGATCGACGACGTTGCCCTTCATTGCGAATTCGCGGAATTCCTTCAGCATGTCCGTCCCCTTCCTTCGCTGTCACGCACCGGGTAGCCCAGCGCGATTCCCCAAATTTCAGTTGATCAGACCAGCATGCACCATGGCGCTGCGCACGGCAACGCGGGTCGGCTCGGAGACCGGCACCATCGGCAGCCGCAGCGTCTCGTCCAGCTTGCCGAGCAGCGACAGCGCATACTTGATCGGCGCCGGGTTGCTCTCGATGAAAAGATTGTTGTGCAGCGGCATCAGCTTGTCGTGCAGCTTTAGCGCGGTGGCATGATCGCCCTTTGCCCAGGCGGCCTGGAACTCCGAGCACAGGCGCGGCGCGACGTTCGAGGTCACCGAGATGCAGCCGTGGCCGCCATGGGCCATATAGCCCAGAATGGTCGCGTCCTCGCCGGAGAGCTGGTTGAACTCCTCGCCGAGCGCAGCACGCTGTTGCGACACGCGCACCATGCTGGCGGTGGCGTCCTTGACGCCGGCGATGTTCTTCAGCTCCCACAGCCGCTTCATTGTGTCGACCGACATGTCGATCACCGAGCGCGGCGGGATGTTGTAGATGATAATCGGAATTCCGATCGCATCGTTGATCGCCTTGAAGTGCTGATACATGCCCTCCTGGGTCGGCTTGTTGTAGTAGGGCGTCACCACCAGCACGGCGTTGGCGCCCGCCTTCTCGGCGTGTTGGGCCAGTTCGACCGCTTCCTTGGTCGAGTTAGAGCCGGCGCCGGCGATCACGGGCACCCGGCCCCTGGCTTCCTCGATGCACCATTCGACGACCTTCTTGTGCTCGTCGTGGGAGAGCGTCGGGCTCTCGCCGGTGGTGCCGACCGGGACCAGGCCGTTGGTGCCCTCGGAGATCTGCCAGTTGACCAGCGATCGGAACGCCGCCTCGTCCAGCGAGCCATTTTTGAACGGCGTGACCAAGGCGGTAAACGACCCCCGGAATTTCGTCTTGGCTGCCATGGACTTCCTCCGTACGCGGCGAGATTTTAGAGCAAGCCTCATTCTTATCGGGTCTATCCCGTTGGTAAAAGGGCTGCATCCGTGTGACGCACCGTTTAGGCCGCGATTTTGCCGCGGTGGTGGTGCAAACCCGGCGAAGGTAAGCGGCTGTTGGTATTTTGTCCGCATATTCAATCAAATACAGCCAGATCTTGTACAGATAGGTCTTGAGCCAATTGACTGATTCGGGGCGACGAACCGCCGTGACCTCCTTTCCTCGTGCCGCATGGCGATCCGCCGGTCTGGCCATATGCCTGATGGCCGGCCTGTCGATCGGCTGCGTCGCCCTGGCCAAGTCCAATGAGACGGCCGAGGACACCGCGAAGGAATCCGCCAAGCCAGTTGCGAAGGGAACCGCGAAGCCAGCCGCAAAACCACCCGCGAGGGACGCGGCCAAGGGATCGGCCAAGGAGACAATCAAGCAGACAGCCAAGGAAACCGCCAAGGAAACCACCAAGCAAACCGCTAAGGGCACGGGCAAAGAAACCGCCAAGGGCGCAAGCAAGGGAGCGGCTTCCACGCCGGCCAAGGATGCTGCAAAGAAGCCCGCTGCCAAGGATGCTGCCAAGGACAAGCCGAAGCCCGCTGCGGCCGCCTCCGTGCCAAAAGCACGACCGGCCGCCAATGCTCGGGCCTCCCATGCAGCGCCGGCGGTGACGGCCACCGTCAGACCTTCCGCCCCGCCCCCCGCCTCCGCCAGACCGGTCGCAACGCCAGTGCTGGCGCCTGCGACCCGCCAGCACGCCGCGCCGCGCAAGCCGGTCACGCCGGCCGCGGTCGCTGCGACTTCGTCGACATCGCAAGCCGACAAGGACACGCTCGAGAACGTCATCGAGCTGGTGCGCAAGCGCAAGCCGGGCGACGCCAGCAGTTACGCGGATTCGATTTCCGACCCAGTTGCGCGAAAGCTCGCGGAGTGGATCATCCTGCGCAGCGAGGACAATGGCGCGAGCGTCGAGCGCTACCGTGCCTTCCTCTCCGCCAATCCGAGCTGGCCGTCACAAACCTTCCTGCGCCGGCGCCTCGAAGCCGCGATGTGGGACGACAGGCGCGACGATTCCGTTGGCTGGTCGTGGTTCGAGAACGAATCCCCTGTTTCGGCCAAGGGCCGCTTCGTCCTCGCCAAGGCGATGCTGGCGCGCGGAGACCGTGCCAATGCCGAGCGGCTGGTGCGCGAGGCCTGGCGCAGCGATCCGATGTCGGAGGACACCGAGAACAACGCGCTCGATCAGTTCGGCGCCCTGCTCACGCCGGGTGATCAGAAGGCGCGGATGGACACGCTGCTCTATGGCAGCGAGCACGAGGCGGCGATGCGCGCGGCAAAACGGCTCGGCGCCGGCTATGTCGCGCTCGCCAAGGCCCGTATCGCCTCCTTCAAGAAGGCACCCAACACGCGCGCGCTGCTCGAAGAAGTGCCGCGCGAGCTGCACAGCGATCCCGGCTTCATCTTCAGCAAGATCCAGCTCCTGCGCCGCGAAGAGAAGTTCGCGGAAGCAGCCCAGCTGATGCTGTCGGCGCCGAAGGACCCTGGCCGGCTCTACAATCTCGACGAATGGTGGATCGAGCGGCGCCTGCTGGCGCGCAAGATGATCGACACCGAGGAATTCCGCAGCGCCTATCTGATCGCGCGCGACGCGGCGCTACCCTCGCGCGACATCTACAAGACCGAGCAGGAATTCACGGCGGGCTGGATCGCGCTGCGCTTCCTCAACGATCCCGCGGCAGCCGCCCAGCACTTTGCCCGCATCGGCGTCGGCAGCGTCAATCCGACCACGCTGGCGCGGGCCGGTTACTGGCAGGGCCGCGCGGCCGAGGCCGCCGGTCGCCAGCAGGAGGCGCGCAACGCCTATGCCCGCGCTGCCGAGCAATCCACCAGCTATTACGGCCAACTGGCGCGCGCAAAGCTCGGCCTGCCGCAAATCGAGCTGAACAGCCAGCCGCGCGGCCGCGGCGCCGAACGGCTGGAGATCGTGCGCGCGGCGCAATTGCTCTACGAGCTCGACGAGCGCCAACTCGCCGTACCGATGCTTGCCGACATGGGCGAGAACGGCGATCCCGAGGCGCTGACCGGCCTCGGCGAGCTGACTCAACGCTACAGCGACGCGCGCGGCATGCTGCTGGTCGGCAAGGCCGCGCTCAATCGCGGCCTGCCGTTCGATTTCTACGCCTATCCCGTCAACGGCATTCCGCAGTTCAGGCAGATCGGTCCCGAGATCGAGCGCAGCATCGTCTACGCGATCGCGCGACAGGAAAGCGCGTTCAACCAGTCCGTGGTCTCGCCGGCGCAGGCCTATGGCCTGATGCAGGTGACGCCGGACGCCGCGCGCTACGTCTGCAAACGGCACGGCGCGACCTATGACCTCTCCCGGCTGAAGAACGATTCGTCCTACAACGCCACGCTCGGCGCGGCCGAGCTCGGCGGTCTGCTCGAGGATTATCGCGGCTCCTACATCATGACCTTCGCGGCCTACAATGCCGGTCGCGGCAGCGTGAAGAAGTGGATCGATCGCTATGGCGACCCGCGCGACGCCAAGGTCGACGCGGTCGACTGGGTCGAGCTGATCCCGTTCTCCGAGACGCGCAATTACGTGCAGCGGATCATGGAGAATCTGCAGGTCTACCGCGCCCGCTTTGGCGGCGGCACGCGGCTGCAGATCGACGCCGATCTGCGCCGCGGCGCCGGCAGCGTCGAGTAGCGGCCTCCTCTCTCGCGTGTAAGAGGCACGCTCTCGCGATAACAGGCGTGCGCGCCTCAAGTCGAAACGACCGTCGCCATCGCCGCAGCAATGAGCGCGAAACACCGTACCGCCGCGCTGTTGCGCGCTTGCCGCCCACTTGGCGCGGCGCCAGTAAGCTTTCCAGGACGATCCGAGCTTCGCATCCTCGGATGCCTCGCATCCTCGGACCAGCGCCGCCGCCAGCCCGTGTCCACCACCTCAAGCCGTTCGACTTGGGCACTGCGCCTATCACTGTCCATAAGGACAGGTCTCAACACCGCGCTTCGTTCGGCAAGGCGGCCTTCGCCGGAAGGATGCGATTTCGATGGCCGGCGGCCGACAAGTGCAGCCGATTGGCGTCACAAGGCCCCGCGATAGCGCTAAACAGCAAAAAGCCCCCGGCGGCTTCCCGCCGGGGGCTCTCTATCGATCGATAGATCGATATTAGAAGGTACGCTGAGCGCGGAGCAGCAGGGTCAGCGAGTTCTGATCCTTCAGCTCATACGTTGCAGCCGGCTTGGCAGCGGTGGCAACTGCAGTGTTCGCGCCCGAAACGGTGCCCGAATACTTCTGGTCGAGACGCGACCAGCTCAAGTCCGCAGTGAACGCCAGGTTCTTGACCGGAGACCAGACGGTGTTGACACCGACGACGCCGAAGCTGAAGTCCGGGTTACAAGTCGCACCCGGGCTCGCAATGGCGGCAAAGTTGGCGCAGATCAGCGTCTTGGCCGTGTCGCTGTACTTCAGCTGAGCATAGCCACCGTAGATGGCGCTCACCCAGTTCGGGTTCCAGTTGTGGGTGAAACCACCGCGGAAGCCCCAGGTCTTGGTGGTCTCGATGCCACCAGCACCACCACCGAACACGCCGTCAGAGATACTAGCGAAACCAACGCTCTGATAAGCGCCAGCCAGGCCAGTGCCGCTGTACATCATGAAGTTCTGCGGGAACAGGGTCTGGAAGCTATACTTGCTTGCACCTCGGTGTAGACGGCCTGCAAGTTGATCGAGTCACCCGCACCAGTCGGGATGTTCTTGATCGACAAGGCGCCCTGGACCGCGAAACCCCACTTGTCGGAAGGATGACCGGTGGGTTCCGTCGTGCCGAAGTAGCCGGAATGCAGATCATGCGCGGCAACCGACACCTGGGCGAGACCCCAAGCCTGGTCGACACGGATCGCACCAACGATATCGGGGGAGCGCGTTCCGCCCCAACCCTGGACACCGTAGGTACCCGTCATGAATGCACCGCCAGCAGCAGCAGCAGCAGTCGTGAAGCCGCTGGTGTTCCACAGGTTCGACTGGCCGGAGGTAAGCGTCGTCAGATCTTCGATCGACACCGAACCGGTGATGCCCTGGCCGAAGTCAGCGGTATAAGCGAACTGGTTCACACCGGTGACGTGGTTGGAGCCGCCCGGAATGGAGTCGGGACCGCCAGCCGGATAGCTCTGCCACGGGGCATCGAAGATCGAGACCGTGCCGCCCATGGTGAACCCAGCGAACTGGATGAACGCATGGTAGAGGCCGAGCGACGGGTTGCCGGCCAAGAACGCCGACGGGGCGCTGCCGGTGACCTGAGACGTATCATAGCTGAAGATCATATCAGCGTAGGTACGGACAACGCCGTATTCGGTCGCCGTGCGGGTATCGACCGTGAGGTCCATACGAGCACGGGTGTAGTAGTAGTTGGTCAGACGGTTGTTTGACCCACCATTCGCAGTCGCCGAGCTCTGATTGAAACCGTAGTCATTGGCACCGCCAAGAACTGCGTCAGCGCGCAGGTAGCCACCCAGCTTGATGCAGGTGTCGGTACCCGGCATGTAGTAGAAACCCGCACCGTACAGGGAGCAGATCTTCACGTATTCGACCGCTTTGGCCTTCACGGCCTTTAACCTATTGTTATTACTGTCGCTTTTTCACCGGTTCCATTTGCCGCCGAAGTTCCCGGTTTGACGGCGCGCGGGCCGGCTTACGCACAGTCACGCGTCCGAAACACTCGAACGAGACACTCGAATCGAGGAATCGCCACCAAGACCAGTGGGTGTGTAACGCATCGTAACGCGAGGTGATCTCTGCCAGGAAATCGTCGGCGCGCAGGACGTGGCGGAGCCTCTATGTGCCGGGACGTTACAAAGCCGGAGCAGTCCGGGCCGTTCGAGAAGCAGGGCCCGGAAATGGCTGGGAATATTCGCGAAAACACGCGCTTCCAAATTGACCATACCAAGTAAATCGATGCATAAGGCTCGCACCGGAGAGGTGGCCGAGTGGCTGAAGGCAACGCTTTGCTAAAGCGTCATACGGTCTCAAGCTGTATCGAGGGTTCGAATCCCTCCCTCTCCGCCATCCAGCGGCAGAATCAAGGTCGGGCGCATTCCGTCACCTGAAAGCGATCGTGAAGCTGGCGCGAAAGCCGGGCGCAAGGATTCGCGCGGCTGAGCTCAACCGATTCGCGCGCTCTCTATATATGTGTGTCCGCGCCTGGCAGGTCGGATCGCCAGATCCGCCAGTGGGGGCGAGATCCTTGAACCAGACGCCGGCCCAGCGCGCCGGCACGAAAAGGTCCATGATCTCCAGGAACCTGGGCAGAATGCCGGCCTTGCACGGCCGTCCGAGTTCCAGATCGCAATCGTCTGGCGCGATCTGAATCGGCATCCGGGTTCGTCAACGCGTAAAGGCAATAATCGAGAGCCCGTTCCGACTTCATCGGAACGGAAAGGCTCTAGTGCGCGGACACCCAGGCCCTCGCCTCACGCTGCGCGGCCGAGATCTCGATTTCCGACATCTGGCCGGCCACTTCCTGGCGCAGCGGAACGGCGTCCTTGCGGCCCTTCAGCGCGGCGAGGTTGAACCATTTGTGCGCGGCGACGAGGTCGACCAGGCCCGAACGGCCGCTCGCCCAATAAATCCCGCGCTCGAACAGAACGTCCGACAGCGCGCTTGCATCGATCGGCGTCGCCGCCTCGAGATCGAAAGTACCCTGAAACATAACGCATCCCCTTTTTCTTATGCCGCCTCGTTCCCCCGAGCGCGGCTCCCGTCCAACTCTGATTTGCGTGATCCTTCTGGATCATGCGCTGTTCGACTTACCCCCATGCCGTTTGCCGGCTTGTTGGAGGTGATGATGGCGGGCAAATTTGAATGGCAGTTTAAGTATCGCGATGAAGCAGACGTAAACGCCAGCGCGCGCCACGCGCGCCGGAGTTTCAAGAAGTCCCTGATTTGCAGGCACTTCTGCGATTCGTCAGATTCGGTTTACCTTGGGATTTTGGGAGAACGATAACCATCGCGCGCGGTGGCGCGTGTCCTGTGGTTTCGTCACACGCTGCCGTCACCCGGTATTCCAGAAACAGCAATGCCCCGGGAGAAGCCGCGGCGTACTGGATCGCACGGTCTGAGCCGGGCGATGACACCGCGAATGGAGAAGCGGATCGCCAACAGCGGGCAAACAGGCCACAGCTCTCGCCTGTCCCAAGACCAGGCGGCCAAGGCAACGCAACAACGCCGACGCAGCTGCGTCGCGGTCAGATCAACAATGCAGGAGAAGGGAATGCCGGCAATACCCCGGCTTCAGGGAACGAGGGCGTCGGCGAACACGTCAGGACCAGATTCCAAATTGACCCGAAGGCCGCTTGTGGAATTGCGGAGCCCTTTTGAAGGAGACCCGCACCGAACGAAGAAAACTTGTTTCTTCTGCCGGACCGGACTTTGGCGAGCAAGCCCGCGAAGCTGACGATCCGACCGTTGACCTGATGTCTCGCCGACACCCTCTGTCGTCGACCAGAACCTTTTGAGGGGCGCTGGTGACGTGCCGGCTCTCTAGGAGCCGGCAACTTCAGAAGCGAAGTTACTTCTTCTTGGCGACCTTGCGGGTCTTCTTCGCAGTCTTCTTCACTGCGGACTTCGCCTTCTTCGCCTTCTTCGCCTTCTTAGCTTTCTTGGCCATGTTGCCCTCCGATGTGTGAGATGGCTTAATCGCTGCATGCATTCGGGGATCGAGTGCACACTCATCCCGAATACACCAACACGACGAAAAAAACATCTTCTCACTTAAGGAAGTGTTGACGACGCAACGCGCGTGCGCCAGCCGCGCTTGATTTGCCGACGCGCAGAGACCCGCGTCTGCGATTGCAAATGCTCCTTGTAACATCGACGTCGGCAAGCGTAGCGATTGCCGGAAAACACTATGCAACAAGTATTATCCTGCGCGCGCACATCACGAATGATCAGCGCGATGACGCGCGCCGCAGAGCGCGCGATGGCGTCGTGGAGGCGAGTCGCGGACTCTGAGTCGCGAATTTTGGCAACGAAATTATTTTCATGCTTAACGGCGGAAGCGCTCGTCAGAGCGAGTGCAAGCCGCCGTTTTGTGCGAATCGCGCCACCGCGATTCGCAACTGCATCGTGACCTCGACGGGATGAAGTTTGCTGTCTGCGATGCGTGCGCGCGTCTCGTCTCGACGTCACGCGAGGTGATGGCGAGCGTCTCGCCGTCTCGCCCGAGCGCGTGACGTCAGACGCCGAGCTTGGACTTGAGCAGCTCGTTGACCGCCTGCGGGTTCGCCTTGCCGCCGGATGACTTCATCACCTGGCCGACGAACCAGCCGAGCGACTGCGGCTTGTCCTTCACCTGCGCGGCCTTGTCGGGATTGGCCGCGATGATGTCGTCGACAACCTCTTCGATCGCCGAAAGATCCGTGACCTGCTTCATGCCGCGGCTTTCGACCAGCGCGCGGGGGTCGCCGCCCTCTTGCCAGACGATCTCGAACAGATCCTTGGCGATCTTGCCGGAGATCGTGCCCTCGCCGATCAAGTCGATGATCGCAGCCAGCTGCTCGGAGGTAACAGGAGAGCCCGTAATATCCCGGCCTTCCTTGTTGAGACGGCCGAACAGTTCGTTGATCACCCAATTCGCCGCCGTCTTGCCGTCGCGGGCGCGGTTGGCGAGCCCGTCGAGCACGGTCTCGTAGAATACCGCGCTCTCCCGCTCGGCGACCAGCACGCTCGCATCATAGGTCGACAGGCCGAGGTCGGAGACGAAGCGCGTCTTCTTCTGGTCCGGCAACTCGGGAAGCTCGGCCTTCAGCGCGTCGACGAAGCTTTGCGAGAACTCCAGCGGCAGCAAATCCGGATCGGGGAAGTAGCGGTAGTCATGCGCCTCTTCCTTCGAGCGCATCGAGCGCGTCTCGCCCTTGTTGGGGTCGTAGAGCCGCGTCTCCTGGTCGATCTGGCCGCCGTCCTCGAGGATTTCGATCTGACGCCGCGCTTCGTACTCGATCGCCTGGCCGATGAAGGTGATCGAGTTCATGTTCTTGATCTCGCAGCGGGTGCCGAGCGGCGCGCCCGGCTTGCGCACGGAGACGTTGACGTCGGCGCGCAAGCTTCCCTTCTCCATGTCGCCGTCGCAGGTGCCGAGATAGCGCAGGATCGAGCGCAGCTTGGTCACATAGGCCTTGGCCTGCTCGGCGTCGCGGATGTCGGGCTTGGAGACGATCTCCATCAGTGCCACGCCGGAGCGGTTGAGATCGACATAGGTCATGCTCGGAGACTGGTCGTGCAGCAACTTGCCGGCGTCCTGCTCAAGATGCAGGCGCTCGATGCCGATAGAGACGCTGCGGCCGCCGTCGAGTTCGACCACCACTTCACCCTCGCCCACCACCGGCGACTTGTATTGGCTGATCTGGTAGCCCTGCGGCAGGTCCGGATAGAAATAGTTTTTCCGATCGAACACCGAACGCAGGTTGATCTTTGCGTTGAGGCCGAGCCCGGTCCGGACAGCCTGCCTGACACATTCCTCATTGATGACGGGCAGCATGCCCGGCATCGCAGCATCGACCAGCGAGACGTGGCTGTTTGGCTCGCCGCCGAACGTGGTCGAAGCGCCCGAGAACAGTTTTGAGTTCGACGTCACCTGGGCATGGATCTCCATGCCGATGACCACCTCCCAGTCGCCGGTTGAGCCCTTCAGAAGCTTGTGCGTGGCCGTGCTCATGTCTTGCTCCCGAGCAGCGTGGCAGCGATCCGCTCCCACTCCGCTTCCAATGAATCCTTTGCCGCAGGCTGGCCCGCCTGGCGATACCAATAGCCGGCATTGCCGAGATCGCCTTCGACGCGGTGCAGATAGGCGTGCACCCAGGCGGCGTCGCGACCCTGATCGTCCTGGACGATCTTGTGCGCGTGATCCCAGTCGCCCTTCGCGGCCCACCAGAGACCGGCGAGCGGCGCGCTCAGGCCAGGCGCGGGCGCCGCGCCGTCGAGGCTCGCGATGATATCAGCGACATTCACCACCACCTCGCCGGCGTGAAGCGGCCAGCGGCCTGCTCGATCACCTCGCCGAGCGAGAACAGCGTCTCCTCCTCGAACGGACGGCCGATCAGCTGCAGGCCGAGCGGCAGGCCTTGCGCGTCCTTGCCGGCGGGCACGGCGATGCCCGGCAGGCCCGCCATGTTCACGGTCACCGTGAAGATGTCGTTGAGATACATCTCGACCGGGTCGGCGCCGCCCTTCTCGCCGATGCCGAAAGCCGCCGACGGCGTCGCCGGCGTCAGGATCGCGTCCACGCCCTTGGCGAAGCAATCCTCAAAATCCCTCTTGATCAGCGTGCGCACCTTCTGGGCGCGCAGATAATAGGCGTCGTAATAGCCGGCCGAGAGCACATAGGTGCCGATCATGACGCGGCGGCGCACTTCCGCGCCAAAACCTTCGGCGCGGGTGTTCTCGTACTGCTCGATGATGTTCTTGCCCTGCTCGCGCAGGCCGTAGCGGACGCCGTCATAGCGCGCGAGGTTGGACGAGGCCTCCGCCGGCGCCACGATGTAATAGGCCGGCAGCGCGTACTTGGTGTGCGGCAGCGAGACCTCGACCAGCTCGGCGCCGGCCGCCCCCAGCCAGGCCGCGCCCTCGCTCCAGAGCTTCTCGATCTCAGCCGGCATGCCGTCGAGGCGATACTCCTTGGGAATGCCGATCTTCATGCCCTTCACGGACTTGCCGATCGCCGCCTCGTAATCCGGTACGGGAATGTCGACCGAGGTCGTGTCCTTCGGATCGTGGCCGGCCATCGAGCGCAGCAGCATCGCCGCATCGCGCGTGCTCCGCGCGATCGGACCGGCCTGGTCGAGCGAGGACGCAAAGGCGACGATGCCCCAGCGCGAGCAACGGCCATAGGTCGGCTTGATGCCGACGGTCGCGGTGAACGCCGCAGGCTGGCGGATCGAGCCGCCGGTGTCGGTCGCAGTCGCCCCCATGCAGAGCAGCGCGGCGACGGCTGAGGCCGAGCCGCCCGACGAGCCGCCCGGCACCAGCGTCGTGTTGCTTCCCTCGCGTCGCCAGGGATTGCCGACGGGGCCGAAGCAGGAGGTCTCGTTCGCCGAGCCCATCGCGAACTCGTCGTTGTTGAGCTTGCCGAGCATCACCGCGCCGTCGCGCCAGAGCTGCGAGGTGATGGTGGACTCATAGGTCGGCACGAAATTGCCGAGGATCTTCGAGCACGCCGTGGTGCGCACACCCTTGGTCGCGAACAGGTCCTTGATGCCGAGCGGGATGCCGGCCAGCGGACCGGCGTTGCCCTTGGCGATCTTCTCGTCCACGGCCTTCGCCATGTCACGCGCGCGATCGGGCGTTTCCATCACGAAGGCGTTGAGCACGCGCGCGGCTTCGATCGCGCTCAGATGCGCGTCGGTCAGCTCGAGGGACGTGAAAGTCTTGTCGGCGAGGCCCTTGCGGGCCTCGGCGAGCGTCAGCGATGTCAAATCGGTCATTTATTGATCGGGCTGCAGAAGAAGGGAGACAGGGTCTTGTCGTTGGCAGGGTCGTCTTTTTTCCTAGCGGCGGCATTCGCAGCGGCCTCGATCTCGTCGAGCACGGCATTGACGGCGACATTGGGGTCGGCAGCCTTGCCCTGCCGCTCCATCTTGTCGAGGTAGTTCATGTAGGCCTGATAGGCCTTCTCATCGTCGCAAAGCATGCACATCGGACGGCGTCCTGAATTGAACTACTCGACAACCTTGGGCACCAGGAAGAAGTGACCTTCGGTCGCAGGCGCGTTGGCAACGATATCGTCGGCGATCTCGCCGTCATTGACGACGTCTTGCCGCTTCTTCATCTGCATCGGGGTCACCGAGGTCATGGGCTCCACGCCCTCGACATTGACCTCAGAGAGCTGCTCGACAAAGGCGAGCATGGCGTTGAGCTCGCCCTGCAGATGCGGAACCTCGTCCTCGGAAACCGCAATGCGCGCCAGATGCGCGATGCGGCGGACGGTAGCGGCGTCGACGGACATTATATAAGGCCTCTCACGGCAAAACCTACGTGCCGTATAGCAGAGGCCGGTTTTGCGCCGCAACCGGCGTGGCTGGCCTAGCCAGCCAGCGCTTTCATGCGGGCCAGTGCCGATCTGGCAAAATCCCGGGTCAATTCGGCGGCGGGAAGGTCCCGACCCATGCCAATCGCCTGCCCAGCCCAGAGATTGGTGAAATCCACCCTGCCCTGCTTTTCGGCAGCATTCTTCAGCGGCCCCAGCGCGGTCGCCGCATGGGGAAACGGCGGCGCGTCCGGCGAGGTCGGGCCGGCCTCGCGCATCAGGCGGTTCTGGACACCGCGCGCCGGGCGTCCGGTCATGACATTGGTGATGACGGTGGAATCGTCTCGCGCCTCGGCAAGCGCCTTGCGACCGCCCGCGCTGACCTTGGATTCCGGACAGCGCAGATAGGCGCTGCCGATCTGCACGCCGGAGGCGCCGAGCGCGAAGGCGGCTGCGATGCCGCGCCCGTCCGCGATGCCGCCGGCCGCGATCACCGGCACTTTCACGGCATCAGCGACCTGCGGCACCAGCGCAAACGTGCCGGGCTGCTCCGATATCTTGTCGGTCAGGAACATGGCGCGATGACCGCCGGCTTCGGCGCCTTGCGCGATGACGGCATCGACGCCGTGCTGTTCCAGCCAAACCGCTTCCTTCACCGTGGTGGCCGACGAGATGACCAGGCAGCCAGCCGCCTTGACGCGCTTGAGCAGCACCGCCTCCGGCAGGCCGAAATGGAAGCTGACGACCTTCGGCTTCAGCTCCTCGACGACCTCGCAGAAGGAGACGTCGAACGGCGCGCGGTTCGCGGCGTTGATCGGCGCGGCGGGGTCGAGGCCATGCTCCGTATAATAGCCCGTGAGCCGCTGCTTCCAGCGCGCTTCGGCCTCGGCCGTGAGCTCGATCGGCGTGTGGCAGAAGAAGTTCATGTTGACCGGCGCCTTCACGCGCTGCCGGATGATGTTGACCTGCTCGCGCGCCTTCTCCGGCGACAGCATCGCGCTCGGCAACGAGCCGAGCCCGCCGCCCTCAGCCACAGCGATCACCAGCTCGGCATCCATCACGCCCGCCATCGGCGCCAGCACGATCGGGAATTCGGTCTTGAAGAGATCGATCAGTCGACGGTCAGGCCACATGGTGTGCGTCTCTCTTTTTAAACCCTCTCCCCTTGCGGGAGAGGGTGGCTTCGCGAAGCGAAGTCGGGTGAGGGGTTTCTCTCCGCGGAAGCAGTCCCCTCAAATCGGATTCGTCTCCCCGCGGATAGAACCCCTCATCCGGCGCTACGCGCCACCTTCTCCCACAAGGGGAGAAGGGAAAGATGCGATGGAGTTGCGCCGGCCGGCAAGAAGCTGCTCGGCCTCAGACGCAATCCGTTCGACGATCTCGGCCGCCGGCGGAATATCATGGATCAGGCCGACCGCCTCTCCTGCAAAGACGGCCGCGATTTCGAAATCGCCCGCCATTTTCGCTGCGGCATACTCCCCCGCGACTTCGTCTGCGCGCTGCATCAGCTCGATCTCACGGCCGGTCCAACTCTTGATATGGCCGTTGACCAGCGTTCGCGCGGTAAACGGCGCCGGCCAGAACAGTTTCCGCGACCAGTCGGGAATGACGCCGCGGACAGTGCCGTTGCCGTCAGCAGTGCGGATGCGCTCCTTGGCCCCGTCGGCACCATTGGCCTCCACGCTCGCGTAAAAGCGCGTGCCGATCAGCACGCCGGATGCGCCGAGCATCATCATCGCCGCCAGACCGCGACCATCGGCGATCCCGCCGGCCGCGACCACCGGCACGTGGCCGGCCGCGAGATCGACGATCGCGGGCACGATATCGACGGTGGTGCGCGATGCGCCATGGCCGCCGGCTTCAGTACCCTGCGCGATCAAAATCTCCGCGCCGGCATCGAGCGCCTGCTTCGCCATGTCCTCGCTCTGCACCTGGCAGATCAACCGCGCACGGCTCGCCTTGATGCGCGCCGCGAACGGCGCGGGATCGCCAAATGACAGCATGACCGCCTGCGGGCGCGCATCGAGCGCGATATCGAGAAGCTCTGGCTGTTTTGCCAGGCTCCAGGTGATGAAGCCGATCCCGAACGGTGCAAAACCCTTCAACTCCGAGGCCTCAGCCTGAAGTCGGACGCGGTCGCCGTAGCCACCGCCGAGGATCCCGAAACCGCCGGCCTCGCTGACGGCGCGGGTCAGCCGGGTGCCGGCGATCGTGTCCATCGGGGCCGACAGGATCGGATGCCTGATTCCGAGAAGCTCCGTCAGCGGCGTGGCGATCGGCATAGGTTCTCCCACTCTGGACAGGAACATTAGGCGCAACTAGCATTCACGAAAAATGAATTGTTGCGAACGTTGCCATCACAAAAGCGGAACGATGCCATGGAACTGAGTGACATCCAGACCTTTGCCGCGGTCGCCCGCACCGGCGGCATCACCCGCGCCGCCGAAGAGCTCAACACGGTGCAATCCAACGTCACCCAGCGCGTCAAGGCGCTGGAGGCCGAGATCGGCACACCGCTGTTCGAACGCCACAGTCGCGGCATGACCCTCACGGGCGCTGGCAAACGCCTGTTGCCTTACGCGCAACGAATGGCGGCGTTGTCGCACGAGGCTGTGCTGGCTGCGCGCGACGACGGCGAGCCGAAGGGGCCGCTTGCCATCGGCTCGATGGAGACGACGGCCGCGGTGCGGCTGCCGCCGCTGCTCGCCGATTTCCACCGCCGCTACCCGGCCGTTCGGCTCAGCCTGCGGACGTCGCCGACCGCCGATCTCGTCGCCGGTGTGCTCGAAGGGACGCTCGATGGCGCTTTCGTCGCTGGTCCCATCGCGCATGCCGACCTTACCGCCACCAGCGCGTTCCGCGAAGAGCTGGTGCTGGTCAGCGCGCGGCGCTGGGCCTCGCTCGCCGAGTTGCGCGCCGGCACGCCCGAGTCAGGCCCGACTGCGCTGGTGTTCCGTACCGGCTGCACCTACCGGCAGCGGCTCGAGCAGATTTTTGTCGAGTTCGGCTGGCCGTCGGCCGCGCGCTTCGAGCTCGGCACGCTCGACGGCATGGTCGGCTGCGTCGCCGCCGACATGGGCGTCACACTGCTGCCGCGCGCGGTGATCGAGCGCAGTTCAATGAATGGCAGCGTGACGATGCATCCGCTGAGCCCATCGCATGCCCGCGTCGAGACGCTGTTCATCCAGCGCAGCGCCGGCCATCAAACCAGCGCGCTCGGTGGCTTCCTGTCGTGCCTGACCAAGGACGACGACATCATCGCGGCCTGACCAACCACCGCCGCAACGCAACGAAGGCCCAGATCGCCTCGACCAGGCCGAACGGCCAGGCGCCCTGCAGGAAACCGTACGCGGACCCGAGCGCGCAGGACGCCGCGAACAGCAGCACGAACCAGTGGCTGCGATCCTCAAGGGCATAGCAGACCAGCATCGCCGTCACCGCAAACAGCCCGAATAGTGTCAGTGCATCCATCGTTGTGGGTTCACTCCGCGGCGCGACGCGTGATATGCGCTAGTCCCATGCCGGCTCTTATCCTGCCTTTGATCGATGCTGCAACCCACTGGCCCGAACGCGGTGGGCTGGTCGGCCTTGATCTCGGCACCAAGACGATCGGCGTTGCCGTGTCCAATCCGGACCGGCGGCTCGCCACCGGCGTCGAGACCATCCAGCGCAAGGCGTTCAAGCAGGACGCGGCCCGGCTGCTCGCTATCGCAGCCGAACGGAAGGCGGTTGGCTTTGTGCTCGGCCTGCCCATCAACATGGACGGCAGCGAGGGGCCCCGCGCGCAATCCACCCGCGCCTTCGCCCGCAATCTCGCCAACCTGACCGCACTCCCGATCGGCCTCTGGGACGAGCGCCTGTCGACCGCAGCGGTCGAACGCGAGCTGATCGGCATGGACGTCAGCCGCGCCAAGCGCGCCGAGGTGATCGACGAGCACGCCGCGATCTTCATCCTGCAGGGCGCGCTCGACCGTCTCGCCAATCTGCGCACGGCATCGGGGAACAGCTGATCCATGGTCGTCGTGATCGCGGCGCTGCTGCCGGTCTTCATTCTCATCGTGCTCGGCGTGGTGCTCAGGCGCAGCCTGATGCGGCTCGACACCCAATGGCACGGGCTGGAGCGACTGACCTACTTCGTGCTATTTCCGATGCTGTTGATCCAGACGCTGGTCAAGGCAGACCTTTCAAAGGTGCCGATCGCCGGTGTGGGCGGTGCGCTGCTGCTGTCGACGCTTGCAATGTCGCTGCTGTGCCTCGCGCTGCGTCCTGCGCTGGCGCGGCTCAACATCGACGGCCCCGCCTTCACATCGATCTTCCAAGGCGCGACACGCTGGCAGACCTATGTGGCACTGTCCGTCTCGGCCAATTTGTACGGCGATGTCGGCCTAGCGCTGGCCTCGGTTGCGATGATCGCGATCATCCCGCTGGTCAACGTATTCAGCGTCGCCGTGCTCGCACATTACGCATCGCCCGAAAAGCAATCCGCGCGCGCCATCGTCATGACCGTGATCCGCAATCCCCTGATCTGGGCCTGCGTCATCGGCCTCGTCATCAACGTCACTCACCTACCCTTGCCAAAGATCTGGCACGAGGTCGCGGACGCGCTCGGTCGCTCCTCCCTCGCCATCGGCCTACTCGTCACCGGCGCCGGCCTCCAGCTCAAGGGCCTGCTCCGCCCGAGCGTCGGCGTGACCCTCGGCGTGACGTTCAAGCTAGTGCTGATGCCGGTGCTCGCACTGGCGCTCGCCATGTGGTTCGGCCTGTCAGGCACCAACCTCGCGATCGTGGCGATCTGCGCGGCGGTGCCGACCTCGCCGAGCGCTTATGTATTGGCCCGCCAGATGGGCGGCGACGCACCTCTGCTGGCGCAGATCATCACGCTGCAGACGATTTTGGCGGCGATCACGATGCCGATTGCGATCGCGCTGGTGGCTTAGAACTCGTCATTGAGAGCGCACCTCTCTCACCTTCGTCATTGCGAGCGCAGCGAAGCAATCCAGGCTGCCTTCGCGGAGAGATCCTGGATTGCTTCGCTGCGCTCGCAATGACGGAACGTGGGGCAACCGCCGGGCCTATTTCCCCAGCCACATCGTTAGCACCACCGCCGTCATGTTGTTCAGCGCATGCAGCACGATGGTGAGCCAGAGCGAGTTGGCGCGGTAGCGCATGTAGCCGAACCACAGGCCGATCGAGAACACCTCGGCGAGGAAGTACAGATCGTATTGCACATGCACCGCCGTCCACACCAGCGACGACAGGATGATCGCGCCGGGCACACGCAAAAAGCTCGCCGACCAGCCGCGGAAGAGGAAGCCGCGCGCGAGCACCTCCTCCGACATCGGCGCCGCCACGCTGAAGGCGAACAGCAGCAACAGCGCCGCGCCCTTGTCGCGGCCCGACTTCAACAGGTCGGTCATGAAGCCCGGCGTCGCCTCGCGGCCGAGGGATCGCGACACCACCTCCCAAGCCATCACGGTCAGGAGGAGCCCGGCAGCGCCGAGCAGGAATTGCCTCCAGGTCGGCCAATGCAGTGCCAGATAATCGACGAAGGATTCCTTCTTGATGCGAATGGCGAGCCACGCGACCCCAAGCGTCGCGGGCAGACCCATGATGACCGACAGCGCCAGCGCCTGAGGCTCGGAACCAATGAGTTGCATCGATGGGAGGTTGAGCGGCAGACCGCGGTGCATCACGAGCAGGACGATCGCACCGATCTGTCCGACGAACATCGCGACGAAGAGCAGGACGCCCCACAGCGCCGTGCCCCAGAACTTCCAGACGCGTAGCGGCGCCTGCTCAGCAGATGTTACGGTGAGCGGCAGATGGACGGGATCGAGGGGATTGACGTCGTCGGTGATGATCGCGGGCTCTGTCATGGCGCTTCCTGCGGCCGGAATCAGTTCCGCCGCGGCTGGATCGGGAAATCATAGGCCGCCCCGCCCGCCCCCGGCAGGGAAAAATGCCACCACTCCTTCGAATAGTTCACAAAGCCTTGCTTCGCCATCGCAGCCACCAGCCGCCCGCGCCAGGCGCGCTGATCCCGTGTGATCGACGGTGCTGCGGTATGCCCCTTCGCATCCGTGCAATCATAACCGGTGCCCATGTCGACGCTGCCTTCCGGCAGCCGCGCCTCGACCGGCGCCGTGCAGTCCGCATAGGATTTTGACGGGTCGATCGTGGCGGAATTGTCCGCCTTGAGATCGACCAACGTGAGGTCGAGCGCAGCACCCGTCGAATGCTGCGAGCGGCTTGCGATATAGCCGAGGCGAAACAGCTCGGTCTTGCGGATCCGCGGATTGTAGCGCCGGTCGGCTGATGTCTCGTGGCCGTTCTGCGACCATCTCACCATGTCGCGCGAGGCGCGCGCCGGCCGGTAGCAGTCGAACATCTTGAGCGAGAGATTTTGCGCCGCAAGCTCCTGCTGAACCGCCTTCAGCCGCAGGCCGACTTCGCGCTTCACCACGCATTCGCCGGCGCCGTAGCCGGCGAGCGGACGGCCGACGAAATTGTTTGCGGTGGCGTAGCGGATGTCCTGGACGATGGTGGGATCGACGCCGCGCAGATAGACGAAGCCGCCGGGGAGCGATTGGGCGAGGGCTGCCGGGATGGAAGCCATTGCGAGAAATGAAATCAAAATCGATCCAACCAAGCGCATTCGCTTTCCCTGTCGTTCCGGGTCAAGGTCACAGATCGGGGGATAACTCACCACCCCGGCTTTGCCCCTTGCTCCCCCAGCCATCCGCGCCTATAGCTCTCGCTTTAATGACATCAAAATCGACCTTCGTCCTCGGCCACCGGCATTTGCTGGGCATCGAGGGCCTTTCTGCGGCCGACATCACCGGCCTCCTCGACCTGTCCGAAGAATATGTCGAGCTCAACCGCCAGGTTGACAAGAAGCGCACCGTCCTGCGTGGACGGACGCAAGTAAACCTCTTCTTCGAGGCTTCCACCCGCACCCAGTCCTCATTCGAACTCGCCGGCAAACGGCTGGGCGCGGATGTCATGAACATGTCGGTGTCCTCCTCGTCCATTAAGAAGGGTGAGACGCTGGTCGACACCGCGATGACGCTCAACGCCATGCACCCGGATATCCTGGTGGTGCGCCATCACGCCTCCGGTGCGGTGGAACTGCTGGCCCGCAAGGTTGACGGTTCCGTGATCAATGCCGGCGACGGCGCACACGAGCACCCGACGCAGGCGCTGCTCGACGCGCTCACCATCCGCCGCAACAAGGGCAGGATCGAGGGCCTCGTGGTCGCAATCTGCGGCGATGTGCTGCATTCGCGCGTTGCGCGCTCCAACATCATCCTGCTCAACGTGATGGGCGCCCGCGTCCGCGTCGTCGGCCCCTCCACGCTGCTGCCGCCCGGCATCGAGCGGATGGGCGTCGAGGTCGCCCGCGACATGCGCGAAGGCCTCAACGGCGCTGACATCGTGATGATGCTGCGGCTGCAGCGCGAACGCATGAACGGCTCCTTCGTGCCGTCGACCTCCGAATACTTCCACTATTTCGGGCTCGACCAGAAGAAGCTCGGCTACGCCAAACCCGATGCGCTGGTGATGCATCCCGGTCCCATGAACCGCGGCGTCGAGATCGACACCGCGGTCGCCGACGGCGCGCAGTCCCTGATCCGCGAACAGGTCGAGATGGGCGTGGCCGTACGCATGGCCGTGCTCGAAGCGCTCGCCCGCAACCTGCCGAACGCGTGATGCCCATGCTGACCGACCGCCGCCCGATCCTGCTCGCCAACGCCCGCGTCGTCGATCCCTCTAGGGATTTCGACGGTCCCGGCGATGTCCTCATCGCCGACGGCATCATCCGCGAAACCCGCCGCGGCATTGGTGCGGCCGGCGTCCCCGAGGGCACCGACGTCGTCAACTGCTCCGGCAAGATCGTGGCGCCCGGCCTGATCGACATCCGCGCCTTCGTCGGCGAGCCCGGCTTCAGCCATCGCGAGACCTTTGCGTCGGCCAGCCAGGCGGCTGCGACCGGTGGCATCACCACCATCATCTGCCAGCCAGACACGTCTCCCGTGATCGACAATTCGGCAACCGTCGATTTCGTGATGCGCCGCGCGCGCGACACCGCGATCGTCAACATCCTGCCGATGGCCGCACTCACCAAGGGCATGCGCGGCGAGGAGATGACCGAGTTCGGTCTCCTCAAGGCTGCCGGCGCCGTCGCCTTCAGCGATGGCGATCGCAGCGTCACCAATGCGCAGGTGATGCGGCGCGCGCTGACCTACGCTCGTGATTTCGACGCGCTGATCGTCCATCACACCGAGGATCCCGATCTGGTCGGCGAAGGCGTGATGAACGAAGGCGAGTTCGCGAGCCGGCTCGGCCTGATGGGCATCCCGAAGGCCGCCGAGGCCGTGATCCTCGAACGCGACATGCGCCTCGTCGCGCTCACCGGCGGCCGCTATCACGCGGCGTCGCTGTCCTGCATCGAGTCGCTCGAGATTATGAAGCGCGCCCGTGACGCCGGCCTCGCGGTCAGCGCCTCGGTCTCGATCAACCATCTTGCCCTGAACGAGAACGACATCGGCCCCTATCGCTCCTACCTGAAACTGTCGCCGCCGCTGCGCACCGAGGACGACCGTCGCGCGCTGGTGGCGGCTGTCGCCTCCGGCCTCGTCGACGTCATCATGTCCGATCACAATCCGCACGACGTCGAGGTCAAGCGGCTGCCGTTCGCAGAAGCAGCTCCGGGCGCGATCGGCCTCGAGACCATGCTGCCGGCGGGCCTGCGGCTGGTTCACAATGACGAGCTCGACCTCAAGACGCTGATCCGGGCGATGTCGACGCGGCCAGCCGAGCTGCTCGGCTTGCCGGGCGGAACCCTGCGCACCGGCGCGGCGGCCGATGTGGTCGTGATCGACCTTGATGTGCCCTGGGTTGTCGATCCCGCCGACCTCAAATCGCCCTGCAAAAACACCCCGTTCGATGAGGCCCGCTTTACAGGCCGCGCTATCAGGACCATCGTCGGCGGGCGAACGGTGTTCGAGCATGTCTGACATGCGGAGTTCTCACCATGGGATCTGCAGACATGGGGCTTGAAGCATTGCTGCCGGTGGCCTTCGTCATCGGCTATTTCTTCGGCTCGATTCCGTTCGGCCTGATTCTGACGAAACTCGCCGGCACGCAGGATCTGCGCTCGATCGGCTCCGGCAGCATCGGCGCCACCAACGTCCTGCGCACGGGACACAAGGGTCTCGCCGCAGGCACCCTGCTGCTCGATGCGCTCAAGGGCACGGCGGCGGTCATCATCGCCGGCTATATCGCAGGTCCCAATGCCGCGATGGTGGCAGGCCTCGGCGCATTCCTCGGCCACCTCTTTCCGGTCTGGCTGAAATTCAAAGGCGGCAAGGGCGTTGCTGTGTATATCGGCATCCTGCTCGGTCTGTTCTGGCCGGCGATGGTGGTGTTCTGCCTGATCTGGCTGGCGACCGCCTTCACTGCTCGCTACTCCTCGCTCTCGGCGCTGGTGGCGGCCTTTATCACGCCGCTGTTCCTGTGGTGGTTCGGCCACCTTGCATTGGCGGCGCTTTCCGTGGTTTTGACGCTGCTGCTGTTCTACGCGCATCGCGAGAACATCAAGCGACTGCAAGCAGGTAAGGAAAGCCGGATCGGCGAGAAAGCGTAAAGCCGGAAAAAGTACGGATACCGCCACAAGGCCTCCGCATTATATGCCAATTCCTGTTCGCAACTTCGGTCGAACTCGTGGCCGGGAGTGGCGAACAGGTTTCATGCCTGTCATCCTGACTCAGGAAATGGCGTTACGCGGTTGCTCAGAATGAGCGAGAAGATTGACGGCACGCATGACGATGGTGGCTCGCAAGTCACTGCGGCAAGCCGTCTGCTCTCGTCGACCAGCATCTGGTCCGATGCGCCCTTGCCGCCTCCTGCGCCAAAGCCGGCTGCCGCTTCGCTGCCATCCGCTCCTGTCTTGCAAGCTCCGGTAACGGTCGGTGGTGTCGCGCCAACGTCGGCGCCTGCTCCGACTCGCGCCGAGCAATGGCCGCCCAAGAGACTGTCACTGGCACTCCAGGGCGGCGGCACATTTGCCGCCTTCACCTGGGGCGTGCTGGAGCGGCTGCTGGAAGAGCCGTCCATTGAATTCGACACCATCAGCGGCGCCAGCGCCGGCGCCATCAACGCGCTGCTGCTGGCCGGCGGCCTTGCCGAAGGCGGCCGCGAAGCGGCTCGCGGCCGGCTGAACCGGTTCTGGATCCGGCTGATGCATGAGGCTTCGTTCCGCTCGCTGATGCTGATCGGCGGTTTCTCGCCGGCGGGAAGCTCGGTCGCGTTCGGCCCGACGTTGCGCTCCGGCCATTTCGATCCGTTCGATCTCGATCCGCTGCGCCAGGCACTGTTGCGCGACATCAATTTTGCGGCCCTGCGCGACGCCAAATGTCCAAAGCTCCTGATCGCGGCGACGCGCATTCGCGACGGCCAGCAGCAGATTTTTGGCAATGAAGCTGTGACCGCCGACGTCGCGCTCGCCTCGACCTGCCCGCCCCTCGTTCACTGCGCCGTCGAGATCGACGGTGAGGCCTATTGGGATGGCGGCTTTGGCGGCAATCCGCCGCTGATCAAGCTGGCGCAGCAATCGGCAACCGCCGATTTATTGCTGATCCAGGTCACGCCCACGCGCGACAGCTACGTGCCGATCACGCTCGCCGCGATCGATCGCCGCCTCGACCAGATCGCGGCCAACGCTGCCCTCAATGCCGAGATCGCGGCGATCGCATGGGCGCAATCACACGCGGCGCCCGCGCTGCGGCTCTCCAAAATCGCAGCAGAAGACTCGATCGAGGGCCTGGCGCAACGCTCATCGACCGATCTTGGCCGCGGCTTCATCCGCACGCTGCACCGAAGCGGCCGCGAAGCCGCCGAGCGCTGGCTTGGGCAAGGCGCAACAGGCGCTGAGGCCCAGCGCGCCCTGCCCGTCGCTGAGCCGGCGCTAGCCTGATTTCGCCAGCGCATTCTCCAGGAACCACGCGGCAGCGAGCGCGCCGGGATCGTTGCCGAAGCGCGCGATCACCTGCACGCCGATCGGCAGGCCACCGACCTTCATCACCGGCACGTTGACGCAAGGATTGCCCATCAGCGTCCAGAGCCGGTTGTAGCGGGGCGACCCGGTCGAGGCGAGCTCCTTGGCTGGTGCTGCGCCCGGTGCCGAATAGGTGAGCAGCACGTCGAAACGTTCGAACAGCTCGCCAATCTCGCGACGGCCGCGGCGGGCGACCCGGCGTGCGTCGTCATATTCCTTCGGCGTCAGCCCGACCGTCTCATCGAGACTGGCGCGCAGCATCGGCGCGATCTCGTCGTGGCGCGCATCGAACTCCCAGGCGAGCGCGCGATGCGCCTCAAAGTCCTGGATAATGGGATGGATGCGCCAGGCCTCCTTCACCGCTTCGGGCAAGTCGATGATCTGCACGCTGGCGCCGGCCTTTTCAGCGGCCTTGATCGCAGCCTGCAGCCCCTCTTCCGCCGCCGGCTCCACGGCCTCGGCAAATTCTTGCCGGACCACACCGATGCGCGGCGACTTCGCTGGGACAATGTCTGAGAATTCGGTGCGACCAGTCATTCCCAAAAGTCCGCGCGCGAGATCTTCCGCGCACGATCCGAACAGGCCGACGGTGTCGAGCGCCCACGAATAGCACTTCACGCCAACCGTCGGCAGCATCCGGAACGACGGCTTGATCGCAGCAGCGCCGCAATAAGCGGCCGGCCGGATCACCGAACCGCCGGTCTGGGTGCCCAGCGCCAGCGGGATCATGCCGGCGCCGACGGCGGCCGCCGAACCCGAGGACGAGCCGCCCGGCGTATGGCCGAGATTATGCGGATTGAGCGTCGGCGTCGGGTCGCGCGAGGCGAACGCCGTGGTCGTCGTCTTGCCGATGATGGTGGCGCCTGCCCGCTTCAGCATCATCACGACAGGGGCGTCCGCGCGCGGCTGCCAGCCGCGATAGATTTCCGAGCCCATCTCGGTCGGCATATTGGCGGTGTCGATGATGTCCTTGATGCCGACCGCAATGCCGCGCAGCGGTCCGGAGGCCTGCGCCTTCGCGGATTTGTCGTGACGGACGAAGGCGCGAACGTCTTTCTCTTTGGCCTCGATCGCCGCGTGCGACTGGGCGATGGCGTCATCGGGCGAAAGCTCTCCGCCGGCGATGCGGCGCTGGAGATCGGCGAGTGAGATCATGGCAATACCCTTCTTATTGGTGTCGCTTTTAGCATCGCGACGAGGCCGCGCAAGCGCACGTGACTGTTGCCCACGCCCTCAGGTTGTTCCATGCTGCGCCCGCAAGGAGACGCCGTGGACGCCATCAATCCAAGTGTGGAGCTGACCGACGCTGACAGGCTCGACCGCCTACGGCTGATCCGTTCGGACAATGTCGGGCCGCGCACCTTTCGTTCGCTGGTCGATCATTTCGGCACCGCGCGTGCCGCGCTGGAGCGGCTGCCGGATCTGGCGCGTCGTGGCGGCGCGTCGCGATCTGGGCGCATCTGCAGCGTGGACGAAGCACAGGCCGAGCTCGCCGCGAGCCGCAAATTCGGCATCGCCTGGCTCGCGCCCGGCGAGGACGGCTATCCGGCGCGGCTGGCGATGATCGATGATGCGCCGCCTTTGCTCGCCGTGCGCGGTGACAACGCAACGCTCATGCGCCCGATGATCGCGATCGTCGGCTCGCGCAATGCCTCCGGCGCGGGCCTGAAGTTTGCCGGCCAGCTCGCGCGCGAGTTGGGCGAAGCCGGCTTCATCATCATCTCGGGGCTCGCCCGCGGCGTCGATCAGGCCGCGCATCGCGCCAGCATCGAGAGCGGCACCATCGCGGTGCTCGCCGGCGGCCATGATTGCATCTATCCGCCGGAGCACGGTGATCTGCTTGCCGCGATCCTCGACCGCAAAGGTGCTGCGATCTCCGAAATGCCACTCGGTCACGAGCCACGCGCCCGCGACTTTCCCCGTCGCAACCGCCTGATCTCCGGCGCCGCGCTCGGCGTCGTCGTGGTGGAAGCGGCGCACCGCTCGGGCTCGCTGATCACCGCGCGCATGGCCGCCGAACAGGGCCGCGAAGTGTTCGCAGTCCCCGGCTCGCCGCTCGATCCGCGCGCGGCCGGCACCAACGATCTGCTCAAACAGGGCGCGACGCTCGTGACCGAAGCCTCCGACATCGTCAGCGCTGTCGCACCGATCATGGAGCGGCCGCTGATGCATCCGATGAGTGAACCCGACAGCGAGCCGTTCGAGACCGATCCGCAAGGGCACGACCGCGACCAGATCACCGGCCTGCTCGGCCCTACCCCGATTTCGATCGACGACCTCGTGCGAATGTCCGGCGCCTCGCCCGCGATCGTACGCACGGTTTTGCTGGAGCTGGAGCTCGCCGGCCGACTCGAACGTCATGGCGGCGGATTGGTATCGCTTCTCTAACCGCTGTTTCGCTCGTCGAAGCGCGTGCGTGCCGACGCGATCTGCTCCTGATGCGTCATCGCCCACTCGCCCAGCGCCTTTACCGGCTCCTGAAGGCCGCGGCCGAGATCGGTCAGCTCGTAGTCCACGCGCGGCGGAATGGTCGGAAAGATCGTGCGCGTGACGAGGCCATCGCGCTCCAGCCCGCGCAAGGTCAGGGTCAGCATCCGCTGCGAGATGCCGTTGATCATGCGCTTCAGCTCATTGAAGCGTTTTGGCCCGCCGCTCAGCATCATGATGACGAACACGCTCCACTTGTCGCCGACGCGCGCGAGGATCGAGGCGACGCCACGACAGTCGGCATGGTCCGGGTGCGGCGCCTGCAAGCCAGGCAAATCGGTGTGTGTCGGTTCCAAAGATGTGCCCATGGCTCAAAAAAGTGCGTTCTTGCGGGGATTTATTTAGTCACTCATGTAGCCCTGGTTACAAACTTATACCAGGGTGATCCCGAATGAAACTCCTCCATATCGACTCCAGCGTCCTCGGCCCCCACTCCGTTTCCCGGCAGGTTTCCGCCGCCATCGCCGACCGGCTGCGACAGGCGACGCCCTCGCTTGACGTGACCTATCGCGACCTGACCCAGACCCCGCTCGCCCACCTCTCCGGATCGCACCTTGCGGCCGCGCAAGGCGCGCCCGCGCCGGCGGAACTCGAACCCGATCTTGCGGCGAGCGCGACCGTGCTGAACGAGTTCCTCGACGCCGACATCGTTGTGATCGGCGCGCCCATGTACAACTTTACGATTCCAAGCCAGCTCAAGGCCTGGATCGACCGCGTGCTGGTGGCCGGGAAGACGTTCAAATATGACGCGAACGGAGCGCAGGGCCTTGCCGGCGGCAAGCGGGTGATTTTTGCAATCTCGCGCGGCGGCTATTACGGCGCGGGCTCACCGGCTGCGTCGCTGGAGCATCTCGAAACCTATTTGCGCGGCGTGTTCGCCTTCATGGGCATCACCAATCCCGAATTCATCAGCGCCGACGGCATTCAGGTCGGACCCGAGCATCGCGAGAAGGCGCTGGCTGGCGCGCTCCAGGCGGCCACCAGCTTGCGCGCGGCATAAGGTTACGCCGACGACAGCCGCTGCCGGACTCCGGCGGCGGCTGACAGATCGCGTGGACTAAAACCAGGCGCCTTGCACACCCAGGATCACGGCGAGAAGCGAAATGAAAAGCCCGATGCCGGAGAAGATCGCGACCCCGATGAACTCGGACGTGTCGGAGTGCTTGGCGGGAACTGCGGAACGTTCGGTGTAAATACGCGGTGCTGAAATCGGAGCAAAAATGCGTGCTGCTTTTGGCATAACGGGCTCCTTCAAAATGAGTCTTATGACCCCTGCCCGTAGAAAGGTCTTGTCAGCACGCGCGAAGGTTCAACGCATCACGCAAGCTTCAGCAATTACATCTCGCAAGACGTGGGAACCGGCCGGCGCAACCGTGTCTCGCGCGCCGACCGATTCAATTTTCGTCAACGTCGATCAACCGCGATAGATCGGCGCGCCGGCCGGAGACGCAACCGCGCCGCCGTCGACGAAGATCTCCTGGCCCTGAATGTGGCCAGCATCGTCGGAGGCGAGGAACAGCACCGTCTTCGAGATGTGATCTGGTTCACCAATTCGCCCGAGCGGCGTCGACAGCCCGATGCGCGTCTCGAACGCCTTCTCCGCTTCCGGTGTTGCGATCGCAGCGCCCCAGATCGGCGTGCGGATTGCGCCGGGCGCGACCACGTTGACGCGGATTCCGCGCGGCGATAGCTCCGAGGCCATGATCCGCGCCATTGCCCGCACGCCGGCTTTCGCCGCTCCGTAAGCGGAGTAACCGGGAATGCCGAGCACCGAGATCACCGAGCCGTTGAGGATGATCGAAGCGTTGTCGTTGAGATATGGTAGCGCCGACTGCACCGTGAAGAACACGCCGGTCAAGTTGGTGCTGATGACCTTCTCGAACACCTCGAGCGTCGCCGATCCGAGCGGCGTGCCGCCGGGAATCCCGGCATTGGCGAACACGATGTCGAGCTTGCCGAACTTCTCGGTGCCCTTCTTGATCGCAGCTTCCGTCGCCGCGATGTCGGTCGCATCGGCCGCGACCGCGAGCCCGTTCGGACCGAGCTCCTTCGCGGCCGCCTCCAGCGTCTCCTTGTTGCGCCCGGTGATGATCACCTTGGCACCCTCGGCCACGAACAGCTTTGCGGTTGCCAGTCCAATGCCGCTGTTGCCGCCGGTAATCAGTGCCGTCTTGTTCTTCAGCCTCATGCTCGTCTCCAGTGGTTGCATAATGAAACTTGATTGCCATGTAGGCCAAACGGTTTTATGATGCAACCACACAAGCGCGTGATCGGCGCCGAGATCGTGCGAACACGACAGGACCTGAGACGATGGTGAAACGAACGAGTTTTGAGGGTGACGGTTGTCCGGTCGCGCGGTCGCTGGAGGCGATCGGCGACTGGTGGTCGCTGCTGATCATCCGCGAAGCGATGCTCGGCGTGCGCCGCTTCGGCGAGTTTCAGAGCAAGCTCGGCATGGCCAAGAACATCTTGTCGGCGCGGCTGCGATCAATGCTCGACCACGGCATTCTGGCGATGGCCCCCGCCTCCGACGGCAGCGCCTACCAGGAATATGTGCTGACGCCGAAGGGACGCGGCCTCTTCCCGATTTTGGTCGCGCTCCGGCAATGGAGCGAGGAGTTCGACGATCACCCGGAAGAGATCGCGACCATTCTGGTGGATCGCGCGAAAGGCCGCCCGGTGAAGAAGCTGGAAATGCGCGCCGAGGATGGACGATTGCTCAGCCCGGCCGATACGATGCTGAAGCCGCGGCCCGCGCCGCGGCGGAAATCGGCGTGATGAGACTACACTGCCACCCACACACTCGGTCATTGCGAGCGCAGCGAAGCAATCCAGACTACCACCGCGGAAAGACTCTGGATTGCTTTGCTACGCTCGCAATGACGGGGTCAGAGCGGCGCGCTCAAATCCCTCCCGTCACCCTGAGGTGCTCGCCTCTTCGGCGAGCCTCGAAGGGCGACGGCCCGGCTGTTGCGGCGGGGAGTGCGTTGAAGCACCTCGGCCGCTCATCCTTCGAGGCTCCCGGCGCGATGCTTTGCATAGCGCCACTCGCACCTCAGGATGACGGGTCGGATAGCAGCCGCTCAGGTCTCGCGCGCCGCCCTCACGACAGCTTGCGCCTGCTCCGCAGTCGCAGATGCTCGTCGGCCTCGAGCTTGGTCATCCCCAGGAGATAATGAAGCACATCGAGCTTGTGACGCTCGGCGAGCTTCCGCAGGGCCGCGACCTGCTCGGCGATGAAGCCCACGGCTTCCTCGACGCCGCCCTCCCCCGGTTCCTCGTTGCGCGAGCCTCCCCGCACGCCTGATGCGGCGCGCGCCCGTTTCTTTCCTGGCTTTGTCACCAGCCCCACCCGAATCCATGCCCCGCGGAAACATTACGCCGACACCGGCCACAACTCCAAGGTGGTATTTCGCAACTTTCTCGATATGAAACTTTTCCCATTTGGCGCGCCTTCAACACCCTTCGATTTGACAGCGAGGGCCTCACCACCCATGTTCGGGACGAAACGGCCGACGCGAATCTTGTTGAAATCGGCCCAGAATTCCCCCGTAAGTTACTGGAACTACATGAACATCGTCATTGTGGAGTCGCCGGCGAAAGCCAAGACGATCAACAAGTATTTGGGCTCGTCCTACGAGGTTCTGGCCTCATTCGGCCATGTCCGCGACTTGCCCGCGAAAAACGGTTCCGTCGATCCCGACGCCAATTTCAAGATGATCTGGGAGGTCGACCCCAAGGCGGCCGGCCGGCTCAACGACATCGCCAAATCGCTGAAGAACGCCGACCGCCTGATTCTCGCGACCGACCCTGATCGCGAGGGCGAGGCCATCTCCTGGCACGTGCTGGAGGTGCTGAAGGAAAAGCGCGCGCTCAAGGACCACAAGATCGAGCGCGTGGTGTTCAACGCCATCACCAAGCAGGCCGTCACGGACGCGATGAAGCATCCGCGCCAGATCGACGGCGCGCTGGTCGACGCCTATATGGCGCGGCGCGCGCTGGACTATCTGGTCGGTTTCACCCTCTCCCCCGTGCTGTGGCGCAAGCTGCCGGGCGCCCGCTCGGCCGGCCGCGTCCAGTCGGTGGCACTGCGTCTGGTCTGCGATCGCGAGCTCGAGATCGAGAAGTTCGTTGCTCGCGAATATTGGTCGCTGATCGCGACCCTGCTGACACCGCGCGGCGATGCCTTCGAGGCCCGTCTCGTCGGCGCCGACGGCAAGAAGATCCAGCGTCTCGACATCGGCACCGGCGCGGAAGCCGAAGACTTCAAGAAGGCGCTGGAAACGGCCGCCTATGCGGTCACCGCGGTCGACGCAAAACCGGCCCGGCGCAACCCGCAGGCGCCCTTCACCACCTCGACGCTGCAGCAGGAAGCCAGCCGCAAATACGGCTTTGCGCCCGCGCATACGATGCGCATCGCGCAGCGCCTTTATGAAGGCATCGACATCGGCGGCGAGACCACCGGACTCATTACTTACATGCGTACCGACGGCGTGCAGATCGATCCGTCCGCGATCACCCAGGCACGCAAGGTGATCGGGGAGGATTACGGCAACGCCTACGTGCCGGACGCCCCGCGCCAGTACCAGGCCAAGGCCAAGAACGCGCAGGAAGCGCACGAGGCGATCCGCCCGACCGACATGTCGCGCCGCCCCGACAGCATGAGCCGCAAGCTCGATACCGATCAGGCGCGGCTCTATGAGCTGATCTGGAAGCGCACCATCGCGAGCCAGATGGAATCGGCCGAGCTCGAGCGCACCACCGTCGACATCACGGCGAAGGCCGGCGCCCGCACGCTGGAATTGCGCGCCACCGGCCAGGTCGTCAAGTTCGACGGTTTCCTGGCGCTCTACCAGGAAGGCCGCGACGACGAGGAGGATGAAGACTCCCGTCGCCTGCCCGCCATGAGCCCGCGCGACGCGCTGAAGCGGCAATCGCTTGCCGTCACCCAGCATTTCACCGAGCCGCCGCCGCGCTTCTCCGAGGCCTCACTGGTCAAGCGCATGGAAGAGCTCGGCATCGGCCGGCCCTCGACCTATGCCTCGATCCTCCAGGTGCTGAAGGACCGCGGCTACGTCAAGCTGGAGAAGAAGCGCCTGCACGGCGAGGACAAGGGCCGCGTCGTGGTCGCGTTCCTCGAGAGCTTCTTCGCCCGCTATGTCGAATATGATTTCACGGCCAATCTGGAAGAGCAGCTCGACCGCGTCTCCAACAACGAGATCTCCTGGCAGCAGGTGCTGAAGGATTTCTGGACCGGCTTCATCGGCGCCGTCGACGAGATCAAGGATCTGCGCGTCGCCCAGGTGCTGGACGTGCTCGACGAAATGCTGGGCCAGCACATCTATCCGCCGCGCACCGATGGCGGCGACATCAGGCAGTGCCCGAGCTGCGGCAACGGCCGGCTCAATCTGAAGGCCGGCAAGTTCGGCGCCTTCGTCGGCTGCTCGAACTATCCGGAGTGTCGCTACACCCGTCAGCTCGCCGCCGACAGCGAGACCACCGCGGACCGTTCGCTCGGCCAGGATCCTGATACGGGTCGCGACGTCTGGGTCAAGGCCGGCCGCTTCGGCCCCTACATCCAGCTCGGCGAGCAGAAGGATTATGAGGAAGGCGAGAAGCCGAAGCGCGCAGGCATCCCCAAGGGCACCTCGCCCGGCGATGTCGAGCTCGAGATTGCGCTGAAACTGCTGTCTTTGCCGCGCGAGATCGGCAAGCATCCGGAGACTGGTGAGCCGATCACGGCAGGCCTCGGCCGCTTCGGGCCGTTCGTGAAGCACGAGAAGACCTATGCCAGCCTCGAGGCCGGCGACGAAGTCTTCGACATCGGCATCAACCGCGCCGTGACGCTGATCGCGGAAAAGATCGCGAAGGGCCCGAGCCGCCGCTTCGGCGCCGATCCCGGCAAGGCGATCGGCGATCATCCGACCCTCGGCACCGTCACGGTAAAGGCCGGCCGCTACGGCGCCTATGTCACGGCCGGCGGCGTCAACGCGACGATACCGAGCGACATCGAGAAAGACGCCATCACACTGCCGCAGGCGATCGCGCTGATCGATGAGCGCGCGGCCAAGGGCGGCGGCAAGAAGCCGAAGAAGGCGGCGAAGCCGGCCAAGGCCAAAAAGGCTGCGGACGGTGATGACGCCGCGGCGAAGAAGAAACCGGCTGCAAAGAAAGCGGCCAAATCGAAAACTGAATCCACCAGCAAGGCGCGCGCAGCCGTGTCGTCGTCCGCCAAGACGTCGCCGACCAAGGCAGCCGCGACCAAAGCTCCGGCCAAGAAGAGTGCCGGCACCAATTAGAGGTTAAGTGAAACGCAAGAATGACCATGGCTTTCCCGACAGGGCAGCCATCGTCGCCTTCATCAAGGCACATCCAGGAAAGGTCGGGACCCGCGAAATTGCGCGCGAGTTCGGCCTGAAGAACGCCGATCGCATCGAGCTCAAGCGCCTGCTGCGCGAGCTCGCCGACGACGGCACCATCAAGAAAAAACGACACACGGTCTCAGAGCCGGACAGTCTGCCATCGACGCTGGTCGCAGACATCACGGGGCGCGACTCCGACGGCGAGCTGATCGCCTCCCCCACCGAATGGGACGAGGTCGAAGGCGGCGAGCCTCCGAAAATCCGCATCCAGATGCCGCGCCGGCCCAAGCCGGGCACCGTCGCCGGCGTCCGCGACCGCGTGCTGCTGCGCGTCGAGCCGACCAACGAGACCGAAGGCCCGGCCTATCGCGGCCACATCATCAAGGTCTTCGACAAGACCAAGACCCGCATTCTCGGCGTGTTCCGCGAGCTTCCCGAAGGCGGTGGACGCCTCGTCCCTGTCGACAAGAAGTCCGCCGATCGCGAGCTGAACATCGCGGCGGCCGATATGCACGGCGCGCAGGATGGCGACCTCGTCAGCGTCGACATCGTGCGCTCCCGCGCCTTCGGGCTGGCCTCGGGGCGGGTGAAAGAGAAGCTCGGCTCGGTCAAAACCGAAAAGGCGATCAGCCTGATCGCGATCTACGCCCACGACATTCCGCTGCAATTCTCCTCCGCCGCCGAGCGCGAGGCGGAAGCGGCGGAGCCCGCCAATTTGAAAGGCCGCGAGGACTGGCGCGATGTCCCCCTCGTCACCATCGATCCGCCGGATGCGAAGGATCACGACGACGCCGTGCATGCGCAAGCAGATCCCGATCCCAACAACAGAGGCGGCTTTATCGTCGACGTCGCCATTGCGGATGTGAGCTTCTACGTGCAGCCGGGCACCGCGCTCGACCGCAACGCACTCGACCGCGGCAACTCGGTCTACTTCCCCGACCGCGTCGTGCCGATGTTGCCCGAACGCATCTCCAACAATCTCTGTTCGCTGGTGCCGGGCGAGCCGCGTGGCGCGCTCGCGGTGCGCATGATCATCGCGCCGGATGGCCGCAAGCGCTCGCACAGCTTTCATCGCATCCTGATGCGCTCGGCGGCCAAGCTGAGCTACGCGCAGGCGCAGGCCGCGATCGACGGACGGCCTGACGACACCACCGGCCCCCTGCTCGATCCGATCCTGAAGCCGCTTTATGCGGCTTACGCCTGCGTCAAGCGCGCGCGCGACGAACGCGATCCGCTCAATCTCGATCTGCCCGAGCGCAAAATTCTCCTGAAGAGCGACGGCACCGTTGATCGTGTCGTCGTTCCTGAAAGGCTAGATGCGCACAAGCTGATCGAGGAGTTCATGATCCTCGCCAACGTCGCGGCCGCCGAGATGCTGGAGAAGAAATCGCTCCCGGTGATCTACCGCGTGCATGACGAGCCGACACTGGAGAAGGTTCACGCGCTCGCGGAATTCCTGCAAACACTCGACGTTCCCTTCGCCAAGACCGGCGCGTTGCGCCCCGCGCTGTTCAACCGCGTGCTGGCGCAGCTCGAAGGCCATGACCACTTCCCGCTGGTCAGCGAGGTCGTGTTGCGCGCCCAGGCGCAGGCCGAATATTCCTCGGAGAACTACGGTCATTTCGGCCTGAATTTGCGCCGTTACGCACATTTTACCTCGCCGATCCGCCGCTATGCCGACCTCGTCGTGCACCGCGCGCTGGTCCGAGCGCTCGGGCTTGGCGAAGGCGCCCTGCCCGACAGCGAGACGGCGGAAACCCTGAGCGAGGTCGCCGCGCATATTTCGGTGACCGAGCGGCGCGCAATGAAGGCCGAGCGCGAGACCGTCGACCGCCTGATCGCGCATCACCTCGCCGATCGCATCGGCGCGAGTTTTCAGGGCCGCGTCTCCGGCGTCACGCGCGCCGGCCTGTTCGTCAAGCTTGCCGAGACCGGTGCCGACGGATTGATCCCGATCCGATCCCTTGGCACGGAATATTTCAACTATGACGAGGGCCGCCACGCGCTGGTCGGCACGCGCAGCCGCACCATGTACCAGCTCGGCGACGTCGTCGACGTCCGTCTGATCGAAGCAGCGCCCATCGCAGGCGCACTGCGTTTTGAGCTGCTGTCGTCATCCAGCGAGACCGCGCCGCGCGACCGCAGGCAACCCGGTCCGCAACGCCGCCCCTCGTTCAAGGCGCATCCCGGACGCAGTCCGGCGAAGAAGCATAAGCCGTCGAAGCCAGAGCCTGGCAAAGCGAAGAAGAGCCAAGGAAAAAACAAAGGGAAGAACAAGGGTAAAGGCGGGGGCCAGAAGGGCAAGGCATGGTAACCATGAGCACGGTCCCAAAGATCTGGACGCGCGAGACCGGCCTCGTCGAGAAGCGCGATGTCTGGGCTGCGATGAAGCGCGGTTGTCGCGGCCGCTGCCCGCGCTGCGGCGAGGGAAAGCTGTTCCGCGCCTTCCTGAAGACGGCCGACAATTGCGCAAAATGCGGCCTCGACTTCACACCGCATCGCGCCGACGACCTGCCCGCTTATCTCGTGATCGTCATCGTCGGCCACATCACCGTGCCGACCATCCTCTGGATCGAGACCAATTATACGACGCCGGTCTGGCTGACCTTCGCGGCCTATTTGCCGTTCACCTTTTTCGCTTCGCTCGGGCTATTGCAGCCGGTCAAGGGAGCTGTGGTCGGCTTGCAATGGGCTCTGCGCATGCACGGGTTTGACGACAACCCGCCGGATGGTATTCCGCCTGTGTAAGCCAAATAAGCAAGAACAGTTTGGGTGAGGACATGACGGATACATCGCAAACGGCCGAAAAGGCCAAGATCCACGAGGGCAAGGAAGCCGATCACCATCCCTATTTCCGCCCAAGGGATGCGGCGACCCTGATCCTGGTCGATCGCAGCGGCGCCATTCCGAAAGTCCTGGTCGGCAAACGCCACGACAAAGTGGTGTTCATGCCCGGCAAATTCGTCTTCCCCGGCGGCCGCGTCGACAAGGACGATTACCGCGTGCCGGTCGCAGCCCCCATCACCACTGAGTTGGAAACCAATCTCGCCAAGGGCAGCCCGAAGACGCCGGCCTCACGCGCAAAGTCGCTTGCCGTTGCCGCGATTCGCGAGGCCTGCGAGGAGACCGGTCTCTGCTTGGGGCGCAAGAATGAGGGCAAGGCCAGGCTCGAAGGCGCCTGGAAGCCGTTCGCGGATGCGGGCTTGCTGCCCGATCCCTCGAGCCTGTTCCTGATCGCCCGCGCGATTACCCCGCCCGGCCGCGTCAAGCGCTTCGACACGCGCTTCTTCACGGCGGATGCCTCTGCGATCACCCATCATGTCGAGGGCGTGATCCATGCCGACGCCGAGTTGGTCGAGCTGGTGTGGGTCGAGCTCGGCTCAAAGCCGCTCGCTGATCTGCATCCCATGACACGGAATGTGCTCAACGAACTCGACACCCGCCTTGCAACCGGCCCGCTGCGCCACGACGCGCCGGTGCCGTTCTTCCATTTCTACGGCGGCAAGATGCAGAAGGATATTCTGAGCTGATCAGATATCAGCGTCGTCGGTATCAGGCTCGGTGCCGACATAGTCGCGCGCCGGCAGCTTGAGGACGCGGCCGATCTCACTCGCGAGCTTGTCCGCCTCCTCGCGCCTGGTGAAGCTCTGAAGCGTGATCGCCTCGACGCCCTTGTTGCCACAGAGATTGACGTCGTAGGTCGTCGCTTGCGGATCGTAATCATCCGTGATGCTGATGAAGTGATAGTCGGCGAGATCACGCTGCTTGCGAATATTCAGCGGGCCGAACTGCCGGGTGATGACGATCTGGCGCAGCGCCTCGTTCAGCACGACGAAGGTGCGGAAAGTGAGCAGGATCACGCCGGGAATGCCGACGAGCAGCCCGAGCCCTGTGAACACCAGCACCGGCACGAGGTCGTCGGCGAGCCTGCCGAAGCCGGAAAAATCCTGTCGCAGGCCGAGCGCGACATTCCACAAGAGATAGGCGCTCGCCGCCAGCAGCGGCAGCGACAGCAGCCGGCCGAACCAGGGCATCGGACGTTCGATGCGGACGATGCTGCCGTCCACGGTCATTGCGCCTGCCATCAAGTGTCTCCTCGGGAGCAAAGGTCATGGCTTGGTGGGCACGAGCGGCCGGTTGGTTCGACCGACCCCGTCCCGCCGCTACGCTGCGCGCCGGAAATGACGCGATTGTGCTGTGCGCGTCGCAAAAAACAAAAAATTCTTCCCGCCTCCCCCAATGGCGGAGTTCCCGCTCGTGCCTATGTCTTCCCCCAAGAACACTCAGAACGGATGTAGGGCGCGATGGCACAACGGCAACTCAAGCTCGGCGCGTTCATGCGCCCGGTCAGCATCCACACCGGTGCATGGCGCTATCCCGGCGCCTGGCCCGATGCCAATTTCAATTTTGGTCACATCAAGCAGCTGATCAGGAAGCTCGAGGCCGGCAAGTTCGACGCCTTCTTCATGGCCGATCACCTGGCCGTGCTGAACATGCCGGTCAATGCGCTCAAGCGCAGCCACACCGTGACCTCGTTCGAGCCGTTCACGCTACTCTCCGCACTGTCCGCCGTCACCGAGCGCATCGGCCTGATCGCGACGGGCTCGACCACATTCGACGAGCCTTATCACGTCGCCCGCCGCTTCGCCTCGCTCGACCATCTCAGCGGCGGCCGCGCGGGCTGGAACATCGTCACCACCTCGAACCCGGACGCGGCGCTGAATTTCGGCCTCGACGATCACATGGAGCACGCCGAGCGCTACAAGCGCGCACGCGAATTCTACGACGTCGTCACCGGCCTCTGGGATTCCTTCGCCGATGACGCCTTCGTGCGCGACGTCGAGAGCGGACTTTTCTTCGATCCCGCGAAGATGCATGTGCTCGACCACAACGGCAAATATCTGAAGGTGCGCGGGCCCCTCAACATCGCCCGCCCCGTGCAGGGCTGGCCGGTGATCGTGCAGGCCGGCGCCTCCGAGGACGGCAAGCAGCTCGCGGCCGAAACGGCGGAAGCCGTGTTCACCGGCGGCGGCAGCCTCGCCGACGCACAAAAACTCTATGCCGATATCAAGAGCCGCATGGAAAAGATCGGCCGCGATCCAGAGCATCTCAAGATTCTGCCCGGCGCCTTCGTCGTGGTCGGCGACAGCGTCGACGAAGCCAAAGAGAAGCGCGCTTTGCTCGACAGCCGCGTACATTACGACAGCGCCATCGCCTCGCTCTCGGTCGTCCTCGGCACCGACGCCTCCGGCTTCGATCCGGACGGACAATTGCCTGATATCCCCGAGACCAACGCCAGCAAGAGCGGCCGGCAGCGCATGGTCGACCTTGCCAGGCGCGACAAGCTGACGGTGCGCCAGCTCGCCCAGCGCGTCGGCGGTTACGGCGGGCTCTCCTTCGTCGGCACCGCCAAAACCATCGCCGACCAGATGGAGGAGTGGCTGGTCGGCCGCGGCTCGGACGGCTTCAACATCATGTTCCCGTTCCTGCCCGCAGGCCTCGACGATTTCGTCGACAAGGTCGTCCCGGAGCTGCAGCACCGCGGGATTTTCCGGAAAGAGTATGAAGGGGCCACTTTGCGGGAGAATCTGGGCCTGCCCCGGCCGAAAAACCGCTTCTTCGAGCGGTAAAATGGCCCGATTTGAGTGGTTTTCAGCCCCTAAATCCTTGACTTCTCCCGGTTTCTGGCTAGGTTGCCGGCCAACGCGGGCCGTTTGGCCGGCTCCAGATTCCCCAATATTCTGAGGTTCAGAACATGGCCAAAGCGGTCACCATCAAGGTCAAGCTCGTGTCCTCGGCCGACACCGGCTTCTACTACGTCGCCAAGAAGAATTCGCGCACCATGACCGACAAGCTGGTCAAGAAGAAGTACGATCCGGTCGCGCGCAAGCACGTCGAATTCCGCGAATCCAAGATCAAGTAAGATCGACGAAGCGTTGAAGAGTTTGCGGGGCCCTTTCGGGCCCCGTTTTCATTTAGGCCCCGCTCTCTCCGCGCCGTCGTTGCGAGGAGCTCTTGCGACGAAGCAATCCAGACTGCCGCCGCGGAAAGATTCTGGATTGCTTCGCTACGTTCGCAATGACGGAGTGTGGGTGGCAGCATTGCCCTCCTCTCCCGCCCCCGACGCGCTGCGAGCCCAGGCGATGCCCAGCGTCAGCCTCGCGAAATCCTGGCGTGGTTAGAAGAAAGTGCTGCCTTCAATTGCAAGGCTGCTTCGGATCATTTTCCAGCCATTCATGAATCGCAGAGAGCGCCAGGCCGCGGCCACACAATCCGGACAAGCGACGCCGGCGACGCTTTGCCAGGCTGGCTTCGCGCATTTTCAATCGGGACGAATTGCCGAAGCCGAGCTCTGTTGCCAGCAGGCGCTGACGCTGGACGAACAAGATCCGGATGCCTTCCACCTGCTGGGCGTGCTTTGTTTTCATGCGCAGCAGCCAGACGCCGCCGCGGAATGGATCGGACGCGCCGTCCAGCGGTCACCGAAGGCAGAATATTTCTTGAGTCTCGCCACGGTGCTGGAACGACAGGGGCGGCTCGACGAAGCACGACAACACTACAGCCAGGCCCTGAGCCTCAAACCCGAAGATGCCGGCCTCTGGAATCACCTCGGCAATCTGCTCTGGCAACTCGCGCAGAGCGAAGAGGCTGTGCTGCACTATCAGCAGGCCCTGAAGCTGAATCCGCAATATTGGGAGCCCGCGCAAAACTGCGGCATGCTGCTGCTTGAACTCGGCCGGCATGCGGAAGCCCTGGAATGGTTCAACAAAGCCGAGAAGCTGAATCCGAATTCGGCAGCCCTCTACCAAATGCGGGCCGTCTGCCTCTCGGCCGCGAACCGGTTCGAGGAAGCGGAGGCCGACTACGAAAAGTCCATTGCGCTGGATCCGAGCCTCGCGGAGACGCACAACAATCTCGGCCTGCTGCATTGGCGATTTGATCGACTGGAGCAGGCTTTCGCGTGTTTCGATTCCGCGCTGGCACTTCGCCCGGATTTTCATGCGGTGCTCAACAACAAGGCCGTGGTCTTGTTGCATCTGCAATTGCTGGATGAGGCGTTCGCGGCCCTTCACAAATCCATTGCGGCCGCTCCCAACGATGCGCAGACGCTTTTCTATCTGGCAACGCTGCAACTCCTGACCGGAGACTTCGAGCGCGGCTGGCTTGCGCGCGAAGCGCGTTGGCGACTTCCCTCGGTCGGTCTGGTCGATCGAGGCTTTTCGCAAGCCCTGTGGCTTGGTGACCAGCCGATTGCAGGCAAGACCATCTTGCTTCACTCCGATGAGGGACTGGGCGATGCGATTCAGTTCGCCCGCTATGTGCCGATGGTGGCCGCGCTCGGGGCTCGGGTCATCCTGGAGGTCGAGCCTCCGGTCCAGCAGCTTCTGAGCGGAATCACCGGGGTTACAGAGTGTATCGGCCGGTCGTCCTCGCCGGCGTTCGACCTGCACTGCCCTCTCGGAACGCTGCCGTTAGCGTTCGGGACGCGGCTGGATACGATTCCGCTCGCGGAAGGTTACGTTCCTGCGCCTCCGGCGGCGCGCGTGAAGGCATGGCAAGATCGGCTTGAAGACCGGCCAGGCCCCCGCAATCGCTTCCGCGTCGGTCTGGTCTGGACAGGCAATCCGGATCACAAGAACGACCACAATCGATCGATGACACTGCGCACCCTTGCGCCACTGCTGGATTGCGACGTCCAGTTCGTCTCCTTGCAAAAAGGTGTCCGCGATCAGGACAAGGTTTTCCTCAGCCAACGCCCGGACATCGTCGACCTCACAGAGCAGCTGACGGATTTCAGCGAAACAGCCGCGCTGATGACCTGTCTCGATCTGGTGATCTCTGTCGACACCAGCGTCGCCCACCTCGCCGGCGCGCTGGGCGCTCCGGTCTGGACGATGGTGCCTTTCAATCCCGATTGGCGCTGGCTGCTCAACCGCGACGACAGCCCGTGGTATCGGTCGATGCGGATGTTCAGGCAAACGAAGCGAGGCAATTGGGCCAGCGTCGTGGACGACGTTCGCGTCGAACTGCAGAAGCAGGTCGCCGCCTGGCGCGCAAAGCAGGCGCCGCTGCTGCCTGCTTGATTGGCCCCCTCCCAGAATTGTCGCGTCCGCTATGCGTGCAGAAACCGACGTTGAAGTCGGCACCAGCCCCTGTTCATCACGAAGGTCAACAAAGTGGCGATGCCTGACTCAAGTTGCGAACTTATCTCAACGGCACGAACTTCAGGTCGGGAATCATTCGGCTACTTCTGCTGCCTGAGCGTCCCCTTGCCTTTCGCCGCTGTCCGAGCGTCGAGCTGCTCGGTACCGGCCAGGCGATAGGCCATGATATCGATGAAACAGCTTCGAAAACGCCGCCGCTGTCTCGTAACCGACCCGGCTGGCAATCCGTGCGATGGGCTCATCGCTGGTTTCCAGCAGGAACGCCGCTTCCGCCATCCGCCGTTCGATCACATAGCGATGCATGGACTGGCCGACGAGCTTGGTAAAGCGCGCCGAAAATACCGAGCGGCCGAGCCCGACGCGGTGGCCAAGGTCGCTCAGCGTCCAGGGCTGCTCCGGATGTTCGTGAATCAGTTTGAGCGCCGGTCCGATATGCGGGTCAGAGATGGCCCCGAGCCAGCCGCCTTGTCCGGGCCTGAGAGACGCGATCCAGCTTCGGAGCACCTCGACAAAGAGCACTTCCGTCAGTCGTGAAAGCGCGACACGTTGACCAGGACGCTCGAGCGCGGACTCGCTGACCAGGCGGCGCAGGATTGCTTCAAGCCAACCATTGTCGGCCGTCGGCTTCAGCAGGAGCACGGGCGGGAGTAGCTCCAGCACGCTGCCGAACAGCGGTCGCGACACCGTGAAATTGCCGCAGATCATGTTCGAGAGCAGCTTTCCACGGCTGCCGTGACGAACGACGCCAAGACGCGGGGACGATCGATCGATATCCATAATCCGCAAAGGCTTGGCCCGGCGATCCGAATAGAACACATGGGGCTCTCCGCGTGTGATGACGACAAAATCGCCCTCGGTCATCTCGATTACCTGCCCCTGTTCCAGCGCGAGGGTCGCTGAGCCCTGGCTGAGATAGTGAAACAAGGCGTAGGGGCGCGCCGGCAACTCAAGATGCCAGGGATGGCCGAGCTCGAAGTGAAAGAGCAGCGTCCCGCTGAGACGAACGCGATCGAGCACTTGGGCGAGTATGTCCATGCCGCGACATTAGATGGGCGGACGATCGGACACAACATCCGGACGATTGATCTCTATCGTCCGAAAGGTCCCCGGAATAGGTCATGTCGCGGCGGGCCGACGTCACGTACGGCAACCATTTCGCCAACGGCAGATGGAAGAACCGCGATCTTGCTGGAAACGCCTGTCCATTCCCCCGGACCTTATTCGGTCCGACATGCCCACAGGAACACTTGATGCGAAATATCCTCCTTACAGCCGCCACCGCACTCCTGGCCGGGTCGACATTGGTCGGCTCCGTCCGTTCCGCCGAGCTACCCAAGGGAGCAGCCCACAACATCGTGCTCGTGCACGGCGCTTTCGTGGACCAGACGAGCTGGCAGCCCGTTGCCGATATTCTCACGAAGAAAGGCTACAGCGTCACGCTCGTCGAAAATCCACTCACCTCGCTTGCCGCTGATGTCGATGCCACCAAGCAGGCGCTCGCGAAGCAGGACGGCAAGACCGTTCTGGTCGGCCATTCATGGGGCGGCGTGGTGATCACGCAAGCCGGCAACGATCCTAAGGTTTCGGCGCTGGTCTATGTTTCCGCCTTCGCACCGGAGGTCGGTGAATCCCTGGCGTCGCTGGCAAAGGCCGGCCAGCCGACCGAAGGCGGCAATGCGATCCATCCGGACGCGAAGGGCAATTTGTACATCGATCCCAAAGTGTTTCCGTCGGCCGTCGCGGCTGACCTTCCTCCGGAAATCGCTGCGCACCTGGCCAACTCGCAGCTTCCGTTGAATCACGTTGCTTTCGAAGCCCCCGTCGACATTGCCGCCTGGCATGACAAGCCGACGTTCTATGTCATCAGCACGAAGGACAAAGTCCTCGCGCCCGAGGCCCAGAAGTCGTTCGCAGCCAGGATGAAGGCTCAGACGACGGAAGTCGCCGGCAGCCATGCCTCGCTCGTCGTCCATGCGACGCAAGTCGCTGAAGTCATCGAAAAGGCAGCGCTCGCGAAGTGACGGTACCGCTCCCGGCGCGAAAGCGCCGGGAGCGCGCACGCTCGCTGCGCTCGATTATTTTATGCCAAGAATCCGGACCGCTTATGAATAACCTTCCCTCCTACGCCGTCCGCAACACCGGCGCCGGCGGCTGTGACAGCCTGATCAGCGCGAACGCGACCTGGATGATGCCGCCGGCCAAGCCCGGCGCCCCGCCGATGCGCCAGGCCATGCTGTAGGAGCCGAGTGGGTCGCAGATCACCCCTCCTCCGTAGGCGCCGAGGAAGCTGCCGGTGCCTTTGGCCGGGATCGCCGGATCGTCGGGTGCCCGTGACTCCAGATGGCAGAGGGAGTAGCTTCGCTGGGAACAGGCCCTGATCTCGGCCGAACAAGGGGACGCATCGCGAGGACCGCGCCATGGGATAGTGCTCGAAAGTGCGCTGAGCCGTGCCAACGGCGAGCAGACGGTTCGAGTCCAGAACCGTCTGCTGGCCGGTCTTGCGCCGGCATCCTTTGAGCGCCTTCGTCCCTTCCTGCAGCCCGTTGCGCTCAAACGCCGGGCGATTCTTCAGGACTACCACCGTCCCATCGAGCACATCTACTTCATCGAACGCGGCGTCGCATCGCTGCTGGCGCGAACGCAGCGCGATGGACCGGTCGAGGTCGCGATGGTCGGACGGCTCGGTTTTGTCGGTGTCACGGCGGCGCTTGGCATCCAGCGCTCGCCCAATCGCTGCCTGATGTCGGTCCCCGGTTATGCATTGCGCATCGCGGTGCCTGACCTGCGCCGAGCCGCACACAGATACCCGGACATCCAGCAGCAACTGTTCAGCTATGTCCACGCGCTGTTGGTCCAGAACACCCAGACAACTCTTTGCAGCGCCCGCCACAGCCTCGAGGAACGGCTGAGCCGCTGGCTGCTGCTTGCAGCCGACCGTCTGGATGAGCGGGTCATTCCCGTGACGCACGACGTGCTGTCGGTCATCCTGGGCGTGCGACGCGCCAGCATCACGACGACGCTTGCGGAGCTGGAGCGCTGCGGCGGTCTCATCAGACAGCGAGGCGGCATCGAAATGTGCGATCACGCGGCCCTCGCGCTTCGAACATGCGATTGCTATCAGATCATAGCGTCGGAATACGGGTACCTAACTCGCAGCGGCCTGCATGAGCACCGCATTTCCGCGGCCGCCGGCCTCATGCGTAGCTGCCTTTGCTGCGTCTGACAGTCATCCAGACAGCTTGCTTACGGCCAGCGCGCGTGACGTTGTCCCCCATCAATCCTTGTACGGCAGCGTACCAAATGATCGGCTTTAGTAGAAAGGCCGATCGGGACCTCAAGGCTATAGTGACGTTGAATTAGCAGAATCCAGGATCGAGCTAGACTGATCCCCCATCTGGATGAGCCTTCTCAAACTGGCAAAATCCACAGGAGGAATCGAGATGAGCACGGGTAAATTCTTGCGCGTCACGCGACGCCGTTTCCTGAAGCAAACCGGTCTTACCCTTGCTGCGGCCTCTGCGCCCTCCCTTGCGACGCCATTCATTTCCAGAGCACTTGCGGACACCAAGTCGCTTTCCATCGTGCAATGGAGCCATTTCGTTCCGGATTACGACAAGTGGTTCGATACGTTCGCAAAGGACTGGGGACAGAAGAACAAAATCGAGGTCACGGTCGATCACGTCCCGGTCGCCAACGTCGCGGCGCGCGCAGCCGCCGAAGCTTCCGGCCAATCGGGCCACGACCTGTTCGGCTGGAACGGCGCAGGCGGGGCACACCTCTACCGCAAATTCCTCGTCGACGTGACAAGCCTCGTCGAGGCGACTGAGAAGAAGTACGGCAAGGTCAGCACGATCGGCCGCCAGATCGGCTACAATCAGGACGACAAGACCTGGTCGGCTTTCCCCGATTTCTACATCAACTTTCCTTCCATGTATCGCAAGAGCATGTGGGACGAGATCGGGATGAAGCCGGACACGTGGGACAATGTTCGCACCGGCGGCGCCAAGCTGAAAGCCAAGGGCCATCCGGTCGGCATTTCCCTCGGGCACAGCAACGATCCGAATACGACCTGGCGCGGCCTGCTGTGGAGCTTTGGCGGCGCGCTTCAGGACGAGACCGGCAAGAACGTTGTGCTCAACAGCAAGGAGACGGTCGAAGCCGTCAAGTCCGTGGCCGCGCTCTACAAGGAGGCGATGACGTCAGAGGTGCTGTCTTGGGATGATTCGAGCAACAACCGCTATCTTGTTTCGGGTATCGGCTCGATGATCATTAACCCGATCTCGGCCTATCGGACGTTCCAGAAGGCAAACAAGAAGGGCGCCGACGACACGTTCGTGATGGCTCCGCCGAAGGGACCGGTGCGCCAGATCATGGGTGGCGCGTCCGAGTTCTACGGCGTCTGGAAGTTCGCCAAGAACAAGGAAGGCGCGATCGAGTTCCTCAAATACTACGTCGATCATTGGCCGGAAGCGTTCAAGGCGAGCGAAGGATACAATAACCCCTGCTTCGCCAACCTTGTGCCGAAGCCGATGCCCATCCTCTCGAACGATCCGACATCGACGCCGGCCGACAAATTGGCGGTGCTGCAGGATTCCGAACAGTGGTCGGCTTCTCCGGGATATCCCGGCCCGTCCTGGCCGGCCGTCGACGAAGTCTACAACGACTTCATCATCTGCGACATGATGTCGAAGGCGGCGACCGGCCAGATGTCCGCCGAGGACTCGGTCAAATGGGCGCACCAACAGGCCGAGGCCATTTTCAGGAAGTGGCACGAGAAAGTCTGACGGCTGCCCGGGCGGCGTCGCCTTTTCGCCGCCCGGGACGCGGCTGCTTTCCGCCGCTGGGCAGCACAATTGGGCTTCCGTCGAGCGGTCCGCGCGTCGGAAAGGCGGCATGCTTTGGTTTTAGGAGGTTTGATGGCTGCCGTATCGACCAGGGATATCGTCAAGAAATTCGGCGAGGTCGCCGCCGTCAACGGCATTTCGCTCGTGGTGCCGGACGGCGAGTTCATGGTGCTGCTTGGCCCCTCTGGCTGCGGCAAGACGACGTTTCTGCGCATCATTTGCGGCCTCGAACAACAGACAAGCGGCGATTGCCTGATCGGCGGCAACGTCGTCAACGACATCCCGCCCCGGGCCCGCGGCGTTGCGATGATGTTTCAGAGCTATGGCCTTTATCCGCACTACACGGTACGCAACAACATCGCGTTCCCGCTGCGTACGCAGCGCGTGCCCCGCGAGGAAATCCAGAAAAAGGTCGATTGGGCCTCGCAATTGCTCGGCATCGAGCATCTTCTCGACCGGCGGCCACGTCAGCTCTCCGGCGGCGAGCGCCAGCGTGTTGCGCTCGCGCGCGCCCTCGTCCGCGAACCGACAGCGCTTCTGCTCGACGAGCCGCTCTCCAATCTCGATGCCAAACTGCGCACCTTTGCTCGCCAGGAAATCAAGAACTTTCAGCAGCGCGTTGGCCTCACCACCATCTACGTCACGCACGACCAGGTTGAAGCGATGGGCATGGGCGACCGTATCGCGGTTATCGACCATGGACGGGTTCGGCAGGTGGGAACGCCGACCGAAATCTACGAGAATCCTGCCGACCTTTTTGTCGCGACCTTTGTCGGCGCGCCGTCGATGAATATCGTGCCCCGCAACGGCGGCGGCTATCTCGGATTTCGGCCAGAGAATTTCCTGCCGAAGAATATGATCGATGACGGCGGCGCGACTGAATTTTCCTTTCGCGTCGACCGCGCCGAATATCTCGGGTCCGAGCGCATCGTTTACGGCGTGATAGACGGCTTCGACTCAAAGCAGCCGATCACGGCGAAGTTGCCGCCAGCCCACGTCGCCGAAGGAAGCATTCGTCCCGGAGAGTGGCATCCGTTCGCCGTGAAGAACAACGCGCTACGCCATTTCGATGCCACCGGCAATCGTAGCAGTCGCCACTGAACCGGGGATTCACCGATGGCTGTCATCGCAGAGTCTGTCGCCAAGCCGATTTCGCGCTTTCACTTCATCCTCGACCGTCGCGAGGTGCTCGAAACGATTTTGGTCGCGCCGGCGATCCTCTACGTCCTGCTACTTGTCGGTCTTCCACTTCTGCTCGCGGTCTACTACTCGCTCAGCGCCTACACGATCTACAACCCGACCTGGAGATTTGTTGGCCTGGCGAACTTCGAGCAGATCCTGCAGAATCCGACTTTCTTCGAGACGCTGCGCAACACCTTCGTCTTTACGTTCGGGTCGCAACTGCTCGGCCTCGTACTCGGAAAGTTCGGCGCCTTCCTGCTGTTGCAGCCCTTCCCCGGCCGCAAGATCGTGCGGGCGTTGATCATCCTGCCTTTTGCGGTACCGGTCGCCCTCGCCACGATCGCCTGGCAGTGGATGTTCGATTCGCTCTACAGCGTGATCAACTGGACCATGATTGCGGCTGGTATCCTTACTCGCGAGGAGGCACCGAACTGGCTCGGCAATCCGTACCTCGCGATGCTGTGCATCGTCATCATCAACGCCTGGCGATTCTTTCCATTTGCCATCGTGATCTTCCTCGCCGGCATCACCGCGGTTCCGCAGGACGTGATCGACGCCGCAACGGTCGATGGTGCGGGTTTTTGGCGCCGCAACTACCAGATCATCCTGCCGATGATCCTGCCGATCGTGGCCATCGGCCTGATCTTCGGCATCGTGTTCACCTTCACCGACCTTTCCATTGTGTTTTTGCTGACCATGGGCGGTCCCGGTGGCGCGACCTCGGTTCTGGGCTTTGCGGGCTTTCAGACCGGCATCGTTTCAGGCGATGTGTCGCACGGTGCGGCGATCTCGCTGTTCATGCTGCCGGTGCTGCTTGTCGTGGTGATTTTCACGCTGCGCTTTATTCGTCGCCGGGAGATTTGACATGTCGCGCCCCGTTCTCCGCTGGCTCCGCAAGACCGGTTTCTTCCTCGGTGTCGCATTCTTTGTCATCCTCGCTGTGTTTCCGTTCTATTGGATGGCAATCACGGCGTTCAAACAGAACAGCGATCTCTACGACGTCACCAACATCCCGTTCTGGTTCAATGCGCCGCCGACGCTCGAGCACATCAGGTACCTGTTCGAGGAGACCTTGTTCGCGCGCTGGCTGTTGAACTCGCTGATCATCGGCGTCTGCGTCACCGCGATTACCCTGGTCACCGCGGTCCCGGCCGGTTACAGCCTGGCCCGCATGACCAGCCGTAAGGGCGAAGCACTCGGCATCACGATCTTCCTGACCTACCTGGTGCCGCCGACCTTGTTGTTCCTGCCGCTGTCCCGGATCATCGCCGAACTCGGCCTGCAAAACTCGATGTGGTCGCTTGTACTGGTCTACCCGACGTTCACGATCCCGTTCTGCTCCTGGCTGCTGATGGGATTCTTCAAGGCGCTGCCCGTCGAGATCGAGGAAGCCGCGATCGTCGACGGCTGCAGCCTGTTCGGCGCCTTCATCAAGATGGCGATCCCGCTGTCGGTGCCGGCGATCCTGACAGTGGTGATCTTTACGTTCACCCTGACCTTGCAGGAGTTCGTCTACGCGCTGACCTTCGTCTCGTCGTCCGACCAAAAGCCGATCACGCTGGGCGTGTCGACCGACCTGATCCGCGGCGATGTGTTCTTCTGGGGCGAGATCATGGCAGGGGCCTTGATCGCCGCCATCCCGGTCGCGATCGCCTACAATCTCTTCCTCGATCGCTTCATCGCGGGCATCACCGGCGGCGCCGTCAAATAGCCGTAGTCCCGCTTTGGCAAGCGGGTGAGAACTATGCATCATTATTCAACGCAGCGTCAGCTTTGCGCTCCGAAGCTGGCGTTTACGAGCGCCCGCCCCAAGCTACGCCGTCCGCAACACCGATGGCGGCTGCGCCGGCCGGATCAGCGCGAACGCGACCTGGATGATGCCGCCGGCGAGGCCGAGCGCCACGCCGATGCGCCAGGCCATGTTGTAGGAGCCGAGTGCGTCGTAGATCACCCCTCCTCCGTACGCGCCGAGGAAGCTGCCGATCTGGTGGCTCATGAAGGCGAGGCCCTGGATCATGGCCTGCCAGCGCAGGCCGAACATCTCGGCGACGGCGCCGGCGACCAGCGGGCCGACGCCCATCCAGAGGAATCCCATGATCGCGCCGAACAGCAGCGTCGATGCCGGCGTCGCAGGCAGCATGAAGTACCAGGCGAGCGCGAGCGAGCGCAGGATGTAGATGCCCCCCAGCAACGCCAGCTTGTTCCAGCGCTGGCCGGCCCAACCGAAGAACAGCGAGCCCAGCACGTTGAAGCCGCCGATCATGCCGAGCGTCTGCGCGCTCAACATCGGATCGAGGCCGCAGATCGCCAGATACGACGGCAGATGGGTGGTGAGGAACACGAGCTGCATGCCGCAGACCAGATAGGCGCAGGTCATCACCACGAAGGAGGCATTGCCGAACGCCAACTTTGCGACGGATGCGGCCGTGGCGTCGCCGATGTCGTCGGCGGCCGGCTTCGGCAGCGGGATGGCGTCGACGCGGCCGGCGTACCACGCGGCAGGGATCATCAGCACCGACATCACGACGAAGCCGGCAAGCCCGATGCGCCAGCCAAAACCCTCGTTGAGCATCTGCCCGATCGGCGCCGATAGCAGCGCACCGAGCGAGCCGGCGCCTGAGACGATACCGAGCACGGTCGAACGCACCGTCGCAGGGACCGCACGCGTCGCCACCGACATCGCGATCGCAGCCGCTGTGCAGGCGAGTGAGGTGCCGATCAGCACGCCGGCGCCGATCATGATGCCGACCAGCCCGTTGGCTGTCGTCATCAAGACCAGACCCGCGATGTACATCAGCGATCCCACGATCATGATGGGACGGAAGCCGTAGCGCACGGTCATCGCGCCGGCGAGCGGCTGGAGAAAGCCCCAGGCGAGGTTCTGCACGGCGAGTGCCAGCGTGAAGTCCGACACCGAGAGGTGGATGTCATGCGTCAGCGGCTGCATGAAGATGCCGAGCGACTGCCGCAGCCCCATGCTCAGCGTCAGCATGATCGAGGCGCCGATCAGGATCGGCAATGTCGGACGCAGGACCTGCAACAGGGGCATTTTTTATCTCCCTCGTGGGCGCGGCGCACGCGCCAGCGTCTGCAATTCGCGTTGATTTTGGTTACACAGACCTGTGTAACTAGTCTATAGAAGGACCGCACTGTCAAGCCAAGAGAAGCTCAACAGGACTTGTCCGGCCGCATGGCTCCCCCGCCCGCCCCACAGACGATGAAAGAGCGGATCCTCGAGACCGCCGACAAGCTGTTCTATCTGCAAGGCATTCGCGCCATCGGCGTCGACACCATCGCGGCCGAGATCGGCATCTCCAAGCGCACGCTGTACAACCACTTCCCGTCCAAGGATGCGTTGATCGCGGCCTATCTGGAGCGCCGCTTCGTCCACGCGCGCTCCTCCGACAAGCCCCCGGCCGAGCAGATTCTCGCCACCTTCGATTCGCTGGAGCGGCGCTTTGCCGCGAAGGATTTTCGCGGCTGCCCATTCGTCAATGCGGTCGCCGAGCTCGGGCCTCAAGACCGCGCCGTGAAGAAGATCGCCATCGCCTTCAAGGAAAGCCGCCGTGTCTGGTTTCGCGACCGGTTGACCGAGCTTGGTGTTGCGGATGCCGACGCGCTCGCGACGCAGCTCGTGCTGCTGGTCGACGGCTCGATCGCGCAGGACCTCGTCCGCGACGATCCCGCGATGGCGCGCGCGGCGAAGGAAGCGGCGAAGGTGCTGCTGCGGAATGCGGGGGTCGATGTCGGTGGTGGTGCGGCGAAGGGCAAGCGGTCGTAGCAATAAGGATTGTCGCCGTATTGCTCGGTATGATTACCGCGATTCAGTGCCCCTGGGGGATGGACACGGGAGTGGATGACACGCGCCGCGGATCGCGCGTCGATGACGACAATCGTACACAATAACCTTTATGAACGACTAATACATTTTACTACCGATCCGCGAGCAAAACACCGTTGCTAACCGCTTAGATCGCACCGAAAACTGCCCCTGGCTGGAGGCGAAGGCCGGGGGAACGGCTGATGCCAAGGACTATCCAGGAGCAGCTGGACGAGGTGGAGCGTGATATTAAAATTTTCACCGACTTTGATGCGGCGGAGAAAGCTCGCTTCGCTCGCGAGTGCTTTCTGTGGACCGCGGAAGATCGGATTGAGTGGCAGGAGACGCAGCTTTCAAATGCACAATATCTGCGCGCCCTGAACGATAAGCGCGTTGCATTGCTCAAAGAGCTCAAGAGATGACTTGCCATGCGCAGTCCTGAAGGGAGTGGACGGCATTTTTCCGATCAGCTGGCGTCCTCGGCTCTCAAAGCGGGGATTTTGGATGACTTTCGATCCTGCAGACATCGTGGATTTTCCGAATGCGCCGCGCGCCTGAGGGGGCACGCGTGATGCTGATTCCTTCTCAAGGAGGGTGTGATGACGGACGCAGGCGCCGGCGCCGGCCTCACGCCGCCTGCGACACCACGCGATTTCGCCCGTCGTGCTTGGCGCGGTAGAGCGCCGTGTCGGCGCGCTTGAGGACGTCGGCGACCGCCTCGCCCTTCTGTTCCAGCGTGGTGAGCCCGATCGAGATCGTGACCTCGATGCGCTTGGTGCCCTTGTGGACCGCGAACGGCTCGCCCGCGATCGAGCGGCGCAGGCGTTCGGCGACCATGCCGGCGACGTGAAGATCGGTCTCCGGCATCACGATGACGAACTCCTCGCCGCCGTAGCGGCAGGCGAGATCGATTCCGCGGATCGACTTGCGCACGCGCACGGCGAATTCGCGCAGCACGTCGTCGCCGGCATCGTGGCCGTAATTGTCGTTGATCGACTTGAAATAGTCGATGTCCAGGATCATCAGCGCCAGCGGCTTGCCGCGGGTCGAGGCCTGCTCGGCCAGCGTCGCCAGATGGCTCTCCATGTAGCGGCGATTGTGCAGGCCAGTGAGCGCATCGGTGATCGCCATCTCGATCGAGTTCTGCACGTTGTCGCGCAGATGATCGGTGTAGCGGCGGCGGCGGATCTGGGTGCGGGCGCGCGCCAGCAGTTCGATCTTGTCGATCGGGCGCAGCAGATAGTCGTTGACGCCGATCTCGAGGCCACGGAGCAACCGCGTTGCGTTTTCCGCTTCCGCAATCGCCAGGATCGGCACGTGGCGCGTGCGCTCCAGCGAGCGGGCCTGGCTGCAGAGCCGCAGGCCGTCGAAATTGTTCAGATCGAGCGAGACGATCAGGAGATCGTAATTGCCCTCGGCCGCGTGGAACAGCGCTTCGGTCGGATTCGGCTCGACGTCGATGGTGTGCTCGGCCGCGAGGATCGTCGCCAGCCGCTCATAGGACGACTGCCGGTCGTCGACCAGCAGGATGCGGCCGCCCTTGCCGGCATCGGCGATGGCGCTGCGCTCGGGCGCCTGCATGCCGATCTCGAGCGAGGTGATGGCGCGCATGCGCAGCTCGTCGGTCATCATCTTCAATCGCGTCAGCGAGCGCACGCGCGCGATCAGCACGACGTCGGAGACGGGCTTGGTCAGGAAATCGTCAGCGCCGGCTTCGAGCCCGCGGTTGCGGTCGGACGGGCTATCGAGCGCGGTGACCATCACCACGGGAATATGGTGCGTGGCCGGATCGGTCTTGAGGCGGCGGCAGACTTCGAAGCCGTCCATGTCGGGCATCATCACGTCGAGCAGGATGATGTCGCACTCGGCGCGGCGGGCGAGCGCTAGCGCTTCGGTGCCGTTCGAGGCCGTCGTCACATCGAAATATTCGGCCGAAAGACGGGCTTCGAGGAGTTTGACGTTGGCGGGAACGTCATCGACGACCAGGATACGCGCGGACACTCTGAACTCACTTCCTATCCGATAAAACGCCGGACCGTCTCAATGAATTTGCCGACCGAGATCGGCTTGGACAAATAGGCTTCGCAACCGCCCTCGCGGATGCGCTCTTCGTCGCCCTTCATCGCGAAGGCCGTGACCGCGACGACGGGAATGGCGCGCAGCTCGGGATCGTCCTTGATCCAGCGCGTCACCTCGAGGCCCGAGACCTGCGGCAATTGGATATCCATCAGCACCAGGTCGGGCCGCATCTTGCGCACGAGGTCGAGCGCCTCGTAGCCGTTGCTGGTGCCGGAGGTTTGGTAGCCGTGCGCCTCCAACAGGTCGCGGAAGAGCTTCATGTTGAGCTCGTTGTCTTCCACGATCAGGACGGTCTTAGCCATCCCGCCCTCCTGATTGGCACGAAGCCCTATACATGTGACGCCTCAGGCGCCGCTTTCCGGCGCTTCGAAAACTGGATTCAAACTAGCCTCAGATTCGCTTGAGTTTCGTTAAACCCGAGGGGCCACTTTCTGCGATGTGGTTTCCAGTTGCTTGTCTGGGCCAGCAAGACTCAGGTCCGAGACTCAGTCCCAAGACTCGGGCATATTCCAAAGTAGACACCGAAAGTTAACGGAAAGGCAAACTGGGCCCGTGAAAAAGCCTGTTCACAACCCTCGCGAAGTCGCTGAAATCGTTGCGATTCAGGCGCTGTCGTTTATTGCGGGCGACCCTGAAAGGCTGGGCCTGTTTCTGGCTGAGACAGGGGTCGGTCCGGAGACGCTCCGGAACGCCGCCTCGGACCCGCATTTCCTGCTCAGCGTGTTCGATTTCGTGCTGCGCGATGACGACACCGTGAAGGCCTTTGCCAAGGCCTCGGAACTGCATCCGACCAACGTTGCCGCAGCGCGGCAGGTGCTGGGCGATGCGCTCGGCGACCGGACCTGGGAGCGCGACGTGCCGTGAGCGCCCCAGATCCGGCCGGGCCCCGCTGCTTCTGCCGGGATTGTCTGGCCGATCTGGACATGGCCGTACGGCGCTGTTCCGCCTGCGGCTCCCCTCGCCTCGTCCGCCACCGCGCGCTCGCAAGGCTGACCATCGCCCATATCGATTGCGACGCCTTCTATGCGACGGTCGAGAAGCGCGACAATCCTGACATCGCCGACAAGCCCGTCATCATCGGCGGTGGCAAGCGCGGCGTGGTGTCGGCGGCCTGCTACATCGCACGCACCTATGGCGTGCGTTCCGCGATGCCGATGTATAGAGCGTTGGAAGCCTGTCCGCATGCGGTCGTGATCCGACCCGACATGGCGAAGTACGTCCGCGTCGGCCGCGAGGTGCGCCAGGCCATGCAGGCGCTGACGCCGCTGGTCGAGCCGCTCTCGATCGACGAGGCCTTTCTCGATCTCTCCGGCACCGAGCGCGTGCACGGCATGATCCCGGCAAAGGTGCTCGCGCGCTTTGCCCGCGACGTCGAGCGCGAAATCGGCATCTCTGTCTCGGTCGGCCTCTCCTGCAACAAGTTTTTGGCCAAGATCGCCTCCGATCTCGACAAGCCGCGCGGCTTTGCCGCGCTCGACCAGGAGGAAGCCCGCTTGATGCTGGCTTCGAGGCCGGTCGGCTTCATCTTCGGCGTCGGACCTGCGACCCAGGAACGCCTCGTGCAGCGCGGCTTCCGCATCATCGCCGACCTGCAAAAGGTCGACGAGATCGAGCTGATGCGGCAGTTTCCGAGCGACGGCCGCAGGCTATGGCGGCTCGCGCGCGGCATCGACGACCGCCGCGTCGAAGCCGATCGCGGCGCCAAGACAATCTCCAGTGAAACCACCTTCGAGACCGACATCCGCGATTTCGCGACGCTGGAAAAGATTTTGTGGCGGCTGTGCGAGAAGACGTCGTCGCGGCTCAAGAGCAGCGAGCTTGCCGGCTCAACCGTCACGCTCAAACTGAAGACCGCTGACTTCCGTCAGCGCACACGCTCGCAATCGATCGCGGCGCCGACGCAGCTTGCTGCAAAGATCTTCGCAATCTGCCGCGAGATGCTGGCCAAGGAAATTGACGGCACCGCCTTCCGCCTGATGGGCGCCGGGGTCAGCGCGCTGCGCGACGGCTCCCCCGCCGACGACACCGATATGCTCGACCGCCGCGCCGCGCATGCCGAGCGAGCCGTGGACAGTCTGCGCAAGAAGTTCGGCAATGCTGCCGTCATTCGCGGTATCGCGTATGACGGGCCGGAGAAGGGGCAGGAATGAGTTGGCTGCGACGGAGGTGTCGTCCCGTCATCCCCGCGCAACCGCGAAGCTTCATAGCGCGTCGAACATGGTGGCCAGCCCGTACGGCATTTGAAAAACGCCAGCATGGCAGAGTGCCACTGTTTTGCCCGACGCGTCAACCTAAATTCGCTAAATACGAAATTCAGATCAACCTGTCCCGTTCGGCAACTGCGTTTCTACTGTGCATGGGGTTGTTTTCACGTTTTGCGAAAGCCGTGAACTCGGCCGTTGTGTCTGCGCACTCAGTCCGCGACCGCGATCGCCTCGATCTCGATCAGCCATTCCGGCGCGGCGAGCGCGGAGACCCCGACGAGCGTCGAGGCCGGCGGCTCCATGCCTTCAAAGAAGACCGAGCGGGCCTTGCCGATGATGGGGCGCAGCTCCGGCTTGTAGCCGACGACGAACGTCGTGATCTTGACGATGTTAGCGTAGGAGGCGCCGGCCGCCTTCAATGCATGGCCGAGATTCTGCATCACCTGCGTGGTCTGCGCGGCGAGGTCGCCCTCGCCGACGATCCGCCCCTCCTCGTCCACGGACACCTGGCCGGAGATGTAGATCGTGCGCGCGCCGGAGGCGGTAACGACGTGGGAATAAGCGGGGTTGTGGTGCAGTCCGCTGGGGCGGAGATGATCGAGCTTGGGCATGGGCTGGCTCCCGGAGTTTGTGGTTGGAAGGGAGCGTAGCTGGTGACGGTGTCGAGGGCTAGCCTCGGCGCCTAATTGCAGGGCTTGCTGTCCTTGACGTCGAACTTGCCCATTGCGCCGGAAATGACAAAATCGTTGTAGTCGAGCACGAGCTGGCGGGAGACGCCGTTCTCGTAGAGCTCGAACGACATCGCATAGACCGGCGTCTGCTCGCCTTCCTTCTGCTGGACGTCGCGGTCAAAATAGCTGACGGTCACCGGCCAGCGCTTCAACGCTTTCATGTGCTCGTCCGACGTCGACGGATCGGCCGACGCAGTGGGCTCGGCGGCGATCGGCTGACCGATCACGGTCAGCGTGTTGTAGACCTTCTGGCCATCGTCGGAGCCGTCATAAACGGAGAGCTCCAGGAGCGATTTGCCGTCCTTGGCCGCCGCAATGATGTGCTGGATCTGCTCGGTCGGAAACACGATTTTGCCGTCGAGGGTGAAATTCTTCGGCGCGGGCAACTTAAGCTTGACGTTGATGTGGTCGCCGTCGCGCTCGGCCGAACCGTCGACCAAGCCGGCCTCGGTCTCGTTCATCCGCGTCTCGATCTTGAAGCGGTAGCTTTTGCCGCCGGCGTCCTCCCAGGAATTGGAGCGGAGATCGCTGAGCGTGATCTTGCCCTCGCCGCTGTCGAGCTCGGAGACCTGGCGGAATTCGGACGTGTAGCCCTCGCAGCTGCTGCCGGCGAAATTATAGAGGATGCGGCCGCGCGCGCTGTTGACGGAATTGGAGCGCGATTTGACCAGGCTCAGATCATAGAGCGCCTGGTGCGCGAGGAACGGACCGTTCGCGGCATGGACGCCACCGCCGGCACCGATAACGGTCGCCGCGAGCGCCATCACACCGAGTGAAGTCCGGAAAACGTGCACCATGTCTGTTCTCTGGGGGACGCGCAGATTCGACACTTTAATGACCGTTCCATTGCGTCGCAACTGCGGCGGTTTCACGTAAAATTGCGCCCCTCTGCTGAACCTCATGGCCAGCCTCAGAAAAAAGCAATCCGCCCCGGCGTGCCGCCGCCCTGTCGGCTTGCTTGCATGTGGCGGCATGATGGGCGAAACAGGGCGCACCCGGAGGTCAACAGACGCACCGGGTGCGGATGAGTTTTCAGACATCGAGGTCGAGACATGGCGGGCACGGTCGAGCAGAAACTGGCGGAACAGGGCATCAAGCTGCACGAGGCCCCCACCCCCGTGGCCAACTACGTGCCGTTCGTGCGTACCGGCAATCTGCTGTTCGTCTCCGGCCAAGTTTGCTTCGCCCCCGACGGCAAGTTGATCGCCAAGGGCAAGCTCGGCGCCGGGGTTTCGATCGAGGACGGTGCTGCGGCCGCGCGCGGCTGTGCCGTCAACCTGCTCGCGCAGGTCAAGGCTGCGCTTGGCGATCTCGACAAGGTCGTGCGCGTGGTACGCCTGGGCGGCTTTATCAACTCGGCGCCGGACTTCCTGGACGGGCCGAAGGTGCTGAACGGCGCCTCCGACCTGATGGTCGCCGCCTTCGGTGACAAGGGCCGCCACGCCCGCACCACGGTCGGTGTCGCCTCTCTGCCCGCGGACGCGGCGGTCGAGGTCGAAGGCGTGTTTGAGGTCGCCTGAGGTCGGCATCGTGCGTGCTCCGGATTGGCTGACAGCGCGGCCGGTCGCCCATCGCGGCCTGCATGACATTTCGCGTGGCATCGTGGAAAACATGCCGGGCGCGGTGCAGGCGGCGGTTGCGGGCAATTTCTCGATCGAGGTCGACATCCAGCTCTCCGCCGATGGCGAGGCCATGGTGCATCACGACCATGCGCTCGGCCGCCTCACCGAGGCCACCGGCCCGGTGGTCGCGAAGACCGCGGCCGAGCTGAGAGCCATCAAGTTCAAGGATACACCTGAGCGGATGATGTCGCTCAGCGATCTCTGCGCCATGGTCGTCGGCCGCGTGCCGCTGGTGGTCGAGGTGAAGAGCCATTTCGACGGCGACCGCAAGCTGGTGAAGCGGATGGCCGAGGTCCTGGCCTCCTATCAAGGGCAAGCGGTCGGGATGTCCTTCGACCCCGACCAGGTGCTGGCGCTGCGCGAACTGCTGCCCTCCCGCCCGCGCGGCATCGTCGCGCAGCGGAGCTATGAGGACGAGTACTGGGCCTATCTGACGCCGCAGCAGCGCGACAGCATGCTGTACCTGCGCCACGGCTTCCAGACCCAGCCCCATTTCGTCGCCTTCAAGGTCGACCACCTGCCGGCGCCAGCCCCCTGGATCGCCAGTAAGGTTCTCGGCTGCGCCCTGCTCGGCTGGACCGTGCGCACGCCGGAGCAGCGGACGCGGGTTGGGCAATATGCCGATCAGATGATCTTTGAGGGCTTCGTGCCGTAGGCTTGATGTTCCCAACCCTTGAAGTCGCTGCTGCAATGCACGATCTTGGGCGCAATGGCATCATCCGAAATCACTCTGGAGGCCGTACCGTCCATTGGCGAAGTCTCGCCGGAGGATTGGGATGCCTGCGCCAGTCCTGGCAAGGCCTGCAATGGGCATGGCAGGGGAACCTCATCCGGGCTTCCAGGCGATTCTCTCGACCTCTTAAAGCCCGCCTATAACCCTTTCGTATCTCACGCCTTTCTTTCCGCCGTCGAGAAATCGGGTTCAGCCACGATCCGCACCGGCTGGGGAGCGCGGCATTTGGTGGCCAAGATCGACGGCCGTGTCGCCGGTGTCGTGCCCTGCTATCTGAAATCACACAGCCAAGGCGAGTACGTTTTCGACCGCGGCTGGGCCGACGCCTATGAGCGCGCCGGCGGGCGCTATTACCCGAAGCTGCAGGTCTCTGTTCCCTTCACGCCGGCGACGGGCCCGCGGCTCCTGGTCCGCGACGGCGTCGATCGCGAGCGTATCTCGGAGGCACTGGCGAGCGGGCTGGTGGCGCTGTGCGGCGTCAGCAAGGCGTCCTCGGTGCACGTCACGTTCGCCCGCGAGGCGGAGTGGAAGCTGCTTGCCCAGCACGGCTTCCTCCAGCGCACCGACCAGCAGTTCCACTGGCGCAACGAAGGATTTGCGAGCTTCGACGATTTTCTGGCGACGCTGAACTCGCGTCACCGCAAATCGATCAAGCGCGAGCGACGCGATGCGCTCGCCGCCGGCATCACGATCCACTGGCTCACAGGCAAAGACATCACCGAGGACGCCTGGGATGCCTTCTTCGCGTTCTACATGGAGACCGGTTCGCGCAAATGGGGGCGTCCCTATCTCACGCGCGAATTCTTCTCGCTGATCGGCGAGACCATGAGCGAGGATGTTCTGCTGGTGATGGCCCGCCGCAATGACCGCTGGATCGCGGGCGCGATCAACTTCATCGGTTCGGACACGCTGTTCGGCCGCAACTGGGGCGCGGTCGAGCATCATCCGTTCCTGCATTTCGAGGTCTGCTACTATCAGGCGATCGATTTCGCCATCAAGCGCGGCCTCACGCACGTCGAGGCCGGCGCGCAGGGCGAGCACAAGATCGCGCGCGGCTACCTGCCGCGGACCACCCACTCCGCGCACTTCATCGCCGATCCCGGCCTGCGCCGCGCCATCGACGATTACCTCAAGCGCGAGCGCACCTACGTTGCGGAGGCCGGACGGGAGTTGGCCGAGCTCGGCCCGTTCCGGAAAGGTATCGACGAAGCGCCTTGACGCACGCGCGGGGCTGGTGACAGTCAACGCAAAATCTTGGGAGCCGCCTCCATGACCGCCTACGACCCGAACAACATCTTTGCAAAGATCCTGCGCGGCGAGTTTCCCTGCCATAAGGTCTACGAAGACGAGCATGTCTTCGCTTTCCTCGACATCATGCCGCGGGTATCAGGCCACACGCTGGTGATCCCGAAGGCGCCTGCCCGCAACATCCTCGACATCAAGGCGGACGACTACGCCCACGTCGCCCGCGGCGCGCACAGAATCGCAGCTGCCGCAATGGAGGCGTTCAAGGCCGACGGCATCACCGTGCAGCAGTTCAGCGAGGCCGCCGGCGGCCAGGTGGTGTTTCATCTCCACATGCACGTGATGCCCCGCCACGACGGCGTAGCGATGCTGCCGCCCGCGAGCCGCAAGGAACACATCAAGGTGCTGGAAGAGAACGCGACGAAGCTGATCGCGGCGTTGAAGGCGGGCTGATCGCCCCACACTCCGTCATTGCGAGCGAAGTGAAGCAATCCAGACTGCTTCCTCGGAAACAATCTGGATTGCTTCAATGATGGGGTTGGAGCGGAGTGCTCTCACTCCGTCTGGAAATCCCCCGGCTGCGGCGCCGCCAGCGGCGTGAACTCGCAGCGATCGGGCTTGATGTCGATCAGCGGCGTGTTGTCGAGGCAGTCGAGACCACGCACCAGGATCGTGCTGCCCTCGATGCCAACGAGCTTCACGATCGCGGTACCGATCGGATTGGGCCGGACCGGCGAGCGCAGCGAAAACGTGCCGCGGGTCTTCTCGTTGTTCTTCGGGCTTTGCAGGACGATGTCGCGGCGGGACTTGTCGAGCCAGTAGAGCACCTCGAGATTGCTGTAGAAATCGACGCCCTTGATAGCAGGCACGAACGGTTCAAAAATCTCGAGCCGGCATATCGGGCCGTCGGCGCGGCCCTGCCGCGGCGTCTCCAGTCGCGAGGACCAGGGCGTCCGGATGCGACCGATGAAGACAAGGCCGGCATCCTCCGTCGACGGCAGCTCGACTGCGACTTCACCCTCGCGGAGTTCATTTTCGCGAACCATATTTCCAATTCCTTGGCTGTTCGCGGAGGTTCTAGCCCAACCACCACTTGCCGGCCAGCATGAAGACTTCACCGGCGACAACGCCCGCAAAAATCGAACGGCGGGTCAGCAGGAACGCGACGAGGCCGGCGGCCACCGCGCCATAGCGCAAGCCATCCGGCACACTGGCAAGCGTGCCCGGCGGCTCGACCACGATCTGGGCGATGACGCCGGCCAGGATCGCGGTGGCAACCGCCCTCACCCAGACCAGCAGCTCGGAGCCCTCGTCGATGCCGCCGCCGAACCAGAGGCCCAGCATGCGCCAGATCTGATTGGGAAAGACGCCGGCGACAAGCAGCACGAGCAGCGCGTGCCAGTCGCCGATCAGTTGCGCGGCGCTCATGCGCGCACCTCCCGCCACCAATGCACGCCATAGGCAATCGTGCCCGCCGCCAGACCGCTGACGAGAATGTCGAGGCCCGAGTTGATCTTGGCGGCCAGCGGATAGAGCAGGATCCCAAGCGCGAGCGCGACGGCATCGGCGACCTCGCGGCAGTTGCGCGCGGTCGAGAACAGGAAGGACAATGGCGTCAGCAGCAGGATCGCGGCGCCCAGCGTCTGCGTCAGGTTGGCGGCGAGGAAATAGCCGACCGTGTTGGCGGTGAGACACACCGAGACCAGACCGAAGCCAAGTCCGTTCACGAAGGCGATCCGCCGCTCGCGCGGCACTTGCGGCAGGAAGCGATGGCATTCGACCCACAGCGTCACGGCCGTCAGATGCGCCGCGAAGAGCAGCTCACGTCGTTTGGTCGTCGGCGTGCGCATCAGTGGCAGCACCGACACCACCATCGGAAACAGCCGGACTGCGCTGACAGTCACCGCAACCGCAGACTGAATGACGGTCGCGCCCGAGCCGAGCGTGGTGACCAGAATGATCTGCGCCGGACCTGCCCAGACGAACAGCGTCGAGCAGAGCGCCCAGAGCAGGCTAAAATGGCTGTCATGGGCAAGTGCGCCGATGCCGAGATAGGTCGCGAACAGGACTAGCGTGAGGATCGTCTGCGTGATCGAGCGCAGCCCCCAGGCGAAGGCGCGCCACGGACTTTGCCATTGAGGGGAATCGAGCGGAGGAAGCGCCACGGGACGGCCGGCTGAGGTTGCAAAATCGTGCATGCATAACGAGCAATGCGGACGGCCGCGTCAAGGAAGCGCGTGGCGGGGCTGGCATGCGCGCGCTCCCTACCCCCGTACGCCCCGGTTCTTCAGCACGAAGCAGGCGCCGCCCGCCTTGCGGATGCGGTTGCAGAGATCATCAGCCTCGGGGCGCGTGTCGGCGCCGATGCGCACCTGGTAGAAGGCGTGCGAACCGCGGCTGCGCACCACCGAACTCAACAGGCTGGGATCGCGCTCGCCGATCACGGCGCTAAGCCGCGTGACGGCGCGAGAGTACATCGCCAGCGCCTTATTGCGATCGAAGCCGGCGGCGAGCTGCACACCCCAAATCCTTGCGGCGGCGAGCTCGACGTGCTGCTCAAGTTCGGCCACGAACGGGTTCGGCGCACGCTTCAACAGCGCCATCAGGTCGCGGCAGCTCGTCGGCGGCGAGCTGGGCGGTCCCTTGCCGGTGCTGCCGGCCTTGGCCCACGCATCAACGGTCGCGCCGGTAATGACGTAGACGTAGTTGCGCGTCTGCTCAGGCATGCCGCCGGTGCCAGCGAGCCACTCCTGCACCCGTCGCGGCCCGGCATTGTAGGCGGCAGCGGCCAGACCGAGATTGCCAAACTGGTTGCGGAGCTCGTTCAAGAACTCGGCCGATTTCGGCAACGCCTGGACCGGATTGAAGGGATTGAGAAGCCCGCGCTCGCTCGCTGTGCTCGGCATGAACTGCGCGATCCCCTGCGCGTTTTCGCCACTGCGCGTCATGGGCCCAACCGCATTGGCCTGGAAACGGCTTTCCTGCCAGATCACACGGGCGAAGAATTCCAGCGGCAGATTGGCATCGCGTGCGGCGGCCTCCACGATCAGGCAAATCGATTCCCGCGTGTCGCTCTCTCGCGCTTCGGGCCTCTCCGGTAGATGTGCGAGTTCCTCGACGCTCGGATGCACGAACCGGGTCGGGGCCTCCTCGCCAAACGCGGGCCGTGCCACGAGGGCAAGGCACGTCACAGCAATAACCCGGGCTATACGCATGGCGTCCACAATACCGGACAAATCGGACCTTGACTTGAGGGCCCAGCCAACTAGCAACGGGCGACGATATCAACGCCGGTCCCGCCCCATGGCCACAATCTATTTTGATCTCGACGGCACGCTGACCAACCCGAAACCCGGGATTACCCGTTCCATCCAGTACGCGCTGGAACGGCTGAGCCTCGCGGTGCCGAGTGAGGATGAGCTGACCTGGTGCATCGGGCCGCCACTGCATGCGAGCCTGAAGAATCTTACCGGAACCGAGGCGCTGGCCGACAAGGCGCTGTTGCTCTACCGCGAGCGGTTCAGCGATATCGGCCTGTTCGAAAATGAGGCGTATGCCGGCATCGTGGATACGCTCGCAACGCTCGCCGCGACGACACCGCGCATGTTCGTCGCGACCAGCAAGCCCGCGGTCTACGCCACCCGCATCGTCGATCATTTTGGCCTGAAACCGTATTTCGAGCGTGTCTTCGGCTCCGAGCTCGACGGCACGCGCGTCGACAAGCGCGATCTGCTGCGCTACGCGCTCGACGAGACCAGGGTCGATGCAAACAGCGCCATCATGATCGGCGACCGCAGCCATGACGTGGTCGGTGCCCGGACCAACGGCATGACGGCGATCGGCGTGCTCTACGGCTATGGCAGCGAGGCGGAGCTGAGGGATGCCGGCGCACATCACATCTGCGCCGCGCACCCGGAACTGCTGGGCCACTGCGTGGCCTAAGCGCTGACGGTCTCCACCGCCGCCAGCATGCCGGTTCTGGGATGGCAGTTCAGATATTCGAAGAACTGCTCGTCGGCCACGGCCACTGTGACCTCGTGATAAAGCCGTAACTTCGCCGACGGCCCCAGCGTCGAAAGATATTTCATCGCCGCACCGAAGATTTTGACGTGGGTCGGATGCGATTCCGCCCAACGCTCCAGTGCGGCAAGACTTTTCCACCAGCTCTGACCGTAGGATTTTTCACTCGCCTTACCGTCGGCCGAGAGCACCTGCATGTAGCGGTTGGCGTAGCAGCCGATCGCGAGGCCGTCATCGCGGAGAAAATCCATGCCCTCCCGCAGCACCGGCTCGACGTCGTCGAGATAGAGCTTCCGTTCGGACGCCTCGGTATCGCTCCAGTCCTGCCCGGAGCGGATCAGGCAGAGATTGTCGTGCGCCTTCACGCGCAGCCGTGCACCGTCGCGGATCAGCTCGGGATGGCCGCCCGGTGACATCGGATCGGTCTGCGACAGTGGAATGCGGTCGCGCATGCCGCCCCAATAGGCGTGCTCTTGTACCTCGCCGCTCATGCCGTCGGCGATCACCGCGACACCCTCGGGCCTGCCGAGCGAGGAGAACAGCGTCTCGTGCCGCGCCACCGTGGGACGCAGCACCTCGATGAAGGTGCCGATCCCGTCTCGGCGCTTTCCTGTCCACGCCTCACGTGCCGGCGCGAACCAGGCGTCGAAGCGTGCGATATCGTCCCAATAAGCCACCGAGACAATATTTGCGTGGCCGGCCTGATCGACATAGTGCGCGCGGTCCCAATGCGAGGGACCACCCTCGCCCCCGAACAGGCCGGCGATTTCAGCGAGTGCTTCCGTCGCCGTTGCCGGTGCTGACCCGCGATACTGCACGCCGAAATAGGCCATCACGACGCGACCGACCGCGGGCTTGTAGCGCGCCACGAACGACGGATATGGCGGCTGGTAGTCATCCGGCACACGCTTGTGGCGCGTGCGCTGGGTTTCGAGATGCAGAGGAATTGCGGATTCCATGATCGTACCCTCTCTCCTCAGTCTCGCCGATCAGCTTGCTGCGGCGTTGATGTCCGTGGGCTCAACGGTGTCGACCGGCAGCGCGAACTGCTCGACGCGCTGGTATCGCTTCTTGTTGAGCAGCAGCCGCGTGACGTCGGGGCGCGAATAATGTCCGGCGGGATCTGCCGCGTTCTTGGCGACGCCGATGGCGCCGAGATCGATCTCGGCGATCAGCAGCCCCTCCTGGTCCGGCGCGAGCTTGTCGCCGATCTGGCTGCCGTCTGGTCCATAGATCGCGGCAAAGCCGCCGCCCACATGCAGCAGCGCGTTCTTGTCGGGCCGGTCGCAGAGCTCGTCGATCATCGCCTGCGACACCGTCGCGCAAGGCGCGAGCACGAAGCAGGACCCCTCCACCGCATAGACGCGGGAGGCAGCGTTGTTGACCTCGGCGCCGAGTGCCGGCGCAAAGGGGTCGTACAGCGAGAAGCTCGGCCACGCGGCGACGTGAACCTGCTCGTTCTGGGCGTACATCGCATATTTCGACAGCGGCTGGAGATGCTCCCAGCAGCAGAGCGCGCCGATACGGCCGATGTCGGCGCGAGCGTGGACCGCGAGGTCGCTGCCGTCACCCTCGCCATAGACGGTGCGCTCGGCATGGGTCGGCCGTAGCTTGCGGCGTTTTGCAATTGTCTCGCCATCCGGCCCGATCAGCCATTGCGCCAGATAGAGACTGCCGCCGTCGCGCTCGGACAGGCCGAACACGGCGGTAAGCTTTGCTTTCCGCACCGCATCGCGCAACTTCTCGGCCTGCGAGCTGTCGTAAGACAGCGAATTATCAAAGTAGCGCTGCACAAAGCCGCGACCGATTGCCCAAGCCGGCGAGTCCATCCAGATATGCCAGGGGTAACCGGGGATGAAAGCTTCCGGAAAGGCGATCAGCTTGGCGCCCTTCTCTGCCGCTTCCTTGATCAGCGCGATCGACTTGTCGATCGAGGCGTCGAGATCTAGCCAGGCGGGCGCTGCCTGCACCACCGCGACCTTGTATTTCGGATGTTCGATGCCCATTGCCGCCTCCATTGCCGGTTGATCGGAGACCTCGTCCGATGCAGTCTATTGGGCCAAGCCGGGCGGCCGCGCGCTCGACCACGGCGGAACAAAAACTCGACTGGAAGGGATCGCCGCCCCGGTACGGAATTTGCCTGCGATCAGGCTGGATCTGCGCCACCATGCGGTTTTGCTGGATGTGAAAGGGAGGCCTGTGAAATGCCAATCCAGTTCACGACAGACGGCAGCCCCGGCTACCGCCGGCTCGCCCTCTGGCAGGACATCGTCTGCGACGTCTTCGTCGGGCTCGACTGCAAATCTGACCTCGGCAGTGCCTTTCACGGCTCGGTCACGCAAGTCCCGCTCGGCAAGGCCGTTTGCTCCGAGGTCTGCTCAGACCGCCAGCACGTGTTCCGCACACCATCGCGCATCGCACGCTCGGATCAGGATTATGTCCTGGTTGCGCTCGGCAATCGCGGCAATGGCGGAGTGGTGCAGGACGGCCGCGAGACCGTGATCCATCCCGGCGAGTTCGCGCTCTACGACACCACGCGTCCCTATGAGCTGAAGTTCAAGGACACTTTTGCGCAGACCATCTTCAAAGTGCCGCGCGAGATGTTGCAGCGGCGGCTCGGCGGGACCGAGACGCTCACCGCGATCACGTTCGGCGCCGACCTGCCGCTCGAGCGGCTCGCCTATGATTTCATCTTCCGGCTCTGCCAGAGCGCAGACCGGCTCGCGCCCAACAACGCCGCCGCCCTGTCTGAGCAGGCGGTGGATTTGTTGGCGATGGCGCTGAGCGAACGGCTCCGCAGAACGCCGCTACCGTCTTCGACCCATCGCTCCGCCCTGCTCTACCGGCTGAAGGCCCACATCCGCGGTCACCTCGCCGATCCCGACCTGTCGCTGCCGGAGACCGCCGCCGCACTCGGCATCTCCTCACGCTACGTCAACGATCTCCTCGCTGACGAGGACACCTCGTTCCAGCGCCATGTGCTTGGCGAACGTCTCGCCCAATGCAAACGCGACCTCGCCTCACCCGTGCTCGCCCATCGCCACATCAGCGAGATCGCGTTTGCCTGGGGCTTTAACGACCTGTCGCATTTCGGTCGCGTCTTCCGCGAGCATTTCGGGATGTCGCCGCGCGACTTCCGGCAGAGTCAGCTGCGGCACTGAGATCCGTTCCGGTCAGATATCATTGCAAGCCTTCGCCTCAGGCGAAGGCAATGCTCGCCAATTCCAGATTGTCAGGTCCCGCGACCTGCATCAGGCTGGCGCGTATGAGGACTCACGCAACGATAAGTGGCCCGCAACTGCTGTTGAGTGTGATCGCGATCCGGCTCGCGGCGCTGGTCCTGGTGGGCTGGGGCCTGACGCTCGTGCCGCGGCAGGCACGTGACAGCGAACCTGTCTGCGCCCCCTCGTCCGCAGCGAGGATCGAAGCGGCACCTGCTGCAACGACGGTCGGCGCACGCGTCGCAGATGCAGCATTCGATGAGATGCGTCTGCACGACTAGGCCATTCCCAAGCAATGCGGGTATGCCAGCGCGCGATAGGACAAAGCGTCTGCTTGCACTACGATCTGCCTCCAAGGCTGCGCCAATCAATCAGCGGCCGTGAGGAGCAGTTCGATGGAATACCGACGCTTGGGCCGGTCCGGCCTCATGGTGCCCGCTTTGAGCCTTGGCACGGGCACGTTCGGCGGCGTCGGCCGCCTCGCGGCTTGGGGGACGACCGACGCCACCGAAGCGCGCCGCCTCCTGGACATTTGTCTCGAGGCCGGCGTGTCGATGTTCGACACCGCCGACGTCTATTCGCTCGGTGAATCCGAGCGGGTGCTCGGTGAAGCCATCAAAGGCCGCCGCGACAAAGTGCTGGTCTCGACCAAAGCCACGTTCCGCTTCGGCGATGGCCCCAACGACATCGGCTCGTCGCGGCAGCATCTGCTCGCCGCCATCGACGCTTCGCTGAGCCGGCTCGGCACCGACTATATCGATCTGTTCCAGCTCCATGGCTTCGATGCCTTCACCCCGCCCGAGGAGGTGCTGAGCACGCTCGATACCCTCGTGCGGGCCGGCAAGATCCGTTATGTCGGCGTATCGAATTTTTCGGGCTGGCACTTGATGAAGTCGCTTGGCGTCGCCGATAAGCACGGTTTCCCGCGCTACGTCGCCAACCAGACCTACTATTCGCTGGTCGGGCGCGACTATGAGTGGGAGCTGATGCCGCTTGGTCTCGATCAGGGGCTTGGCGCCGTGGTCTGGTCACCACTCGGATGGGGCCGCCTCACCGGGAAGATCCGCCGCGGCCAGCCGAAGCCTGAAGTGAGCCGCCTGCCCCAGACCGCCGACTTCGGGCCACCCGTACCGGACGAACACGTCTATCGCGTCGTCGAGGCCATCGACGAGGTCGCCAGGGAGACAGGCAAGAGCGTCTCCCAGATCGCGCTGAATTGGCTGCTGCAGCGTCCGACCGTTTCGACGCTGATCATCGGCGCCCGCAACGAAACACAGTTGCGCGAAAACCTCGGCGCGGTCGGATGGTCCTTGACCAAGGACCAGATCGAAAAGCTCGATGCGGCGAGCAAGGTGACATTGCCCTATCCGTATTGGCACCAGCGGGGGACCTTCTCCGACCGCAACCCACCGCCGGTCTGAGCGCGGGGCGCGTCAGCGCCGATCGTGCTCCTTGAGTTCTTCGGCTCGGCGACCTCGTGCCGGGTGAGCCCGCGAGAGTCGTACCGATCCATGCCCGTAGCGCCGGGAGACCTGCTTCGGCCACAGGAACCGTCCGTGTCCTGCCGGGTTGCGATGCATCGCGCAATTTCCTAATCCGGAGATTACTCACGGCTCGAATCAAGCCCGCTTTCATTATGTCGTCTGTCCCGATTGAGCATACCGACGGCCTGCCGCAACCCCAGCGCAATCAGGCGATCCTGACTATTGCGCTCGGCATCACCATGGCCGTCGTCGATAGCGCCATCGCCAATGTCGCGCTGCCGACGATCGCAGCCGACTTGAATGCGAGCCCGGCCTTCTCGATCTGGATCGTCAACGGCTATCAGCTTGCGATCACGATCTCGCTGTTGCCGCTGGCTTCGCTTGGCGAGATCGTCGGCTATCGCCGCGTCTACCTGGTCGGGCTCGTGCTGTTCACGCTCGCATCCGCCTTCTGCGCGCTGGCGCATACGCTGCCGCTACTCACGATCGCGCGCATCATCCAGGGGTTCGGCGCGGCCGGCATCATGAGCGTCAATTCGGCGCTGGTCCGCTTCACCTATCCGCGCAACCAGCTCGGCCGCGGCATCGGGCTCAACGCGCTCGTCGTCGCCTTCTCCGCCGCGGTCGGCCCGACGCTCGCCGCCGGCATCCTGGCGGTCGGTAGCTGGCCGTGGCTGTTTGCCATCAACATTCCGCTCGGCGCGATAACGCTGGTGCTCGGCCTGCGCAGCCTGCCGCATACGACGCCGGCAAGTCATTCCTTCGACTGGCAGAGCGCGGGGCTCTCGGCGATCACCTTCGGCGTCGGCATCGCCGCGATCGACAGCGTCGGCCACGGCGAGGCGATAATCACCTGCCTCGTCCAGTTCGCCGTCGCAATCGTCGCCGGCGCGTTGCTCATTTATCGCGAGACGCATATGAGGTCGCCGCTGCTGCCGGTCGACCTGCTGCGCATCCCGGTGTTCGGGCTGTCGATTGCGACCTCGATCGCCTCGTTCTGCGGGCAGATGCTGGCCTTCGTCGCGATCCCTTTCTACCTCCAGAGCCGCTTCGGCTATTCCGCCGTGCATATGGGCCTCTTGATCACGCCGTGGCCGATCGCGGTGGCGTTCGCGGCTCCCCTCGCCGGCCGCCTGGTCGAGCATTATCCGGCCGGCCTGCTCGGCGGCATCGGGCTGACGCTGTTCGCCTGTGGTCTCGCCGCGCTCGCTTTCCTGCCCGCGAGCCCGACGCCGCTCGACATCATCTGGCGGATGGCGCTCGCCGGCGCCGGCTTCGGCCTGTTCCAGACCCCCAACAACCGCACCATGATCGCCGCCGCTCCGCGCGAGCGCTCCGGCGGCGCCAGCGGCATGCTGGGCACGGCGCGGCTGCTCGGCCAGACCACGGGCGCAGCCCTGGTCGCGCTGTTCCTCGGCCGCTACCCGATCGATGGAACCCGAATCGCGCTCCTCACCGGCGTCGGATTTGCGCTCTGCGGCGCGATGCTGAGCATGCTGCGGCTGTCGCCCGCGGGCGCGCGCGGTGCCGAGCATGTCCGCGTACAGGACGACCAGCGCCTGCGGGGTGAGTAGGATTGCGTCCGGCGCCCCTTACATCTTCATCATCTCGGTGCGATATTTCGGCAGCAGTGCCGCGATCAGCTTGCCCTTCTCGGCTATCTCTTCCGGGGTCGGCTTCGGCGGTGGCGATGTGCGGCTTTCGACGGGAAAGCCGACCGCCAGGAAGAACTCATCCTGCCCCGCGGGCGTACACATACACAGCATACGGGCCGTCTTGCCGGACACGTTCTTGAACGCATGCGGCGCGTTGGCCGGAACGTTGACGGTCGATCCCGCACCTACGGTGCAGGACTTACCGCGAAAGGTGAATTCAAGCTCGCCTTCGAGCAGTGTGAACATTTCCTCGAAGTCGTGGCGGTGCGGTGGCGGCCCGCCGCCGGCGGGCACGAGCATATCGACCAGGCAATAGCGTCCTGCGGTCTGCGCGCCCGACACCAGGATCGTGTAGGTGCCGCCGGCCACTGAGACATGCGGCACGCCACTGCCGTCAGGATCGGCGACCGTCAGCGCGCGGCCTGGATCGTCGGCGGGGATCGAGGAAGCTGACGAAGAGTTTGCAGAAGGCGAGTTGGTCATCTCGGATCTCGTTGCCTATGGCTGACTACCAAAAAAAAGGCCGGCTCTTCAGCCGGCCCTTTCGATTTATGACGCTTGCGATTTATGACGCTTGCGATTTATGACGCTTGCGATCAAGCTTTGACCAGCGGGCCCTTCGAAGTCGGCCCCTTGGAGCCACCGGGGCCGCCCGGCTTGTTGGGCTTACCCGGCGGGCGCTTGCGGGTGCCGGGCAACTTCTCCTGCTTCGGCGTCACCGGGCCCTCGACGAACTCGAAGCCGATCTTTTCCTTGGTCTCGTCGGCCTCGTCCTTGACCAGGACGACGCGGACGTGACCGCCGCCCTTGAGCTTGCCGAACAGCACCTCGTCAGCCAGCGGTTTCTTGATGTGCTCCTGGATGACGCGGGCCATCGGCCGCGCACCCATCTGCTCGTCATAGCCGTGCTGGACCAGCCACGTCTTGGCGGGCTCGGACAGCTCGATGGTGACGTCGCGATCGCCGAGCTGCGCCTCGAGCTGAAGCACGAACTTCTCGACCACGGTGCCGATCACCTCGACGCTGAGATGGCCGAAGGAGACGATGGCATCGAGACGGTTGCGGAATTCCGGCGCGAACTGCCGGTTGATCGCCTCGTGGTCGTCGCCTTCCCGCTTTGAGCGCGTGAAGCCGAACGCCTGCTTGGCGAGATCCGAAGCGCCCGCATTCGTGGTCATGATCAGGATCACGTTGCGGAAGTTGACCTGCTTGCCGTTGTGGTCGGTGAGCCGGCCGTGATCCATGATCTGGAGCAGCACGTTGTAGAGATCGGGATGTGCCTTCTCGATTTCGTCGAGCAGCACCACGCAATGCGGATGCTGGTCGACGCCGTCGGTGAGCAGGCCGCCCTGGTCGAAGCCGACATAGCCGGGAGGCGCGCCGATCAGGCGCGACACGGTGTGCCGCTCCATGTATTCGGACATGTCGAAGCGCAACAACTCGACGCCAAGCGACGCCGCCAGCTGTTTTGCGACTTCGGTCTTGCCGACGCCGGTCGGGCCCGAGAACAGATAGCAGCCGATCGGCTTCTCCGGTTCACGCAGGCCGGCACGTGCCAGCTTGATCGACGCCGCAAGCGACTCGATCGCCTTGTCCTGACCAAACACCGTGCGCTTCAAGGTCTGCTCGAGATGCTTGAGCACCTCGGCGTCGTCCTTCGACACGCTCTTCGGCGGGATACGCGCCATCGAAGCGATCGTGGTCTCGATCTCCTTGATACCGATGGTCTTCTTCCGCTTGTTCTCGGCCACCAGCATCTGCGCCGCGCCGGACTCGTCGATCACGTCGATCGCCTTGTCGGGCAGCTTGCGGTCATGGATGTAGCGCGAGGACAGCTGCACCGCAGCCTCGATCGCCTCGTTGGTGTACTTCAGCCGATGGTAGTCCTCGAAGTAAGGTTTGAGACCCTTGAGGATCGCGATCGCGTCCTCAACCGTCGGCTCGTTGATGTCGATCTTCTGGAAGCGCCGCACCAGCGCGCGGTCCTTCTCGAAGTGCTGACGATATTCCTTGTAGGTGGTCGAGCCCATGCAACGAATCGTACCCGAGGCAAGCGCCGGCTTGAGCAGGTTCGATGCGTCCATTGCGCCACCCGACGTCGCGCCCGCACCGATCACGGTGTGGATCTCGTCGATGAACAGGATGGCGTTGGGATGCGCCTCGAGCTCCTTCAACACCTGCTTCAGGCGTTCCTCGAAGTCGCCGCGATAGCGCGTGCCCGCGAGCAACGTACCCATGTCCAGCGAGAACACGGTCGCAGCCGCGAGCACCTCCGGCACCTCGCTGTCGACGATGCGCTTGGCCAGGCCCTCGGCGATCGCGGTCTTGCCGACGCCGGCTTCGCCCACAAACAGCGGATTGTTCTTCTGGCGGCGGCACAGCACCTGGATCGCGCGGTTGATCTCGGAATTGCGTCCGATCACCGGATCGATCTTGCCGTCACGCGCCTTCTTGTTGAGGTTGACGCAATAGGTCTCGAGCGCCTCCCCCTTCTTCTTGGCGTCCTCGGTGCCCTTGGCCTCGGTCTCCTCGTCGACACCGCGAACGGGGCGCGCCTCGGAGACGCCCGGTCGCTTGGCAATGCCGTGGCTGATGTAGTTGACGGCGTCGTAGCGCGTCATGTCCTGCTCCTGCAGGAAGTACGCGGCATGACTTTCGCGCTCGGCGAAGATCGCGATCAACACGTTCGCACCGGTCACCTCTTCGCGACCGGAGGATTGCACGTGGATCACCGCGCGCTGGATCACGCGCTGGAAACCGGCGGTCGGCTTGGCGTCGTCGGCGCCATCCGTCACCAGATTTTCGAATTCGGTCTCAAGATAATTGACGAGGCTCGTGCGGAGCTTGTCGAGATCGACGCTACAGGCGCGCATGACGGCGGCCGCATCGGAATCATCGATCAAGGATAGCAAGAGATGCTCGAGCGTCGCGTACTGGTGATGACGCTCGTTGGCGATCGCCAGTGCACGATGCAGCGATTGTTCAAGGCTTTGGGAAAAAGTCGGCATTCGCGTCCTCTATGGCCCCCACCATCATGATCGCCATCGCCCGGTCAGGCAACAACAACCTTTGTCACATATAGTTATACAAGATCGCGGCAAAAGACCGGTTCCGCGACTCGATGGGCATTACGCGCCCACCGCATTACTCGATGCAAAACCCGTTCCGATTTGGGTAAAACTACCCATCTGGGCAGGATTGACACCGGCGCTGATTTTCGCCGGATCATGCAGCGGTATGCGCTGACTTCACACACCGCACGAACAGAACCAATCTGAAGAACTCTGGATTCGAACGCGCGGTTACTTCTTTTCCATCACGCATTGCAGCGGGTGCTGGTGCTTGCGGGCGAAATCCATCACCTGCGTCACCTTCGTCTCGGCAATCTCGTACGTGAACACGCCGCACTCGCCGATGCCATGATGGTGGACGTGCAGCATGATCTTGGTCGCGGCCTCGACATCCTTCTGGAAGAACTTCTCCAGTACGTGGACGACGAATTCCATCGGCGTGTAGTCATCGTTGAGGATCAGCACGCGATAGAGGTTGGGCCGCTTGGTCTTTGGTTTGACCTTGGTAATGACGGACGTGTTCGGAGCCGCCGGGCCACCGGAACGGTTCTCATCGTTGCTCATTCGGGGAGCGTGGGCGGCGACGGCCGCGGAAAGGTCAAGTCTGGAAGTCAGTTGCGGCATGGCTCAGGCGTTCAAATTCCCCACGGAAGCGTATGGCGGTTTGCCGCACGGCCCCAAACTCGGGAGCCTCGCGCAGGCGGGCCGACCTGTTGGATCGCCGCTTCCAACCGGTCCGGTCGAAACCGGATCGGTTGCAGGCAATATGGGCCCGCCCCCGGCCCGCCGCAAGCATGCAGAGGCCAAGCGATGCGGCCGCGGCGGTCCCGATTCCCGGCCTGCGATCCCGGCCAAGGTTAACCAATCCAGACCGATTTGCCAAAAATTTCCCGCTGGCCCGCTCAGGGGGTGTCAACCAGGAACCCGACGCCGAAGTGACCGCAGCAACTGGGCACGGGATTTACCCGTTCTTCTACGGTCCAATTTACCCGTTGTTCAAAGCTATGGCCATGGTGCTCGACGTCACGGCATCAATGACCGACGACGGCAAGATGGCGGCGATGCAGACCGCCGCCAAGAACCTCGTGTATCAGCTTAGCGCGCTCGCCAAGAACGACGGCGACGCCCACATCCCGGCCGTTGCGTTCTCCAAAGACGTCAATACCGACTCCAGCAATCTCAGCGAGAATTGGATGGACTTCTCGGATTGGGATACCGCGAATGGGAGTTGCAGCAAGTCGACTTGCACATCCAAGTCGTCGTGCGTGAACATGAACGCGCCTGCCCAAGGACACCAACTACCCTTACAAGGATGCGATCGCTCTTCTCCCCGACGGTCTCAACACGCAGAACTGCAGATCGACGCGCGGCAGAAGAAGCTGTGCGACAACGCCAAGGGCACGCCAAACGACATCGCGATCTATACGATGCAGGTGAACACCGGCAGCACCCCACCTCGAGCGTGCTGCAATATCGCGCAAGCGGCACCGACAAGTTCTATCTGGTGACGAAGGCAGATCAGACTGTGTCGGTGTTCAAGGACATCGGAACATCGCCGTCGAAACTGCGCGTGGCGCGCCGGCCGAAGCCTCTGCGACAAACGAAAAAGCCCGGCTGGTTCAGCCGGGCTTTTGATTCCAGAAGTTCAAAAAATTACTGGGCGGCCGGGGTGAACTTCGACACCACCGTCTCGACCGGCTTGAACGCCTGCTTGGCGAGGTCGCTGTAGAGGCCGGCGATCTTCTGCGATTCCGCGACGAAGGTCTCGTAGGCGGAACGGGCGAAATCGGTCTGGGCTTCCATTGCCTTGTCCAGCGACTTCACGCCGGAAAGCTTCTCGACGAACGACTTGGTGTCTTCAAAAGACTTCTTGGTGTAGTCGCCATAAGCGCTGGCGATCGCCTGGAGACCGTGCTGCACCGAAGTCGCGGAGGCAACGTACGTCTCGAAATGCTCTTTCCCGTAGTTCTGAAAGTCTTCAACCTTGAACATCTTGGAATCCTTTTCCCTGGCTCGTGTCCGGAAGCCCCGGCTCCCTGAACTCTGCCCATAATTAGTGCAGCGCACAATAAAGTCAAGAATATTGTGCGACGCACAAGAATCAACGCAAGTTACGGAGATTCCCGGACTTTCCCGCAAGGGTTTCTTAAGCTTTTGGAAACCGCTGGCCCCTACCCTGATTCCCTGGACGTGTTCACCTTCCACAGGCGGCCAAAGCCGTTTGAGAACATCACCTTAGCCAGAATAGCGGCTCAGGCCCAACGTCCCCCGCGGCGAGCACCAGCGGAGGGACAGCCTGAGCAGGTAATGATCGCGGGTCCGCAGGGCACAATTTCGCCTCACGAGCCGGTGATCAAGTCATAAACGGGGACGGGGTTTCATGCTTCGTAACAACTGGTCTTCCTCGCGCTTGGCGCGGGTTGGCGTTTTCGGGCTTCTTACGGTCACTGCAGCCGTCATCTTCACGACCGACGCCGCCGACGCGCGGCGGTCTCGGCGCCATTACGCGCACCACCGGGTGCATCGCGATGTCTCCGAGAGCTACAGTCCGCAATTCGCGTCGATCATCGTCGACGGAAATTCCGGCGCGGTGCTCCAGTCGACCAGCCCCGACGGGCTTCGCCATCCCGCCTCGCTGACCAAGATCATGACGCTCTATTTGCTGTTCGAGCGTCTCGAGTCCGGCAAGATGAAGCTCGACACCGAGATGCCGGTGTCGCAGCACGCCGCCGACCAGGATCCAACCAAGCTCAATCTGCGTGCCGGCCAGACCATCCGCGTCGAGGACGCGATCAAGGGTCTCGTCACCCGCTCCGCCAACGACGCCGCCGTTGTGATCGCCGAAGCAGTCGGCGGCGACGAGGACGATTTCGCTGCGATGATGACGCGCAAGGCGCGCGCGCTCGGCATGTCCAAGACGGTCTACCGCAACGCCAACGGGCTTCCCAACGACGAGCAGGTGACGACCGCGCGCGACCAGGCCACGCTCGGCCGTGCCATCCAGGAGCGCTTCCCGCGCTACTATCGCTATTTCTCGACCACCTCGTTCACATGGCGCGGCGAGCAGATCCGCAACCACAATCATCTGCTCGGCAGCGTCGAGGGCGTGGACGGCATCAAGACCGGCTACATCCGCGCCTCCGGCTTCAATCTCGTGACCTCGATTCGCCGCGGCAACCGCCATCTGATCGGCGTGGTGCTCGGCGGCCGCAGTGCCGGCTCGCGCGATGCCATCATGCGCAATCTGCTCGCGGAGAACCTCGAGAAGGGTGCGACGACCCACACTGTCGTGGCCGTGACCGAGCGCAACCGCGCCGACACCAGCACCGACGTCGCCGATGCCTCGGATACGCCGGTCCGTCCCGCTGCACCGGTCCAGGTGGCGGCCGCTCCTGCCCCCGAGGCACCGGCGCAGCGTCCCGCCTCGCGCCTGTCGACCCTCGCAGCTGCGACCGCCGCGATGCCGCCGACCCAGCCCAAACCCGAAGCCAAGCCCGTGGAGTCCAAGATCGAGCCCGCGCCGCTCACCAATGGCGTGATCTCGAGCCAGCCGCTCGCACTCATTCCGGGCTCGTCCGAGCCGATGAAGCCGGTCCGGGTCAAGACGGTTCAGGTCAAGGCCGGCGCGGTCAGGGTCGCGTCCGCCGCTCCGACCCAGGTCACGCCGCAGGTCACCAACACGATTTCGCCCCGCAACGACGTCGCCGAGACGTCCGGCGCTGTCGTCGCCAGGGCCGACATCATCAACAAGCCGGAGCCGTTCCGGGCTGAGGTCGCTCGGACCGAACTGCCGCAGCAGCCGGCGGGCTTCGGCACCGGCAACGGCATCCTCGGCGTGCTGCCGGCCTCCGCCGCTGCCACGTCTGCCCCGGTCGCCAGGCTTGCCTCCGCCGATCCGGCACCGCAGCCGATCCAGATGAGCGCCACCACCAAGCCGGTCATCAGCCATAGCGGCTGGATCGTCCAGGTCGGCGCGCTCGAGAGCGAGAACGAGGCTCAGCAGCGCATTGAAGCCGCCCGCAGCTCGGCCCGCGGCCTGCTCAGCAAGGCCGATCCGTTCACCGAGCCGGTTGTCGCCAGGGACAATCGCAAGCTCTACCGCGCCCGCTTTGCCGGGCTCGAGCGGGACCAGGCCGAAGCGGTGTGCAAGACGCTGAAGCGCGCCGACATCTCCTGCATGACCGTCCGCAACTGATCTTCCCTGCCCCTCCAAGCGAAATGCCCGCGCCCTGCGCGGGCATTTTTGTTTTTGGGAGGTGACGCTGGAGGCCGTTCCGCGACAACCTCTCGTCAAGGATTTACGGTTAAAACTTTACTCAAGGGATCAACCACGCCGACAATGGCGGGCATCGGGCGACAGCAAACAGAGCAGGCGGAGCTCACGCGGTACGGGCGTTTGTAGCGTGGTGCCGGAGTTAGCCGTTATGCGTACGAAGCAGAGTATCCTTGGCCTCGTTTACACGGGCAGCGAGGTACGTCGAGCCCCCCTGGTCGGGATGCAGTTTCTTCATCAGGGACTTGTGCGCCCGGCTGATGTCGTCGCGCCCCGCCCCCGGCTGCAAGCCAAGGATCTGATAGGCTTCCTCCGCCGTCATTTTGCCGCTCGACGCCGTGCGGCGCTGCCCCCCTGCAGCATTGCCCTGCGCGTTCTGACGCCAAGCGGGAAACCGGCGGTCGAGATAGCTTTCAAGTAAGGCCACGCTCTCGGCATCGAACGCCGGGACCATCGCCAGCAGGCCTGCAAGATCGAACTCGTCGAGACCGCGGCCGGCGTGAGGTCCGGCGACGATCTGGCCCGAGAGCTGGCCGGAATCGTGATCGAGACGCATGTCCAGGAATTGCGAGCGCACGCGCGAGCTCTGGCTGGACGAGCGCGCTGCGCCCCCGCCGAACAGGCCCCCGATATTGCCGAAGCCCGCATTCGCCAACGGCGTCCAGCCGAGCAGTCCTGCGCCGAATATCCCGAGCGGGATCGCGACCGCCAGTTCGCCGCGCAAGCCGGTGAAGGCGGCCACCGCAAGCGCAACCACGCCGCCGCCGAACTTGATGGTGCGCGCCAGCACCGCCGGATTGGCGGCGCGGAACATCTGGAGCAACAGATAAATCGTGATAACGGCGACAAGGCCGGCGATCAGGGTCATGGCGGCAATATAGTCGCCCTCTTGTTAAAAAGCATGGTGTCCTTCCCTCCGTCCACGATCGGAAGGTGACACGACAGGCTCTTTTGCCGATAAGCGCTCTGCCCAATCGTTTCGGCACGCGCGGCCGCAACGAAGGTCGCCTCATCATCGCAAGAGCGATGGCAAGGGTTTCGGGGAGACGATGAGCGACGGATTCAAGCCACCGATCGTGCCGGCTGGTTTCTTCGGCATTGTCCTTGGCCTTGCAGGTCTCGGCAATGCCTGGCGTGCGGCGCATCAGGTCTGGCACTTGCCGTCGATCGTCGGCGAAATCCTTCTCGCCTTCGCCTCAATCGTCTGGGCGGTGCTGATTGCGCTCTTCGCGCTGCGCTGGATCTTCGCGCACGCCGAGTCGCTCAGTGAAGCCCATCACCCGGTCCAGTGCTGTTTCATTGGCCTCGCCGGCGTCTCCACCATGCTGATCGCGATCGCCGCGGAGCCCTATTCGCGTCTCGCCGCCATTGTCCTGTTCGCGGTTGGCGCAGCGTTCACGCTCGGTTTCGCGCTGTGGCGGACGGGACTGTTGTGGCGCGGCAATCGAGATCACACGGCGACAACGCCAGTCCTCTATTTGCCGACCGTTGCGGGCGGCTTCGTCGCGGCCGGCGTCTCATCGGCGCTCGGCTACCCCGATTGGGGGCAGCTCGCCTTCGGCGTAGCGCTGTTCTCCTGGTTCGCGATCGAGTCCGTATTGCTGCACCGGCTCTATACCGTCGAGACCCTTCCCGTCGCGCTGCGTCCGACGCTCGGCATCCAACTCGCGCCGCCCGTGGTCGGCGCGGTCGCCTATCTCGCGATCAACGGCGGTGTCCCCGACATGTTCGCGCACATCCTGGTCGGATACGGGCTGATGATGGCGCTGCTGCTGCTTCGCCTGCTGCCCTGGATCATGGAGCAGCCGTTCTCGGTGTCCTATTGGGGCTTCACCTTCGGCGCCACCGCGCTTGCGATCGCACCGATCCGCATGGTCGGGCACGGCGACACCGGAGCGATCGCGCTGCTCGCGCCCTGTCTGTTCGCGGCCGCCAATATCGTGGTTGGACTGATCGCGCTCGGCACGCTGCGCCTGATTGTGCAGGGTCGCTTGCTGTCGCCCGTCGCCGCACCGCCTCCGCCACAGGCTGCGCCGGCTTGACCTGCTACTTCATCTGTCCGATCAGCTGCGCCGCGCCGCTCGCCGTCTTCGCCAGTTTCAACAATGCCTCGCGGCCGCCGGCGGCATAGGCTGCAGCGGCCCGCAACAACTCGCGCAATTGGGCCGCCGCGCCCGGATCGAACCGGCACCAGGCGCCGCCGGTCAGACGCGCGATCTCCCGAAACGCCTGTTCGGCGACCGCGTCACGGCCTTCCTGGAACAGGAACACCGGCACCTTGAGCATGCCGAGCTCCCCGGCCTTGGTGCAGAGCGCGTCGACTTTCTCCTCCATGGCGTCGCCAACGAAAACGACGGCACGCACGCCCGATGCGACCGCCTCGCGCCGCGCGTCGGTCAGCACCCTTCCGATCTGGGTATCGCCGCCGCGGCAGTCGATCTTGCTCATCAGCGCCGCAAGCTTGCCGCTGTCTGAAATCCACCCCGTAGCGCGGCATTCGTTGAAGCCACGATAGTAGACGAGCCGGATGTCGAGACTGCCGAGCGCCGCCGCCTCGCGAAACATGTCGCCCTGAAGCGCGCAGGCCATGTCCCAGGTCGGCTGCCGGCTCATCGTCGCATCCAGCGCGAAGATGAGGCGGCCCTTCGCGCCGGGCGCATGCGGCGACAGCGCACGCGCCTTTGCGACGAAGGCGGTCACGTCCTCCGAGGTCGAGGTCTTTGCTTGCGGCAATGCGCCGTCGCTTTCGGCCTTCGCCGACAGAACATCGCTATTGCGCGGTTTGGTAGGATCGCCGGACATCTGGGGTCGCACTCGGTCTCTCACCAGCAATGTGGATACCGTGCCCTGCCCGGTCAATGTGCAAAGCCTCCGCAGGCGACAGCCGGCGGAGGCTTTGAAGATGATTCCAGCGATGGTCGGATCGATCAGCTTTTGGCTGGCGACATCAGGGCAACGGGACCCGGCTCAAGCACCTTCGGCGGCGACGACGTGGTGTCGACCGGCGCGATCGCGCTGTCGGTGTCACTCAGGAATTTATCGAGCATGCCCTGGATCGAGTTCTTGGCGCCATCTGGGCCGGTGTCACGCATGTCGTTGTGCTGGAAGTCGGTCTTCACGACCTGAATACCGGCCTTCTCGCACTCCTCCTCGGTCGGGATCACACCCGGATCGGTCTTGAACTGCGGATCATGAGAACGGAACGACAGGATCTTGAACTTGCCGGCGGTGACAAAGGGCACCCGGAGATTGTCCAGCGTCACGACCTTCTTGACCTCGTCCGGATACTGCTTGGCGAAATACATCGTGATGTCGCCGCCCATGGAATGGCCGACCATCGTCACCTTGGAGTAGTCGGCGTTGGGCTGAACCTTCTTCATCTCTTGCATCGCGAGATGAATGTTGGCGACGCCGCGCAGGATTTGCGGCAACCGGCCGACATAGAGCTCGCCGGGCTTCGTCACCATCGGCGGATCGGTCGGCAAATCGTGCTGCGGGCTGACGACGAGATAACCGCGCGCGGCGAAGATGTTGGCGAGGAAGCCGTACTCGGTGTTCTTGACGGTGTTGCCGTGATTGATCACTGCGACCGGCATGGTGATCAAGCCGGCATTGGCCTGCATTTCCTTGTCGCGACGGATCGCGATGTCGACAGGCACAGGACGGTTGTCGCGCGAAGCGTCGTAGAAGGTGATGGTCTCGTGCTTGATCGCCCACTTGCTCGCCGTGAAATAGGCGACGCCACAGAGGGCACTGACACAAACCAGAACGGCAATTCCACGCTTCATTTTCGTCCTCAGCCTCAGGCTCTTACGGCCTGAATCCCTGTTGAAAATCGTGTTCTTCCGGGGCTCTTCGGCCCCTGGTCGCCTATTCCCTAATATATGTCACAGCAGCGTGACAGGAAGGCTAAATATTGTGAACCGGCAGCCCTTTCATTGTGCGGCGCACACGTTTCTTGGGCATCCCGTACTCATAAGGGTACGTCAGGGTGTAGGTCACCATCCGACGCAACCGGTCTCGATTGGCTTCAATTTCGCGGTAAACGTGGGATGAAAATGGCTGAGCACGGCTGCAGTTCCCGCGGGAACCGGCCGTTTTGATCGACTGGAAGTAGCGTCATACCGCCTAGGCGCCGAGGATGTCGTGAACCTCGAGCGGCTTGTCGACCTGGCTGAACCACTCGGCGCGATTTGCCGCACGGCGGCGGCCACGTTCGTCGAGCGGCAGCTTAAGCTGGCGGAGCAGGCTCGTCACCTCTTCACGCGCAGTGAGATGGCCGAGATTGGGCCGCATCCCCAGTGTGGCCTCGTCGATCTCGTCGAGCGCCGTCAGTCCGCGCGGAAAAAATTCGCGATAGACGACGCGCTCAGCGAAGCCGTCGACATAGCGGAAGCCGAGCCGCAGCGACAGATCCTTCAGCCCCTCGGCGACGAGTTGCTTGTTGCGGGAGCCGAGCATCGACAAGCGGTTGCGCACCACGATCCAGTCGGTGGTCGAGCCGTCAAGCTGGCGGCGCTTGCGCCTGACGTCGCGCACCATTTCGGCGTAATGGCTTTCCCCCGTCACCGCGTAATTGGCGGGATCGACGGTGCCGAGCACGTCGAAATCGAGAAAGCTGTCATTGATCGGCGTGACCAGCGTGTCGGCCATCGAATGGGCAAGCCGCATCAGATAGCTGTCGGAGCCCGGCGTATCGATCACGATGAAGTCGAAGCTGCTCTCGACCGCCGATACAGCTTCCATGAACTGAAGGAACTCGGAATTTTCGTTCTCGGCGATTTGCATGGTCTCGCCGAGCTTGATGCAGCGATGCATCGGCAGCTCGAGGTCGAGCTTGGTGCGGCGCGCCCAGGCGGAGCGGTTGTTGATGTAACGGGTGAAGCTTTGCTGACGGCAGTCGAGATCGATGGTGGCGACGCGCTGGCCGGCCTTCAGGAGCGCAACTGCGATGTGCAGGGCGGTGGTCGATTTGCCGGAGCCGCCCTTTTCATTGCCGAGCACGACGACGTGCGCCGAGCCGGATTGGCTTTGGCTAGCCTGCACAAGCATGGCAATCCCTAACACCCCTAAACAATATCTTCGAGTTGGCCGCGTCTGCGGTCAAGTGAAATGCGTGACAGGATGACGAAATCAATATGCGCTGGTCTTCATCATGAATCGTGTCGCGGTATCGGCGTCTGTGATCCAGCCCAGAATGGCGCGACATCCTCGCTGCGGGATGCTGTGCCGCATGTCGATGCATGGCGTCCACGACCGCCGCTTGTTAAGGTTAGCCGGCTGCGCGGCAGGCCAGCCCACGCCCCAACTATCCTTGAGCCCTGATGTCACGAAGCCCCTTGATCATCCGCACGGTGCCCGCCCTGCGACGCGCCGTCGACAATCTTCGCAAGCGGAAGGCCACGGTCGCGCTGGTTCCGACCATGGGGGCACTCCATGACGGGCATGTGTCGCTGGTGCGCCTCGCGAAGCGACGCGCAAGCCGCGTCGTTGTGTCGATCTTCGTCAACCCAACCCAATTCGCCCCGACCGAGGATTTCGGCGCTTATCCGCGGACCTGGAAAGCCGACGTCGCCAGGCTCGCGGCCGAGGATGTCGACATCGTCTGGCACCCCGGCGTCGAAGCAATGTATCCGGACGGCTTTTCGACGCGCATCGTTCCGAAGGGACCGGCGCTGGCCGGCCTCGAGGACCGCTTCCGCCCACAGTTCTTCGGCGGCGTCGCCACCGTCGTCGGCAAGCTGTTCACGCAGTGTCGGCCGGATGTCGCGATCTTCGGGGAGAAGGACTTTCAGCAACTGCGCGTGGTGACGCAGATGGCGCGCGACCTCGACCTTGGCGTGAAGGTGATCGGCTCCCGCACGGTGCGCGAGCGCGATGGGCTCGCGATGTCATCGCGCAATGTCTACCTCTCGGCCGGCGAGCGGCAGACCGCCACCATCCTCTACCGCGCCATGAAGGACAGCGCCGGTCGAATCCGGTCCGGCGAGACAATCGAGAGCGCGGTGGCGCGCGGCGCCGAGATGATCACGGCGGCCGGCTTTGTGCTCGACTATTTCGAAGCGCGTCATGCCGAGACGCTGGCGCCTGTCACCTCGCGCAAGGACGGGCCGTTGCGGATTCTGGTCGCGGCCAAGCTCGGCACGACGCGGCTGATCGACAATATCGCGGTGCAATAGCCGAGACAGCCTCACAGCAGTCCGAGATCGCGCAGCTCGCGCCGCATCGGCTCCGGCATCGCCGCGATGGTGCCGGCGGCGGACTTGCCGAGATCGGGCGGCACGGAATCGTCAGTGAGATAACGCCAGCCCTGGAACGGGCGCATCGGCCGCGGCGATATCGAGATCACCTTCGGCTGCATCACGATCCGGCAACGCCCGATACCGTCCTTGTCGCGGAACGGCTCGATGCCGATGATTTTTTCGCGCGCAGCGATCTCGCCCTTGATGACCCAATAGAGCGATCCGCCCGATAGAATCTCTGCGTCGCGCTTGGGCACCATGCGGGTGATGTGAATGTGGTGTTGCGGCAGGCCTTTTTTCTTGGCCGTCTGCATCCGCTCGGCAACCCACCCCTTCAATTCCTTGACGGAGTCGCAGCCGACGGCAAGCTTGATCAGATGGAGTGGCATGGCCCAGCATTAGCGGGCCGGCCACAGGTTTTCAAAGCCGATCTAGTTGTTATCCGCAGCCGCGGGAGCCGAGGCCGGCGGCGGAGCGAGCGGAACCGGCGCGGCGACCGGCGCGCGCGCAGCCTTCGGCGCCGGCGGCTTCCTGGCAGCGGGAGCCGGCGCGCGAGGCGCGGCAGCCGGCGCCGCGACCGCGTTGGAGGCCGGTGCCTGGCGCGCGGCCGGCTCCGGATTCATGATACTCACCGGAGGCGTCGACGAGGCGCTCGGGAACTCAGCATTGGTCGGCTTGCCCGTCGGCATCGTTGTCGGCAGCGCCGCGAGCGCGCCGGGGGGCGGCATCGCCTGTCCGGCCGCAGGCGCATTCCAGGTCGGCGCATAGCGCGCAACCAGCATGTCGTAGAGATGGGCGTCCATGTTGGCGGCGACTTGCTGCTGATCGGTCAGGGAACGGAACGCAGCGCAATCGAACTGGGTGCAGCCGTCGCGCACGACCAGCACCTGGGCAACGAGGCCGTAGCGATCGCGCTCCAGCGACTTGCGCAGCACCCTCGTGTCGGGTGTCAGGCTCTTGTCGGCGGTCGCCGCGTCGCCGAGCGCGGTCAGCCGATCGATCCGGGCCGCCGTATAAGCGACGGCAGCAGCCGCTGCGTCAGGCGCGCCGAACAGCGCCTTCTCGCAGCCAACGGCCACGGCATCACCGGCGAGATCGTCGAGACAGGACAGCGCCGGCAGGCTTGTATTTGCCACGGCTAGCGCGCGCGCTTCACTCGGCGCGGCCTGCCCCACGGGTCCGTAGACGCGTATGGTGGCGGCCACCGCGATGCCGATCGAGAGCAGCGTGATGACGGTCAGCGCACCGTTGGCGACCGATTTCTCGGCGCGCAGCAGCGTAATCAGCAGGATCAATCCGAAGAAGCCGGCAGCCGCCAGCGTCATCCACATCGGAAAGGCCGGCGAGCGCCAGATTTGGTCGAGCGACGAGGCCCATGCCGAGTCCATGCGCGATGTCCCCTCACGCGAGCTGAGAGCGAATGGTCAAGCGAGCACCGCGAGTCGGCAACTGCTCCGGCCCAACTTGCCGAGGCGAAGCGGGCCTTTTGACGGCGAGCGGATAGTTGGTCAGCGCATCAGGACTGAGCGAGCTGGCTTTCCTTGGCGACCCGTTCGAAGGCTTCGGTCGAGCTCTTGATTCGGTACTGGCAGTCGTCGCCCTCCGTCGGCAGCAGGCGGATGATCTCATACGCGCCGCTGGCAGCCGGGCGCGCGACATTGCTGGCAGTGAACAATACGCGCGTTCCAATCGGGAATTTGTGCTTCAACACCCTCTCCATCACTCAAACAACGCCTGCCTCGCCCGTGGTCCCACTGCGAGGCCGGCTGGAAACCCAGCCGCTGTATAGCACGCATGCGGCGTTTTTGACCAGTCTCATACGAGCATGGCAACGCACCAATTTTGAAGTCTTTTCAGGACGATAATGGGAACAGAGCCGACCTGGACTACGGCTGGAACCGGGCCTCAGGCGCCATGAGGCAGATTGCCGTGTGGACTCGCCTGATCCACAGCCTTGGGCAGCTCCTGGGCCAGGATCTCGCCCAGCTGGTCAACCGGGATGTTGTAACGCGCGGCAAGCTGGCGGACCGTGTCGTTACCGAGCACGGAGCGGAGTTGGTCGGCCGAGATCGGCATGTTCTGACCGTTGCCGAGCCACGATTTGACCTGGTCGCCCAAGCCCGCCTGCTGGAGCTTTGCGACGATGGCGCCGAGGCCGCCCTGATTGTTGCTGCCGAGTACCTCGCTCAGCACGGCCGGCAGGACGGCGGCGCCGAGCTGGCCGAGCGCGCTGCGCAATGCGGGATTGTTCTCCAGCGAGTCCAGAATTCCCATGGCCGTCCCCTCTTCGTTATTCCCTGCGATTGAGCGCCGTGAGCGGCCATGCCGTCAAGCTGCGCCCATTCACATTTTCAAGTGAGCATCATCTTGTCGGAGAACCGGTGTCCACGTCTCCGGATCATGCTCGCGATGGCGCAGTCTCGAACTTTTCGATGACAAGCGTTTCGGCGAGGCCATCGCGGGTCCATTCCTGGAACGCCGGCATCGCCATCATCGTGTCCATGTAGGCCTTGGTCTCCGGCGTGACCTCGATGGCGTAGGTCCGGAAGCGGTGCACGACTGGAGCGTACATCGCGTCCGCCGCGCCGAAGCGGCCGAACAGGAACGGCCCGCCGGCACCGTAGCGGGTCCGGCACGCGCGCCAGATCTCCTGCACGCGCGCGACGTTGGCCTTGGCATCCGCCGACAGCGTCAGGGCGCCCACGGGACGATGCAGGTTCATGCCGCATTCGTTGCGGAGGGCCATGAAGCCGGAATGCATCTCGGCGCACACCGAACGGGCAAACGCGCGGGCCGCCAAGTCATCGGGCCACAGCTTCACTTCCGGATAACGCTCGGCGATGTACTCGATGATGCTGAGCGAATCCCACACCGTGATGTCGCCGTCGACCAGCACCGGCACCTTGCCGGCGCGGCTGAAGGAGAGGATCTGCTCCTTGTCCGCGGGATCTTCGGTGTAGAGCGGGATCACGGTCTCCACGAACGGGATGTCGTTGGCGCGCAGCGCAAGCCAGGGCCGCATCGACCATGACGAGTAGTTCTTGTTGCCGATCGCGAGCTTGAGCGCTGCCATATCACTGGTCCTTCCGTAAGTCCTCTGGTTGCGGCTGCTTTTAACGCCATCGCCTGCCGCCAATCAATCGTTGCCGCAACTCAACCTGCGTGGCAATCGTTGCGATCCCCGCGAGGAGAGAGACATGAGCAGGCATTGGGTCGACATCACCGCCATCGGCTTCTTCATCATCGAATGGCTGGTCTATGCCGCGACGCTCGAGCACTCCGCCTATGGCCGCGACAGCCTGTCGGCACGGATGAACCGCTATCGCGAAGTCTGGGTCCGCCGCCTGCTCGACCGCGACGCGCGCATGGTCGACATGCAGATCATGGCCTCGCTTCAGAACGGCACCGCCTTCTTCGCCTCCACCAGCCTGTTCGCGCTCGGCGGCGCGCTGGCGCTGCTGCATGCGACCAACGACGCCATCAGCATTCTGGGCAAGCTGCCGATCGATCTCAGCCTCTCGCCGGCGCTGTGGGAGCTGAAATGCGTCGGCCTGGTGCTGATCTGCGTCTATGCCTTCTTCAAGTTCGCCTGGGCCTATCGCCTGTTCAACTATGTCGCGATCCTGTTCGGCGGCATGCCGCCGTCGTCCATGCGCGGCACGCCGGAGGCCGAAGCCCATGTCATCCGCACCTCGCGCGTGTTCGAATCCGCCGGCCGCCACTTCAACCGCGGCCAGCGCGCCTTCTTCTTCGCGCTCGGCTATCTCGGCTGGTTCGTCAGCCCCTGGGTGCTGTTCGTGACCACGGCGGCCGTGGTGATCGTGACCTGGCGACGGCAGTTCGCGTCCAGTGCATGGGCGGCGATGGCGCCGGATGTGGTGGATGGTGATGAGGGTGTGCTGAAGCGCGGTCATTAATGCCCGACTCTCTCCCCGTCGTCATTGCGAGCGCAGCGAAGCAATCCAGAATCCCCCCGCGGAAAGACTCTGGATTGCTTCGCTGCGCTCGCAATGACGGAGTATGAGGCGGCAGATTCGCTCTTCCGGTTCGCGTTTGAATCGCAGACACGCCTTCGCGCCCTCGCGGCGCATTTCGCCCGAGCTTTGCTTGGTCACTCCACCCTCTCATCCAAGAGGGCGCAGGGAAGGCCAGGTGCCAGCTAGCACCCGCGGTCCGCTGCGCGAGATGTAGCGCAGTGAAAGACCGCACAGCAGCATACAGGTGAAGCCGAACACACGGCCTTCCCTGCGCGATGGGTTGACGGCTTATGCCGTGCTCTCCCGGGAGCCGAATTCCTTCTGGCCTCCCTCGCCTCGCGAATTGACGATGCACTTCACCCGGTTGGGCTCCCTGCACCTCCGCGAAAAGCTTGACCGTAGCAACGACGGCCAGGACCACACGGTTTTGCCGTACGCACATTCGCCTGTTACCACAGGGTCCAGCGGCAGTGTGCACACGCGCCGCAGGAATGTTGGCGAGACGAACTTGACAGCGCCGCTCATCCACACGCGGTTTCGGGCTCACAGGGACTACCCGCCCTGCCCGCTACCCCTCGTGCCGACGCTGCCGCGTCCACCGCAAGCCCAGCTCGCAATCAGTGACGACGTACGATCGCCCCTCAAGGATGAGCCGGGATGCGCAATACATACGATATTTCCGAATTTCGGTAAAGTGGAATATTTCTGCGAGAAGGGATTGACAGATCGACCGGGTGTTTTGCCCGACGTCGGGCAATTTGAGGAACGGGTGACCTTGGTCACGCGGTGCACCACTTGACACTGCCAGGTCGATGGCGCCGGCGTCGCGGTGCCGCCTCCGGCCGGCGTCCGGCAAGCTACGCCACGATCTACAATTGCCGGGCATTTTGGCGGCGTTCACGTGGCTCGCGAACGAGCGTCGAGTGTGATCGCTGCGACTTACGACCCGAAATCCCCCGGCGTGAACGCCAAGTCCATCACCTTCCATTCCTCGTACTTGTCGACCGGCAGCATCTTGTAGGGCTGGCAGGCCTGCAGCGCGCTCATCGCTGACTTCACGATGGCCACGCCCTTGGTCGAAGGCGGCGCTTCGATCAGGATCGGCGCGCGCGCCAGCGTGCCGTCGGTGGCGAGCACCGCACGCAGCTTGATGCGCACAGCATCGGTCGGTGCGACCCCGGCCGGAAGTTTCGAACAGCTCCTCAGGTGCCGGCGAAGCTCGGCAATGACCTCGGGGGGCAATTTGGCGCCGATCGAATCCTTGGCATCGCCGCCGTCATCCTTAGGCGCGTCTTTCGGCTGGGGTGGCAATTCGGGCGGCAGGCCCAGCATCACGCCGTATTTGACGGTGACGTCGGGCTCCGGCGCCTGATAGGCCGGGGCCCCGGCCTGCGGCATCGCGGGCGGCGGCTGCGCTTGAGGCTGCTGAGGTTGCGGCTGCGCGTTGGCCTCTTGCTTTGGCGCCTGTGACGGCTGAGGCTGCGGCTGCTTCTGTTGCGGTTCGTGGGACGCCTGCTTCTGCTGCGGCGATGATTGGGGCGCCGCCGTCTCCTTGGCCGGCGCAGCGTCCGGCTTGTCGGTAATATCCAGCTTTGGCAGCTTCAGGTCGGGCAGCGGCCGCTCCTTCGCCTCCTGCTTCAGCTCTTCCTCGGCTTTCTCCTCCGCCTTGGCTTCTTCCTGCTTCACCTGCTCCGGCGTGACGATATCGACCGCGACAGTCTCGGGCGGTGCTGAATGAAACGGATGGACCTCGCTGATCAGGATGATCAGCGCCACTAGCGTCAGATGCGCGATGGCTGACGCCGCAATGTCCGTCCGTATGATCTTCCGCAGTTCCATTGCCCGGTCTTGGGTTGCAGCGCTGGTCCTAGCATAACCAAAACGCCTCTCAATCCCATTTCGGCGCGAAACCAAAATCGGTCAGGCGGCCCTTTGAGCTGGCGAGTGCGGCAACCTGGGCCATCTCGTCATCCGAGAGCTCGAAATCGAAAATCTCGATGTTCTCCGACAGCCGCTCGACACGCGAAGTTCTGGGAATCGCGGATACATTCTGTTGCACCAGCCAACGCAGGCAGATCTGTGCCGGCGTCTTGTGATGGGCGCGGCCGATTCCCGCGAGCGTCTGGTCGACCTTGATGCGGCCCTTGGCGATCGGGCTATAGGCAACGAGCGCCATCCCATGCTGGTCGCAGGCCGCCCTCACCTTCGCCTGATCCAGATAAGGGTGATATTCGACCTGGTTGCAGACGAGCGGCTCGCTCGACAGGGCGACCGCCTGCTCGATCAGCGCCACCGTGAAATTGGAGACGCCGATGTGGCGTGTCAGGCCCATGCGCTTGGCGTGGGCCAGCGCGCCCAGCGTCTCCTCCAGCGGCACATGCGAATTGGGCCAGTGCAGCAGCACGAGGTCGACGGCGGGAAGCCGCAGCCGCACTAGGCTCTCCTTGACCGACCGCTCGAGATCGTGGGGCGCGAAATGGTTGGTCCAGACTTTTGTGGTGACGAAGACATCGTCGCGGCGGACGCCAGAGGCGCGCAATCCATCGCCGACCTCGCGCTCATTGTCATAGACCTGGGCGGTGTCGATGTGGCGGTAGCCGAGCCGCAGCGCCTGCTCGACCACGCGCGCGCAGGTCCGGCCGCTCAGCTCCCAGGTCCCGAGCCCGATCGCCGGAATTTTCGCCCCGTTGGCCTCGACGAACAGCATGAGGAATCCTCTCTGTTGCTGCAGCCCCTGATGTCATTATGGACGTGGTCCGCCAGAGTGCAACGGAGGACGCCGGCCGCGGGGCCGGATCTTCCGGGGAAATGCTAACGGGAGGTTCGTGTCAGGCGTTCAGGCTTTGGCGAGCGCCTGGAATACCATGTCGGGCGCGTGCGCGATCACGGCGAGCAGTGCGCGAGCGGGTCCGCGCGGGGCGCGCTTGCCCTGCTCCCAGTTGCGGATGGTCTCGACCGGCACGCCGAGCTTGGCGGCAAACTCCATCTGGGTGAGACAGGCGCGCCGGCGCAAATCGCGCACCGCGAGCGAACCGGCCTCTGCCGGCGGAGTCTCGACCGCAGACGCGACCGGCTGGACGGGACACTCTTGCCCGTCCCGCAATTCAACGACCCGTCCGTCCGCCTTCAGCCGCAACCGCATGCTCATTCCCCCAAGCGGAGGGATCATGCGGCAGCACGCTTAAGGCGGGATTAAAGATGGGAGTCGGTAGGCAGTAGCCCGGGACACGGGAGTTGGGCACGCCGTTGCCCAACACTCCGTCATTGCGAGCGCAGCGAAGCAATCCAGAATCCCTCCACGGCGACAGTCTGGATTGCTTCGTCGCAAGAGCTCCTCGCAATGACGAGGAGAGAGTGCGCCCCCGCTACTTCAACCCGAACCACAGCGTCGCGATGCCGAGGAAGGAGAAGAAGCCGACCACATCAGTCACCGTGGTCACGAACGTGCCCGACGCCACCGCCGGATCCGCCCTGACACGTTCGAGCGCCATCGGGATCAGGATGCCGCCGAGTGCACCGGCGATGAGGTTGCAGATCATCGCGAGCCCGATGACGATGCCGAGGCCCGGTATCCTGAACCAGGCCACCGCGGCGATACCGGTGATCACGGCAAAGGCAACGCCGTTGATGAGACCGACCAGCGTCTCGCGGATCACGACGCGCCAGGCGTTGGAGGAGCCGAGCTCGCGGGTGGCGAGTGCACGCACCGCGACCGTCATGGTCTGGGTTGCGGCATTGCCGCCCTGGCTCGCGACGATCGGCGCGAGCACGGCGAGCGCGACCATCTGTTCGAGCTGGCCCTCGAACAGGCCAAGCACGGAGGACGCCAGGAAGGCGGTGGCAAGGTTGATCAGCAGCCAGTTGAAGCGGGCGCGCGCAATCGTCAGAAAGGTGTCCGACAGTTCTTCGTCGCTGTTGACACCGCCGAGCGCCTTGAGGTCCTCATCCGCCTCTTCCTCGATGACGTCGACGACGTCGTCGACGGTGATGACGCCGACGAGGCGGTCCTGGGTGTCGAGCACCGGCGCTGCGACGAGGTTGTACTTGCCGAACATGCGCGCCACCTCCTCCTGGTCCTCCAGGACGGAGACGCGGCGGCGGTCCTCATCGGTCAGCTCGGCGAGCGGCACCGGGCGGCGGGCCCGCAGCAGGACGTCGAGCGAGACCGCACCGTGCCAGTGCTGCTCCTTGTCGACGACGTAGATCTCGTAGAAGCGGTCCGGCAGATCTGGCGTGTCGCGCATGTAATCGATCGCCTGCCCGACCGTGAAATCCTGCGGTACGGCGATGAACTCGGTCTGCATCCGCCGGCCGGCGGAGTTTTCCGGATACAGCAGGCTGCGCTCGAGCGCGACGCGCTCCTGCAGCGGCAGCTTCTCGAGGATCTCCTCCTGCTCGTCCTCATCGAGGGTTTCGAGCAGTTCGACCGCATCGTCGGATTCGAGCTCGCGGACGCCCTCGGCCACCGTCTCGGGCAGCAGCTCGTCGAGGATCTCGTCGCGGACGGCCTCGTCAACCTCATTCAATGCGGAGAAGTCGAAGTCGCGGCCCGTCAGCTCGACCAGGCGGACGCGATCGTCGGGTGCAAGCGCCGCAATGAGATCACCGAGATCGGCCTCGTGCAGGTCGGCGACGCAGGCGCGCAGCGCGGCGCTGTCGGCGGCCTCGATCGCATGGGCGATTTCCTCGACGAATTCGTGCCGAATTTGGCCATCTTCATTGCGCATCGGGACGTGGTCGAGTACCAAGGACTCGGTGGAAGCGGGGTCATCCATATGTTCATTCATGGAACGCCTCGCATTTTGACAGGTTGACGGTTTGGGCTGACGGTCAGGCAATACCCACAAGGCAATCGCGAGCGCAATGGCAAAGATGCAGCGACCGAGATGGACTTCGATCATTGTGGGCTCGACCCTCGCCGCCCTCGCCGCGATCGGCTCAGCCGAGGCCGCGGACTGCCCGCGGAGCGATGCGCTCGGTACGTCGCGGGTCCTGAGCGTCGATGCCAAGACCACGCCACGCGTCGGGCTGAAGAGTTTTCCGCAGACGCTGCCACTCGCGGATCACGAGGTGGTGCTGACCTTCGACGACGGCCCGCGTCCGCCGATGACGTCCAAGATACTGGCGGCGCTGGCGCAGGAATGCGTGCGCGCAACCTTCTTCCTGGTCGGCCGGAGCGCTGCCGAATTTCCTGACCTGGTCAAGCGCATCGCCCGCGAGGGTCACACCATCGGCCATCACACCTGGTCGCATCCGTACATGGCGCGGATCTCGCCCGGTGCGGCGAAGTACGAGATTGACCACGGCATTGCTGCCGACGAGATGGCGCTGCACGGGGTCTCTACGTCGACGCCGTCGACGCCGTTCTTCCGCTTCCCCTATTTCGAGTCGACGCCAGCCCAGCTCGATCTGCTCCAGTCGCGCGGCATTGTCGTGTTCGGCGCGGATCTCTGGGCCAGCGACTGGAACAACATGACGCCGGATCAGGAATTCAAGCTGATCACCGAGCGCCTCGCCGCGGCCGGCCGGGGCATCATCCTCTTCCATGATGCCCAGGCGCGTACGGCCGCCATGATGCCGGCGTTCCTGCGGTATTTGCGGGAGAACGGCTTTCACGTGGTCCACCTCGTGCCGGCGGACGCATCACAGAAGAACGCCGACGCGCGTTGATGCCGGAAAGTCACGCCTGACCAAATTGGGGTGATTTGAGCCCTATTAACACTCCGTTCATGCTACGCCATGCAAAGATTGAAGAGGACCCAAGGCGGGAAAGGCCTTTGCGCCTGAACCGTTTGCGGGGGTCTCCGACCTACTATGGCGACAGTCACAGATGAGGACATACCGGGTTCATGATCGGAAGTAGCGTTGTTTTTCGGACGCGATCGTGGATCGTCCTGTTTCTGGGGTTGCTGACGACGGCGTCGCCGGCGGCCTTCGCTGCCGAATGCCCGGGCCATCCTGACGCGCTCGGCACCTCCCGCACGCTCGTGGTCGACCCGCATGAGCATCCGCGCATCGGCACCATGCAGTACCGCGAGACGCTGCCGCTGAAGGACCACGAGGTCGTGCTGACCTTCGACGACGGTCCGCTGCCGAAGAATTCGAACCAGGTGCTCAAGATTCTCGCCGACGAGTGCATCAAGGCGACATTCTTCATCATCGGCGAACAGGCCAAGGCGAACCCGGAAGGTGTGCGCAAGCTGGTCGCGGCAGGCCATACCGTCGGCACGCACAGCATGAACCATCCGCTGACGTTCAACAAAATGCCGCTCGACAAGGCCGAGGCGCAGATCAACGGCGGTATCGAGTGGACCTCGGCGGCGATGACCGACCCGTCCAAGCTCGCGCCGTTCTTCCGCATTCCCGGCCTGATGCGCGCCGAGGGCGTCGAAAACCTGCTGATCTCGCGCGGCATCCAGGTGTGGAGCGCCGACTTCCCGGCCGACGACTGGCGCCACATCTCGTCCGATCGCGTCTACCAGCTTGCGATGCAGCGGCTCGAGGCCAAGGGCAAGGGCATCCTGCTGCTGCACGACATCCAGGCGCGCACCGTGGCGGCGCTACCGAAGATCATCCACGACCTGAAGGCGCGCGGCTATCGCATCGTGCATGTGGTGCCCGCGACCGCCGACCGGCCGGCGACGCCGACGACGGCGGTGGAGTGGCTGTTGCATCCGCCGACGGAGACGACGCCGATCGCACGCTGGCCCGTCGTGCCGAATTTCGTGTTCACACAGACCGCGACGCTGCCGGCGCCCGGTCTCGCCGATCTCAACACGCAGACCGCGCACCTGCCGCTATTGTTGCCGCGCAAGACCATGGCGCAAGCCGACGTCGCGGCGACCCTGGCCGCGCCGGGTCGCGAACTCTTCGCGATTCCCGAGGGCTCAGTCGAGGTGCTGCTGTCGACGACCCTGTCGCGGCGGGCCGCCACTCGGCTCGCGATGGCAGCCGAAGCGCCACAGGCCGGCAAGGGCAAGGCTGGCAGGGTTCAGGCACGGCGGACGGCACACGCAGCGCCGAAGCATGCCGCTCAAGCCAAGAGCGCGACGCCCCGCCCGACCCGCCTCGCCACCAGCGTGAAGAAGCGCGCCTGAGCAGAAACCGTTACTGCCGCACGATGTTGGCGACGCAGAGCAGCACGATCAGCGCCAGGAAGAACAGGTCCATATAGGACTTGAGCTCGCCGTCACGGCGCAGCCGCGCGACATCCACCACGAGCTGCTTGCGTGCACCTGTTCCGCCCGAGCCATCATTGATCGGCGCCTGCAACCGCTTGGTCTCGGCCTCGAGCTTTTCGATCTTCTGGAAGAAGTAGAACGCACGCAGCGTCGAGGCCGCGCGCATGCCGCTATAGACCAGCACCAGGATCGCGAGGATCGCCCGGTTCTGATACTTCTCCATGAAGTTCAGGCTGAAATAGACCAGCGCCATGAACGCGAAGTTGGTCAGGAAGCGGTAGACGAAGCTTAGAAAGACCATGCTGGCTCCAGCCGAGAGAAGTCGCGCCGGCCCGTCTACGCCAACTTTGTTTCAACAAAGATACCATCGCCCACGCGCCGCCACCTTTTTTGCCACGCGCCGCCATAATGCAAGCGAGAGCGGAGCCGACTGTTTGTTCCACGGGCCACGCCGCGCGCCGCGGCTCGATGGAGATTCAACGGAAGCTAAGGTAGACTGTTGCCGCCGCCATACGTGAGGTCTGCGGATTGGGGTCTGCCGATGCCGAAAAAGGGAATCACGGGCCACGACGACTGGGTTCTGACCGAGGCGCTCGCGACCGCGCTGGTCGCGCTGGAGCAGCTCAACGCGAAGCACCAGCCGAGCGCGCATATGGACGACATCCGCAAGATGCTGTCGAACGGCAAGGAGCCGGCGGCGGTGAGCCTGCATCTGGCCCAGGCCAAATGCCGTCTGTTCCCCGATCTCGACCCGCTTGAGATCTACCGGGAGTACGGGATCGGCGAGGAATATGGCTGAGACCCCTGCGCGGGGCCGCCTGCTTCCATGACTGGAGATTCGAAGGTGGTGCGCTCGGAGGGCGGTCGCATTTACCGCGATATCAACGCGTTACCAAGGTTTGTCAAACCATAAGGTGCATTTCAAACGGAAGAGTACCTTTCAGAAAGGCTGACCAACATCGGCTTGTCCAGTCGCTTTTTCCAGAGAGATCGCCCCGCCCGATGATGAGATCCGTCACGGCCGAATCTGAACGATCGCGGGTCTCCACCAGTGTCCACCGTCCCAATCCGGTGGCTCGAGAAATGCCCTGTCATATTCGGGTTTTCGCAGTCGCCATAGGATGGCGGAGAAGGAGGGATTGCCGCTCAGCTTCCACAAACACAACAAAATCAGAGGCTTATCGCTGACCCGAATGGCTCGTGTGTACCACCATTGTGCCCCAAAGTCGAGCCGCTTGGGGCTCTCGCTCGCCAAGCCGCGCTTTCGTTGGTTACGATCCACGTAGTCCAGCACGCCGCTGCAGTTCTGAGCGTTACCTCAACGCGCGCTGAAGGTGAGGCCGGCGCGCTCCTTCAGACGCTCGCGCAACGCCAGCCCCATCAGCGCGGCCGGCGTCCAGGTGCCGCCCTCGCCCTGCACGTCGCGCACGAGGCAGAGAGCGCTCTCGGCGACCATCTTGCTGGTCGAGCCTTAGCCCGGATCGCGGTCGCCCGTGACTACCCCTTCGACCCGTCCGCCATCCGGCAACTCGCCCAGGAAGAGGATGTCGTAGAAGCCCCGCTCGCGCTCTTCCCGGGTCGGGCCTGCGCCGGGCTTGAGACCGCCGGTCCCGAACAAGGAAACCGCCGTGGCGAACGTCTCCGTCGTCACGCGAGCGATTTCCCCAAATCCCGGCGCGACCATCATCTCGTCGTAAACGAAGTCCGTGCCGTAGAGGTGGCCCAACAGGAAATTCGTGCGGTGCACGTTCTTGGTGTTGATCGGCGCCATGGGGAACGGCACGAGCCACACGTTCATGCTCGGGTCGTATTCGGGGAGAAGGCCCGACGGCTGAGACGGCCCGGTGAACCCCGGCGTCAACGCGAAGGGATCGGTCAGCAGCCGGATCAGGGCCGGGTCGCGCGCGGCGGCGGCCAACGTCGCCTGAGCGCTCGCCGCGGTGCCGCCAGACATGCCGCCTTTCACCTTGCGCAGGCGGGCTTTGACCCGCCGCGCCGGGCGTCCGAATTTCTCGCGCGCCTTCTCCTGCAACGTGAGCACGCCGAGATCGAACGGGATGGAATCGAAGCCGCAGGAGAAGACGATGCGCGCGCCGGTCCGTTTCGCCTCTTCGTGATGGGTGTCGATCATGCGCCGCATCCAAGCCGGCTCGCCGCACAGATCAACATAGGCCGTGCCCGTGGCCGCGCAGGCCGCTACCAGCTCGGAGCCGTGGAGCTGATAAGGCCCGACCGTCGTGATGATCACGGCCGCACGCTCGCACATCGAACGCAGGCTGGCCGGCTCGGCGGCATCCGCCTTAACCAAGGGCAAATCGTCTGGCGCGCCGATGTCGGCACGCACCTTCTCGAGCTTGTCGGTCGAGCGTCCCGCGATCGCCCAGGACGGAGCATCGTCGCCGCGATAGGACGTCGCCAGATATTCAGCGATGAGACGGCCGGTGTAACCCGTCGCACCATAGACGATGAGGTCGAAGTCCCGCTACACGACGTTGGTCCTCCTCGCGACCCGGGAGACAGATCCGTGTGCAATCGCAGGACACGAGGACGCTCAGCACAGGCAGCAATTGCCATTTGAGGTCCGCCGCTTCACTGAACCGTCCCATCGGCGTTTGAGAGAGGATACCACAGTTCCTGCCTTGGGGCGCGCAACGTCCGGTTGGCGTCAACTGCGTCATTCGGGCCCTCGGACAACCACTTCCGGTCTATCCTGGTGACCGGACAATTTCAGAAGCTGGTCCTGACTTCGCGTACGGGCAAGAAGCCGTCGCACTTCAGTCCTCGTCGAGCTCTCCGATATGACGCTGGGCATACAAATCAAGGCCGATCCGCGCGACGAGTTCGATCTGGGTTTCCAGAAAGTCGATGTGCTCTTCCTCATCGTGCATGAGTTGCTCAAACAGATCTCGTGTCACGTAGTCTTTGATCGAATGGCAATGGGTCGCGGCTTCAGCGTAGAGGGAATGCGCCGACAATTCGGCCTGCAAGTCACTATCGAGCACGGCCTTCACGGTCTTCCCGATATGAAGGGATTCCAGCGTTTGCATATTGGGAGATCCATCGAGAAAGATGATGCGTTCGATGAGCTTGTCCGCGTGTTGCATCTCTTCAATCGATTCCTTGCGCCACGTCTTGGCCAGCACCTTGTAGCCCCAATTGTCGAGCAGGCGGTAATGCAGCCAGTACTGGTTCACCGCGGTGAGCTCGTGTCGCAGCGCCTTATTGAGGTATTCAATAATATTTTTATCGCCCTTCATGCTCTGCTCCTTCCGTGGGTGCCACTCCAATCGGTTGGTTGTGTGGGCGGCGGGAATTTGATGTTTGACCAGGACGATGGAGAGTTTAGAGCGTTTGCGCTTTCGGTTCGAGCGGTTCGGGCAGCGGGACACCAGCTGGCTACTGTGCAGCGCAATCCCCGAATGGGGTGAGCGCGTCGTCCACCTACCCGACGGCTACGAGCTCAGTTTCGTTCGGCCTTTGCTTCCGGTTTGCGCCCAATAGCAGGTCGAAGCGGCCTGCCATTCCAACAATCGTTGGGAGAGCGTATGGTGCTCCGATTATCCGCCGAACCTGGGAGGCAATCATGCAGTTCAGGACCGCCGGACTAGCGTTGCTCGGCGCCATGGCGCTTCCCTTCTCGGGGACGGCGCAAACTGACCCCGCTCCACCCGCAATTGCACGAACAGTGATCGCTGCGGCCAAACTGCCGACCGTCACCGACGTGCCGCTCTATTTCAAATCGGTGAGCGTCACACTTCAGCCGGGCGAGAAGAGCGGCGTCTCGGCGGCCAACGGCATCCTCTACCAGATGTCAGGATCGACCGAGGTCGCGCTCGACGGCGAGGCCAAAATGCTCGCCGCCGGAGATGGACTGTTCATCGCCGGTGGAAAGACTGCCACGCTGACGGCAGGCAGCGGAGGCCCATCGACTTTCCTTCACTTCTTCCTTACTCCAGCTGCGGAGCTGGGTCGGCCAGCCGAGACGGCTCCTGCTGCTGTGAGAGAATCATATCGCACGGCGAACCCGATCCCCGACCTGAAGCCAGGCGGTTATGATCTCAATCTCACGCGGGTCACGTTCCCGGCGCGGATGCCCTCCAACCCGCCACACCATCGGTCAGGCGCGGCGCTATACTTCATCATCTCCGGTACTGGCGCCAACACGGTCGACGGCAAGACGGAAGCAAGGGGATCGGGCTCCCTGGTCTATGAACCGTACGCCCTCGTGCACCAATGGGGAAACCCAGGCAACGAGCCGTTGGTATTCCTGGCCTTCAACATCAATCCGGAGGGTGTGGCAGCCGTGCTTCCGGGCGCGCCAGCAAAGAACCAGTAGATAACGGCGAGCCGCTGAACTGTCTGTGAAATCATCAATAGCGAACGGTTGCTCTATCGAACGCATGACGCTGCGCGCGCACTACATTCGCCTGCGCCGACAAGGAGTGTCTTTCAAGAGACCGGCGTTAACGCCGCTAGTAGGCCCCAGACAAGGCGCGCGCGGGGTATCGCCAGTCGTTCACCTTTAGCTGGGTGATCTGATGAGATTATGTCCTGCGCGCGTTCACCGCATCGGGGGTCAATGGAAACATGCGGGTGTAGCCGTTTGGCAGCAGCGCGATCCGCCTAAGCTCTTCAAGCGCTCAGAACCAGTGGGATTACGGTGCGGTATTTTCCGGCGGAAGATGGAACTGGCGGTTCGGCGGCCAACTCAACAGACACGTGACCAAGCCCATACTCATTCAACACCTTGGTCAATTCGGAATGCACCGCCTGCCAAACCCGGTTTGGGTCAGCGTCGGCTGCAGGATGTAGGCGAACGTGCAATTGTGTTGGCGCAGTCTGCACTATCTGAAACAGCTCCACGCCGGGGGCATTGTCGATCTCAAGCGCGAGCGGTGGCACTGCGACTTTCTCTCCGCGCTCGGTTGGAAAGGTGAGAATGTCGGCAGCTCGGCCCCGCACGCGGATCGCCGGAAGCGGGTTGCCGCAAGGACAAGGATCAGGTCGTTGCAGGATGCGGTCGCCTAGATCGTAGCGGAGGATAGGCTGCACGCGGTTGGCGAGGTTGCTCACGAGGACCGTATGCGACTCCTCGCCGGGCGGAACCGGCTGATAGTTCGCATCGACGGGTTCGAGAATCACCCAATCGCTGTTGACATGATACCAACCGTGTTCACAGCCGATGGCCATGAACAGGCATTCCGTCGCGGCGTAAACGGTCCGGACGTTGGCGTCGAATGCCCTTGCGATCCGGTCGTATCCGTCCTGCGAAAGCCCTTCCGAAGTCGGAAGAACCAGCCCCGGCTGAATATGCAGGCGACCAGCATCCTGCTCGGCGGCCAATAATGCCATGATGCTGGCGTATCCGATGAGCAGAGCCGGGCGGTACCGATTGAGTTCGGCGACCAGATTGCACAACGGCGCCTGCGCCGGAAGCGCCCGCAGCCGTCGAGCCGATCGTTTTGTACGGATTGCAGCAATGCTGGTTGCGCCGATGTAATGACCGCCCATCGCCAGCACCGACGCCGTGCGGCCGCCGCGGACGAGAAGGCGAAATATGTCGCTGGCGCTAAGCCAGCCCATTATCATGCGCACCGAAAACGCGAATGTGACCGTCCAATTGTGTGTGTCCAATAGAAATATTCCAGGTATCCCGGTGCTGCCCGAAGAGGTTGCCACGGAATACTTGCCAAGGAGGCGTTGCCCGATCAGCTCAGGGTTATCGACGAACCCTCGCACTGCCGCGAAACCAACCTCGCGGTCGGTGACCCAGTCGTCAAAATGACGCATTAGCTCTTGCTTGTTAGCCACCGGCAGCACCGACGAACTCTCAATCCGCTCCGGTAGCCCCTGATAGAGTTCGCGATAATACGGCGAGTTGGCGCGAGCGAAGGCGACGGCCTCGCCAAGCCGAGCGCGTTGTCGCTGCGCGATGGCGTTGAGACCTTGCCTTCTTGCGCAATGCGCATCGATCAATACCGATGAGATACTTTCGCTCATGACAAGTGAAACCCACAGCAGGCGAGCGCGTGGCGATGACATTCAAGTCGTACCACCGCGCAAGAGGCTCGCGAAGACTTACAGATCATCAGACGAAACGGCCTATAACTAGCCAACCGCGCCCAACTCGCGGCGCAAGCGCTTGCGCCGCGTGGGGCGCGGAGGTTGATGCTCGCTTTCTCTGGCCGCTAGGACGCTGGCACTGTCGGCGCTGGTCCCGTCGGGCACTGGCACTATCGGCTCAGGTCCTATGGCGCTCGTGGCGCGAGAGACCGTTTCGATCAACCCAGCCCTTGATGTAGACCCGTGCAGGCAGCGGACCCAATTCACGACTGGGTGAAAGGCGAGATCCGGTAGGGCGTCATCCGCCCGACCGGACAATGGGCGTCGCGCCCTATCGCATCCGGACAGGCGCTGCGCCTTGGCCGCCATCTTCTTCGCGACGGAATCTCTTGCAACTCCGCGCCGTCGGTTGGATACTGGAATCGAGGTCCTTGGCTATCAGCAATCCGAGGAGGGCGATCATGGCAATCCAGATCGTGATGGACCGCACCGGCGACAGCCGTCACCCTTTCGACCCGGACGACGCACGAGAACTGGAGAAGGCGGAGCAGCGGTTCTACGAACTGACGAACGCCGGCTTCACCGCTGCGGTCCGCACCGGTCCAGGTCAGGTCTCGCAGATCCGGTCATTTGACTCGAACGCGGAAGAGACCGTGTTCTTTCCCAGGCTAGTCGGCGGCTGATAGGCTGCGCCATGTGGCGCCTTACGCCATCTCGCCCGGGCGAACGCTCGCGCATGAGAGCGACAAGGGCCCTTTTCGTCAGACACGGCGCCGAGAGAACTCCGGAAGGCCGGTCGCTGGGGCTCTTGCGCCACTGGCTGTCGCCGCTGCAACAGGCGCAGTTCGCGGAAAAGGGGTACTTCGAGGTCGTCGGTGGCGACACAGGCAGGCAGTACAGGATCTATCCGGGCGCCATGACGAACGTCTGCGAGCTGGACGAAAAGGGCCGCCCGAAGGTCGGGTTGTGTTTCCTGCCGCTGGGCGAGCTTCCGATCGGAGACGTCATGCTCTCCCAGAAGATCGCGCTGGAAAGCTGCGAAAGTGGCGCGCTCGCGGTGGCCAGAAGATTCGCTCCGACCGGTTACTCGTTCCGGCGAAGCCGGCTTCTTGGCTGAGCCACGAAAGCGAGCCGATTGGCAACACAGGCACTATTCGCCTGATGCGGACTAGGCCTCTCTGAGGTCGTTACCTGACGCAAGCTAATCAGATCCCGGAGGCAAACCGGAAGTAATCCGCGGCGCAGTTAAGCTAGTCGGCGCTTTTGACCGCGGACCTGAGGCTTCTCGTGCCTTTCAAGATCAAAGGCCGTGGTCGGAGTGCACGTCACGCGACATCTCGCGGGTCGCGAGGGCGACCGCGGCCGATGCTCTCGATCATTGTGCGTTACGGATGCATCACAGGCCTCATTACAAGCCGGATCCAGTCCCTTCGAGTTGAGAGAACCGGACGGACAGAATCTCTTTCGTCGTCATTCTGCCGTTGGCGCGCTTCTCGGCCAGAATGAGCTTCTGCGCATCGGGCAGACCGGCCGGGATCACCATTTTTCCACCCGTTTTCAATTGATGGATCAGCGGAGGAGGAATGAGATCCGGCGCGGCTGTCACGATCACCTTGTCGAAGGGAGCGTGCTCCGACCAACCGTGATAGCCATCGGCAATCCTAAGTTCGACATTGCTGCAGCGCTGCTGTCGGAGCCGTTGTTTCGCCTCTTGGCCGAGCTCTTCGATGATTTCAATCGAGTACACTTTCCGGGCGAGATGCGCGAGGATGGCGGCCTGATAGCCAAGACCTGTACCGATTTCGAGAACGCTGTCTTGGGGCTTAATGTCGAGCAGATCGGTCATCAAGGCGACGATAAACGGCTGCGAGATCGTCTTTTCGAAGCCGATTGGAAGTGGAATATTGGCATACGCGTAGGGCTGAAGTTCGATTGGCACAAACTCATGCCGCGGCACCTTGCCCATAGCCCTCATGACGCGGTCGTCAAGCGCACTCTTGCCGATGGTGCCGCGCAACGCAAAAGCGCAGGCGGCGATGACCGCGAGCATATCTTCACGCAGGGCCTCAAGGTCTTCTGCTCGCATTGGCACCTTTCACGGGCGCATGATCGCAAAGCTTGCCCGACCTGATGTTCGCTGCGGCGGTTTGCCGCGGATCGCATCGGCATTGCGGAGAACGAAATCAGCGGTGTATCCGCGCACACATGAACAGGCTATTGCAATAACCGGCCGCCTGGCCGCTCCCGAGGGCCGCCGCACAGTCTCGATCGCGCGGCCCCGGCCACGAAGCTTGATATTTCTCCTCAATGAAACGATGAAGGCCTCAACGGCGAGCAGCACGCGGCAATAACCACCCCATGATCTTCTCATAGGGATCGCGACGACTGTTGACCAAAGCATTCTTGTTCTCCTGCGCCGCGGCTTTCGCAAACACAGATATTTCCGCCATAGACCGTCGTTTGTCCGCCGGAAGCTTCATCCATTGCCGAATTATCTTTCGGCGTGCGTCGCGCTGCTTCTTAACAACGTCAGGCATTTGCGGGACTCCCTCGCCAGTGACTCTGGATATCAGTATCAGGATGCCTTTTGCGTTCCTTCATTCGCTTCCTGCATGGTTCTGACAATCAGGCCCAAGCTCACGCGCTCTTCTTCGGATAGAAGCTCTGCACCACGCTCGTCGACTAGCCAGGCCACGAGCGCGTCCGTGTCGGCAAACAACCTGCTGGCCAGCAGAATATCGGCGCGTAGATGTTCGCGGGCCTTGTCATAGGCAATCGTCGCCGCATGCGTATTGGCGGAGGGAGAAGAAGCTGCAGCCATGATGATTCGTTGCGCCCGCTGGTAGGTGCCGATAATCCGACCGCGCAATTGGGACTTCGCTGTTCCAATAGATGCAGCGGGATCCGAAGTCATCGTTACCTTCCTCCCCTATTGCGACCATGCGCGCAAAGCACCGCCCCCGGACCAAGTACACGCCGGGATCGACTTTGCCATTTGCAGCGGAGACGTTTACGCTCCCGCTGCCTGATAGTCAGCAGGAATCATCAATCAGCGATCGTTGGGGATCTCGTTCCCCGCTCAAAACAAGTCGCCGGTTCCTGGCAGACCAAGTCCGACCGCCGCAAAAATGTTCCGGCGCTTTTGCGCTGTGCTGCTTCCTCTAGCGTCCCCAACGATCCTGCCAGGTCTTCTCGCCGATCAGGCAACTAACACGAGGCTCCTTTTCGGCGACCGGAACAACCCGATGTTCGGGGGGCCTTCCGGCGACTTCCAGCAGAAGCTTAGTGCGGATTGCCTCCTTGAAGTTTTCGCGATCCTTGATCGTCACGACGAAGGAGCCCGGCCCGCCGATGACGCAATCCTCGTAGTACCAATCGAGGTTTTCGATATCCATCGTCGAATAGGATGGCTCCTTCACCATAATCGGCAGACCATTGATGATAATGCCCTTCGCAAGCGCTTCGTCGCGGACTGGAGTGACCGTTGGGCCGTTGTTATTCGGGCCGTCCCCGGAAATGTCGATCACCCGCCGGAATCCCCGATATGGGTCCTCATCGAACAGCGGCATCGCGAACAGGATGGCGCCTGAGATTGATGTACGCGATCCCCGACGTACTGGCGCCTTCATGATTTCGTTAGCGACCGCGTCCGCCGTCTCAGGACCGTCGATCACGCGCCATGGAATGATGATCCTCTGATCGCTGGATGCGGACCATTCAAAATAAGTCACCGAAATCCTGGCATTGGGACCAGCTCTCAGGGCCTGCAGAAATTCCTTCGAGATGATGGCCTGGGCGTAACCCTCGCGCTGGACCGCGAGTTCGTCGAGGTCCATGGAGTAGGAGACATCAACGGCAATGACAAGCTCGACATCGACCGTGGGCGACGTTTGCGTCCTTTCCGGTCGCTGACCAGGAGCGGCCAAACCCACCACATGGCTGCTTGCGAGCAAGCCCGCTGTCAACATGGCTCCGATCGAGATACACCGTCGCATGCCGGACCTCCGCATCTCGGATCCGATGCTGACATGCAAATTGCGTCCAGCAAAGTGCGAACGCGTTTTCTCCCGTTCACGTTACCAGAACAGCTCGTACTCTTGGCGAACTGGGCGGCGTCGTTTCCCTCGGTGAGAGATGTTGTCTTGCAGGGTAGCACTCGCTACAGGTCCGACCCAGTTCGAACTCCGAGCGTTCGGTCCTGCGATGATGCACCGCAAAACCTCCCTCCTCGCCCGACTGGACCTGGCAGGCGATAGGCATTCTCGCCTTGAATGCTGAAAGGCGAGAAAACTAGCCTGAGTTGCTTGCGTCAAAAGACGGAATGCACGTGCGGTCAAAGGCGCATCTGCGGATGTTCTTGCGCCTGCGCGCGCTTCGCGCCTTGACGCTTTCAAAAGATGCCGGCTCGCAAGACGCCTCGCCATTGCTTATCCGCATTGCGGTGGTGCTTGCTTTGCTGCTCGCCATGCTGGACGTGGATCGCCACAGCGCCCGGCTCCGGTCGCTAGGCCTGATGTGTGATACTTATTCGGCCGATCCTATTTCCGTTCCTGCTTGGGGCCTCAAGAGAGATGCCGTCCCGAGTAATGGAACGTCACCGTGGTTCCGCTATTTCTGTTTTGCGCCGCTATGCTGTAACGGCAATCACAAACGAGGTTCGCCATGACCTCCAAGTCTTGGATCAGGCGGCTCAGCGCGCTGCTCGTTGCTTTTGTTTTGACCGTCGCGCCGTTGGTTTCGTCGGTGCGCGCCGTTGAGGACGCTCGCGGGGTGGGCGTGGTGTCCTTCGGCCTTTTCGGCGATCAGGACGTGTTTAGAAGCGAGGCGATCGGCGCAGCCCAGGTCGTAGTGGACCGTTTCGGGACTGGCCCGATCGACGTGCGGTACAATTCCAAGAAAGGCGGAGGTGCAACGATCGAAGCCCTCGCCAGGTCGTTGCAAGTTGCAGCCCATGGGTTGGACGCGGAGAACGACGTTCTGTTTTTGATTCTCACCTCGCACGGCTCCCGCGCCGGCCTTGCCATCAAGGCGGGACGGCTCACGCAAACGCTCACGCCATCTCGTCTCGCCGACATGCTGGCAAGGACGGGCGTGCGACACAAGGTGGTGGTCATCTCGGCCTGCTATTCCGGCGTCTTTGTCTCCCGTCTCGCGAACCCCGATCTGCTGGTCATTACTGCGGCCGACGCCGACCATCCATCGTTCGGCTGCCGAGACAAGGCCAAGTGGACCTATTTCGGCGATGCCTTTTTCAACATCGCACTCCGGCAAGCTAAGAGCCTGAAGGACGCCTTTGCCGTTGCGCGCGAGTTCGTCTACAGGCGAGAACTGCGCGAGCATTTCGAGCCGTCGAATCCCCTAATGGCAGGCGGTGCAAACGTACAGCCGTTGCTCATTCCGCGTCCTTAAGCGACGCTGGCGTGCCGAAAACCTCGCCCTGATGATCTATTGACCGAATAAAGCCGCATACTGAAGCCGCGCTGTGTGCCTTAAGTCGAAGCGCCACGAAGCTTCCCCAACTGCCCCTTCGCCAATCCGGAAGCGCCGTGCGCAAGCTGATCGAGATCGCCGCCAGGATCGAGCCGGTGCAGGACGGCCGCATTCACATCGAGCTGATCAATGTGTCGTTCCTGGTTCAACACGGTGGCAAGGGCAGCGAGCTCGAGGTTGGGATGACCTACGCAGCAGGATGCGGGCTGGCTTGTGCGTGAGTCGGGCACATTCGTGCGCGTGATGAAGGCCGGAGCCTACGCCGACTAAGGCGAGGCCCGGAGAGCCGGGCCTCACACCGAAAGCCCTATGGGCTCAGCTTAAGCGTAGATTTTCGGCCCCTTCAGCCAAGCTCCTGTGCCCTGCTCTCTCTACCGCGCTGACGTAGACGAACACGTCAGGCCCACCGCCTTCGGGTTGGATGAAGCCATAGCCCTTTGTTGCGTTAAACCACTTCCAACGATACCGAGATTCCAGGGCCGACACGAAACCGAATACCCCCGGCCCTCCCTGCGGAATTGATCCGGCAACCGCATCGCACGAGGGCACAGATGCCAACGTTCCCACAGGATTGGAGCAGGGTGGTGCGAAGTGAAGCTGGACCAACGCAGTCTTCCCATGTTGCGACCGGCCGCCTTGATATCCTGTTCGCGAATAGCCAATTTAGAAACATGTTGGAATGGGAGGACCCGACTGCACGATCAGATGAACTGACTAAGGCCGGTACCGAGCGGTAACCCGACTCGGTTCACCAGTGCGGCGGATCATACCTTGGAGGGGATCATGTATAGCGATTCGCTGTTCAACGCGTTCGCTCGGTCCTTCGAGGCTCGAAGTCAGACCGACCTGTCGATGGCGGAATATCTGGAAACGTGTCGAACAGATCCGATGCGATACGCTAATGCGGCCGAGCGATTACTAGCTGCGATCGGTGAACCTCAGATGATCGACACGGCCAAGGACCGTCGCCTTGGCCGCATCTTTTCCAATCGGACAATACGCAGTTATCCGGCCGTCGCCGGCTTCCATGGCATGGAAGACACGATCGAGCGCATCGTTGGCTTCTTCCGCCATGCCGCGCAGGGGCTCGAGGAGCGCAAGCAGATCCTCTATCTGCTGGGTCCCGCTGGCGGCGGCAAGTCATCGCTCGCCGAGCGGTTGAAGTCGCTGATGGAAGTTCACCCGATCTATGTGCTTAAAGCCGGCGACGAGCTCAGTCCGGTGTTCGAGTCCCCGCTCGGCCTGTTCGATCCCGAAAACCTCGGACCGATGATCGAGGAGAAGTATGGCATTCCTCGCCGCCGCCTCAACGGGTTGATGAGCCCGTGGTGCTACAAGCGGCTCGAAGCTTTCGGCGGTGACATCACGCAGTTCCGCGTGGCAAGGATTCAGCCCTCACGGCTGCGGCAGATCGCGATAGCCAAGACGGAGCCGGGCGACGAGAACAACCAGGATATCTCTTCGCTAGTCGGCAAGGTCGATATCCGCAAGCTTGAGACCTACGCCCAGAACGACCCAGACGCCTACAGCTACTCGGGCGGGCTCAATCGCGCCAATCAGGGCATTCTCGAATTCGTCGAGATGTTCAAGGCGCCGATCAAGATGCTGCATCCGCTGTTAACGGCGACGCAGGAAGGCAATTACGTCGGCACCGAAAATATCGGCGCGATTCCCTTCGGCGGCATCATCCTGGCGCACTCGAATGAGGCGGAATGGCAGGGCTTCAAGGCCAACAAGAAAAACGAGGCGTTCATCGACCGCGTCTGCGTCATCAAGGTCCCGTACTGCCTGCGCGTCACCGAGGAGCAGAAGATCTACGAGAAGCTGATCTCCGGCTCCGAGCTTGCGGCCGCGCCCTGCGCGCCGGCGACGCTGGAGACGCTCGCCCGCTTCTCGGTAATGTCGCGCCTGCGCAAGCACGAGAACTCGACGCTGTTTGCCAAGATGCGGATCTATGACGGCGAAAGTCTTAAAGAGAGCGACCCCAAGGCGCGAAGCGTCCAGGAATACAAGGATGCGGCCGGCGTCGACGAAGGCATGGACGGCGCCTCGACCCGCTTTGCCTTCAAGGTGCTGGCGGCAACCTTCAACCACGACACCACCGAGATTGGTGCCGATCCCGTCCATCTGATGTATGTGCTCGAGCACGCGATTCGGCGCGAGCAGTTGTCTGAGGAGGTCGAGAAGCGTTATCTCGAATTCATCAAGGCCGAGCTCGTGCCGCGCTATGCGGAGTTCATCGGCAATGAGATCCAGAAGGCGTATCTTGAATCCTATTCCGATTACGGCCAGAACCTGTTCGACCGTTACGTCGACTATGCAGATGCCTGGATCGAGGACCAGGACTTCAAGGACCCCGACACCGGTCAGATGCTCAACCGCGAGTTGCTCAACCAGGAACTGACCAAAATCGAGAAGCCCGCGGGCATAACCAATCCCAAGGATTTCCGCAACGAGGTGGTGAAGTTCTCGCTGCGGTCGCGCGTTCGTAACGGGGGCAAGAATCCGTCCTGGACCTCATACGAAAAAATCCGCGAAGTGATGGAAAAGCGGATATTCTCGCAGGTCGAGGACCTGTTGCCGGTGATTTCGTTCGGCACGAAGAAGGACGGCGAGACCGAAAAGAAACACAACGATTTCGTCGCTCGGATGGTGCAGCACGGCTATACCGAACGGCAGGTCCGGCGGCTCGTCGAATGGTACATGCGCGTGAAACGGGCCGGGTGAGCCGGCTGCAACAGTGGCGATGTTCATGGCATTCGTGCAGTTCACGCAACCGGACGATCAGCCCATCGTCATCAACACGGATAGGATCGTGACCGCCACACCACTGCCCGACGGGCAAGGCACGCGCATCACCTTCAACAACGGTGGCCATCAGGACGTGAAGCAACTCATCGCTGACGTGCTGCGGCAGTTGAACATAAGCGCGTAGGCTCAGGACGTCGCCGCCTGGGCGAACCATTCCGCCGATCAAGTGAGATCGTGCACTTTCTTGAGTGCTGCGCAGTGTCGCAGATGGTCATTGAACAAGCAAAACGGCCTCAGTGCGCGCACATCTGAGGCCGCTTGAGACCTCCCGCCGGGCATTGGGCAAAATGTCGACCGGTCGGTGGCTTGGCTTTCGGAGATAGGATCGCCGATTGCTGAGGACCAAGACCAGAGAGCTGGTCCCGGTTGTCTGAACAGAATCTCCGCGCGGATAAGTGGAGCGTCTGCCGGGGTTAGGCCGCCATGCGGATTGGCAGCGGGTTGGA